>UQYT01000031.1 GCA_900545405.1 uncultured Eubacteriales bacterium | reverse complement strand
GGGGGGGGCGGGGCCCGGGGCCCGGGCCCCGGGCGCCTTTTCACCGGGGGGCCAAAAATAACCCCCCCCCCCCCCCCCCGCGGGTGCGATTATTTGCCTTTCTGGATGCGGCGGATGACGGAGGCGCAGCGCTCTTTGGTATACACCACGGGCACGGGGTACACGGGGTTGGCCTCGGCTAGGGCCCACTTGACCATCTGCGGGATGTCCTTGTCCTTTATCACGTCCAGCCCCTCGGGGATGCCCATGCGCTTGTTCATCGCGCGGATCTCAGCTATGAACTCCTTCGCCTTCTCCTCCGTCGTGCCGCAGGTCTTCACCTTCGCTATCTCCGCAAGGCGCGCCAGCTTCGGGTACACGGCCTCGCCGTAGTCCTCCAGCACGATGGGCAGTATCACCGCGTTCGCCAGGCCGTGCGGCGTGTTGTACAGCCCGCCCAGCGTGTGCGCTATCGCGTGCACGTTGCCCACGCTCGAGCGCGTGAACGCAAAGCCCGCCTTGAACGCCGCTATCATCATCTCCTGACGCCCGTTTATGTCCTCCGGGTGCGCGTACACCTTCTCCAGATTCACGAAGATGCTCTGCACCGCCTCCTCAGCGTCGCGGATGCTCTCGCGCGTGTTGTATGTCCAGCACAGATACGCCTCCACCGCGTGCGTCAGCGCGTCCATGCCCGTCGTCGCCGTCGTGCGCGGGGGCAGGCCCACCGTCAGCTCCGGGTCGAGTATCGCGTAGTGCGGGATGAGGTTCAAATCCATTATCGCGCACTTGTGGTTCGTCTCACGGTCCGTGATGACCGCCGCCACCGTCGTCTCGCTGCCCGTGCCCGAGGTCGTCGGTATCGCGATGATGGGCGGCAGGGGACGGCCGACCTTCAGAAGGCCCGCCAGCTGCGTGATCTTCTTCTCCGGGCGCACGCTCTTGGCCGCCGCGGCCTTCGCCGCGTCCATCGGCGAGCCGCCGCCGAGCGCGATGAAGCCGTCGCAGCCGTTGTCGCGGTAGCGCTCGTAGATGCGCTCCGCCGTCGTCACCGAGGGGTTCGCCTCCACCTCCGAGAACACCGCGTAGCTCACACCGGCCGCCTCGAGTATCGCCATGATGCGCTTGCCGATGGTCTTGACGATGTTCGGCCCCGTAACCAGCAGGACCTTCTTCACGCCCGCCTCGGCCAGCAGTCGGGGGATCTCCCGTATGCTCCCCGCGCCGGTCACCAGCTCCGGCTTGCGCCAGGGCATGAACTTCTCGCCGACGCCGAACACGCCCTGGAAGGTGCGGTAATACGCTAGCTTCGCCTTGTCGATGTTTGTCATTTCCTCTTTCTCCTATTCCCATTATCCCCCGCCGCAGATGGGCAGAAAGCTCAGGCAGTCTCCCTCTGCCAGCGCCGTTTTGTACCCGCGGCGGAGTTGTATGCTCTCCCCGTTTATGACTATCAGCATCCGCTTTGCCTCGCGGTATGCCTCCTTTGGATACTTACGCTTTATGTGCGCCATGACCTCGGCCACGGTGGCGGCCTCGACGCGCTCCTCGCCGGTGCCGGTCAGCTCCGGCAGGGCGCCGCGGTACACGACCTTGACGTTCATCTGCGCCCCTCCTCTATGCCCAGGCGCAGGAGCTTCCAGCGCTTCGGGCGGCCGGACTTGTCCCAGCCCCGGGTCTTGTAGTAGACGGGCAGCATCTTCTCCAGCGGCACCGCCGTGCGCGGGTCCTTCGGGTCCTGCAGCTCCTTTGTGAGGCGCCTCGGCAGCGAGTCGTCCTTCGCCGTCAGGCCCTCGCGGAGGTTGAAGAGCCGCTCGAGGTTATACGAGCGCTCGCCCAGGTCGAGGAACTGGCCCGTGAACATGCGCAGCCCCGTCGCGCGGCGCAGCGCCTCCGCGTGCGGCAGTATGAACAGCGAGTTGAAGGCCACCAGCGGCGTCATGTTCAGCATTAGCGCCACCATCGGGCCCATCCAGGGCATTATCTTGCCCACCAGCCGGGTTATCGGGCTGTTCGGGCCGAGGTCGAAGAAGATGCCCGGCACGAAGGTCTGCGCCGAGAACAGGCAGCAGCCCGCCGAGGACACAGCCTCCAGCGCGTCCTGCATGAAGGCCGTGAACTGCGCCTTGCCCCGCGGCGTCAGCGCGTCCATGCTCAGCACGCCCACGGACTCGAGCAGCGCGAGGTAGCCGCCGTTCAAGTGGCAGCCGCCGCGGTTCGCCACCGCGTAGCCCAGGCCCATGCCCACGCTCCGGCGCGGCTCGTAGCTCGCGAGCTCCAGGCCCTTGGCGTTGATGGCGAAGTCCTCGCCGCCGTATTTTGCGGCCATGCGCTTGGTGCCGTCCGCTATGTCCGAGTATATCCCCTCGCGGTGCGCGACCTTGACGAGCACCTCCTCGAGGTTGTCCGTCCGGCCGAACTCCACGCCGAAGTCAGCCATGCCCCGCTCCTTGAGCTCCATGGCGAAGGCCAGGGAGGAGGCGAAGGAGATGGTGTCCACGCCGTATATGTCGCACAGCCAGTTCATGCGCAGCACCGTGTCCATGTCCGCGGCCTCTATGTTCGGGCCGAAGAAGCCGAGCGTCTCGTACTCCGGGCCCTTGAGGTTCCGCCCGTCCACGGGCACGCGCCGCTCGCAGCGGATGGGGCAGCTCACGCAGCCGCTGTTGCGGATGAGCTGAGTCTCGGTCAGCGTCTCGCCCGAGACGGCGTCCGCGCGGTCGAAGTGGCCGCGCTGGAAGTTCTTCGTGGGCAGGGCGTTCGTGGCGTTGGCCTTGTTCACCAGGCCCGCGGAGCCGTAGCGCGGCAGGCTCCGGCCCGTCATGGGGTGGTGCTTTATGAACTTCACCCACTTGGCGACGAACTTGTCGAAGCCCTCACGGTCATAGACCTCGGGCCGCTTGGTGCCGTAGGCCACCAGGGCCTTGAGGTTCTTCGAGCCGAGCACCGCGCCCGAGCCGCAGCGGCCCGCCACGCGCTCGCCCGAGATGGACGAGGCGTACAGCACCCGGTTCTCGCCCGCGGGGCCGATGACCAGCTTGCCGTACCACTCCGGCAGCGCCTCCTGCGTCTTTTCCGCGTCCAGGCCCCAGAGCTCCGGCGCGGGCTTGAGCGCTATCTCCCCGTCGAGGATCTCCAGCAGGCTAGGCTCCGCGGCGCGGCCCGTGATTATCAGCCCGTCGAAGCCCGCGCGCTTTAGCATCACGCCGAACTGCCCGCCGCAGTTGGAGGAGGCGATGCCGCCAGTCAGGACGTTCTTGAAGCTCAGGTTGAAGCGGCTCGTCGAGGGCGCGCCCGTGCCGTTGAGCGGGCCGGTGTTTATGATGATGACCGCCTCGGGCGAGAGCGGGTCGAGCCCCGGCGGCGTCAGGTCCAGCAGCAGCCGCGCCGCGAGGCACTTGCCGCCGACGTATTTTTTGAAGTATTTCTCGCTTATCGGGAAGCGCTCCACGCCGCCCGTCGTGAGGTCCACCCGCGCGTACACGGGCAGGGGAGGGGTGTTTTTCCCGCGTCTTTTCATGCTCAGCCCTCCATCCTTATCGCGTGCAGCGGACACTCGACTGCGCAGAGCCCGCAGCCCACGCACTTTTCCGGGTATCTCAGCTCGCAGTGGGCCTCCACGTCGCCGCGAAAGCGCGGCTCAGAGATGGCCAGGGCCTTTGCCG
This sequence comes from uncultured Eubacteriales bacterium, assembly GCA_900545405.1. GTDB lineage: Bacteria > Bacillota > Clostridia > Oscillospirales > Oscillospiraceae > Scatomorpha. The sequence continues at coordinate 26,501 of UQYT01000031.1, read as the reverse complement.
AGCAGAAGGCCGCGCAGATCTGGCAGGCGCTGCACAGCGCCGCGTCTATTACCGGCTTTTTCCTCTCCTTTTGCGGCACGCGGCGGCAGACGGCGCCCGAGGCGTCGTGTACCGCGCCCACGGGGCAGCTCATGCCGCAGACCCCGCAGTCCACGCAGCGCCGCGCGTTTATCGCGTGCCGCTGCTTCATCGCGCCCTCTATCGCGTGCACAGGGCAGGCCCTCGCGCAGGCGCCGCAGCCTATGCAGTTTTCACCTATCCAATGCGCCATCGCAGCGCCTCCTTTCACATTCTTCCATTTTAAATCATAAAATCCACAATGTAAACTACAATTTGATGATATAATGTATAGAAACTGAACAAAAACTTTTGTAATGAACAATAATTTCACAAACAAATCTGCCCTCTTGCCAAAATCGTCCGTGTCGGTTATAATAATAGAAACATATCAGACGTTAGGACAAGTTGACTGCCGCGTCGGAGACATGAGAGGGAAGCCGATGGAAACCAACCCTGTACTTTTGAACAAGCTCTCCATGGACAGCGACATTCCGCTGTACTCCCAGCTTGTGAGCATAATAAAGCGCAACATCTCGGCGGGGACGCTCGCGCCCGGGGCGCTGCTGCCCTCGGAGGCGGAGCTCTGCCGCACCTTCGACGTCTCCCGCAGCACGGTGCGCCAGGCGATAGGCGCGCTGGAGAGCGAGGGTCTCGTCGTCCGCAAGCAGGGGAGGGGCACCTTCGTCGCCGAGCCCAAGATGCGGCGCAGGACCGAGAACGTCTACTCCTTCACCAGCGAGATAAGCGCCATGGGCATGGTGCCGTCCTCCACGATACTCGAGTTCGAGGTCGTGGACCCCACGCCGGACATAGTCTCCATGCTGGAGCTCGGCGGGCACAACACGCAGATATACCACTTCATGCGCATCAGGAACGTGAACGGCCAGCCGCTCATACTGGAAAACTCGTTCTACCCCACCTACATCTACCCCAAGCTCACGCGCGAGCTGCTGGAGACCCACAGCTTCTACAGCCTGCTCTATGAGGAGGGCATAGTGCCCTACTCGGCGGTGGACTCCTACGAGGCGGTCATACTCGGCCGGCGTGAGGCGGAGCTGCTCGGCTGCCGCCCCGGCTCCTGCGCCTTCTCCGTGCAGCGCCGCACCCGCACCGAGGCGGGCGTGGTCTACGAGTTCACCCAGAGCCTCATCCGCGCCGACCGCGTCAAGCTGGACATCTTCCTGCACAAGGACGGCGTCTCCTTCACCCGCAGCGTGGACAAATAAGCCTCCCTGGCCCCGGCTTCGCGCCGGGGCTTTTTGCGTTTATGGGCAGGTTGCTGAAATCCGGGACTGGTTTATTGTGGAGGATACCGGATTTACAGGGGGAGGCGCTTTGGTTTAAAATAGAGTGAATCCATGGCGTTCGGGCACTCCATTTTCATGCCCGGGCGTACATAAAGATAGGAGGAACAGAACACCCGCAGGCTTGCGGTGCGTCAGTGTGGAGACCTGACGTAATGCCGCGCGTCCCATCGCGGACGGCGGCGAGGCGCCCCATTGCGGAGGCAGAGGCGCCAGAGCCGGAAAATGTCAGAAGTAGTCCTGAAAAACGTAAAGAAGATCTACCCCAACACAGCGTCCGACAGCAAGAAGAAGAAAAAGGCCAAGAAGGGCGAGGAGACCCACGAGGAGAACAAGGTAAACCTCCAGATCACCGACAAGGGCGTCGTCGCCGTGCAGGAGTTCAACATCGACATCAAGGACAAGGAGTTCATCGTCCTCGTCGGCCCCTCCGGCTGCGGCAAGTCCACCACCCTGCGCATGATCGCCGGCCTTGAGGAGATCTCCGAAGGCGAGGTCATCATCGACGGCCGCGTCGTCAACGACGTGCCGCCCAAGGACAGGGACATCGCCATGGTCTTCCAGAACTATGCTCTGTACCCCCACATGACCGTCTATGAGAACATGGCCTTCTCCCTCAAGCTCAAGAAGGTCGACAAGAAAACCATCGACGAGAAGGTCCGCGAGGCCGCGGAGATACTGGACATCACCCAGTACCTCGACCGCAAGCCGAAGGCCCTCTCCGGCGGCCAGCGCCAGCGTGTCGCCATCGGCCGCGCCATCGTCCGCGAGCCGAAGGTCTTCCTCATGGACGAACCCCTCTCCAACCTCGACGCCAAGCTCCGCAACCAGATGCGCGCGGAGATAATCAAGCTGCGCCAGAGGATAAACACCACCTTCATCTACGTCACGCACGACCAGACCGAGGCCATGACCCTCGGCGACCGCATCGTCATCATGCGCGACGGCTTCATCCAGCAGATAGGCACCCCGCAGGAGGTCTTCAACCACCCGGCCAACCTCTTCGTCGCGGGCTTCATCGGCACGCCGCAGATGAACTTCTTCGACGCCGAGCTCAAAAAGTCCGGCGACAAGTACTCCATCGACCTCTACGGCACCGAGTTCCCCATCTCCGAGGAGAAGCAGGCGAGCCTGCGCGCCCACGGCGCCGAGGCCGGCCCCGTCGTACTCGGCGTGCGCCCCGAGCACATCATGCTCTGCGACGGCAGCGTGCCCCACTTCGTCCGCGCCACCGTGGACGTCTCCGAGATGATGGGCTCCTCCATCCACCTGCACGTCAACGCCGGCGGCAAGGACGTCGTCCTCGTCATCTCCACCGTCGACCTGCCCGAGGACCACAAGCTCGGCTACCGCTACGGCGAGTCCGTCGACTTCACCTTCAGTGACAACGTTATCCATGTCTTCGACCGCGAGAGCGGCAAGGCGCTCACCTGAGAACAGGCAAAAGCTACAAAATTTCATACCGGGCTCCGTCGATTTGTCGGGGCATCTTTCAAAAAAGCGGGCGTATGCCCGCTTTTTTGCGCAATGAATTATTCACTTTCACCAATGAAATAGGCTGAAAATGGCAGGAAACGACACGATTTCGCTATAATTTAAGATTCTTTCACTGTCAGCGAGAGAAAAGGCACCTGTGGATTATTATAATGAGTCTAAAATTTGTATAAAATTATACAATCCGGAGGTCTGTACGGCCGGCCGGCGATGAATATACAGGCTTTCAGCCTGGTTTCAGGGGTAGGCAGATGCGCGAAGAGTTCCGTGAAAAATTCAGAGTACTTGGGCTCAAGATAGCGTATTACAGGAAACTGCGCGGGCTGACTCAGGAGCAGCTTGCGGAGGCGATCGGCCGGAGCGTGAGCTTCGTCAGCCAAATTGAGGCAAACAACGCCGCGGACGTCAAGGGCGTCTCGCTGGAGACGCTGTTCCTCATTTCGGAAAAGCTGGACGTGCCGGTGTCGCGGCTGTTTGAGGACTGAGAATGGTCACGCGCAGGTACATAAAGGACTACAAGTTCTCTGAGAGCGTCACGGCCCGGGGCGGGATACGCACCGAGGCCGTATATGTGGGCAAGTATTACAGGTTCGAGGATGCCGACGGGGCGGCGAAGAGCGCGAGGCTCCTGCTCCCCGGCGCGCTGGCGGCGTGGCTGCTCTTCATAGCGGCGCTGCTGCCGCGCAGCGGGGCGTCCCGGCTCATGTGGGTCATACTGCCCTTTGCCTTTTCGGCGCTGCCCCTAGGCTACATGACGGACTCCGCCGTGTACCTCTGGCGGAGGAGGGGGGCGGTGCGGCTCATCCGCTCCGAGACGGACAAGATAGCGAAGCGGCTGCCGGTCTGCGCCTTCTGGGTGCTGGTGCTCGCGGGTGTGTCTGTCATCGCGCTCGCGGTGACGGCGATGGCCGCGCCGGAAAAAGTGAATGTTTACGACCTCATCTTCGGGCCCTGCGCCGCGCTCATCGCGGCCCTGGGCGGCGCCGGTTTCGCCCGGCGCGAGACTCTCCGCTGCGCCGAGTGCCCCGCGGAGGACTGATGCAGTTTATTATGCGCCGTCGGCGCCTAATAAATAAAAAGAGACCCAAAACAAGGAGGAAAAAGTGAAAATGAGCAAAAACCTGAAGAGATTCCTCGCTCTCGCCCTCGCTCTCGCGATGGTGTTCGCCCTTGCCGCCTGCGGCCAGGAGACCCCGACCACCAGCGAGACCCCTGACGAGAGCGCCGCGCCCAGCGAGAGCGCGGACGGGAGCTACGCCCTCAGCTATGAGGCCATAGTCCCCGGCGGCGGCACCGGCAACCACCCCGCTTACGGCATCCTGACCAACGCCAAGGAAGCCCTCGCCAGCATCGGCATCGATCTCCAGATCAACGACCCCTCCGACTCCAACGTCCTCTGGACCGCCATCGAGTCGAACCCCGTCTCTGCTGAGATCTGGTGCGCTGCCTGGCAGGCCACTGCCGACCCCGACATGTATCAGGTCTACCACAGCTCCAACGCTGTCGGCGCGGGCGGCACCAACTCCAACGCCTACATGCTCTGCGATCCCACGCTCGACGAGCTCATCATGGAGGCCCGTTCCAGCTCCGACCAGGCCTTCCGCAAGGCCACCTACAAGGACTGCCTCGACATCATCCTTGACTGGGCCGTTGAGGTGCCCATCTATCAGCGCCAGAACGCCTATGTCATGAGCACCGAGCGTGTCAACATAGACACCGTCACCCCCGACATCACCACCTTCTGGACCTGGATGAACGACCTCGAGAAGCTCGAGACCAACGGCGCCGACCAGCTCGTTGTCGGCTACGACTACTTCTCCTCCAAGTTCAGCCCCTTCTTCTCCAAGACCCAGTACGACACCGACGTCTACACCATGGTCAGCCTCGGCCTCTTCGGCCTTGACCGCGAGGGCAACCCCGTCCTCAACGGCATCGAGGGCGAGACCCGCAACTACAACGGCACCGACTACACCTATGACGGCATCGCCGACATCGAGGTAGTGCAGAACGAGGACGGCACCGTCGACTACAACATCACCATGCGCGACGACATCGTCTTCTCCGACGGCACCCCGATGACCATCGACGACGTCATCTTCAGCATGTACGTCCTCAGCGACCCCACCTATGACGGCAGCTCCACCTTCTACGCCGTGCCCATCGAGGGCATGGAGGAGTACCGCTCCGGCATGGAGCTCCTCATCAACCTCGTCTGCGCCGCCGGCCCGGACAACACCGACTTCACCAACTGGACCGAGGAGCAGCAGACCGCTTTCTGGGACGCCTTCTGGAAGGGCGGCGAGAAGTTCGCCCAGGCCATCATTGACTATTGCGTTGCCAACGGCTACGCCGAAGAGGGCGACGTCGCCGGCGCCGCCGCTTCCTGGGCCTATGACGGCCTCGCCGCCGACGCCACTGCCGCCGACTTCTTCCAGGCCATCGTCGACAACTACGGCTACGACCTGAGCGACAACGGCATCAACCTCGAGGCCGCTCCCGACACCTCCATCACCGACTTCATCTACACCGAGCTCGGCGACCAGGCCTCTGTGTATCAGACCGGTATCGCCACCGGCAGCTCCGTGCCCAACATCTCCGGCATCATCAAGACCGGCGATTACAGCATGACCGTGCACACCACCCAGTACGACGCCGCCGCCATCTATCAGCTCGGCGTCACCGTCGCCCCGCTGCACTACTACGGCGACGTCTCCAAGTACGACTACGAGAACAACATGTTCGGCTTCACCAAGGGCGACCTGAGCACCGTCCGTGCCAAGACCACCCAGCCCCTCGGCGCCGGCCCCTACAAGTTCGTCTCCTATGAGAACGGCGTCGTCACCTTCGAGGCCAACGAGAACTACTGGAAGGGCGAGCCCGTGACCAAGTACATCCTCTTCCAGGAGACCGCTGCTGCCGACAAGCTCAGCGGCGTGGCTTCCGATGCCGCCACCTTCGACCTCACCGACCCCGACTTCACCGTTGAGACCGCCAAGAACATCGAGAGCTACAACTCCAACGGCGAGCTCACCGGAGACAAGCTGACCACCTTCGCGGTCGACAACCTCGGCTACGGCTACATAGCCATGTGCGCCAACAACGTCTGCGTCGACGGCGATCCCGCCAGCGACGCCTCCAAGAACCTCCGCAAGGGCTTTGCCACCCTCTTCGCCGTGTATCGCGACACCGTCGTGAACAGCTACTACGGCGAGACCGCCAGCGTCATCCAGTACCCGATCTCCAACACCTCCTGGGCCGCCCCGCGTCCGTCCGACGAGGGCTATGAGATCGCCTTCTCCGTCGACGTGGACGGCAACCCCATCTACACCGACGACATGACCGAGCAGGAGCGCTATGACGCCGCTCTGCAGGCCGCCATCGGCTTCTTCAAGGCCGCCGGCCTGAACTGGGACGAGGCCTCCGGCAAGTTCGTTGCCTGAGCAGGTGATTTGACCCAGCACATTCTCGCATAATACCCTCTGCACCGGGCGCCCCCGGCGCCCGGTGCAGGCCCTATTACTATTGGTGGTGAAGATATGGGCGAGTTTATAATCAAACGCCTGCTTCTGTGCATACTGATACTCTTCTTCGTGATGTTTATCGTGTATGCGCTTATGTTCTCCCTGCCCACAAGTTATGTGGATACCATGGCCCGCGAGCTCGCGACCAAGCCGGGCAGCACCAAGAGCGCCCAGGAGTGGCTCGCGGAATTGAATGTGACCTACGGCTTCGACAAGGGCATCGTAGGCGGCTATCTCACCTGGCTGGGGAGCGTCGTCAAGGGCGAGTTCGGCGACAGCTGGTACTATACCCTGTCCGTCGTGCAGAAGTTCAACGACGTCATCTGGTTCTCCGTGGCCATGTCGCTCGCGGCATTTATTTTTGAGACGGTCATAGGCGTCTATCTGGGCGTCACTGCGGCGAGAAAGCAGTACAGCATCACCGACTACACCGTTACGGTCGTGGCGCTGCTGTGTATTTCAATGCCGACCTTCTTCCTGGCTACATTGCTGAAGCTGATTTTCTCCATAAAGCTCGGCTGGTTCGACCTCATAGGAATGCAAAGCCGCGACTACATGCTGCTCTCCGACTTTGGCAAGTTCCTTGACCTGTGTCATCACATGGTCCTGCCGGTCATAACTCTGACTATGCTTGGCATAGGCGGCCTGATGCGCTACACCCGCACGAACATGCTGGAGGTCCTCAACTCGGACTACATCCGCACCGCGCGGGCCAAGGGCCTCTCCGAGAGGACCGTCATCAACCGCCACGCCTTCAGAAATACACTTATCCCGCTCATCACGATAATGGGCACCACCCTGCCCGCCCTCTTCTCCGGCGCGCTCATCACCGAGACGCTCTTCGGCATCCGCGGGATAGGCTACACGTCTTACTACGCTATGATAAACGGCGACATCCCGTTCACGATGTTCTACCTCGCCTTTATCTCCATCCTGACGCTGCTCTCGAACCTGCTGGCGGACGTGCTGTACGCCGTGGTCGACCCGCGCGTCCGCGTGCATTGAGAGGGGAGGCAGACACATGGCTAACAACGAAAGACGCTCAGACAGCCTGAACGAGGCCCTCAAGCGCCGCGAAGCCGCCGGTGAACAGCACGTTCACCACGAGGGCGAGCCCCTCGCACTGGACGATACCCAGCGCGTCAAGGTGCTCTCTCCCGGCCGCCTCGTCGCCAAGCGCTTTTTCAGGAACAAGCTCGCCATCGTCGGGCTTGCCATACTCATCTTCATGTTCGTGTTCGCGTTCATCTTCCCGCTGTTCTACCCCTACACCCAGACGCAGATCTTCTATAAATACGGCACGCTCAACTCCAACTACGCCAGCGCCACCGAGCGCACGGAGTACGTCTCCTACAGCCTCGGCGACGACATCAGCGTCTCCAAGACCGTCAAGAACAGCATGAACTCCTACATCCGCGACATGAACGCTCAGGGGCTCGACGAGATGCAGGTCACGGATTCCGAGGGCACGATGTACACCGTCAGCAAGCTGACCGACAACATCTACACCCTCGCCGCCGACGACCTTGTCGAGGTCGCCCGTTACAGCGGCGTGACCCTCATCGCGAGCTACGACAAGATACACCAGGCCTTCACCTACACCGACGCCGAGGCCTTCGCGGCCGAGGCCGCGGACGGGGAGGAGGAGCCCGCCGCGGAAGGGGAGGAGCCCGCCGAGACCGAGGCCGTCTCCGCCCAGCAGGCCAACTTTGAGGCCGCCGCCGCGGCCGCCATCGAGGCCGGTGAGGAGACCTTCACCAGCGACGGCGTCACCTACTCCGTGGAGATGACCGTCAAGAACAAGTACAGCATCACCCGCGAGAGCTCCGTCCTGCTAGGTATCGACGGCTTTGTGCCCGACCAGAGCATGACCGCCGAGGTCGAGGCCGCCATAGAGAACGGCCAGACCAACATCAGCTACAACGGCGAGAGCTACCGCATAGCCGAGAGCGGCGGCGCCTATTACCTCTGCACCATCGGCGAGCCGACCGACGCCCTCGTGAGCTCCACGCTCGTCTTCGACTCCTACGACACCTCCGTGCAGTACTCCGACGAGTTCAAGGCCGAGGCCCTGCTCGCCGCCGGGCGCGACGGTGAGTTCGAGTACGACGGCCAGACCTACACCGTCAGCTTCGACGGCGAGAGCGGCGGCATCTCCGACGCCGCGGGGAACGAGATAGTCTCCCTCGGCACCTTCGTTGTGCGCCGCTACTCCGGCCAGGACACCCTGCCCATAGACTTCAAGGAGGCCACTCAGGACGTCATCGCCCAGATGGAGGCCGACGGCGTCACCAAGACCACCTTCGTCCACGCCATCCCCCAGACCGATGAGGAGTCCAGCCCCGTCTACGACGAGGAGGGCAACCCCGTGCTCGTAGACACCGAGATAACCGTCGAGCGCAAGACCAGCGAGTATGTGCTCAGCTGCGACCAGACCACCTACCTCATCGACATCTACGCCGGTCCCTCCGCCGAGCACTGGTTCGGCACCGACGGCGACGGCATGGACATCCTCGCCCGCATGATGTACGGCGGCCGCATCTCCCTGATGATAGGCTTCGTCGTCGTCTTCCTGGAGACGCTCATCGGCGTCATCCTCGGCGGCCTGGCCGGATTCTTCGGCCGCTGGGTCGACACGCTCATCATGCGCCTCGTCGACATCTTCTACTGCATACCCACTTACCCGATACTCATCATCATGGGCGCCCTCTTCGATGCGCTCAAGATGGACCCCTATGTGCGACTCGTCTGGATGATGGCCGCGCTCGGCCTGCTGGGCTGGGCCGGTATAGCGCGTCTGGTCCGCGGTCAGATACTCTCCCTGCGCGAGCAGGAGTTCATGATCGCCGAGGAGGCCACAGGCATCCGCTCCTCCAGGCGCATATTCAGGCACCTCGTGCCCAACGTCATGCCTCAGCTCATAGTCAACGCCACGATGTCCCTCGGCTCCGTCATCATCACGGAGGCCACGCTGAGCTTCCTCGGCCTCGGCGTCAAGCACCCGCTGGCCACCTGGGGCAACATGATAAACTCGGTCACTGGCTCCTCCGAGAGCATGCTCAAGTACACCTACATCTGGGTGCCCGTCGGCCTGCTCATCTGCCTCACCGTCGTGGCCTTCAACTTCGTCGGCGACGGTCTCAGAGACGCCTTCGACCCGAAGATGAAGCAGTAAGGAGGCGGGAACCATGTCAAAACGCAAGAATACATCCTACATTTCGGGCAAAGAGTCCCGCGAGATAACCCGCTTCAACCGCCGCCTCACCCGCAGGCTGGAAAAGGAGCGCGCCAACAAGTCGGCCGACCCTGCCAAGTACACGACCACCATGCGCGACGACAACAACATCGTCGAGTTCGACAACGTGTGCAGCTACTTCTTCTCCGACGTCGGCACCGTAAAGGCCGTGGACGGCGTGTCCTTCGACGTGCCCCGCCGCGCCACCGTCGGCATAGTCGGCGAGTCCGGCTGCGGCAAGAGCGTCACCAGCCTCTCGCTCATGCAGCTGCTGCAGCGCCCCCAGGGCCAGACCGTGGGCGGCGAGATAAGGCTCAACATGGGCGACGGCAAGGCCTACAACATAGTCAACACCCCCACCAGCGAGATGATGAAGATTCGCGGCAACCGCGTCTCGATGATCTTCCAGGAGCCGATGACCAGCCTGAACCCCGTGTTCCGCTGCGGCTACCAGATAGACGAGGTCATCAAGCTGCACAACCCCGAGCTCCACAAGGACAAGGTCAGGGAGCGCTCCATCGAGATGCTCAAGCTCGTCGGCATCGCCAACGCCGAGGGCGTTTACAGCATGTTCCCGCACGAGCTCTCCGGCGGCATGCGGCAGAGGGTCATGATAGCCATGGCTCTGGCCTGCTCCCCCGGGCTCATCATCGCGGACGAGCCGACCACGGCCCTGGACGTCACCATCCAGGCCCAGATACTCGACCTCTTGAAGGAACTCAAGGACAAGATCAACAGCTCCATCATGCTCATCACCCACGACCTCGGCGTCATTGCGAGCATGGCGGACTACGTCGTCGTCATGTACGCCGGCCGCGTTGTCGAGAAGGGCACGACGGAGGACATCTTCCACAACCCCTGCCACCCCTACACCATCGGACTGATGAAGTCCAAGCCCGTCGTGGGCAAGAAGGTGGACGCGCTCTACAACATCCCCGGCAGCGTGCCGAACCCAGTAAACATGCCCGACTACTGCTATTTCCGCGACCGCTGCGAGCAGTGCGTGGAGAAATGCCACGGCGTCTACCCGCCCGAGATCCGCGTCAGCGACACGCACGTCGTCTCCTGCTGGCGCTTTGAGGACAAGGGCACGGTGGAGCGCTGGCCCAAATCCGTGAACGTGGAGGAGCTTTGATATGGAAGACATCAAAAAGAACGCTCCCGGGACGGAAAGCGAATACCTCATCGAGGTCAAGAACCTGGTCAAGTGGTTCCCCATCAAGAGCAGCTTTTTCAGGCGCACCATCGGCAACGTGCGCGCGGTGGACGGCATCTCCTTCCACATAAAGCGCGGGCAGACGATGGGCCTCGTCGGCGAGTCAGGCTGCGGCAAATCCACCGCGGGCAGGACGATACTCCGCCTCATCGAAAAGACCTCCGGCGAGGTCATCTTCGACGGGCAGGACATCTTCAAGATGAGCCGCGAGGAGCTGCGAAAGCTCAGGCCGCGCATACAGATAATCTTCCAGGACCCGTACTCCAGCCTCAGCCCGCGCATTCCCGTGGGCGAGATAATAGGCGAGGCGGTCCGCGAGCACAACATCGTGCCCAAGGAGGAGTTTGACGACTACATCAGCCGCATCATGCGCGCCTGCGGGTTGCAGGAATACCACAAGGACCGCTATCCGCACGAGTTCTCCGGCGGCCAGAGGCAGCGCATCTGCATCGCCCGCGCGCTGGCGCTCAACCCGGACTTCATAGTCTGCGACGAGCCCGTGTCCGCGCTGGACGTGTCCATCCAGGCGCAGATAATCAACCTGCTCAAGCGGCTGCAGAAGGACTTCGGCTTCACGTACCTCTTCATCTCGCACGACCTCTCGGTCGTCGAGCACATCTCGGACACGGTGGGCGTCATGTACCTCGGCTCGATGGTGGAGTACGCGGACACGGACAAGATATTCTCGCACCCGCTGCATCCGTACACGGAGGCGCTGTTCTCGGCGATCCCGATACCGGACCCGGACGTGAAGATGAAGCGCATCATCCTGAAGGGCAGCCTGCCCAGCCCGGCGAACCCGCCGAAGGGCTGCAAGTTCCACACGCGCTGCCACAAGTGCATGGAGGTGTGCAAGTACGCGGCGCCGGAGTGGGCGGAGATAGAGCCCGAGCACTGGTGCGCCTGCCACCTGTACGACGACGAGGCGCGCGCAAAGCGCGCGGAGGCCGCGGTGGCCGAGGCGAAGGGCGGGGTCGTGAAGGAGCCCGTGAAAGATGAGCCGAAGAAAGCGGAATGAGGACGACGACGGGCGCGTAGTGGCCCGGATGAACGTGGAGGGCATGCCCTGGTATGTGGAGCGGAGCGCGGACGCGCCGGAGCGCTCAGGCTCCGACGAACCCGTGCGGCTGAGCCGGCAGGAGTCCCGGGCGTTCGCCTGGGGCGCGGTCAAGGCCGCGCTGCTCGTCACCGCGGTGTTCTCAGTCGCCGCAGTGCTGTTCATATTGTTCTGTACCGATATCTGGTTCGTATGAGTAAAGGCCCGCCTCTAACGAGACGGGCCTTTTTGCGCGCTGCGCGCTTCGCGCGCGTTTGAAAGTTTCGTCCACCTTTTCAAAGGTGGCGGGGTGCAGGGGCAGAGCCCTTGCCCGCGCTCCGCTTAAGCGCGGAACTCTCCTGATGCTTATTTAAGCGCAGGAGGGGGTCTAAGGGGGAACCCTCGCCGGGGGTTCCCCCTTTTTCTTTACTCTTCTACGTGTGCGCCGATACGTTGGGCGGTGGTTTTTGGCTTGTCCTGCCTTTCGACCCCATTTCTTTGGTGCTTGCCCAAAGAAACGGTGTCGAGCCGCCAAAGAAAGGCGCTTTTTTTACCTCGGCGGCTCCACCATCCGCGTGAGCGCTACTGCCTCGGTTGTCTTTACTCATCTTCGCCCGACTTGGGGAGGGGGGTGGTGGTTGACCGGGCGCTCAGGTCAGCTTGACGCAGTCGGCTGTGATGTTGGGGCTTCGAGTTCGTGGGAGAGGCGGGTGGGACCGAACAGCTGCCGTGGCGGCACCCAAAAGCGCGTTTCTTTGGGGCTCCACCCCGTTTCTTTGCGCAAGAGCAAAGAAATGGGGTGGAATCGGCAGTAGGGGGGATAGACTTCTACCCAAGGAGACGGCGCACACGCAGCCGCGCGCAAATGAGGTGCTGCCTTGTCTTTGCTTTGTGCGTGTGCGCCGATACGTTGGGTGGGGGTCGATGGCCTGCCCTGCCTTTCGACCCCATTTCTTTGGTGCTTGCCCAAAGAAACGGTGTCGAGCCGCCAAAGAAAAGCGCCTTTTTTACCTCGGCGGCTCCACCATTCGCGTGAGCGCTACTGCCTCGGTTGTCTTTACTCATCTTCGCCCGACTTGGGGAGGGGGGTGGTGGTTGTCGGGGGTGAGTGGGCGCAAAAAAGCCGGCGGTAAGGACCGCCGGCTTCCCCGCCGCTGCCGTGGGGACCCAATTATAACCTGCACGTCTCCGGCAGGTGGGTCGCCTCTCCTGTGCTTCCACGCTTCCAACTTCCAACACCCCGCTCGAGGGGGGAGCCGGGAGGCCTGCAATTCACGCAGGAATGTGGCATCCCTTATTAGTAATGTGGGTTTAAAAGGGCCCTAAAACATCCGCAAACAGGGCAGGATGAAAACATATGGCCGCGCCCAGGCATTAAAGCCTATGCCGCGTTCGGGGAACTTATTCCCCCTCCTCATCGTCTGTCTCATCGCCGAAGAGTTCTTCCATGAACTTGTCATAAACAGCGACGAGCTCATCCTCGTCATCGACGGAGCAGAAGACCTCTTCGCCGTTCTCCTCTTCGATGCGCAGGATGATATAGCCGTAGTCGGGGTCGTCCTCGCTCATGTCGGCGGGGAGGAATGCCGAATATTCCTGGCCGTTAAACTCCATGGTGGCGAGCTGCTCGAGCTCGAACTCGTTGCCTTCCTCGTCCTCGATGGTGATGTACGTGCTGCCGAAATCTTCGCCCATGGCTGCCCCTCCGTCTATCTTTCTGGCACTATTGTAACTCATACACCGCAATAAATCAATCGTATTTTTCTCCGCCGCGGATGGAAAACTGTTCTCAGGTGCCGAGGTCTTCCAGCAGGGTCAGCAGTTCCTCGCGGTCCGCTACGGCCAGTCCCGTACTGAGTATCTGCCGGTCCGCGTCCCGCAGCGTGCCGACCTCGATGTCCGTCAGCGTGATGGGCGAGGTGTCGCCCACCGAGGCGAACACCGCCACGCAGCCGTCGTACTCGCGCAGGACGTACTCCGCCTCCGCAAGAGAGCAGCTGGGCACGTAGCTGTACGCCGCCGCCGTGTTCTCGCGCTCGGGCGCCTGGCCCGTTATGCCGCCCAGCGCCGCCCACGCGCACACGGCCGCCGTGCACGCCATGAGCGCCGTGCCGCCGAGCTTTATCCAGAGCTTCATCTTTTGCCCCCCTTTCGGCTAAATTATCCCACAAAAGGGCAAAAATAATACGCCGCGCAAAAGTTTACAAACCCTCTACTCCTTTTCGACCAAATGTGATATACTCTTACTTTAGAATGGTGTGAGTGCCCCCTTCATCATACTCGCACCCTGTGCACGGAGGTGCAGGCTTACCTATGGACAAAGGACCCAAATTCAAACTTCACGCCGGAAAGGCCGCGGATACGGCCGCCGATACCGTAGTCGGCGCCGTCGGCCTCGTGGCTAAGATAGTAGTCACCGTCCTCCTCGTAATACTTACGACCACGCTGCTGCTCGCCTGCGTGTTCGCTTTCTATGTCAAGACCTGCCTCACCGAGGACATAGACGTCTCGCTCTCCGACTATCAGCTCTCGGAGTCGAGCATCATCTACTGCGAGACCAGCGCGGGAGAATATAAGGAGCTCGCCACGCTCCACGGCTCCGAAAACCGCATCTGGGTCGACCTCGAGGACATCCCCGACTACCTCGTCAAGGCCCTCGTCGCCATCGAGGACCACCGCTTCTATGAGCACAAGGGCGTGGACTGGTACCGCACCGTCGGCGCCATGTTCACCATGCTCACCGGCGGCGACGACTCCTTCGGCGGCTCCACCATCACCCAGCAGCTCATAAAGAACCTCACCGGCAACAAGGAAGTCACCGTGCAGCGCAAGCTGATAGAGATCTTCCAGGCCCTCGAGTTCGAGAAGAAGTACGACAAGGACGAGATAGTCGAGTGGTACCTCAACGCCGTCTACTTCGGCGAGGGCTGCGACGGCATCTACACCGCCGCGCAGAAATACTTCGGCAAGGAGCCCTCCCAGCTCACGCTGGCCGAGAGCGCGTCCATCGTCGGCATAGTCAACCTGCCCACCTATTACAGCCCCTTCTACAGCGAGGAGAACAACAAGGAGCGCCAGGAGACCGTGCTGCGCCGCATGTACGAGCTCGGCTACATCAGCTACGACGAGTACGAGCAGGCCAAAAACGAGCAGCTCGTCTTCACCCGCTCCGACAACGAGGTGGCCGACCAGGAGATCTACAGCTACTACGTCGAGGCCGTCATCAAGGACGTCACCGAGGACCTCATGGAGCAGAAGGGCATAAGCCAGGACACCGCAAGGCAGCTGCTCTACAACGGCGGCTACCGCGTCTACTCCTGCCTCGACCCCTATATCCAGGAGTGCGTGGACAACGTCTATCTCGACGTTGAAAACTTCCCCAAGCCCTACCGCGCCAACGACCAGCAGCTCCAGTCCGCGATGGTCATCATGGACCCCTACACCGGCGAGGTGGTGGCCATGTCCGGCGGCGTGGGCGAAAAGACCGGCAACCTGGTGCTCAACCGCGCCACGGACGCGCTGCGCGCCCCCGGCTCCTCCTTCAAGCCGCTCGCCGTCTATGCGCCCGCCATCGAGCTCGGCCTCATCACGCCCTCCACGCTCGTCAACGACGCGCCCAGGGAGGAGGTCGAGATGTCCCAGAACCAGTGGTACCCCAACAACTCCGACTTCAAGTACCGCGGTATAATCGACATCGCCACCGGCGTGCGCCTCTCACTGAACACCGTCGCCGCGCAGGTGCTCGACAAGCTGGGGCTCGACGCCTCCACCAACTTCCTCAAGAACAAGCTGGGCATCACCAGCCTCGTGCCCGATGACTACAACTACGCCTCCCTCGCCCTCGGCGAGCTCACCAACGGCATAAGCGTCCTCGAGATGGCCCAGGCCTACTGCACCTTCGACAACTCCGGCATCTTTACCGAGGCCCGCACCTATTCGCGCGTCACGGACGCCGCCGGCAACATCGTGCTCGACAACCAGCCCAAGACCCACGTCGCCATGAAGTCCAGCACCGCCACGAACATCACCTCTCTGCTCTTCTCCGCCGCCAACTACGGCACCGGCAGCGAGTCCATATTCTCCGGCCAGGCCATCGCGGGCAAGACCGGCACCTCCTCCTACAACTGGAACCGCTGGTTCGCGGGCTACACGCCCTATTACGTCGGCGTGGTCTGGACCGGCTTCGACCAGCCGGAGCAGATGTATGTCTACGGCAACCCCGCCGCCCAGGTCTGGAGGCGCGTCATGCAGCAGGTGCACGCCGGGCTCGAGTACAAGAGCTTCCCGGCCGCCGACTGGATAGGCGGCGACACGCAGATCTTCGGCGACCTCACCGAGGCCAAGGAGGAGCAGGACAATCCCAGCCCCAGCCCGTCCGAGGAGCCGGCGGCCTCCGAGAGCCCCGACGCCGCGGTCAGCGAGAGCCCGTCCGTCTCCACCGCGCCCGTGGTCACGGACAGCCCCGTCGCCACCGAGCCGCCCGTCGAGCCCGTGGAGCCCGTCGAGCCGCCCGCCAACGGCGGTGTGTTCGGCTGAGTCAGAGATAAAATCAGTGCGTCATGTGGGCCGGTAAAATATACCGGCCTACATTTTCGTGAATAAAGGTTGACAAAACGGAAATAACGAGTTACAATTCGGTTACAACGTTGGGAGGTTATTAAACATGGCAGCATCCAAAGAGCTTGTGTACAAGGGACACCCTCTGCGCCGCAAGGACAACATCATCTATTTCGGCAGCATGGCCGACAAGTACATCATCATGATGCAGATCCTGGAGACGAAGAAGGTCGAGGATATGGAGGTTGCCACTAAGGTCGCGGTCCAGCTCCAGCTGACCGACCCCGAGCTCAAGAGCCGGGACCGGGTGGTAAAGAAGAGCGAGAAGAACAGCCTGTACGCCGCCATGGACGTGGCGTCCGTGTGGCTTGACCGGGCCTTGGCCTCCAAATAACTCAAAAGGTCAGGTTATTTCCATGAGAGAGAGAATAGTGCGTCCGCTGGCAGCAGGGGCGCTGTGTGTTTGCGCGCTCATCGTGGGTGCGAAGGCCGACTGCATCGGCGGCGCCGAGACCACGACGGCGGTGAACCTCAGAACAGGGGCCGGGACCGGCAACGCGATAATCGCCACGGTCGGCGAAGGCACGGCCCTCATAGTCGAGGCCGACACCGGCAGCGGCTGGTACAAGGTCAACTACGACGGGGAGAGCGGATACATGTCCGCCGACTACCTCAGCTTCTCCGAGACCATGGACCTCACGGCCCAGGGCTGGGTGGACGGCTCCGACGTGCGCATGCGCGCCGAGGCAGGCACCGACAGCGAGATAGTCCGCGTCACCACCTACGGCGAGAGTGTCGAGATCCTCGGCGTGGACGGCGAGTGGTACAAGGTCTCCGCCGGCGGCAAGACCGGCTACATACGCGGCGACTATGTCTCCTTCACCGAGCCCGATCCGAGCCAGGCACCCGCCGCCGGCTCCATCGGCGAGCAGATCGTCGCCTTTGCCGAGCAGTTCCTCGGCACGCCCTATGTCTGGGCGGGCTCCAGCCCCTCCGGCTTCGACTGCTCCGGCTTCGTGAGCTACGTCTTCAAGAACTTCGGCTACACCGTAAACCGCACCGCCGCCTCGATGTACACCAACGGCGTCGCGGTGGACAAGAGCGAGCTGCAGATAGGCGACGCGGTGTTCTTCGCCAGCTCCTCCGAGAGCATAGGCCACGTGGGCATCTACATAGGCGACGGCGAGTTCATCCACAGCAGCTCCGGCTGCGGCTACGTCACCATCTCCGGCCTGGACGAGAGCTATTACTCCCGCATGTACGTCGGCGCGAGGCGCATCGCCTCCTGACGTGAGAGAGACAAAAAAATGCCGCCCCTCAGTTGAGGGGCGGCTTTTTTGCGTTTTTACCGCTGCTGGCTCCAGCCGGTGCAGCCGTCGGTGAAGACGAGGTTGCGCTCGTCGGCGGGGTAGGCGGTGTTCACGACCGGGGGCGCGGAGAAGCCGCACTCGCCGCCCGTGGCGCAGCCCTTGACGTACTGGAACACGCTGTCCCAGACCTTGTCCTTGCTGCGGACGGCGACGGAGCTGGTGTGCACGGCGCGGGTCTCCCTCTCGCAGAGGTCGGCGCACTCGTGCAGGTACTGCGCGCCGCGGGTGAGGGAGGTGGTGACCTTGTAGCCGCCGCCCTCTTTCAGGCGCTGCGCGATGGCGCGCAGGGTGCCGAGGGCCAGGATGAAGCCGGGGAAGTAGTCCAGCGGCACGCCGTTGAGGTTCTTCGGCTGCTCGAGCGAGCCGTTGCGCACGGAGAGGCCCGTGATGTCCTCGGCGCAGGGCGCCCAGCCCGGGCGCTCCTTCCACACCGTGTCGGAGAAGCAGTTGAGGTTGGCGTATATGACGTTCGGGTTCAGCGCGCGGATGTCCGCCTCGGAGAGGCCGAACTTGTCCATGCAGCCGTTCTGGTAGGAGTAGGTGACCACGTCCGCCTCGCGGATGAGCTGCTTTGCGCGCTCAAGCTGCTCCGGGACGTTGAAGTCGAGCTGGATGGAGTGCTTGCCAGCCCAGCCGTCGAACTCGAGCATGGCCTGCTCCTGGTGCCTGAAGTCGCCGCGGCGCACCAGCAGCACGTCCGCGCCGTACTCGGCCAGGATGCGGGAGCAGGCGGGGCCCGCGATGATGTGCGTCAGGTCCAGCACGCGGATGCCGGAGAGCGGGCCGCGGGAGGTCGGGCGGCCCCAGTCGGGCGCCTCGGACTCCGCGAGCTTCTCCGTGCGGATGAGCGGCATGGCGATGACCGCCTTGCCGACCTCGCTGGCCTCCCACTCCTCACGGCTGCGGATCATGCAGCCGCAGGCGCCGCAGTCGAAGCTCAGGTCCTCGAGCTCCATGGCGTCCATCGTCGCGACCTTGGCCGCGATCTCCTTGAGGTCCTTCTTCATCGTGAAGAAGCCGTACTCGGAAGAGGGCTTCGCGAGGCCCAGGGCCTTCACCAGGCGCTCCTGCTGGCTCTGGTAGTAGACGTGGAAGGACACGTCGCGCCCGTCGCGCGCGCGGAACTTGTGCATTGAGCCGTTGAGCGCGTTGTTCACGCGGATGGCCGACTGCACGCGGGAGCGGGTGAACTCCTTGCAGTGCTTGTGGTCGGACATGTACAGCCTGACGGCCTGGAGGCCCGCAAAGACCAGGTCGCAGCGGATCTGCGCGCCGGAGACGTCGTCCCCGCGCAGCGCGCCTATCTCCGTCGCGGCGGTGCTGCACGCGGCGAGCACCGCGGCTATGGCGCTGGTCTGGGGGATCGTCTCGTCTTCAAAGAGCTTCTGCACCGCGGGTATCCTCAGCTTGGTGAGGACCACGTTCAGCGGAACGGGGAAGGGGTTCGAGGTGAAGCAGGTGCGCGAGAGCATGCCCTTGCGCCCCTCGTCCGCCACAAAGGTGGTGGGGATGGGTCTCATGTCCAGCCTCTCGAGAAGGTCCTCGTATATGAGCTGGGCGCCGCGCGCCTTGCGCCTGATTACGCCGTTGTCTGCCATCTTTTTGCTCTCCTCCCGCGGTGAAACCGCATAAAATCAGTATAGACGGCACTGCCGCCTATACTGATTTTAGCCCTTTGTCAGCCCCTTGACAATTAGCAGCTTCTCCAAATAGTCAGGCCCTGGTCTGGCCAGAATGACGGGGAATGACTCAGGTCAGACCAGGGACAAAGGCACCGCGCCGCAATGGGGTCCCGCCGGAGGAGTGTGGCTGAACTGACCAGGCGGCGCGGGCCTATTTGATGGCGGCGGTGACTTTGCCGCCGCCACCGGAGACAGGCGTTATGACGCTGGCCGAGGCGAGGCCGTACTTCGAGCGCAGGAGGCCGGCCTGGGCCGAGGTTATTGCCCCGGAGCTCAGGGCGTTCTGGATTATGGCGAGTTTGGAGGCCGTGGTCTTGGCGCCGCTGACCTGGGCCGCGGTCTTTTCGTAGCCGCTGAGGACCTTGGTCTGCGTGCCCGTGCCCGTGCCGGAGGGCACGTAGGACGAGACGGCGGCCTGGGCCGCGGTGGTGGAGGCGGTCAGCTGCTCGAGGAGCTCGGCGTCGATGGCGGCGAAGCTGTTGTCCACGCGGACGGCCTCCTGATAGAGGGCGTTGGCGCGCTCTATCTCGTTTTGCGCTATGGCCTGGGCCACGGCGCTTTGGTACTGCGCCCTGGTCTGGGCGCGGCGGGACTCTATGTCCGCGAGGCGGGAGGCCCGCTCCGCGTCCAGGCCCGCGAGCTCGCCCTGCGCGGCGATGCCCAGCGCGAGCGCCGCCTGGCCCTGCGCGCCCGAGTTGAGGCCCGAGGCCGTGAAGCGCTCGTTCATGCTCTGCTGCGTGACGGCGGCGGAGGCGGCGCTCTGGTTCTTCGCCTCACGGTAGAGGCCCGGCAGGGCGGCGGCCTCGCTGTCATAGGCGGCCAGCTGCTCGCGGTAAGCGCCCTCCAGCGCCGAGAGCGCCTGGCGCTCAGCCGCGGCGTAGATCTCGTCTATGTAGCCGCTCTGGTCCTCGGCGGTGTAGTAGTGCGGGGGGCTGCCGAGCTCCTGGGTGTAGACGTTGGTCTGGGCGTAATTGAGGTTCTCGCCCGATATCTTGGCGTTGCGCGCGGCCTCCAGCTCCGCGAGCAGCTGCCTGTCGGCGTTCACGCCCTTGGCGGCCTCCGCGGCGATGAGGTCGGAATAGTCCACGTTCTTGTCGTATGCGGCCATGCTTGTGCCTCCTGTATTTCATGATGAGTATGAAATATAGCGGCTTTCCCGGGTTTCGCAAGGGCGCGGGGCAAATTTTTTGCGCGCGGGAAGCGGTTGACTTGAGGCCGGGGGCGGGATATTATTAAGTCAGAGACCCAAATACGCCGCGCCTGCCGCGGCTCAGGGAGGCGAACCCTTATGGAACTCACATTAAAGGACTTCGAGCGCGCGGCAAAGCGGCTCGAGGGCATCATACACAAGACCGAGCTCGATTACAGCTCCACCTTCTCCAACATGGCGGGCGGAGAGGTCTGGATGAAGTGCGAAAACAGGCAGAAGACCGGCTCCTTTAAGATACGCGGAGCGGCCAACAAGATAGGCGCGCTGCTCGAGCGCGGGGAGCTCAACGCCGTCGTGGCCTCCTCCGCCGGCAACCACGCCCAGGGCGTGGCCTTCGCCGCGCACAGCCACGGCATCCCCGCCACCATCGTCATGCCCAAGGCCGCGCCCATCGCCAAGGTGCAGGCCACCGAGGGCTACGGCGCCAAGGTCGTCCTCTGCGGCGAGTGCTATGACGACGCCTATGCCAAGGCCATGGAGATATGCGCCGAGGAGGGCGCCACCTTCCTGCACCCCTTTGACGACTACGAGGTCATGGCCGGTCAGGGCACCGTCGGCCTCGAGATACTCAGCGTGCTGCCCACGGTGGACACCGTTGTCGTCCCCGTCGGCGGCGGCGGGCTGCTGGCGGGCGTCTCGGCCTGCATCAAGCAGGCGAACCCCCGCGTAAAGGTCATCGGCGTCCAGGCCGAGGGCGCAAACGCCGTCTACCGCAGCTTCCACGAGGGCAGGCGCGTCGAGAGCGAGCGCGTCTCCACCATCGCGGACGGCATCGCCGTCAAGTGCCCCGGCGAAAAGACCGTGGCCGAGATAATGAAGTACGCCGACGACATGGTAACCGTCTCCGACAACGACATCTCCGCCGCCATACTGCTGCTCATGGAGCGCACCAAGCAGATAGTCGAGCCCTCCGGCGCGAGCTCCCTCGCCGCCGTGCTCTCCGGCAAGATCGACACCGCGGACAAAAAGACCGTCTGCCTCCTCTCCGGCGGCAACATCGACGTCAGCTTCATCCACCGCGTCATAGAGCTGGGCCTCGTCTCCCGGCACAGGCGCATCAAGTTCGCCACCCGCCTGCCGGATTCGCCGGGCAGCCTCATGCGCCTGCTCCACATTATAGCAGACACCGGCGCGAACATTATGACGATAAACCACGACAGGCTCTGTCCCACCCTCTCGCCCAGCGAGATACTCGTGCACATCGCCTGCGAGGTCGGCGGCGAGGAGCACAGCGCCTCCCTGCTAAAGCGCCTCGCCGACGAGGGCTACGACGTCGCGACAGAATGAGCCAAAACCTAACACAACACCCGCTTCCCCGGACGCTTCGGCGCCCGGGGAAATTTTTTTTGCAAACGCCCTTTCGCTTTTTTTGAAAGCCTGTATATTGGCGCCTTGTCGGGAGGTGAGGACTTGGCAAGGCCGAGGAAGGAGACGGCGGCCCAGCTCCGGGAGAGGATAGAGCGCTACTTCGAGCGCCGTCAGGCCGAGGGGCGCTTTCCCACGGAGGCGGGCATGCTGCTCGAGCTGGGCTTGAGCGAGGAAAAATACGCCGCGTATCTCGCGGACGCGCGCTACCGGCCCGAGCTCGAGCGCGCGCGGCTCCGGCGCATGGACTGGCTGGAAAACCAGATGGTGACCGAGTCCGGCCGCGCCACGGGCTGCATGAACGCGCTCAAGCAGGAGAAAAACGGCGGCTACGCCGACAAGGCGGGCGCCGGGGCCGAAAAACGCCTGGTCATAAGGCTGGAGGGCGTCGGAAGCGGGGCCGCAGAATGACGGGAGAATATGTCTGGGACCCCGGCGAGGCCAACCCCAAGCAGAAGCTGTTCTTCGCCTCCCGCAAGCTCTACACCGCCTACGGGGGCGCGAAGGGCGGCGGCAAGACCTGGGCCGTGCGCACCAAGGCCCTGCTCGGCGCCTATAACTACGCCGGCATCCGCATCCTCATCCTCCGCCGCACCTACCCCGAGCTCCAGTCGAACCACATAGAGCCGATGCTCAGGATGATAAACCCCGAGTTTTGCTCCTACAACGGCTCGCTCCACTCCATCAGCTTCTCAAACGGCAGCCTCATCCACTTCGGACACTGGGCGGGCGAGAACTCGGAGCTGGAGTACAACGGGCAGGAATACGACTGGATATTCCTCGACGAGGCCACGCAGTTCACCTGGCGCGCCTTTCAGTTCCTCGGCGGGCTGCTCCGCGGCGTGAACGACTTCCCCAAGCGGATGTACATCACCTGCAACCCCGGAGGCGTCGGCCACCGGTGGGTAAAGCGCCTCTTCATCGACCGCGACTTCATCACCGACGCGGACGACCCCGAGGCCAGCGAGGACCCGGAGGACTACGTGTTCATCCCCGCCACCGTCGAGGACAACACCGCGCTGCTGCGCTCCTCGCCCGCGTATGTGAGGATGCTCTCCTCCATGCCCGAGGACCTGCGCCGCGCCTATCGCTACGGGGACTGGGAGGCGCTCGGGGGCAGCTACTTCCCCGAGCTCGCGGGCGGGGCGAACATTGTCGAGCCGTTCAAGCTGCCGGACAGTTGGAAGAGATACAGAGCCTTTGACTACGGTCTCGACATGTTTGCCTGCGCCTGGTTCGCCGTGGACGGGGAGGGGCGCAGCTGGATGTACCGCGAGTTCTCCGCCCCCGGGCTCATCGTCCGCGAGGCCGCGGAGGCGATGCTCTCCCACACCCTGCCCGGGGAGCGCATCGAGGTCACCTTCGCGCCGCCGGACATGTGGAACCGGCAGAAGGACACCGGCCGCACCATGGCCGAGATCTTCATGGACTGCGGCGTGCCCATCGTGAAGGCCGACAACAACCGCGTGCAGGGCCACCTGCTCATTAAGGAGGCGCTCGCGAGGCGCGGGGAGGAGAGGCCGATGCTCATGTTCTTCAAGAGCTGCCGGAACACCATAGAGGACCTGCGGGACATCCAGGCCGACGAGACCAACCCCAACGACTGCGCCCGCGAGCCCCACGACGTCACCCACCGCGTGGACGCCGTGCGCTATTACTGCATAAGCCGCACCCTCGCCGCCGAGAGCGCCGCCCCGGCGCCCTCCCGCGAGGACGACGGCGAGCCGCTGGAGCCCTACGACGAGTTCATGACCGGCGGCAGCCCGAACCGTGGATATCTGGAATTTTGATTTTACAGGAGGACGGAAAATGGAGATCATTCTGCTTATCGCCGCGCTCATCTGCGCCGCGGCGAGCGTGGCGGCGGCGCTCTCGCTCTCGCGCTGCCTCAGGGCGCTGGACGCCCGGGAGGGCGCGGACTGGCGGGAGCTCACCGAGCCCGAGCTCGACGCCCTGTGCGAGAGGGCCGCGCGCGAGCAGCGCCGCTTTGAGGAGGCGCTCTCCGGCATACTCGCCTACGGCGAGGCCGACATGCGCCGCAGGCCCGGCGAGGAGGTGTGAGCATGAAGCCGAAGGAACTTACCGCAGATTCGGTCTGGCGCGAGTATGAGAAAATGCTCGCCTACAACGACAGCATCCAGCTCGACGACACCGTCCGCGTGAACGAGAACTTCTTCATCGGCAAGCAGTGGGAGGGCGTGGAATCCAACGGCCTGCCCACGCCGCAGTTCAACTTCCTCAAGCGCGTGACGCTCTTCACCGTGGCCTCCATCACCAGCGACAAGCTCAAGCTCCAGTGCTCGCCCCTGCCCTCCGGCGCGGGCGACCGGGGCCTGAAGCGCGCCGCCGACGTCATCAACGCCGAGTTCGAGGCGCTCTTCGAGCACAACAAGCTCACCTGGCTGCTCAAGGAGTACATGCGCAACGCCGCCGTGGACGGCGACGGCGCCACCTACACCTGGTGGGACGCGGACGCCGACTCCGGCGACGGGCGGCACGGGGCCATCGTCACCGAGATAGTGCAGAACACCCGCATCGGCTTCGGCAACACCGCCGACAGGCACGTCCAGAGCCAGCCCTACATCCTCATCAAGCGCCGCGAGATGACCGACGCCCTGCGCGAGCGGGCCCGCCGCTTCGGCTGTGCCGAGTGGCAGTCCATCAAGGAGGACACCGACGAGCAGCTCATGGACGCCTACAAGGACACGGGCGAGAAGACCACCGTCATCCTCCGGCTCTGGAAGGACGAAAAGACCGGCACCGTCTGGGGCTGCGAGTGCGCCCGCGGCGTCATGATACGCAAGCCCTGGGACCTCGGGCTCAGGCTCTATCCCGTGACCTGGCTCTGCTGGGACTACGTGCAGGACAGCTATCACGGTCAGGCCCTGATAACCGGCCTCATCCCGAACCAGATATACATCAACAAGCTCTTCGCCATGAGCATGATATCCCTCATGGCTACGGCCTACCCCAAGATAGTCTACGACAAGACCCGCATCCCGCGCTGGGACAACGGCATCGGCCGGGCCATCGGCGTCAACGGCGGGGGCGTGGACAACGTGGCCCGCGTGCTCGGCCCCGCGCAGATCTCGCCGCAGATAGCGCAGTTCATCGAGCTCACGCAGAGCCTCACGCAGACCAACCTCGGCGCGACCAGCGTCGCCCTCGGCGAGGCGAAGCCGGACAACACCTCCGCCATCATCGCCCTGCAGCGCGCCGCCGCCACGCCCAATGAGATAACCCGCCAGAACCTCTATCAGAGCATAGAGGACCTCGGCGCCATCTACATGGACTTCATGAGCGGCTACTACGGCCTGCGCCCCGCCGAGATCGACCCCGCGGCGGAGGTCTCCTCCGAGCTGCTGGACTTCGCGGGCGACGCCCTGCCCAGGGGCGAGAACGGCAAGATCTCCGTGCTCTACGACTTCTCCAGCCTGCGCGACCTGCCGCTGAGGCTCAAGCTCGACGTCGGCGCCGCCGCCTACTGGAGCGAGATCGCCGCGACGCAGACCATGGACAACCTGCTCGCGCAGGGCCACATAGACGTGCTCGAATATCTCGAGCGCGTGCCCGACGGCTACATCACCGACCGCCAGGGCCTCATAAACGCCATAACCGCCCGCCGCGCCGCCGAGGGCGCGCAGCCGGGCCAGACCGTCTGAGAGGGGAGAGCATATGGAAGAGAACACCGTTCAGACCGCCGCCGCCGAGGGCGGGGAGTGGAAGATAGACGTCGCGGAGATGATGCGCGGCGTGACCGACGACGCCGAGCCCGCGATGGATCCCAAGGCCGAAAAGGGCGCCGGGGACGAGAGCTTCACGCTCCGGCACCTCGGCGAGACCAAGAGCGTGGGCCGCGACGAGGTCATCGCCCTCGCGCAGAAGGGCATGGACTACGACCGCATCCGCGGCAAGCTGGGCGACGCCAGCCGCGAGCTGGAGGCCCTGCGCGCGGGCGAGAGCTTCGACCCCGACCCCGCCGAGCGCCGCCGCCGCGACTGCGAGAGCTTTGTGAAGACCTTCCCCGAGGCGGCGGACAGGCTCCGGCGCGACAAGAACGCCATCCCCGCCGAGGTCTGGGACGAGGTGCGCCGCGGCGCGAGCCTCACGGACGCCTACGCCGAGCATCTGCGCCGCAGCGAGGCCGAAAAGCGCGAGAGCGAGCTCACGCGCCTCCGCTCCGAGCTCGAGCGCGAGCGCCGCGACCGCGAAAACGCCCGCCGCAGCGCCGGCAGCGCCGTCTCCGCCGGCGGCGACCCGCCCTACGACCCCATATCTGCGGGGTGGAACTCGATATAATCCCCGCCCCGCAGCCATAGGCGGTACCGCACTTGCGCGGGTGCGTGTGCGCCGATACGTTGGGAGGTGGTCGAGGGCCTGTCCTGCGATTCGACCCCATTTCTTTGGTGCTTGCCCAAAGAAACGGTGTCGAGCCGCCAAAGAAAAGCGCT
>UQYT01000030.1 GCA_900545405.1 uncultured Eubacteriales bacterium | reverse complement strand
CGCGCTCTGCGGAGCGCGGGCAAGGGCTCCGCCCCTGCACCCCGCCACCTTTGAAAAGGTGGACGAAACTTTCAGACGCGCGCGAAGCGCGCAGCGCGGGCGGTCAATGCTCGAAAGCTATCAGCTCGCTGCCGTCGGCGAGGGCGGCGACGATATAGTCCCGGCCGCTGAACAGCACGCCGTTATCGTCGCAGCTCGTCGTGCACCAGCGCAGCGAGCTCACGCTCTTGCCGCTCAGCGCCGTCAGCTCAGTCAGCTCGGGCACGCAGTCGTTGTTCCGGCCGCTCAGCTCCACGAAGTACCAGCGCCCGTCCGACGTGCCTATCACCGCGTTCGCGTCCGTCCCCGGGAACCAGCTCGTGCACGGCAGCTCGTACACCGCCGTCACCGTACCGGGCGCCGGGATAGTCCGCTCCGTCTTCATTGCCGCATTCACCTTCTCGCGGCGCTGACCCTCCGCGGCCTCCTCCGCGTTCGGGGAGTTCGGGTCCGCAAAATCCGTCCAGAGCTCCGCCTTGTCGATGATCACGGTCGCCTTCCCGCCGCTGAGCGTCACGCGGAAGTTCGGGTTGTCGTAGCCCGCGAGCGCCACGCTCGAGGCAAAGGGCGTCCCGTCCGGCGCCGCGGTCAGCCTGTCCCCGGCGTTGGAGGCGCGGTAAATGAGCGTCGCCGCCTCGGCGCGGCTGAGTATCTTGCCCGGGCGGAAGGTGTTGTCCTCAAAGCCCTCTATGAGCCCCGCGGCGCACACCGCGCCGACCCAGCCCACATAGCTCTGGCCCACGTCCGCCGCGTCCTTGTACGGGATGTCGCCGCTGCCGCCCTGCCCGAGTCCCAGCGCCGAGGCCAGTATCTTCGCCGCCAGCTGGCGCGAGACGGGCTCGTTGAACTCCGTCCGCTTGGCGTCCTGCTCGTCCAGCCAGCCCTTGTCATAGGCGTTTGCCATCTGGCGGCCGGCCCAGTGGCCGTTCTCCGCCCCGGTCTCAAGGCCCAGGCAGCGCGCCACGATGGTCACGAACTCCGCCACGCTCACATCCCCGTCCGGGCGGAAGGTCCCGTCCTCGTAGCCGTCGATGTAGCCCTCGGCCGTCATCTCCCTTATCTCCGCCGTGTACCACTTGCCCTCCGGCACGTCCGAAAAGCCGGATACCGCCAGCGCGCCCGTGCACAGCGTCAGACACAGCGCTCCCGCGAGGATGAGGGACATTGCTTTTTTCATGCTGATATCTCCTTTTGAAGAAGTGTTTTCGCCGTCTTTGATTATAGCCCTTTCCGGCCCCGGCGGCAACGTTTGAATCAAAATCGACTTTGCGGGAAAGACTACCTGTACTTTCCTAAAAAGGGGTTTTGGTTTTTGCAGGGCAAGGTCGAGATATGCGGCGTGAACACGTCCAAGCTGCCGGTGCTCAAAAACGACGAGGCCCAGGCGCTGCTCAGGCGGGCCAAGGCCGGAGACAAGTCCGCGCGCGAGGAGCTCATAAGCGGCAACCTGCGTCTCGTGCTCTCGGTCATACAGAAGTTCTCCGGCCGCGGCGAGAACGTGGACGACCTCTTCCAGGTCGGCTGCATCGGCCTCATCAAGGCGATAGACAACTTCGACACCACGCAAAACGTGAAGTTTTCCACCTACGGCGTCCCCATGATCGCGGGCGAGATACGCCGCTACCTGCGCGACAACAGCTCCGTGCGCGTCTCGCGCTCCATGCGCGACACGGCCTACCGCGTCCTCCAGGCCCGCGAGAAGCTCACCGCCGAGACCGGCCGCGAGCCCACCACCGAGGAGATCGCCGCCGCGCTGGGCATCAAGCGCGAGGAGGTCGTCTTCTCCCTCGACGCCATCTCCGACCCGGTCTCGCTCTTCGAGCCGGTCTACTCCGACGCCGGCGAGAGCGTCCGCGTCATGGACCAGCTCCGCGACGACCGCGACACGGACGAGAGCTGGCTCGAGCGCCTCGCCCTCTCGGACGCCATCTCCTCCCTGGGCGAGCGCGAAAAGCGCATCCTCGCCCTGCGCTATTATGACGGCAAAACGCAGATGGAAGTTGCCGACGAGATCCACATCTCCCAGGCCCAGGTCTCCAGGCTCGAGAAAAACGCCATCGCGCAGATAAAAAAGAACATCTTCGCGCAGTGAGCGCCGACTCGCCCGCATTTTCCGGCGCCGGGGCGCATATGCTCTGGCGAGGAGGGATGAGGTATGGCCTGTCTGTTTTCGGAGCTCAGGTGCAAGGAGGTCATAGACCTGCACAGCGGTCAGCGGCTCGGCTATGTCTGCGACGCGGAATACGACCCCTGCGACGGGAAGATCCTCTCCATAATCGTCCCCGGCCAGGGCCGCGCCGGGGGCCTGCTCGGCCGCGAGGACGACTATGTCATCCCCTGGAGCAGCATCTCAAGGCTCGGCAGCGACATCATCCTCGTCGACCTCGAGCAGTCCCCCTCCCGCCGCCGCCGCGAAAAGCGCCCGTTCCTGTATTGAAGCAAAAGCCCCGGTCGGAGGACCGGGGCTTTGGTTTTGTTATAAATAAGCCGAAAACTGCAAAAAATACCTTGCAAAGCCTGGGGGCTTTTGCTATAATGTATCGGCATTACGCACGGATGGGGGGATTCCCGGCCCGGTGACCGTTAGGTTGGGCCGTGGGGAGATGAGCCCCGCCGGAGGTAATAACAAAATAAAGGAGGAAACAAACAATGGCAGTAGTATCCATGAAGCAGCTGCTGGAGGCCGGTGTGCACTTCGGCCACCAGACCCGCAGGTGGAACCCCAAGATGGCCGAGTACATCTATATGGAGCGTAACGGCATCTACATCATCGACCTGCAGAAGACCGTCAAGAAGCTCGAGGAGGCGTACAACTTCGTGCGCGACCTCGCCGCCAACGGCCAGAACATCCTTTTCGTCGGCACCAAGAAGCAGGCTGCCGAGGCCGTCAAGGAAGAGGCTGAGCGCGTCGGCCAGTACTACGTCAACGCCCGCTGGCTCGGCGGCATGCTGACCAACTTCAAGACCATGCGCACCCGTATCGACCGCCTGGCCCAGCTCAAGAAGATGCAGGAAGACGGCACCTTCGACATGCTGCCCAAAAAGGAAGTCATGAAGCTCATGGGCGAGATGGCCAAGCTCGAGAAGTATCTCGGCGGCGTCAAGGAGATGAAGAAGCTCCCCGGCGCTCTGTTCGTCATCGACTCCCGCAAGGAGCACAACGCCATCGCCGAGGCCCGCAAGCTGCACATCCCCATCGTCGCCATCGTCGACACCAACTGCGACCCCGATGAGGTCGACTACGTCATCCCCGCCAACGACGACGCCATCCGCGCGATAAAGCTCATCAGCGCCACCATGGCCAACGCCGTGCAGGAAGGCCGCCAGGGCGCCGACAACGCCGCCGAAGAGGCCGCCAAGGTCGAGGAGAGCGACGAGGCCGCCGAGTGATCGGCCGGTCTGGCACTTTAGATATTACCCCCCTTTTTCAAATTTTACGGAAGGATGATAATACATGGGATTCACAGCAGCTGACGTAAAGAACCTGCGTGAGATGACCGGTGTCGGCATGATGGACTGCAAGAAGGCCCTCGCCGAGTCTGACGGCAACATCGACAAGGCCATAGAGTGGCTGCGCGAGAAGGGCCTCGCCGCCGCGCAGAAGAAGGCCGGCCGCATAGCCGCCGAGGGCATGGCTTACGCCTGGGTCTGCCCCGACTGCGGCGTCGGCTCCATCGTTGAGGTCAACGCCGAGAGCGACTTCGTCGCCAAGAACGACCTCTTCGTCGACTATGTCCACAACGTCGCCAAGGTCGTCGCCAAGGACGCCCCGGCCGATCTGGACGCCCTGTTCGCCTGCAAGTACCCCGGCACCGACAAGACCGTGCTCGAGGAGCAGAACGACAAGGTCCTCGTCATCGGCGAGAACATCAAGGTCCGCCGCTTCGCCCGCTACGACAAGGGCACCAGCATCGCCTACGTCCACATGGGCGGCCGCATCGCTGTCCTCATGAACCTCGAGGTCGGCGCCGGCTTTGAGAAGAACCCCGCCGTTGAGGAGCTGGGCAAGGATCTCGCCATGCAGGTCGCGGCTCTGAACCCGCAGTTCCTGGATAAGAGCGAGGTCAGCGAGGAGTTCATCGAGAACGAGAAGCGCGTCCGTCTGGCCCAGGCCAAGGAGGACCCGAAGAACGCCTCCAAGCCCGACGCCATCATCGAGAAGATCGTCATGGGCGGCCTTGCCAAGTACTACAAGGAGATCTGCCTCATGCAGCAGCCGTTCGTCAAGGACGACAAGGTCTCCGTCGAGGATCACGTCGCCGCCGTCGCCAAGGAGCTGGGCACCACCATCAAGGTGAACTGCTACACCCGCTTTGAGAAGGGCGAGGGCATCGAGAAGCGCCAGGACGACCTCGCCGCCGAGGTCGCCAAGCTCGTGAAGTAAGACAATATAGAGCAAAACAGCCGGTCGTTTGACCGGCTGTTTTTTTGTTATCCGTGCAGGCCCTCGCCCTCTATGAGCTGCTGTGTAAAATTTGTATTCCAGCAAAGCGATCTCTCCTTTGCCGGAATTGTACCGTCTGCTCCGCTCTCTTTCAAGCCCGCATCAGGCGGCGTCAGTAGATGCCAGGTCGGCCTCCGTCACCGGGCTGTCCGCGGAGTTGAGGCGCTCGTTCACCAGCTCGAGCCAGGCGGGGACGTCAACGCGGACTCCCGGCCCGTTATCGGAGGAAAGCACCGGCATGGTGGAAAAGCTCACATCCTTGCACCCCAGCAGCTGTCCTGCCAGAGCTATCGCGGCCTCTGTGCTCAGATCCGTCGTCATGCTGCCGCTTAGTATCTCGGCGGCCTCGGCGATATGCGGAATGCTCCCAAGACTCAAAAACTGCTCCGCGATGGCCTCGAGCAGTGCCTGCTGGGTCTCAATTCGCCCGAAGTCTCCGGAATCGTAGCCAGACTGGTAGCGCAGTACGTCCAGGGTCTGCTCGCCGTCAAGGCGCTGCAGCCCTGCCTCGAGGTCTATGTACAGCCCGCGTGAGGGGTCGGAGTATTTCATGTCCACAGGTACGTTGAACTCCACACCACCCACGGTGTCCACGAGCTCTGCAAGCGCACCCATTCCGGCCGCTATGCAGCAGTCGGGCTCAAAGCCGAGCAGCCCCGCGACGGCCTGCCGCAGGGCCTCGGCGCCGCCTTCATTATACACAAGGCGCAGCCGCTTGCTCTCCCCCGACGCGTTCACCAGCGTGTCGCGAGGTATGCTGACCATGTTCAGCGTGCCCGCCTCACCGTCGAGCAGCCCGACCATTATGGCGTCCGCCTCGCCGAAGTCGTCTATTCCGGCAAGCAGGACGGTGAATTTGTCCACCCCTGCCTCTGCCGCAGCGTCTCCGCCCGCCTCTGCGGGCAGGGTGCTCACATCGCCTATACCGTCGGAAACGGCGGGAGCGTCCTCGCCCGCCGCCGTATTTTCCGCCCCGGTGAAGGCGCAGGCGGCGCAGAAGAGGCAGAGGCACACGGCCAGGACGGCGGGGACGACGAGGCGCTTGCCGCGGCGGGCGATGGCCAGGATGCGGGCCCTGAGCTCGCGCTTGCCGGAGCCTATGGGGCTGCTGGCGCGCAGGAGCTCGCCCGGCCTCGGCTTGGCGGCCATTGTGATCAGCGTCTCTCCGTAGGGGATGCGCTCGGCCTCGCCGAGGCGCGAGAGCGCGGCCTCGTCGCAGGCGAGCTCGCAGTCCGTGCGGGAGAGCGCCGCGGCCAGCCAGACCAGCGGGTCCCACCAGTAGACGGCGAGGCAGGCCGCCCTCAGCAGCGCCCAGATGTGGTCCAGGTGCCGGAAGTGGCAGTCCTCGTGCGCTAGGACGTGCCGGAGCCGCGCCGCGTCCTCCGCTCGGACATATATGGCGGGGCGGAACAGCCCGAAGAGGCAGGGCGAGGCTATCGCGTCCGTCTCATAGGCCGTGAGCCCGCAGTCGGAGACGCCGATGGGGCGGCGCGTCCGCCGGAGCTTGGCCCAGAAGCTCAGGTTGGTATACGCCAGCAGCGCCAGCGCCGCGAAGGTGCCGAGGAGCCAGACCGGCCTCAAATAGCCCGAGAGCACCTCCGCCCAGGGCCGCAGGAACACGAACCTGGTCTCGGCCTCGGGCGTGCCCTCGCCACGCAGCTCCACGCGGTATTCGGGGGCGGCCTCCCCCGCGTCCAGATAGGGCTGGATGGGGTCGTCCTCGGGCAGGACGCTGCGGCTGTAGCCCGCGGCGTAGGGCGCGGAGACGCTGTCGTAGGGCAGCATCGCCTCCGAGAGCTCCGTGTGCCCATAGACCGCCCGGACCGCGCCCTCGGCGCTGGGCAGGTCCAGCTCCAGCGAGAAGGGCACGAGCAGCCGCAGCAGCACGACGCCCCAGAGCGCATAGATGAGCCGCGCGCTCACCTTTCCGCGCAGCAGCGTTCTCAGCGCGGCCACGAGGACTATGAGCAGCGACGAGCCGATAAGCACGCCTGTCACTTGCCCCCGCCCCCTTCCGCAGAGCCCAGCAGGGCGCGCAGCTCCTCGACCTCCTCGTCCGAGAGCGAGTGCGCGCGGAGCATGGAGTTCACCATGAGGCCCAGGCTGCCGCCGTAGACCTTTGAGAGGAAGCTGTCCGTCTCCCGCGCCGCGGCCTTGTCCCGCGCGAGCAGGGCGCTGTACTCCCTCGCCCGCTCGCCCTGGGTGCAGCTCACCGCGCCCTTCTGCTCCAGGCGGGAGAGCATGGTCATCACCGTGTGCTTGCTCCAGCCCGTCTCCGGCGCGAGCGCGTGCACGAGCTGCGCCACCGTAGCGGGCTGGCGCTCCCACAGCGCGTTCATCAGCGTCCATTCCCCGTTTGAAAGATGCTCCATGTTGATGACCTCCAAGGTAAACGATTGTCTACCTTGAAGATAGCACAGAGGTATACATTTGTCAACCTCTTTTTGCGGCATTGACACGTTGCATTGTTTGTATTATAATGACTAATACAAAAGGAGGTGAACGGACTTGCTGCTCAGGCTGGATTTTTCCTCGCAGGTGCCTATATACAGGCAGATACGCGACCAGATAGTGGTCGGCATCGCCTCGGGAGAGCTCTCCCCGGGGGAGAAGCTGCCCGCCATCCGCGCGCTTGCGGAGCAGTCCGGCGTCAACATGATGACGGTCAGCAAGGCCTATTCCCTCCTGAAGCAGGAAGGCTTCATCACGACCGACCGCCGGGGCGGGACGGTCGTGACCGGCTCCCCGGAGAGCGGGGAGCTCGGGGCGCACTCGCGCGAGGGGCTGCGGCTCATCGCCGCCGAGGCGAGGCTCTCCGGCATCTCCGAGGACGATTTTCTCACACTCTGCCGCGAACTCTACCGTGAAGGAGGCGGTGAAAAATGAGCGATCTCGTCGCGATCATCTTACTCGTGCTCTGCTTCTACCCCGTGCTGCCCATCATGGCCGCGGTCATGGCCAACGAGGCTAAGCCGAAGAAGAACATCGTCATAGGCTGCACCCTGCCGCTTACGGCCCAGCACGACCCTCGGGTGCAGGGCATCTGCCGCGACTACAAGAGGCGGATCTGGCTCTGGTTCTTCATCCTCACGGCGGCGATAGTCCCGGCATTTGTCATCAAGCGCACCTCGCTCGCCCTGGCCTGGCTGTTTTTCTGGGTCCTCGTCGCGCTCGTGATGTTTTTCGTGGTCTTTGCGCGCTTCAACGTCCGCCTGCGCACGCTCAAGGCGCAGGAGGGCTGGGTGACGCCCTATTCCGGCGCGGTGGTGGTGGACATCGGCGCAAAGCCGGAGGAGCTGGGCAAACCGCTCTCGCGCTGGCTCTTCATCCCGCCGCTCATAGTCTCGCTCATCCCCTGCGTGCTGGCGCTCACCTCGGAAAACGTCGGCGAGCGCTGGGCAGGGCTGGTGATGGCCGGCACCTTTGCGCTCTGCTGCGCGCTGAGTCTGGTCTTTTACCCGCTCATCTTCCGGCAGAGAGCCGACGTGGTGAACTCCGACAGCGGCGTGAACGCCGCGCTGACCCGCGTGCGGCGCTACAACTGGGGCAAGGTCTGGATAGCCATGGCCTGGCTCTCGGCGCTGCTGGCCGTGACGCTCTGGTTCTTCATTGATAACGGCCTGGTGTTCATGATCGCGACCCTGGTCTACACCTTTGCGCTGCTCTACGTCTGCCTCAGGGCCGAATTCGCCGTGCGGCGGGCGCAGGAGCGGCTCCCTCGCGAGAGCGGGGCGCGCGACTATGTGGACGAGGACCAGTACTGGGTCTGGGGCCTCTTCTATTACAACCCCAACGACCGGCGCACGATGATAAACGACCGCACGGGCATGGGCATGGGCCTTAACATGGCGCGGCCCGCGGGGAAGATAGTCATGGGCATTTGTGCGGCGCTGCTGTTCCTTCTCCTGCCTGCGATGTCCGGCTGGTTCATAGTCATGGACTTCACGCCGCGCGAGGCGAGGATAGAGGACGGGACGCTGTACTTCGAGCACCTCACGGAGAAGTATGAGATCCCCCTCGGCGACATAAGCTCCCTGGAGCTGCTCGACGACCTGCCGAGCTCCAAGCGCGTCGCGGGTACGGGCATGGACACGCTCTGCGAGGGCCGCTTCGACGTCGAGGGCTACGAGAACGTGCGCATATCGCTCGACCCGCAGCAGGACTGCTACATCGTCGTGCTGACAGACGAGGGGCTCACGCGCATATTCAACCTGATGAGCGAGGCGGAGACTGAGGAGTTCTACGCCGAAATTGAAGCGGCGTTGAAATCTTAGTCCGACAATGTATTTTGGATTATCCTGCGCGGCTGCGCAGATATATAAGGAGGCACCAACATGCTCAGGATCGAACACCTCACCAAGACCTACGGCGAGAAAAAGGCCGTGGACGACCTCTCGCTGCACATAAAGCCCGGCGAGATCTACGGCTTCATCGGCCACAACGGCGCGGGCAAGACCACCACCATCAAGGCCTGCTGCGGCATACTCAAGTTTGACTCCGGCGAGATCTACATCGACGGCAAGAGCATAAAGACCCAGGCCCTCGAGTGCAAGCGCGAGATGGCCTACATCCCCGACAACCCGGACCTCTACGACTTCCTCTCCGGCATAAGGTACCTCAACTTCATCGCCGACGTCTACGGCGTGAGCGCCGGGGCGCGCGACGAGCGCATCCACCGCTATGCCGACGAGTTCGAGCTCACGGACGACCTTGCCCAGCCCATCTCCGCCTACTCCCACGGCATGAAGCAGAAGCTGGCCATCATCTCCGCGCTCATCCACGAGCCGAAGCTCATCATCATGGACGAACCCTTCGTCGGCCTCGACCCCATCGCCTCGCACAAGCTCAAGACCCTCATGCGCGAGCACTGCGACCGCGGCGGAGCCATCTTCTTCTCCACCCACGTCCTCGAGGTCGCCGAGAAGCTCTGCGACATGGTGGCCATCATCAAGGGCGGCAAGCTGGTGGTCTCCGGCACGATGGAGGCCGTCCGCGGCAACGACTCTCTCGAGGAGGTCTTCCTCGAGCTGGAGGAGGAGTGAGCAATGTTCCGTGCACTTCTCAGGACGCAGTTTGCCTCTCTCTGGGCCGCGCTCACGCGCAGCTCCACGGGCTCTAAAAAGAAGAGCACGGGCAGGGCCGTGCTCGTCGCGATACTCTTCATCTACATCATCGGCTGCTTCTTCTTCATGTTCGGCGGCATGTTCTACGCTCTGGCCCAGCCGCTGGCCGCGCTGGGGATACAGTGGTTCTACTTCGCCCTCGCGGGCATCGTCGCCGCCGCGCTCTGCTTCATCGGCAGCGTGTTCATGGCCCAGCAGCAGCTCTTCAACGCCAAGGACAACGAGCTGCTGCTCTCCATGCCCATCCCGCCGGCGTACATCCTCGGCTCGCGCATGGCGGCGCTGCTGCTGGTGAACTACGCCTTTGAGCTGGTGGTGTTCATCCCCGCGGGCGTGGTCTGGTGCATGCAGCTGCCCGTTACGGCGGCTGGGGTCGTATGCTTCGTTCTCGTCTGCCTGCTGCTGCCCTTGCTCATTATGAGCTTCACCTGCCTCTTCGCCTGGCTGCTGGCGCTCATCTCCGCGAGGATGCGGCACAAGACCATCATCACGTTCATACTCTCCCTCGCCTTCCTCGGCGCGTACATGTACGCCGTCATGAACCTGCAAAACTACCTCACCGCCCTGCTCGCCAACAGCGCGCAGCTCGCGGGCTCCGTCGAGGCCTACGCCTTCCCCGCCTATGCGCTCGGCGTGGCGGCGGCGGAGGGGAACTTTACCATGCTGCTCGGCTTTGCCGCCTGCTGCGTGGTGCCCTTTGCCGTCGTCTGCGCCCTGCTCTCGCGCTTCTTCTCCAGCGTGACGGCCCGCCGGGCCTCCGTGCGCGTCAGGTACCGCCGCACCCAGCTCAAGGCCGCTGGCGCGATGTCCGCCCTGCTGGGCAAGGAGCTGCGGCGCTTTGCCTCCAACAGCATGATAATCCTGAACTCCGCCCTCGGCAGCGTGTTCCTCATCGTCATGGGCGTCGCGGCCATAATCTACCGCGACCAGCTCATGGCCACGCTCGGTCTGCTCCCCGGCGGCATGCTCGCGGGCATCGCCGTGCTGGCCCTCTCCTTCATGGGCGCGATGGACTATATCTCCGCCGCCACCATCTCCCTGGAGGGCAAGAGCCTGTGGATACCAAAGACCATCCCCGTGCCCGTGCAGACTATACTCATGTCGAAGGTGCTGCTCAACGTGGTCATCGCCCTGCCCGCGACGGTCATAGCCTCCGTCTGCGTGGCGATAGCCCTGCCCTTCACGGCTCTTGAGCGGCTGTTCGTCGTGCTCATACCGGCGCTCGTGGCGGTGTTCATCTCGCTCTACGGCGTGGTGATAAACCTCCGCTTCCCCAAATTCGACTATATAAACGAGGTCAACGTTGTGAAGAACAGCATGAGCGTCGTCGTCTGCCTGTTCTCGTCCTGGGGCATTCTGGCCGCGCCGACGCTGCTCTATGTGTTTCTGCTCAGCGACGTCGTCGGCATGACCGCCTACCTCGGCATCTGCGCCGCGCTGCTGCTCATCGCCTGCCTGCTGCTCTACGCCAAGCTCGGCCGGAGCGAGGAGCGCTTCATGGAGCTCTGAGAGCCAAAGCAAAGGCGCTGCCGCGCATGTGGCGGCGCCTTTTTTGTACAAACTGCCGGGAATGGCGCGCAAATGGCCGGAATACTGCGCGAAGGGGCGATTTTGGGCTTTGGGCGTTGACAAAATTTCAGCTTTGGCGTAAGATAATCAAAAAGTTTGAGCCCGCGCTCTCGGCGGGCTCTTAGCGTGTCCGAAAGGGGGTTCTTCTGGTGGGCGGCATCGTCATAAAGGGCTGCGAGGTCTTTCGTCAGGGGGTCTTTGTTTCCGCCGACGTCGAGGTTCTGGACGGCATCGTCACCCGTATCCAGCCCGGTATCGTCCCCGGTGAGGGCGTAAGTGTTTATAATTTTGATAATTGTCTCGTTGTTCCCGGTCTTGTTGATGTGCATGTACATCTTCGAGAGCCGGGTTTTTCTTATAAGGAGACGATAGCCTCCGGCACCGGGGCCGCGGCGCGGAGCGGTTACGCCGCCGTCTGCGCCATGCCGAACCTCAGCCCCGTGCCGGAGGACGCGGCGACGCTCGCGCAGGAGCTGGACATAATAGAGCGCGACGCCGTCATAGACGTGCTGCCCTACGGCGCGATAACGCGCGGCGAGCGCGGCGCGGAGCTCGCGGAGATGGCGGCGATGGCCCCTCACGTCTGCGGCTTTTCGGACGACGGGCACGGCGTGCAGTCGCCGGAGCTTATGCGCGCGGCAATGCTCGAGGCGAAGCGGCTCGGCAAGCCCATCGCCGCCCACTGTGAGGACAACTCCCTCCTGCGCGGCGGCTACATCCACGACGGGGACTACGCCCGCGCCCACGGGCACCGCGGCATCTGCTCCGAGTCCGAGTGGGGCCCCATCGCGCGGGACGCCGGGCTCGTGCGCGAGACCGGCTGCGCCTACCACGTCTGCCACATCTCGACAAGGGAGAGCGCGGAGATAATCCGCCGCGCGAAGGCCGAGGGCCTCGACATCAGCTGCGAGACCGGACCGCACTACCTGCTGCTCTCGGACGCCGACCTCGAGGAGGACGGGCGCTTCAAGATGAACCCGCCGCTCCGCTCGGAGGCCGACCGCCGCGCGCTCGTCGACGCGCTGCTCGACGGGACGATAGACATGATAGCCACCGACCACGCCCCGCACTCGGCGGAGGAGAAGTCGCGCGGGCTCGAGGGCAGCGCCTTCGGCATCACGGGCCTTGAGACGGCCTTTCCCGTGCTCTGGACGGGTCTGGTCGAGCCCGGGATACTCAGCCGCGAGCGGCTCATCGAGCTCATGAGCACGGCCCCGGCCCGCCGCTTCGGCATCGAGAGCGGCATAGAGGTCGGGAGGGCGGCGAGCCTCGCCGTGTTCGACACCAAGACCAGCTATGCGATAGACCCCGCCGCCTTCGCCTCAAAGGGCAAGGCCACGCCCTTCGCGGGCCGGGAGGTGCGCGGGCGCTGCGTACTCAATATCTGCAAGGGCCGGGAGGTGTGGCGCGCTTGAAAAAGGTGATGTTCCGGCTTGATAAGGCCGAGTTTGCCGCGCCGGGCGTGCGCGTGATGCGTCTGCGCGGCGACACAGAGGGCGCGGGCGGGCCGGGTAGGTTCGTCGAGGCGGCGGTGCCCGGCTTCTTCCTGCGGCGGCCCTTCTCCGTCTGCGGCTGCGAGGGGGACGAGCTGACCATCGTCGTCAAGCTCGCGGGCCGGGGCACGGAAACGCTGCTCAGCCTCGAGCCCGGCGCGGAGCTCGAGCTGCTGACCGGGCTCGGCAACGGCTTTGACCTCACGAAGTGCGGCGAGGCGCCCCTCCTGCTCGGCGGGGGCAGCGGCGTGCCGCCGATGCTCTACCTCGCGCGGGAGCTCGCAAAGCTCGGCGCAAGGCCCGCGGCGGCGCTCGGCTTCGGCTCGGCCGGGGAGGTGTTCTTCGAGCGAGAGTTCCGCGAGGTCTGCGGCGAGGTGCGCGTGTTCACGGCGGACGGCTCCCACGGCGAGCGCGGCCTCGTGACTGAGGCGCTGGGCGAGGGATACAGCGCCGTCTGCGCCTGCGGGCCGCTGCCGATGCTCCGGGCGATAGACGAGCAGAGCCGGGTGCCCGCGCAGTTCTCGCTCGAGGCGAGGATGGGCTGCGGCTTCGGCGCCTGCATGGGCTGCACGATAGAGACGGCGAACGGCCCCAGGCGCGTCTGCAAGGACGGGCCGGTGTTCGCCTCCGGGGAGGTGCGCTGGTGAATACGACTGTTAAGCTCTGCGGCATTGAGCTGGCGAACCCCGTCATCCCCGCCTCCGGCACCTTCGGCTACGGCGCGGAGTTCGCGGCGCTCTACGACATAAATTGCTTAGGTACCTTCTCATTCAAGGGCACGACCAGAGAGCCGCGCTTCGGCAACCCCGGGCCGCGCATAGCGGAGGCGGCGGGCGGCATGCTCAACTCCGTGGGGCTGCAAAACCCCGGCGTGGACGCCGTCATCGCCCGGGAGCTGCCCCGGCTGCGGGAGGTCTTTCACAAGCTGGTCATGGCCAACGTCTGCGGCTTTTCCGTGGACGAGTACGTCGAGGTGGCCGCAAAGCTCGACCGCTGCCCCGAGGTCGGCTGGCTCGAGATAAACATCAGCTGCCCCAACGTCCACGGCGGCGGCATGGGCTTCGGCACCACCTGCGAGGGCGCGGCCGAGGTCACGCGCGAGGTCAAGGCCGCGGTGACAAAGCCCGTCATCGTCAAGCTCACGCCGAACGTCACGGACATCGTCTCCATTGCCGCCGCCTGCGAAAACGCGGGCGCGGACGGCCTCTCGCTCATCAACACCCTGCTCGCGATGCGGATAGACCCGGCGACGCGGCGGCCCATACTCAAAAACGTCACGGGCGGGCTCTCGGGCCCCGCCGTGTTCCCGGTGGCGCTGCGCATGGTCTGGCAGGTGTACGAGGCCGTTAGCATACCCATCGTCGGCATGGGCGGGGTGAGCTCGGCCGAGGACGTCATCGAGATGCTGCTCGCGGGCGCTGCGGCCGTCGGCATAGGCGCGGCGAACCTCGCGAACCCCTATGCCGCGCGGGACATCATCGCCGCCCTGCCTGCGGCGATGAAAAAATACGGAATCGACAATCTTCAAGATATTATAGGAGGAGCACACAATGGCTAAGGACGTAATAATCGCCTGCGACTTCCCGACCAGGGAGCGCACGCTGGCCTTTCTCGACCGCTTCGGCGACGAGAGGCCGTATGTGAAGATCGGCATGGAGCTCTTCTACGCCGAGGGACCGGACATAGTGAGGGAGATAAAGGCCCGTGGCCACAACATCTTCCTCGACCTCAAGCTCTGCGACATCCCGAACACGGTCAAGCGCGCGATGGCCGTATTGCGCGGCACGGGTGCGGACATGATAAACCTGCACGCCTTCGGCACGGCGGAGATGATGACCGCGGCGCTCGAGGGCCTGACCGGCCCGGACGGGAAGCGGCCATTGCTCATCGCCGTGACGCAGCTCACCTCCACCAGCGAGGAGCGGATGCACCGCGAGCTGCTCATCGAAAAGCCCCTCGCCGAGGTCTGCCTCGAGTACGCGGAGAACGCGATGCGCTCCGGGCTCGACGGCGTGGTCTGCTCCCCGCTCGAGGCGGGCGCGGTGCACGAGCGCTGCGGCGCCTCCTTCCTGACCGTCACGCCGGGCGTGCGCTTCGCGGGCGGCGACAAGGGCGACCAGGTCCGCGTCACGACGCCGGAGCGCGCGGGCGAGCTCGGCTCCGACTACATCGTCGTGGGCCGGCCCATCACCGGGGCGGAGGACCCCGTCGCGGCGTGGCGGCGCTGCGTCAATGAATTCATGGGAGGTGCCAGGGCATGAACGACATCAAAGAGCGCGTGGCGCGCGGCCTGCTCGCCATCGGCGCGGTATTTCTGCGCCCGGAGGAGCCCTTCACCTGGGCCAGCGGCATAAAGAGCCCCATATACTGCGACAACCGCCTCATCCTCACCGCGCCCGACGTGCGCAACGAGGTGGAGGCCGCCATCGCCGAGACGGTGAGGCGCGAGTTCCCCGAGGCCGAGGCGCTCATGGGCACGGCCACGGCGGGCATCGCCCACGCCGCCATCGCGGCGCACCTCATGGGCCTGCCCATGGGCTACGTGCGCTCCGGCGCGAAGGACCACGGCAGGCAGAACCGCATCGAGGGCAAGCTCACCGAGGGCGAAAAGGTCGTAGTCATCGAGGACCTCATCTCCACCGGCGGCAGCCTCATCGAGACGGTCGAGGCCCTGCGCGAGGCGGGGGCCGACGTGCTCGGCGCCGTGTCCATCTTCACCTACGGCATGGAAAAGGGCAAGCAGCGCCTCGCCGAGGCCAAGGTCCGCGCCGTGAGCCTCACGGATTTTGACGAGATAGTCGCCGTCGCCGAGGCCGAGGGCTATATCCCCGCGCACACCGTGCCGGGACTCATGGCCTTCCGCGCGAACCCCTCGGACGAGAGCTGGATGGGAGGCAAAAAATGAGACACCTTATAGACATACTCGACCTCAGCACCGAGGAGATAACCGGACTGCTCGACCAGGCGGACGAGATAATCGCCCACCCGGAGGACTACCGCGAGAGGTGCAAATATAAAAAGCTCGCGACGCTCTTCTTCGAGCCCTCCACGAGGACGAGGCTCAGCTTTGAGGCCGCGATGCTCGAGCTCGGCGGCAGCGTGCTCGGCTTTTCCGAGGCGAGCAGCTCCTCCGCCGCGAAGGGCGAGAGCGTGGCGGACACCATCCGCGTCGTCGGCTGCTACGCCGACATCATCGCCATGCGCCACCCCAAGGAGGGCGCGCCCATGGTCGCGGCCATGCACTCGACGGTGCCCATCATAAACGCGGGCGACGGCGGCCACAACCACCCGACCCAGACGCTCACCGACCTCTTGACCATCCGCCGCGAGCGCGGCAGCCTCGACAACTTCACCATCGGCCTGTGCGGCGACCTCAAGTTCGGCCGCACGGTGCACTCGCTCATCGAGGCGCTCTCCCGCAGCACGGGCGTCAAGTTCGTGCTCATCTCCCCCGAGGAGCTCAAGCTGCCCAGCTACATCAAGAAGGACGTGCTCCAGGCCAAGGGCCTGCAGTACTCCCAGGAGACCGACCTCGCCGCCGTCATGCCCGAGCTCGACATCCTCTACATGACCCGCGTGCAGCGCGAGCGCTTCTTCAACGAGGAGGACTACCTCCGCCTGAAGGACAGCTACATCCTCACCCCGGAGAAGCTCGCCGGTGCGAAGAAGGACCTGCGCATACTCCACCCGCTGCCCAGGGTGAACGAGATCTCCACCGCGATAGACGACGATCCCCGTGCCTGCTATTTCCGCCAGGCGCTCTGCGGCAAGTACGTCCGCATGGCGCTGATTCTGAAGCTGCTGGAGGCGTGACATGAACATAGACGCTATAAAAAACGGCATAGTTATCGACCACATCCACGCCGGCGGCGCGATGGAGCTCTACCGGCTGCTGAATCTCGACAAGCTCGACTGCACCGTGGCCATCATCAAGAACGCCCCCAGCGGCCTGATGGGCCGCAAGGATATCATCAAGATCGACTCCATGACGGACATCGACCTCACGGTCATCGGCTACGTCGACCCCGGCGCGACGATAAACGTCATCAAGGACGGCCGCCTCTTTGAAAAGCGCAAGCTCACCATGCCGGAGAAGATAGTGAACGTCCTGCGCTGCAAGAACCCCCGCTGCATCACCAGCGTGGAGCCCGACCTGCCCCAGATCTTCCGCCTCACCAGCCCCGAGACCCACACCTACCGCTGCATCTACTGCGAAACCAAAGCCGAGGCCAACAACTGAGCCCCGGACACGGCAAACATCAAACAATGCCCCGGCCATTTTCGGCCGGGGCCTTATTTTTTACAACTGCGATGCAACTTTGATGCATATCTGATACAACCGTGGTATACGCTGGAGAAAAAACAGGAAGGAGCGACAAAAATGAGGAAAACCACCCGCATTTTCGCGCTGGGCCTGGCCCTTCTCCTGCTGACCGCCTGCGGGGCGGCGCAGCCGCCGTCGGTTAGCGGGCTGCCCGGGCCCGGGACAGAGGGTGTCTCCGCCTCCGCCGCGCCCGAGGCGCGCTATGTCTATGAGGAGGTCGAGCTGCCCGAGGACATAGTAATGAGCCACGCCGTGGAGCTCGCAGACGGCAGCCTGCGCTTCATAAGTTCCTACTCCTACGTCCGGGAGAACGAGGACGGCAGCACTGCGTTCGTGAGTCAAAGCAGCCTCTGGTCGCTCTCAGCCTCCGGCGAGGCCGAGCAGCTCGCCGTTTTGAGCGACGGCACGAGCGAGGAGAGGTTATCCGGCTTCGTGCTCGCGCCGGACGGAGGCTTTTTCTGCTCCATGTACCAGCCCGACGCGGAAGAGTACCTGCTTCGCTTCGGCCCGGACGGCTCGGAGGCCGGACGCTGGCCCATTTCCAGCCTGATACCCGCGGGGGAATACCGCGGCCTCATGGCCGTCGACAGCGCCGGGCGGCTCTGCGTCTGCACCACCATTCCCGAACAGGACAGCCGCCTGCACGTTTTCGACTGCTCCGGCGCGGAACCCGTCGGCGTCTGCGACATCCAGCTGGAGGGCCTGCCCGCTTACGGCGTCAACATCGTGCCGCTCTCCGACGCGCTGGCGCTGTACTGGACCGACGACCAGGGCGGCTCCTTCATCTCGCGCGTGGACGTCGAGGGCGGTGCTGTCGGTGAGGCCGTGAGCATCTCTGTCGATTGCAGCTGGGGAGTGCTGCCCGCGCCC
Organism: uncultured Eubacteriales bacterium; assembly: GCA_900545405.1. Taxonomy (GTDB): domain Bacteria; phylum Bacillota; class Clostridia; order Oscillospirales; family Oscillospiraceae; genus Scatomorpha. Next base: position 12,837 of record UQYT01000030.1, on the reverse strand, counting down.
GATGGGCGGCTGCTCGCCTGCGGCAACTTCTCGCTCTGGGAGCTCGACCCCGGCACAGGCACGGGCGAAAAGTTCGCAGACTACTTAGACTACGGCAGCTCCGATCCGCCCGAGCTGATGCTCTCCGACGGGCGCCTGCTCGTCTCCGACGGCGGCCGGAACTTTTGGCTGGTCACCAGAGTCGAGAGCACGGAGCCCCTCACGGTCATCACCCTCGCGCTCACCGGCATCGGCCAGGATATGAACGCCATGTATCTCTACGGCCTCGCCGCCGACTTCAACCGCAGGAACGCGGACGCACGCGTGGAGCTGGTCGACTACACGGTCTACAACACGGCGGAGGACGGCCTCGAGGGCACCGTGCGCCTTGCGGCGGACATGTTCGCCGGCAACTGCCCGGATATCGTCATGCTGGAGGGAATCAGCGTCGCCTCCTGGGCCAAGCGCGGCATGCTGCTGGAGCTCAACGCCTTCATAGACGGCCCCGACGGCGTGGACCGCTCCACGCTCTTCGACAACTGGCTGCGGGCCTCGGAGCTCGGCGGCGAGCTCTACTCCATCCCCATGAGCTGGAAGGTCTGGGCCGCAGCGGCTGCGGCGGCCTACGCCGAAGGGTACGAGGGCATCAGCTACGCCGACGTGGAGGAGATCATGGCCGCGAACCCGGCGATAGAGTACGCCGTGGGCCTCAACACCTCGCGGCAGACCTATCTCGAGACGGCGCTGGACTTCAACGCCTCGGCGCTGATGGACTGGGAGGCCGGGACCTGCGACTTCACCTCCGGGCTCTTTGAGGACATCCTCGCCCAGGCGGCGAAGCAGCCCGTCGAGGCCGTGACGGGCGAGAGCACGCCCTACGGCTACGAGTGGGACTACAACGAGCAGCAGATGCTCGCCTCCGGCCGCCAGCTGCTCTACACCTCGACCGTGAACCTCTATGTAATGCGCACCTTCACGGATGCCCTGGGCGAGGACTTTGTCTTCTGCGGCTTCCCCGGCACGGGCGAGGGGCGCGGCATCGCGGTGGAGCCCATTCTTCCGCTCGGCATCAGCGCGGCGACGGAGCACCCGGACGAGTGCTGGAGCTTTTTGAAGACCGTGCTCACGAAGGACTCCATGACCCTGGACGGCTACAGCCCCCTGCGCTCCGTCGCGGATTGGGAGATAGAGACCTATCTCAAAAACCTCGCCGGCTGGCGGGAGAACGGCTACGACCTAACGGCGGACATGGAGCTCGTGACCGCCAAGGGCCTGGCCGCGTTTGAGGCGGCGGAGGTGCTTTACGGCATGGACACCGAGGCGCTGGGGATCATAGCGGACGCCGCGGCGCCGTACTTTGCGGGCGAAAAATCCGCCCCCGACGTCGCCGCCGAAGTCCAAAGCCGCGTCGCCACATATATGGCGGAACAGGGCTGAAAACAAGGCGCCCCGCGCTGTGCGGGGCGCCTTTGCGCTATTCGTATCTGGGAGGGGAGTATTCGAGGATGTCGCCGGGCTGGCAGTCGAGGGCCTCGCATATGGCCTCGAGGGTCGAAAAGCGTATGGCGCTGACCTTGCCGGTCTTGATCTTCGAGAGGTTCACATTCGCAATGCCCACGCGCTCGGCGAGCTCGTTGAGGGACATCTTCCGGTCCGCCATCACGCGGTCCAGTCTGAGTATTATCGGCACTTCTATTAATTTAACGATAAACATTAATATTTTACGTTGCACGTGTCAGTTCCGCGCCGGGGTAGTAGTGGGTGAGTATCTCCTCATAGTCCGCGCCGTCCTCGGCCATGACGTTGGCGCCGTACTGGCTCATGCCTACGCCGTGGCCGTAGCCGGTGACGGTGAAGAGAAAGCCCTCGGCGGTGTAGTCGAGCGTGAAGGCCGTGGAGCGCAGCTTGAAGATGGTGCGCAGCTCCGTGCCCGGCACCTGGGTGCCGCCTATGTCCACGCTCTCGACCCTGCCGGAGGCGTCGCGCACCGCCGCGCCCAGCCAGAACGCCGGGTCCTCGCCGAACTCGGCCTCCGGGTGGACGGCGAGCACCGCCGCGCGGAAGTCCTCCGGGCTCACGGTGACGGAGGTCACATAGTTCGGCACGTCCTCCGCCGTCTCCGGGCTCTCCACGCTCACGAGATAGGGCTCGGCCTGCCAGATGGCGGCGGAGTCCTCCGTCCGGCCCGCGGAGGAGGAGTGGAACACAGCCTGGATGACCTCGCCGCCGTAGCTCATGTACTCCCCGTCCGTGGAGCGCACGGCCTCCAGCACGCGGGCCATGTTCTCCTCGTAGCTCTCGCCCCACTTCTCGCGCAGGGCTTCATCCGTCGAGTGCGCCTTGCAGCAGGCCGGGTCGTCGCAGACGTCGGCCTCCGGGTGCGCGGGCTTTTCCCGGCCCATGGAGTACATTATGTACGTCCGCGCCGCCACGGCCTGGGCCTTGAGCGCCTCCTCCTCAAAGAGCGCGGGCATCTCCCCGGCCACCACGCCGGGGAGCCAGTCCGACATGGTCACGGTCTCGACCCCGTCGGCCGTGAGCACCGTGAAGCTCAGCTCCGAATCGAGCCCTCCCGCGGCGCTCTCCGGCTCCGCGCTCGGCGCAGGTTCGGCCTGTCCGCCGCCGGCGAAGAGCAGCGGCAGCATCAGCGCTATCGCCAGGCAGAGCAGCGCCGCCGCGACTATCGTTCTCATTTGCGGGCCTCCTTTTGTTGTTGACTTGAGACGGGCAAAGGGTTAGAATATTGTGGCAAACTTCTCTGCCCTATGTAACTATTCTTATTTGGACGGTCCTGATCATATGCGTAAACTCGCCCTTACAATGACCTGCACGACCTGCGTGTACTCCGCCTTCGGCATCTTCAGCCGCTGGCTGCAGAACATGACGGCCTTTGAGGAGAACGGGCTCTACATCTCCGGCAGCCTCTGGGGAATCGTGCTGACCATCCTCTGCATAGCCGCCGCGGGCACCATGTTCGGCTTCGCGCGATACTATAAGAAGAACCTCGGCCTGACCTGCGCGCCGGACCCCGGCGTGGCCTTTGCCGGGAGCGGCCTGCTGCACAAGATAATCTACCTGGTCATCGCGCTCATCATGGCCGCGGGCAGCGTCATGCTGCTGATAACGGCCGGGGACGCGGAGGCCCCGCTGGGCATGGACTTCTCCGGGCTGCTGCGCATACTCGCGCTGCTCGGGCTGCTGACCGCGGGCGGCTTTCTCGGCATCGCCGGCGGCGCGAGCGGAAAGGAGACGCCGGACGGCTCGCCCAGGCAGGCGGGCTTCTGCCTCGCCGCCACGCTGCCCATCGCCTTCTGCTGCTTCTGGCTCATCGTCAGCTACCGGCAGGACGCCGTCACCTCCGTGGTCTGGAGCTATGCGCCCGAGATACTCGCCATCGCCTGCTCCCTGCTGAGCTTCTACTATGTCGCCGGGCACGCTTACGGCAGGGGCAAGCCCTTTGCGACCATCTTCTTTTGCAACTTCGGCGCCTTCCTCTGCTTCGTGACCCTCCCGGACGAGAGGCTCATCGCGCAGCAGATCATGTTCTTCGGCATCGCCGGGATGCAGCTCTTCCTCTCCTGGATGCTGGTCTCCGGCCTGCGCCGCCGCGAGGAGATCTTCGCCCGCTTCCCGAACGCCCCCGCCACCGAGGACGAGGACGACGAGGTCCCGCCGCCGAAGCCCGAGGACGAGTTCGAGCCCATGGGCCCCGGCTCCGAGGAGGGCGAGGAGAACTTCGTGGAGCTGCCCGGGGAGTACATCGACCCCGGCACGGCGAAAACCGAGGGTGACAAGAAATAAAAGTTGACAGCACACCTCAAATTGGGGTATAATTAGCCTCTGCCAGTGTCCTGGCAGAGGTTTTCTCTTTGTCAACTGCGGCGGCTTCGCGATACCCCATGGCCGCTGTTGAGTATAACGTCAAGAAAGGATGGAATTGACTATGGTCCGCACCTACCAGCCCAAGAAGCGCCAGCGCAAGAAGGAGCACGGCTTCCGCAAGAGAATGGCCACCCGCAACGGCCGCAAGGTCCTCTCCCGCCGCCGCGCGAAGGGCAGAGCCCGCCTCTCCTACTGAGTCCCGCAAGACCCAGCGCGGGATGCGGTAATTAGAGGGGAAGCAGTTGGAGTTTACCGACTCGCTGAAGTTGAATTATGAGTTCCGACGCGCCTACCGGAAAGGCAGGAGTGCGGCGGAGCCATGCCTTGTGGTGTACGCGAGGCGCAACGGTAAGGCCGGCAACAGGCTAGGCTTCACCGTCTCGAACAAGCTCGGCTGCGCTGTTGTGCGCAACCGCGTGCGGCGCAGGCTGCGCGAAATATACCGGCTGAACGAGAGCCGGCTTTGCCGCGGGCACGATGTTGTTGTCGTAGCCCGCTCGCGGAGCGTCGGGGCAGATTATCAGAGACTCGAGCGCGAGTTTCTGCGCGCCTGCGCCGAGCTCGGACTCGTCAAGGAGAGCGAAACGTGAAAAAGCTGCTGCTTGCCATGATACGCTTTTACAGGCGGAACATATCCCCGCTCAAGCCGCCCTGCTGCCGGTTCATACCCACCTGTTCGCAGTACGCCATCGAGGCCATTGAGAAATACGGCGCCCTAAAGGGCGGCTGGCTGGCTCTCAAGCGTATTTCCCGCTGCCACCCCTTCCACTTCGGAGAGCACGAGTTCTACGACCCCGTGCCCTGAGCTCCCGCGCGAGCAACCGCCCGGTCATCCGGGACACCACCCACTGAGGAGCAAATAAGATGTTAGATGCAATAGCTAAACCCTTTGGCTGGCTCATGATGGGCCTCTACGAGCTCACGGGGAACTTCGGTGTCGCCACCATACTGTTCTCGCTGTGCGTGACGCTCGTGCTGCTGCCCTTCATGGCCAAGAGCAAGAAGAGCATGATGCGCATGTCCCGGCTCACGCCGCGCATGCAGGAGCTCCAGCGCAAGCACGAGGGCAACCAGCAGAAGCTCAACGAGGAGATGGCCCGCCTCTACCGCGAGGAGAAGGTCAACCCCATGTCCGGCTGCCTCTGGAGCCTGCTGCCCTTCCCCATACTCCTCGCCCTCTACCGTGCCGTCGTCAAGCCCCTCACCATCATGATGGGCGTCGACTCGGCGCTGCTCGCCTCGGGCGGAGGCATAGCCAACAAGCTGACCGAGCTGGGCTATGCCATGTCCAACTACACCAGCTCCGGCAACTCCTTCTACGAGGAGATCTACAAGGCCAAGTTCATCAGCGACCACTGGAGCGACTTTGCCGGCCTCTCGGACAAGCTCGTGCAGATGGACTACAACTTCCTCGGCCTCGACCTCTCGGCCACGCCGAATTGGAAGTTCTGGACCTTTGACCTCTCCGCCGGCGCCTGGGCCGTCATCGGGCTGTTCCTCATCCCGATCATCTCCACCGGCTTGAGCTACCTCTCCATCTATATCAGCCAGAAGATGAACCCCACCATGGGCAACATGAACGCCCAGCAGCAGAGCACCAACAAGACCATGCTGCTCATCATGCCGCTCATGAGCCTCTGGATAGGCTTCGTCATGCCGGCCGCCATGGGCCTGTACTGGATCATGAACAGCGTGCTCGGCATCATCCGCGACGTCGTGCTCACCGGCATCTTCAAAAAGCAGCTGGACAAGGCCGACGCGGAGCGCATAGAGCGCGAGCGTGCGCGCGAGGAGGAGCTCGAGCGCAAGCGCCAGGAGACGGAGCGTCTGCGCGCCATGAACGCGACGAACGTCAACCGCAACACCAGCAAGAAAAAGCAGCAGGCGCAGCAAAAGCAGCAGGATACGGAGCGCCGCGCCGCCGTCGAGCGCGAGGAGCGCGCCGCGAGGCGCGAGAGGCTCGGCGTGACCGAGCCGGAAAAGCCCGCCTCCCAGGTCGGCAACCGCCGCTATGCCCGCGGCCGCGCCTATGTTGAGGACAGGTTCGTAAATCCCGAAGCCGCCGAGGAGGCCACGCGCGCCGCCGCCGCTGAGAGCGAGTTCGGCGAGAGCATAGATACCGAGGTCGCCGAGGAGGAGGTCGTTGAGACCGCCGCCCCCGCAGCCGTTGACGAGGGCGCCGCCCCTGTTGACGAGAGCGAGGAGGAGGGCTTCGTGGAGGAGTCCTTCATCGACGAGGACGAAGACGAGGATCAGGAGAATAAACGATGAAAAAATACCTTGAGAAGTCCGGCAAGACCGAGGACGAGGCCCTGGCCGCCGCCCTGCGTGAGCTGGGCCTGGACCGGGACGACGTCTCGGTCGAGATAGTAGAGCGCGCGAAGAGCGGCTTCCTGGGCATAGGCGCCTCCCCCGCCGTCGTGCGCGTGGAGTACGACGCCCCGGACGAGGAGCCCGTCAAAGAGGCCCCCGCCGCCCCGGTGAGCGAGCCCCCGCGCGCCGAGAAGAAGGCCGAGAAGGCCGCCGAGCCCGCCGCCCCCGCCGTCAGCACCGAGCCCAAGTACACCGAGGGCGTCAAGGCCGACACGGAGCGCTTCCTGCGCGGCCTGCTCGAGCGCATGGGCGTGAAGGCCGAGATCGAGATCACCGACCGCGACAACGGCGGCATCCTGGTGAACCTCTCCGGCCCCGGCATGGGCGCCGTAATAGGCCGCCGCGGCGAGACGCTCGACGCCATACAGCACCTCACCAACTACGCCGTGAACCGCGGCAGCGACAAGCGCTGCCACATCAGCGTGGACGCCGAGAGCTACCGCGCCAAGCGCGAGGAGAGCCTCGTGCACCTCGCCGAGAAGATGGCCGCCAAGGTCGTCAAGTACAAGCGCAGCATGGCGCTCGAGCCCATGAACTCCTATGAGCGCCACGTCATCCACACCGCCCTGCAGAACTTTGAGGGCGTATCAACCAGCTCCACGGGCACCGAGCCCAACCGCCGCGTGGTCGTCTCCTACGAGCGGCCCAACAAGCAGGACGACACCCGCCCCAAGAGCCGCGAGTGGAGCTGAGTCACCGGAGGAATAAGCCATGATTTTTGACACCGTTCGTGAGCTTCTCGCTCACCAGCTCGAGGTCGACCCCGAGACCATCACCCCCGACACCGACATCTTCGACGATCTCGGCGCCGATTCCCTGGACGTGGTCGAGCTCGTGATGTCCATTGAGGAGGAGTACGACATCGTCATCACCGACGAGCGCGCCGGCAACGTCCGCACCGTCGCCCAGGTGGTCGAGATGCTCGAGGACCTCATCCCCGCCGGCAAGGCGTAAATCACAGCGCGAAAAGGCCCGGTTCGGAATATCCGAACCGGGCCTTTTTTCTTGCCCTCGCGGCTCATTCGCCTTCCTGCACGTACCCGCGCACGAGGCCCCAGAGCTCGGGCTTTACCACGGCCTCGACCTTGACGCCGTCCTCGCCGTACTCGACGGAGAGCACGGCCGCCTCGCGCCGGAGCGTGTCGGCTATGCCGGCCTTGTCGTAGGGCAGCAGCAGCGTGACGCGGCGGCTCTCGCGGCCCAGGATCTCGGCGATCTTCTTCACCAGCTCCGCCGTGCCCTCCCCGGTCCTGGCGGAGATGCAGACGATGTTCTCCCCGCGGGGCAGGACGCCGATGTAGCGGTCGCACTTGTTGTAGACCCGGATGCAGGGCGTGGAGCCCGCGCCGAGCCGGTTTATCAGGTCCTCCACGACCTCGATCTGCGTGAGCATGTCCGGGCTGGAGATGTCGATGACGTGCAGCAGCACGTCGGCGTATTGCAGCTCCTCCAGCGTGGCCTTGAAGGCCTCCACCAGGTGGGTCGGCAGCTTGCGGATGAAGCCGACGGTGTCGGAGATGAGCGCCTCCTGCGCCTCGTCCAGCTTCAGGCGCCGCGTCGTGGTGTCCAGGGTGTCGAAGAGCCGGTCGTTGGCCGGGATCTCCGAGCCGGTCAGGGTGTTCAAAAGCGTGGACTTGCCCGCGTTGGTGTAGCCGACGATGGCCACGACGGGCATGGCGTTGCGCTCGCGCCGCTGGCGCTGGACGCCGCGGACCTTGCGCACCTGCTCAAGCTCCTCGCGCAGCTTTTGTATCTTGCGCCGGATGTGGCGGCGGTCGGTCTCCAGCTGGGTCTCGCCGGGGCCGCGCGTGCCTATGGGCGACGACCCGCCCGAAGCGGTCTGGCGCACCAGGTGGGTCCACATGCCCGTCAGCCGGGGCAGCAGGTATTCGTACTGCGCCAGCTCCACCTGGAGCTGGCCCTCGCGCGTGCGGGCGCGCTGGGCGAAGATGTCCAGGATGAGGCCGGAGCGGTCCAGCACCTTCACGCCCAGCTCCTCGGACAGCACGCGGTGCTGCGAGGGGGAGAGCTCGTTGTCGAAGACCGCGAGGTCGCACTCCGAGTTGGTTATGAGCTCCTTGAGCTCGGCCACCTTGCCCTCGCCGATGAACGAGCGCGGGTCCGGCGTCGGACGCTGCTGGAGCACCACGCCCGCGACCTCGCCGCCGGCGGTGTCCACGAGCTCCGCGAGCTCCTCCATGGAGACATCCGTGCTCCGCTCGTCCGGGTCCATTGACGCCGCGGAGAGCCCGGCGAGCACGGCGCGCTCCTTTTTCTTTGCCGTATCGTTTATATCTGATCCCTCATTTCAAGCAAATGCAAAAGCCGCCACGCTGTTGTGCGTGGCGGCTTTGAGGATCTTATTTGATCCCGTACTTCTTGTTGAACTTATCGACGCGGCCGCTGGTGTCCACGAGCTTCTGCTTGCCCGTATAGAACGGGTGGCACTTGGAGCAGATCTCAACGGTGATGTTCTCCTTCGTGGAGCCGGTCTCGATAACGTTGCCGCAGGCGCACCTGATGGTGGTCTTATAGTACTTCGGGTGGATGCCTTCCTTCATTTTCCTTCACCTCAGCATTGGGCTGTCTTGAGTATGTCATCACATGGTTACAAGACGCAAATGTGATTGTAACACAGGACCTGTCCCATTGCAAGGGCTTTTTGCGATTTTTTCTTCAGGAAAGCAGCTCCCGCAGCCGCTCCACGGCCCGGCGCTCCAGGCGCGAGACCTGCACCTGCGAGACGCCGATGACCCGCGCCGCGGCGTCCTGGGTCATGTCGTGGAAAAACCTGAGCCCTATGACCTGACGCTCCCGCTCGGGCAGGGAGTCTATGGCCTCGCGCAGAGAGACGTGCTCCACCAGGCGCTCCTCCTGGCCGTAGTCGCCGAGCACCTGCTCGAGCGTGAAGCCCTCCTCCCCGCTCTCGCGCTGGAGGCTCTCCGCCGGGCCGGTGGCCGTCTCGGCGACGGCGATGTCCTCGGGGCTTATCCCCGTCTCGTCCGCGAGCTCCGAGAGCGTCGGCTCCCGGCCCAGGCGCTGCTCGAGCGCGGTGCGGGCCGAGCGGATGAGCGCCGCGCGCTCCTTTACGCCGCGGCTGACCTTCACCGCCCCGTCGTCGCGCAGGAAGCGGCGTATCTCCCCCGAGATCTTGGGCACGGCGTAGGTCGAAAACTGTGTGCCGAAGCTCTCGTCGTAGCCCTCGATGGCCTTGAGAAAGCCCACGCAGCCGAGCTGATAGAGGTCCTCGGAGTCCACGCCCCGGCCGAAAAAGCGGCGCGCGACGCTCCAGATGAGGCCGGAGTTCTCCGTGACCATGCGCTCCGCCGCCTCCCTGTCCCCGGCTCTCGCCGAGCGCAGGCACTCTATGGTCTCCTCGGTCATTTAATCGCCCTGCCTCGGCTTTATGGCGCGGACCATGGTCACGGTCGTGCCCCGGCCCGGCGCCGAGCGGACGCGCAGCTTGTCCGTGAAGCTCTCCATGATGGTGAAGCCCATGCCGCTGCGCTCGGCCCCGCCCGTGGTGAAGAGCGGCTCGCGCGCCCGGGCCACGTCCTCGATGCCGCGGCCCCAGTCCTTGACCACTATCTCCAGCCGGCCGCCCTTCATTATCCGCAGCCGGAGCATTATGCGCCCGATGCTGTCCGGATAGGCGTGGACGATGCAGTTGGTCACCGCCTCGCTCACCGCCGTCCGGATGTCGCCCAGCTCCTCGAGCGTGGGGTCCAGCTGGGCCGCAAAGGCCGCTGCCGCCGCGCGGGCAAAGCCCTCGTTCACGCTGCGGCTGGGAAATTCGATCTTTATGTAGTTCTCCGCTCTCATACGCGCTGCTCTCCCTTCACCGGTATAAGCCTGTCTATCCCCGAGGCGTCCAGCACCCGCAAGGGCTGCTGCCGCGGATTCGCTATCGCCGAGCGGCCGCCCGTCTCGCGCATCCGGCGGTCCGTACGGATTATCAGCGCGATGCCCGAGGAGTCCATAAAGGTCAGCCCAGCCAGGTCCAGCACCGCGTCGCGCGGCATGTACTTGTCCAGCAGAGCGTCTATCGTCCTCATGGCGCCCTTCGCGCCGTGGTGATCCAGCTCCCCGGACAGATGCAGTGTCAGCCGCCCGGAGGAATAGCTCGTCGTTATCTCCATGTGTGAGCCCTCCTTTCCTGCTATTTTATTAGACCGCGAGACAGGATGCGGTCGAAACCCGTCGCGCAGCTCAAAAAGTGGCAAAATCGTTTAACGGAAAATATTTATCGTTTTTCGATAAATAATGCTTGCAATTCGATAAGGCCCATGCTATACTCGCCTCGAAAGGAGCTGTTAGGATGAAACAAAAGGAGCTCTCCCGCTGGATGAAGGCCATAGTCGTGCTGGGCTTTATCTGCGTACTCTTTCTCGACGCCGTATGGGTGCCGGAGCTGGGCAAGGACCTTGCGGGCAACACGCCGGAGCTGCAGCGCATGTTCTGGCCCTGCCTCATATACTTCTGGATAAGCACGATACCGGTCATGGTGTTCATGGCGCTGGTGTGGAAGATGGCCACGGAGATAGGCCGCGACAACAGCTTCTGCATGAAGAATGCGCTGAGACTGCGCACCTGCAGCCTGCTCGCCGCGGCGGACACGCTCTATTACATCATCGGCGGCGTGGTGCTGCTCTCGATGAACCTGCTGCACATCGGCATCGCCATCATCGGCCTGGGCGTCTGCGCCGTGGGCGCGGCCATCTCCGTGCTCTGCGCGGCGCTCTCGCACCTGACGCGCAAGGCAGCGGACATGAGGTCGGAAAACGACCTCACCATCTGAGGTGGCGGCCATGATCAGGATCAATCTCGACGTGATGCTCGCAAAGCGCAAGATGAGCCTCACGGAGCTGGCGGAAAAGGTCGGCATCACGCTTGCGAACCTCTCCGTGCTCAAGACCGGCAAGGCCAAGGCCGTGCGCTTTTCGACGCTGGACGCGCTCTGCCGCGCGCTGGCCTGCCAGCCGGGGGACATACTGGAGTTCACCGAGGAGGAGAGCGATGGATGAGCGCATAGAAAACCCGAGGCCGATATTCGGCCTGCGTGAGGTGCTGATGCTGCCCGCGGCGCTCGGACTCGGCATACTGTGGCAGAACGTGTTCACGATAGAGGGCCTGGCGGCCCTAGTGTTCGACTCCAGGCCGGGCCCGGCGCTGGGCGCGGCGGTGTTCACGGCGGCCATCTGGGCCTTCGTGCTGCTGTTTCTGGGCAAGCGTGCGCGCTGGGACCGGTACAGCATCGGCCTTGCCGCCGGTGTGGGGCTGCTGACGGCGTTCTGCGTGCTCGGCGGCTGCGGGGACGTGAGGTTCGTGAACTTCATCCTCATCTTCTGCGGCTCGGTGCTGGCGTTTTTCTCGCTCTCCGGCCGCTCGGCGGCGGCGCTCTCCGACGCGCGCTGCGTGGGCGAGGCGGTGAGGCTGTTCTTCAGGGCGATATTCACCAACTGGGGCAAGCCCTTCCGCGCGCTCGGCGGCATGAAGGAGGGCGGCAAGGGCCGGTATGTGCTCCAGGGCGCGGTGGCGGCGCTGCCAGTGCTCGTGGTGGTGATACTGCTCTTTGCCGGGGCGGACCAGGTGTTCGCGGGCTTTTTCACCGGCATAGCGGACTGGTTTTCCGGGCCGGAGGTCACGGTGAGGGTGATGCGCGTCATCTGCATACTCTTTTTCAGCTTCTGCTTTTTCTCGGCGCTGTACTTCGCCGTTAACGGCCCGGAGCCGGCGGAGGGCAAAAAAAGAGAGCGCCCGGACGGCGCTCCGGCGGCCTATGTGACCGCGCTGGCGCTGCTGGCGCTCGTGCATATTGCGTTTTGTGCCGTGCAGTTCACTTACCTCTTCGGCGGGGCCGAGGCGGCGGCGATGCAGGGCGGCTGGGCCGAGTACGCGAGGCGGGGCTTTTATCAGCTGGTGCTCGTGGCGGCGATAGACCTCGGCTTCGTGCTCGTCTGCGCCGTGAACGGCGGGCGCTCAAAGGCGGAAAAGACGCTGTCGCTGCTGGTGTGCGCGCTGACACTGGTGATACTGGCCTCGGCGTTCTGGCGGATGCGGCTGTATATCCTCGCCTACGGGCTGAGCATGCTGCGGGCGATGACGCTGTGGGCCATGGCCTTCATACTGCTGTGCCTGGTGCTGGCGGCGGTGAAGGTGCTGCGGCCGGGCTTTAAGTTCTGGCCCTGGTTCGCGGCGCTGGGCCTCTACGGCTGGGTGCTGTTCAACGCCGTGGGCGTGGACGCGCGGATAGCGGACTACAACGTGGACGCCTACCTCGATGGCCGGCTCTCCCAGGTGGATATCTACTATCTGGCCAACCTCTCCCCCTCCGCGCTCCCGGCGCTGGAGCGGCTGTACGAGGCGGAGCCCGACCCCGAGCTCAAGCTCATCATGGACAGCGTGACCAACCGCTTACACGCCCCCGAGAGTTGGATCGAGTGGAGCCTCCCCCTCTCAAAGTATACCAAACCCCAAGCCTGAAAGTTTTTTGCCCCGCTTTTTTACAAAAAAGCGGGCGCCGTCCAGGGGCCGCGCCCCTGGTCGCCCCCCCCAGCGGGCGAAACCCCCATGTGCTTATTTGCGCGCAGGTGGGGGTGTAAT
>UQYT01000029.1 GCA_900545405.1 uncultured Eubacteriales bacterium | reverse complement strand
GATTCGACCCCATTTCTTTGGTGCTTGCCCAAAGAAACGGTGTCGAGCCGCCAAAGAAAAGCGCTTTTTTACCCCGGAGGCTCCACCATCCGCGTGAGCGCTGCCAGTCGGTGGACTATACGTTCCTCGCCCGACTTGGGGCGGGGGCTGGTGCGGGTCGGGGGCGGGGTCCCTCTCTGGTTTGGGTGTCACCGCACCTCCAGGACTAGCTTGCCGTCACGGGCGTCGGCGACCAGGAGGTCTCCGGGGGAGACGGTGCCGTTCAGCAGGGCGTCGGCGGCGGGGTCCTCCAGGTCGGTGCAGATGCAGCGGCGCAGCGGGCGCGCGCCGTAGGCGGGGTCGAAGCCGCGCTCGGCCAGCAGGTTCAGCGCGGCGTCCGCGACCTCCAGCTGCACGCCGAGGGCGCGCATCCGCTCGCACACCGCGCCCGTCATGCCCCGCGCTATGCGGCGCACGTCCTCCGGCGTCAGGCGGCGGAAGACTATCGCGTCGTCCACGCGGTTGAGAAACTCGGGCCGGAAGGTCTGCCGCAGCTCCGACATGACCGCCTCGCGCACGGCCCCGTCGCCGTCCCGCGCCGAGGCCGAGAAGCCGAGGGCCGGGCGGTTTTCGGTTATCGCCTTCGCGCCGACGTTGGAGGTCATTACCACGATGGTGCTGCGGAAGTCCGCGCGGCGGCCCTCCGAGTCCGTGAGGCGGCCGTCCTCCATTATCTGGAGCAGGAGGTTGTACACGTCCTCGTGCGCCTTCTCGATCTCGTCAAAGAGCACGACGGACCACGGCCTGCGCCGGACGCGCTCCGTGAGCTGGCCGCCCTCGCCGTAGCCGACATAGCCCGGGGGTGAGCCGATGAGCTTGGAGACCGCGTGCTTTTCCATGTACTCGGACATGTCGAAGCGGATGAGCGCGTCCTCGTCGCCGTAGACGGCCTCGGCCAGGGCGCGGCAGAGCTCGGTCTTGCCCACGCCGGTGGGGCCGAGGAAGAGAAAGCTGCCCAGCGGGCGGCGCGGGTCGGAGAGGCCCACGCGCCCGCGCCTGATGGCCCGCGCCACGGCGGAGACGGCCTCGTCCTGACCCACGACGCGCCGGTGCAGCGCCTCCTCGAGGTGCAGCAGCCGCTCGCTCTCGGACTGGGTTATCGACGAGGCGGGCACGCCAGTCCAGGCCGAGACCACGTCCGCCACGTCGGAGGCCTCGACCCGGGAGCGCGCGGCGCTGCCCTCCACCCGCACGCGCGAGGCCGCCTCGTCGAGGAGGTCTATGGCCTTGTCGGGGAGGTAGCGGTCGCAGATGTAGCGCGTGGAGAGCCGCACGGCGGCGGTGATGGCCTCGTCCGTAATCTTCAGCCCGTGGTGGGCCTCCAGCGAGCCGCGCAGGGCGCAGAGCATCCGCTCGCAGCACTCGCTGTCCGGCTCCGGGACGTTCACGGGCTGAAAGCGCCGCTCCAGCGCGGCGTCCTTTTCGATGTGCTTGCGGTATTCCTCGGGCGTGGTGGCGCCGATGACCTGTATCTCGCCCCGGCCCAGGGCGGGCTTTAGGATGTTCGCGGCGTCGATGGCGCCCTCGGCGGAGCCCGCGCCGACTATGGTGTGCAGCTCGTCGATGAAGACGATGACGTCCCCGGCGCGCTGCACCTCCTTTATGATGCACTTGACCCTGTCCTCAAAGTCGCCGCGGTACTTCGTGCCCGCGAGCATGGAGGCGAGGTCGAGCGTGACGATGCGGCGGTTTTTGAGCGTGTCCGGCACCTCGCCGCGGGCGACGCGGCGGGCCAGGGCCTCGGCCACGGCGGTCTTGCCCACGCCGGGCTCGCCGACGAGGACGGGGTTGTTCTTCGTGCGCCGGGAGAGTATCTGGATGACGCGGCTTATCTCGCGCTCCCGGCCCACCACGGGGTCAATGCCGCCGCTGCCGGCGATGAGCGTGAGGTCGCGGCTGTACTGGTCGAGGACGCGGGTCTCGGTCCGGCGGTAGGGCGGGCGCAGCGGGGCCTGGCGGCCGGACTGCTGCCTGCCGGGGCGGCTCTCGGGCGAGCCGAAGAGGGCCATTATGTCGGTGTAGAGCTCGTCCGCCTCCCGCCCGGCGGCGGAAAGGGCGCGCATCGCCCCGCAGTCCGGGGTGCGCAGCAGCCCGAGCAGCAGGTGCTCCGTGCCGATGCAGCCGTGGCCCAGCCGGCGGGCGTCCTCCGCCGCGCGCTCTATGGCGAGGCGGGCGTTGGGGGTGAGCCCCTGCTCCGGCGCGCCGGGCGAGCCGCTGCCGCTCTCGGATTCCACCAGCTGAGTGAGCGCGAGCATGTCCAGCCCGCGGCCGCGCAGCACCCGCGCGCCGAGGCTCTCCGTCTCCGCCGCCACGCCCAGCAGCAGGTGCTCCGTGCCGACGTAGCTGTGCCCCAGCGAGGCTGACGCGTCCCGCGCCGCGGCTATCGCGCCCGAGGCGCGCTCTGTGAACCTTACGCTGTTTTTCATGCCTTCCATTGCCTCCTGACCTATTATAATGCCGTACCCGCGCCAAAGGGGGCGAAGCGGCGCGACAGTGAAAGTATTTCCAACGCAGGGCGCTTATAACCAGCGCTGGAGGAAATATCCGCAAAAGGGCGGAAAGCAAAAGACTATTGATTTTCCTAAGTTATGTGATAGAATACAAAGCGTACATAATCCCGGCGTTGGGATGTATAAAATACAAACCGAACGGAGGTAACATCATGGCATACGTTATCACTGA
This sequence comes from uncultured Eubacteriales bacterium, assembly GCA_900545405.1. Classification (GTDB taxonomy): domain Bacteria; phylum Bacillota; class Clostridia; order Oscillospirales; family Oscillospiraceae; genus Scatomorpha. The sequence goes on along the minus strand of UQYT01000029.1, from coordinate 29,666 downwards.
CAACTGCGTTTCCTGCGGCACCTGCGCTGCCAACTGCCCGGCCGAGGCCATTGACATGGGCGACGACAAGTACGTCATCGATCAGGACAAGTGCGTCTCCTGCGGCACCTGCAAGGAGAATTGCCCCGCCGACGCCATCGTCGAGGAGTAATTGCAAAAACTAGGGCCGCGAAAGCGGCCCTTTTTATTATCTAATTTTGCTCGCCGCGAGCAGCGGCGGGTGTTTTTGTATATGGGGAAGCAACCGGAATTATGTATTCACATAAAATATGACATTTAGTTCCGGACATGGGAGATCTCTTTAAAAATCAATGCCGCGGCCTGGGATACGAACTCTTCCGCCGTCGGGTGCGGACCATTAAGTGACATCGAGTCCCAAAGCTGCTGGGATTTGTCTGAGCGACCGGCATAAGCTGAGTCTATGGCGGTTTGCATTTCACGCAGGACTTCTTCTGCTGAGTTGCCGTTCTTTCTGGCTATGTTTTCAAGGATAATTTGAAATCTGTTCATTTCTTTTCCTCCTATATAGAATTATTTATAGCTCTATAGAACGAATATAAGTGCGAAGCGATGTCGAAGTCTCGAGAAAACTGTCGATTCGTAAAGTAAAAAGTAAAATAAAAGGACGGAAAGCTCTTGGCTGTTCCGTCCTACTTTTCTGTAAGTATGCGTATGGCTTTCAATATTCTCATTCTCTCCTCATAAGGGAGACGCTCGATGGCATCGGAGAGCTCTGAAGCTGCACTTGCAGCTGCATGGTCTACCACGTCGATAAGCAGGCTGTCGGCGGAGACCTCCAGAACATTTGCAATTGCCACAAAGGTATCCATCCTGACCGTTTTAGCGCCCCGTTCGATCACGCTGACGTGAGTAGGGCTGATGTTTACAAGTGCGGCGAGCTCCTCCTGGGTCAGGCCACGCCTCTCACGCGCAGCTTTTATCCGTTGCCCGACTGCCTTTGTGTCCATTGGCGTCCCTCCTTCCATAGACCATAGCATTGCTCTATAGATAGTATAAAGAAGCTAGCCCGCATCATACAGAAGTTAAAGAACAATATATAGTTCTATAGAATGAATAACAAATAATTCAATGAGTACGTGACGAATCGCATTTTGACGTTTTTGAGTGCCGGACTTCAACTTGACCACAGATTTTGCTATAATGCATGCATGAACCAGATTTAAATTGGGTCAGGGAGGAATACAGCCTGTGACGGAGCTTTGGAAGGGCGGGCCGCGGTATGAGGGCGGGGGGGCGTTCCCGATAACTACGGATTCGGTGCTGCTGGCGGACTTTGTGAGGGCGAAGCCTGGCAGGGCGGTGGAGCTCTGCTCCGGCGCGGGGCTCATCTCGCTGCTGCTGCTCACGCGCGAGCCGAGACTGAGCCTCGACTGCGCGGAGCTCGACCCCGCGGCCTCGGCCGCGGCGGAGCGGAACTTCGCCGAAAACAGGCTCGGGGAGAGCGTCCGCGCGCTCTGCCTCGACATCCGCGCCCACCGTGCGGCTCTGCCGCACGCGGCCTACGGCCTTGCCGTGTGCAACCCGCCGTATTTTGCCGAGGGCAGCGGCCGCGCCTCGGAGAGCATGGCCGTGGCGCGCTCGGAGGCGGGCTGCACGCTCGCCGAGGTCGTCGCCGCGGCGGCCTGGTGCCTCAGGACAGGCGGGGCCTTCTGCCTCGTCCACCGTCCGGAGCGCCTGGCGGAGCTGCTCTCGCTCATGGTCGGGGCGGGCCTTGAGCCCAAGCGCCTGCGCCTTGTCCAGCACCGCCTGGAAAAGCCGCCGAGCCTGGTCCTCGTCGAGGGCCGCAAGGGCGCGAGGCCGGGCCTCGAAGTGCTGCCCGCGCTCATTCTGACCGGCCCGGACGGGCAGGACACGGCGGAAGTGCGCCGCATTTACCACAGGGAGGAAAACTGATGTCAGGAAAGCTCTATCTTGTCGGCACGCCCATAGGCAACCTCGGCGATCTCTCGCCCCGCGCGAGGCGCACCCTCGAGGAGGCGGACTTCATCGCCGCCGAGGACACGCGCGTGACCTTGAAGCTCCTGAACCACTTCGGCATCTCCAAGCCGCTGGTGAGCTACTATCAGCACAACAAGGAGCGCAGCGGCGAGCGCATCCTCGAGCGCATCCTCGCGGGGGAGAACTGCGCCCTTGTGACGGACGCGGGCATGCCCGCGGTGTCCGACCCGGGCGAGGACCTGGCGGTGGCCTGCGCCGAGAGCGGCGTGGAGGTCACGGCGGTGCCGGGCCCCTGCGCGGCGGTGACGGCGCTGGCACTTTCGGCCCTGCCGGCGGGACGCTTCTGCTTCGAGGGCTTTCTCTCCACGTCGAAGAAGAGCCGGGAGGAGCACCTCGAGTCGCTCCGGGGCGAAGGGCGCACGATGATCTTCTACGAGGCGCCGCACAAGCTGCAAAAGACGCTCGCGGACCTCGCCGCGGCCTTCGGCGGGGAACGGCGCATCTCCCTGTGCCGGGAGCTCACCAAGCTGCACGAGGAGGTAGTGCGCACGACGCTTGCGGAGGCGGTCACGCTCTATGCGGACGAGCCGCCGAGGGGCGAGTTCGTCCTCGTCGTCGAGGGCGCGCCGGAGCAGACGGAGGAGCTGCCGACGGCGGATGCGGCGCTCGAGAGGGTAAAATTTTACCGCAGCGAGGGCCGCTCCCTGAAGGAGGCGGCGAAGCTCGCTGCGGCTGACACGGGATATTCAAAAAATGAGCTCTACGAGCTCGCGCTCAAGTCGAAGGACTGAAGATGGCCTCCACGCGGCGGATGTAGTCGGGCAGCACGCCCTCGAAATCCACGCCCCAGGGCCGGGGCGTATCGCGCAGGAAGCTGCGCTCTATGCTCCCGCGCACCAGCGCGCTTGCGGCCTCCAGCGCCTGACCGGCGCCCGCCCCGCGCACCAGCAGCGCGGCGAAGGCGGAGGCGAAGATGTCGCCCGTGCCGTAGAACACGCCCTCGAGCGCCGGAGCCATGGCGGAAAAGCTCTCGCCCGTCGTGAAATCGCGCACGACGGTGCCGATCTCGTTTGCCGACGGGTGCACGCCGGTTATGGCGGCGACGCGGGGGCCTAGGCCCTCCAGGCCGCGAAACAGCTTGTCTATATACTCCGCGTCGTGCGGAGCGGGGCGGTACTCCTCGCCTGTGAGGAGCGCCGCCTCTGTTATATTCGGGGTCACTACGTGGGCGCGGGCGAACAGGGCGCGGAAGGCGTCCCGCAGCTCGTCGCCGAGCCCGGCGTAATAGCGGCCGTTGTCGGCCATGGCGGGGTCGCAGACGATGAGCGTCTCCGGGCCCGCGAGCTCGTCTATCACCCGGCCGAGCAGCCCGACCTGGGCGGGGGAGGCGAGGTAGCCGGAGTAGATGCCGTCAAAGGGCACGCCGATGCTGTGCCAGTGCCGGGCCATGGGCAGCATCTGGTCCGTGAGGTCGCGGAAGGTCCAGCCCGTGAACTCGCCCGTGTGCGTGGAAAAGAGCGCCGTCGGCATACAGGCGCACTCCACCCCCGTGGCGGAAACGACCGGCAGAGCCACGGTGAGCGAGCACTTCCCGAAGCCGGAGATGTCATGCACCGCGGCGATCCTCTTGAGTTTTGGCAATACTTTTTCCATAACCGCCATTTTAGCACGCGGCGGGGCGCTGTGCAATAAAAAGCAATAATAAAAGGGGGAACCCCCGGCGAGGGTTCCCCCTTGAACCCCCTTCCTGACCTTTTTTAGCACAAGGGGGTTTCGCGCTCTGAGGAGCGCGACCAGGGGCGCGGCCCCTGGTCGGCGCCCGCTTTTTTGTAAAAAAGCGGGGCAAAAAACTTTTACACCTTTAGAGCTTCGTTTACTTCTTTTTGCGGCCGAAGATGCTGCTGCTCTCGGGGGCGCGGCCGTCCATGGCCTTTGCGTACTCGCGCAGCGCGTCCTTCTGGGCGGCGGTCATGTTCTTGGGCACGACCACGTTCACGGTGACGTACTGGTCGCCGCGGCCGGAGCCGCGCAGGAAGGGTATGCCCTTGCCGCGGAGCCTGAACACCGTCCCGGGCTGGGTGCCCTCGGGGATGGTGAGCTTGACCTTGCCGTCAAGCGTCGGGACCTCGATGTCCGCGCCGAGCGCCGCCTGGGCAAAGCTCACGTTCGCGCTCGAGAGGACGGAGGTGCCGTCGCGCTCGAAGGTCTCGTGCCGGCGCACGGAGACCGTGACCAGCAGGTCGCCCGCGGGGCCGCCGTCGCGGCCGGCGTTGCCCTGGCCCTTCATGGATATGGTCTGGCCGTCGTCTATGCCGGCGGGTATGTTCACGCTGAGCTTGCGGTTGCGGCGCACGTTGGCCTTGCCCTTGCAGGTCGGGCAGGGCTGGTGGATTATCTTGCCCGTGCCGCCGCACTTCGGGCAGGGGCCCTGGGACTGCACCATGCCGAAGGGGGTGCGCTGCGTCGTGCGGACGCTGCCGGTGCCGTGGCAGTCCGGGCAGATCTCGGGCGTCGTGCCGGGCGCGCAGCCCGTGCCGTGGCAGTCCGGGCACTGCTCCACCTTGGAGACGTTGATCTCCTTCTTGCAGCCGAAGGCCGCCTCCTCAAAGCTGATGGTGACCGAGGCGCGCAGGCTCTCGCCGCGTTTCGGGCCGCTGCGCTGAGACGAGCCGCCGCCGAAACCAAAGATGTCGCCAAGATCGCCGAATATATCTCCAAAGCCGCCGAAGCCGCTGAATCCTCCAAAGCCGGAGGCCCCGTCAAAACCGCCGAAGCCCTGGGAAGGATCGAAGGCCGCGTGACCGTACTGGTCATACTTTGCGCGCTTTTCCGGGTCGCTCAGCACCTGAGCGGCCTCGTTTACCTCTTTGAACTTCGCCTCGGCGTCCTTGTCGCCGGGGTGGAGGTCCGGGTGGTACTGCTTCGCCAGCTTCCTGTATGCCTTTTTGATCTCTTCTTCCGAGGCGCCCTTCTTCAGGCCGAGCACCTCGTAATAGTCCCTTTTCTGTTCCGCCATCTGCTTTTCACCTCACATTACGCGCTTTTGCGGGCGCACTTTCGTGCGCCCGCATTCTGCGCGGGGGTCGTTTTATAAGAGAGGGTCTTGAGTGATATCACTTCTTGTCGTCGTCGACCACTTCGTAGTCGGCGTCGTAGTACTGCTGGCCGCCGTCGTTGCCGCCGTTGCTGCCGCCGGGCTGCTGGCCGCCCATGTCCGGGCCGCCGGCCTGGGCGCCGGTCTGCTGATAGAGCTTCTCGCTGACCTTGTAGAAGGCCTGGGTCAGCTCGTCGGTGGCGGACTTGATGGCCGCGGTGTCGCTGCCCTGGAGGGCCTTCTTCAGGCTCTCGAGCTTGGCCTCGACCTCAGCCTTGTCGGAGGCGTCGAGCTTGTCGCCCATCTCCTGCAGGGTCTTCTCGGTCTGATAGACCATCTGGTCGCCGGCGTTGCGGGTGTCGACCTCTTCCTTGCGCTTGGCGTCCTCGGCGGCGTACTGCTCAGCCTCACGCACTGCCTTGTCGATGTCCTCCTTGGAGAGGTTCGTGGAGGCGGTGATGGTGATGTGCTGCTCCTTGCCGGTGCCGAGGTCCTTGGCGCTGACGTTGACGATGCCGTTGGCGTCGATGTCGAAGGTGACCTCTATCTGAGGCACGCCGCGGCGGGCCGGGGCGATGCCGTCGAGGTTGAAGCGGCCGAGGCTCTTGTTGTAGGCCGCCATCTCACGCTCGCCCTGCAGGACGTTGACCTCAACGGAGGTCTGGTTGTCCGCGGCGGTGGAGAAGATCTGGCTCTTCTTGGTCGGGATGGTGGTGTTGCGGTCGATCAGCTTGGTGAACACGCCGCCGAGGGTCTCGATGCCGAGGGACAGAGGCGTGACGTCGAGCAGGAGGATGCCCTCCACGTCGCCGCCGAGCACGCCGCCCTGGATGGCCGCGCCGATGGCCACGCACTCATCGGGGTTGATGCCCTTGAAGCCGTCCTTGCCGGTGAGGTTCTTGACGGCGTCCTGCACGGCCGGGATACGGGTGGAGCCGCCGACGAGCAGGACCTTGGAGAGGTCGCTGGCCTTCAGGCCGGCGTCGGACAGAGCCTGGCGCACAGGGCCCATGGTCTTTTCGACCAGGTGATGGGTCAGCTCGTTGAACTTGGCCCTGGTGAGGGTGACGTCGAGGTGCTTCGGGCCGTTGGCGTCAGCCGTGATGTAAGGCAGATTGATGTTGGTGCTGGTCACGCCGGAGAGGTCGCACTTTGCCTTCTCAGCGGCCTCACGCAGACGCTGCATGGCGACGCGGTCGGTGGAGAGGTCTATGCCCTGATCGCGCTTGAACTCGTCGACCAGGTACTTGGTGACGCACTCGTCGAAGTCGTCGCCGCCGAGGCGGTTGTTGCCGGCGGTCGCGAGGACCTCAATGACGCCGTCGCCGATCTCGAGGACGGAGACATCGAAGGTGCCGCCGCCGAGGTCGTAGACCATGATCTTCTGGTCGGTCTCCTTGTCGAGGCCGTAGGCCAGAGCAGCCGCCGTGGGCTCGTTGATTATACGCTTGACCTCGAGGCCGGCGATCTTGCCGGCGTCCTTGGTCGCCTGACGCTGGCTGTCGGTGAAGTACGCGGGGACGGTGATGACGGCCTCGGTGACCTTCTCGCCCAGATAGGCCTCGGCGTCGGTCTTCAGCTTCTGCAGCACCATGGCGCTGATCTCCTGAGGAGTGTAGCTCTTGCCGTCGATGTTGACCTTGTAGTTGGAGCCCATCTCACGCTTGATGGAGCTTATTGTCCTGTCGGGGTTGGTGATGGCCTGACGCTTTGCGACCTGGCCGACCATACGCTCGCCGGTCTTGGAGAAGGCAACGACGGACGGGGTGGTCCTGGCGCCTTCGGCGTTGGGGATGACGACTGCCTCGCCGCCCTCCATGACGGCCACGCAGCTATTGGTGGTGCCCAAATCTATACCGATGATCTTACTCATGATTTTCTTCCTCCAGTTATATTTGAAAAGATTTTAGTAAACAAATTCAGTTGACGACCTTGACCATCGCGAACCGGATGACCTTGTCGCCCATTTTGAAGCCCTTCTGGAGCTCCTGGACGATCTCGCCCTCGCCCTTCGTCTCGTCGTGCTCGTGCATGACGGCGTTGTGGAGGGAGGGGTCGAACTTCTGACCGATGGACTCGATCTCGGTGACGCCCATGCGGGAGAGGATGTCCTTGAGCTGGCTCATTATCATCTCCACGCCCTTGCGGTAGGCCTCGTCGCTCGTGGCCTGTTCCAGAGCCCTTGCGAGGTTGTCGTAGACGGGCAGGAACTTCGTCACGGTGTCGGCCCGGACGTCGGTGTATATGCTCTCGCGCTCTTTGGCGCTGCGCTTGCGGTAGTTGTCGTATTCTGCGAGGAGCCTGAGATAGCGGTCCTTCTCCGCCTTGAGGAGCGACTCCGCGGAGGGCTCCGCCGGCTTCTCTGTTTTATCCGCCTTCTCGTCTTTCTTGGCCTTTTCGGCCTTCTCGGGCTCGGGCTGCTTTTCGGCGGCCTTTTCGGCCTCGGCGGGCTTTTCGGTTTCCTGCTCCGCTGCCGGCAGCTCCTCTTCCGGCGTCGGGGGGTCTTTCATTTTACTGCTCATTTGGATCTTCCTTTATTATGAGTTTGTTGTCCATCCCCGGCGGGGGCGCCGCTCCGCCGCCAAGCCGCTGCGAGAGCGCCTGGGCTATGAGGCTGAGCTTTGCTGCGACCGTGGAGTAATCCATCCTGGTCGGTCCGACGACGCCGATGAGGCCCTTCGTCTCGCCGCCCATGTCGTAGCTCGCGAGGACGACGCTGGAGTCGCGCAGCTCTTCGGCCACGTTCTCCGGGCCTATCAGGACCTTCACATCCCCGCCGCAGTCGATGGCGTCCAGATCGTGCAGGTGCCGCGCGTCAGATAGGTAGCTCATCAGCTCGTGGGCCTTCGCGGGGTCCTGGAACTCCGGCTGGGACAACAGGCGGTTCGTGCCGGTGACGCAGGTCTTGGCCTCCTGGGACTCGGAGAGGATCTCGAGGGCAAAGGAGGCGATGACGCCCGTCAGGCCCATCGTGTCGTCCACCGCGCGCTCCGTAGAGCGGATGAGGATCGGCGTTATCCGCTCCTCCGTCACGTCCGTGAAGTTCGCGTTGAAAACCGAGGACAGACGCTGTATCATGTCCTGGCCCACCGAGACCGGCAGGCGCACCAGCTTGTTCTTTACCGTATTGTTGCTCATCATGGCGACGATTATGAAGGTGTTCGCGTCGATGTAGATGAGGTCAAAGCGTTTTATGGTGGCGGGCGGCGGGGCCGCTATCGCCATCGCTGGGTAGTTCGTGAGGCTAGAGGCAAGGGCGCCGACGTTCGAGACCAGGTGGTCCAGCTCGCGGAGCTTTTCGTTGAGGCTGCGGTTTATCTCCTCGGTCTCCTCGAGGGAGAGCTTCTGGCGGTGCATGAGCTCGTTGACGTACATCCGGTAGCCCTGCGGCGTCGGCACGCGGCCGGCCGAGGTGTGCGGCTGTTCGAGATAGCCCATGGAGGCGAGCTCAGCCAGCTCATTGCGGATGGTCGCCGAGCTGCATCCGAGGTCCGCGGTCTGCGCCACGGTCTTGGAGCCCACAGGCTCCGCCGTGCGTATGTATTCCTCTACGACCGCGGCAAGTATTTTCTTTTTGCGACCGCTCAGGTCCATCGCACATGCTCCTTAACTGGCACTCCAGGCCCGGGGGTGCTGGCACTCTCGAACCTCGAGTGCTAATATAGCACCCGAGTGCGCCGATGTCAAGAGGAGCAAACGAATAATTGACAGATTGTTCATAAATGTTTATATATAATATAAGGCGTGTCAAAAAAGACTAAGGCTCACACCGGAAAACGGAGGACATATATGAAGAGACTTATACCGATACTGCTCATACTGGCGCTGGCTCTGGCGCTCGGGGGCTGCGGGGACTTCGCCCCGGACCCGACGGAGACGCCGGGCACGACGGTGGAGTATTCCTTTGACAGGTCGAACTTCCAGACCATCGCGGGGGGCGAGGCGCAGAGGCCGCTGGCCGAGGCCATAGCGGCGATAATGCTGGGCGAGACGCGCGAGTCCGCGTCGGACATGCTCAGCTTCGGCAGCACGGGCGAGGCCTGGGCCGCGCTTGAGTCCGGCGAGGCCGGGCTGGTGCTGGCCGCGGAGCCGGACGAGCTGCCCGAGGGCGTGGAGACGGCCGCCGTCTCGCGCGACGCGCTGGTGTTCTACGTCGGTGCGGAGAGCCCGGTGGACGGCATGACCACGGCTCAGCTCAAGTCCGTCCTGGCGGGCGGCACCAAGAGCTGGAGCGGCATGGGCGGCACGGGCGACATCATAGTGCTCGGCAGGCCCGAGGGTTCGGGCTCGCTGGCCGCGGTGCGGCGGCTCATAGGGGCGGACGAGCTCGCCGTCTCCGAGCAGAGCTCCGCCCTCACGAGCAACGAGGTGCTCGGCTACGGATTTTACAACGAGGCCGTGCTGATGGGCCTTGCGGACGGCTACAAGCTGCTGGCCATCGACGGCGTGGAGCCCACGGCGGAGACCATTGCCTCCGGCGAGTACCCGCTGACGGTGGACGTGCTCGCGGGCATCAGCTCCTCCGCGGCCGAGGATTCGCCGGAGCGCGCGCTCTGGCTCTGGCTCCAGGGCGGGGTCGGCCAGGCGTTCATCTCCTCTCAGGGATATCTGGAGGCTGCCAAATGAAAAAGATATTTGCTGCTGCGCTGATACTGGCGCTGTTCCTCTCCGGCTGCGGCTTTACCGAGCAGCTTGAGACGGTGAAGGAAGAATATATAGACCCCGCCATAGAGCGGGCCCAGAGCGGGGAGGCCGTGGCCATAGAGAACACGGCCGTCGCCGCGCCCAACGTGAACACGAACCGCGAGCGGCTGACGGATTACGTCCCCTTCGAGGCCGTGTACACCCGCGCGGACGGCGCGCTCATCGAGACGCTCAAGCCCTCGTCTAATTACGGCCGGCTGCTGCCCTTCGCGGGCGGGCTGGTGACCGAATCGGGCGAGATAGTCCTCGACCCGGTCTGCACCGCCGTGACCACCGCCGCCTATCAGACCCAGACGGACACGGTGTATCTCGACATCTACATCCTCGAGAACGCCGAGGGCATGTACGCCGCCTGCGGCGCGGACGGGGCCTGGACCACCGGCTTTGACTACACCGCCGTGCTGCCCATGGAGCTCGGCGTGCTCTGCATAGAGGACGAACAGGCCAACCTCGCCGTCTGCTACGCCGAGGACGGCAGCGTGGTGTTCGACACCGAGAACTTCGGCGAGCGGACGAACCTGCAGGCCGGCAGCATCTCGAGCCTCGCCCAGTGCGAGGGCGGGCTGATGAGCATCGTCTATGTGAACGGCCAGAAGGGCTTCATCTCCGCGGACGGCACGGTGCTAAACCGCGCCTCGGAGCGCGCGAGCTTCTTCGAGGACGCGCTGCCCTTCTCCGGCGGGCTCGCGGCGGTCAAGACCAACGGCGTCTGGGGCTACATCGACACGAACGGCGAATTTTCGATAGACCCGGCCTTTGAGGAGGCGGGCAGCTTTGTCGGCAATCTCGCCGCGGTCAAGCGCGAGGGCACCTGGTGCGTCATCGACAAGAGCGGCTCCGTCAAGCGCGAGTTTTCCGGCGTGGACGGCGTGACCATCGGCAACGGCTATGTCGAGGCCGGCGGGGCATACTACACCACGGCGCTGGAGGAGGCCACCTTCTACGGCTACACGGGCGTGCCCTGCGACGGCGGCTTCTGGGTCGCGGGCGAGAACGGCGTGCGCGTGTTCCGCACGGACGGCTCGCAGGTGTACTTCTCCGGCGGCACTCAGCTGCTGGGCCGCTCCGGCGAGGTCTGGCTGGTGAAGCTGGCCGACGGCACCACGGCGGTCATGGACGCCTACAGCCGCGTGGTCGTCTCCGGCGACTGCTCCTTCATAGAGGACGCGGCGACGGGCGTCACCTACATCTACGACGCGGACAGCGGCAGGCTCTACGACGAGAGCGGGTCCTACCTCGCCTCCGGCTGCACGGGCCTGGTGATAGACGGCTTCGTCTGCTGCGACGACGGCGCGAGCCTAGGCTGGAAGAGCTCGGGAGACGAGTGGGTCTTCCGCGTCTCGGCCCCGGCGGCGGACTGAAAAAGCTGCCAAAACGCAAAAAAGGAGCGGTACTTTTCCCGCTCCTTTTAATATTAACAGATTCTTAACCCAAGGCGGCGCGCCGCGAGTGTAAAATACTGTCGCCTGGGATCGGAGGGAATATAATATGAACAAAAAAGCACTTGTAATAGAAGACGACAAGAACATAGCCGAGCTGCTGAGGCTCTACCTTGAAAAGGACGGCTTCGAGGTCATCATCGCCGGCGACGGCGGCAAGGGCCTGCAGCTCGCGACGGACGAGCACCCGGACGTGGTGCTGCTGGACATCATGCTGCCCGTCATGGACGGCTGGCAGGTCTGCCGCGAGATACGCACCAGCTCCGACGTGCCCATCATCATGCTCACGGCCAAGGGCGAGACCTACGACAAGGTCTCCGGCCTCGAGATGGGCGCGGACGACTATGTCACCAAGCCCTTTGAGGTCAAGGAGCTCATCGCCCGCATCCACGCCGTCATGCGCCGGCGCGAGGGCGGCGACAGCCCCGCGGCCAAGCGGCTCGAGTACGACAAGCTCATCATCAACCTCGACTCCTACGAGCTCATCGTGGACGGCAAGAAGGTGGACACCCCGCCCAAGGAGATGGAGCTGCTCTACCACCTCGCCGCCTCGCCCAACAGGGTCTACACCCGCAACCAGCTGCTCGACGAGGTCTGGGGCTTCGACTACTTCGGCGACTCCCGCACGGTGGACGTGCACATCAAGCGCCTGCGCGAAAAGCTCGAGGGCGTCTCGGACAAGTGGTCGCTCAAGACCGTCTGGGGCGTGGGCTATAAATTCGAGGTCACCGGGAACTGAGATTCCCGCGCAATGACGTATGAAGAGTATCTACTTTAAAAACTTCCTCGCGACGGCGATAATGGTGCTCGTGAGCTTTCTAATGATAGGCCTGGCCTTTGTGTTCATCGGCCAGGGCTACGTCATAAAGTCCCACAGGGACAACATGGAGTCCAACGCCATGGTCGTCTCCCGCCTCACCACCACCATCGCGAACGAGGAAGGGCTGACGGGCATGCCCCTGCGCATAATATTAAACGGCACCTCGCTCATCTCCGGCAACCACATCTTCGTCACCGACCCCGACGGCCTCATCGTCTCCTGCTCCGACGAGCTCTACCACTGCCAGCACCTCGGCCGGTACGTGGACACGGCCTACATCGAGGCCATAGACAGGGACGGCTGCCTGGACACGGTGACGCAGCTCGGCGGGCTGTTCTCGGCCAAGAGATACGTCTTCGCCATGCCGATAACCCAGTCCGGGGCTCAGGACCTCATGGGCTATATCTTTGTGAGCACGGACCGCTCCACCATCATAGGCGCGTGGAGCGCGTTCATCTGGGTGTTCTTCGCCGTCACGCTGGCGGTGCTGTTTTTGGCGCTGGTGCTCTCGCTGGTGGTGTCCAAGAAGATGGCCGAGCCGCTCGACGAGATGACGGCCGCCGCGCGGCGCTTTGCGCACGGCGACTTCTCCGTGCGCGTCCGCGAGGACAAGGGCACGGATGAGCTCGCCGCGCTCACCACGTCCTTCAACAACATGGCCGACTGCCTGGAGCGCTCCGAGCAGCAGCGCAACGAGTTCATAGCCAACGTCTCGCACGAGCTCAAGACGCCCATGACCACCATCGCCGGCTTTGCCGACGGCATCCTCGACGGCACCATACCCAAGGACCAGGAGGACAAATACCTCGCCACCATCGCGGACGAGACGCGGCGGCTCTCCCGCCTCGTGCGGCACATGCTCAGCCTCTCGCGCATGAAGAGCGAGGGCTCCGACCTCACCAAGCGGCGCGACTTCGACCTCAACGAGCTCATAATCCGCACCCTGCTCAGCTTCGACGGGCGCACGGAGGAAAAGCACCTCGATGTCCAGCTGCAGCTGCCGGAGGACCACATGACCGTCACGGCGGACCCGGACTCCATCACGCAGGTGCTCTACAACCTGCTGGACAACGCCGTGAAGTTTGCCGCCGAGGGCACGGAGATCACCATCTCCCTCTGGAAGCAGAACGGCAAGGCCTATGTCTCCGTCAAGAACCGGGGCGAGACCATCCCGGCGGACGACCTGCCGCTCATCTTCGACCGCTTCCACAAGTCCGACCGCTCCAGGAGCCTGGACCGCGACGGCGTGGGCCTCGGCCTCTACCTAGTGAAGAGCATACTCGACGCGCACAACGAGGACATCGCGGTCACGAGCCGCGACGGGCTGACGGACTTTGTCTTCACGCTCACCCTCGCGAAGGAGACGAAGCAGAAGCCGGAGCCGCGCAAAAAGCCCGAGGCGCGCAAGAAGACCGAGCTGCGCCGCAAATCCGAAGCGGCCAAAAACACCGAGGGCGCCGCAGAGCCCGAGGAACCGGGAGAAGAACAGTGAATTCACAGTTTGTTTCAAACTTATTCATACCCAGCACAAAATTCGAGGGTATTTTTAATTTGACCTCAGGGGGTAAGCCACATGAATGAAACGCCTCACAGCTGGCAGACCGGATGGTATGACACGGATCCAGGTCCGGCAGCCCCCGACAGGCCCACAGCATCCCCGCCGGCGGACGCGGCTCCCCACCCCACACAACTACCTCCCCGCCGCGCCGCCGGCCCCTCTCCCGACTACGCCGGGAACGGCCGCAGCCGCCGCCGGACGGGCTTCCGCATAGCGGGCATCTGCCTCCTTGCCGTGGTCATAATCGCGGCGTCGGCGCTCCTCTTCTCCAGGGACGGTTCGGCAGTGCTCAACTTTGCAGTCCCGGGCCGTGACGACGGCATACACGAGGAAGAGTATGACGACTTCCGCGACTTCTTCGCAGACTACTACGACAGCACGCCGGGCGTCCTCTCCGGAGACAGCGACATCCCGCGCGCGGAGGAGGCCGGGGACTTCTCCCTCGAGCCCGTATCCGAGCCGGACGCTGAGGAGCTGAGCCTCCAGGAGATCTACGCCAAGTGCTATCCCTCCGTGGTCAGCATCACCGCCATGGTGAGCGACACGAGCTACCTGTGGGGCACGGGCATAGTGATCTCGGAGGACGGCTACATCGCCACCAACGCCCACATAATCGAGGGTGCGTACTCCGCAACGGTGACGCTGTATGACGACCGGGAGTTCGAGGCCCTGCTCGTCGGCATAGACGGCGTGAGCGACCTCGCGGTGCTCAAGATAGACGCCGAAGGGCTCGCGGCGGCGGAGTTCTGCTCCGACCAGGTGAGCGTGGGCGACTCGGTCGCCGCCATCGGCAACCCGCTGGGCGCCGAGCTGCGCGGCACGCTGACGGACGGCATAATCTCCGCCATCAGCCGCGACATCCCCTACAACAACCACTCCATGACCCTCCTGCAGACCAACGCCGCGATAAACGACGGCAACTCCGGCGGGCCCCTCATCAATATGCACGGCCAGGTGGTCGGCATAACGAACATGAAGATGAAGGCGGCCAACGCCAGCGGCACAGGCATCGAGGGCATAGGCTTTGCGATACCCGTCTCCACCATCAAGAACGTGGTCGACGAGCTCATCGCAACCGGCACCGTGAAGGGCCGCCCCGCCATTGGCATAACGGTCGGTGCGATGCCGGACAGCGCCGCGGAATATTTCGACCTGCCCAAGGGCCTCTACGTCATGGACGTGGCCCCCGGCTCCGACGCCGAGGCGCAGGGCATCCGCGTGGGCGACATCGTCACCGCCATAAACGGCGAGGGCGTGCGCCAGACCTCAGATGTGGCCGCCATAATCTCGCAGTACGATGTGGGCACGATAATGACCTTCACCATCTACCGCGACGGCGAGACCCTCCAGGTCGACGTCACGCTGATGGAGACCAGCGACATCTATTGATACCGATACTTCTCACTCCTTTTCCATACATTTTCCCCTCTCTTTTTGCAAACGGCCGGCCCCACGGGGCCGGTTGTTTGTATTTCGGCGCAAAAAAGCCCGGCCGCGAGGCCGGGCCTTTTTTGTTCACTTGAGCCTGCACACAAAGGCGTGCCAGTCCTCCTCGTGGAGGTGGTCTGCTGTCTCAAAGCCCGCGGCCTCGAGAGCGCGCTGCACCTCGGCCTCGCGGCCGTCTATGATGCCGCTGGTTATGAACACGCCCTTAGGCGACATGAAGCCGGGGACGTGGGGCGCGAGGGGGATTATGACGTCGGAGACGATGTTCGCGAGCACTATGTCGTAGCCCGAGCCGAGCTCGGCGCGCAGCCCGGCGTCGGAGATGATGTCGCCGACGTACATCTTGTAGATGCTCTCGCGGATGCCGTTGAGCCTGGCGTTCTCGGC
Organism: uncultured Eubacteriales bacterium; assembly: GCA_900545405.1. Taxonomy (GTDB): domain Bacteria; phylum Bacillota; class Clostridia; order Oscillospirales; family Oscillospiraceae; genus Scatomorpha. The sequence goes on along the minus strand of UQYT01000029.1, from coordinate 14,259 downwards.
GGCGGACTCGGGGCTCTTGGGGTCCACGTCGCAGCCGGCGCAGTAGGCGCAGCCGAGCACCAGGGCGCCTATGCCGAGTATGCCGCTGCCGCAGCCGAGGTCGAGCACGAACTTCTCGGGCCCGGCGTATTTCTCCAGCTCCTCCAGGCACATCCGCGTCGTGGCGTGAGCGCCGGTGCCGAAGGCGAGGCCGGGGTCGAGGCGCAGCAGCAGCCGCTCCGGATTCTCGGGTATCGGCTCCCAGCGGGGGAGGATGAGCAGCTTTTCGCCTATCTCGATGGGCTTGTAGTACTGCTTCCAGTTCTCGGCCCAGTCCTCGTCGGCCACGACGCGCGTCTCCGGCTCGAGCCCCGTGCCGTCCGTGAAGGCGGCGAGCCGCGAGCGGCCCTCGGGCGAGTCCTCCACGTAGAGCTTGACGCGGGAGACGCCGCGGTAGCGCGCCTCCAGCTCCTCGTCCACGTAGTCCCAGTACTGCCGGTTCTCCTCGAGAAAGCGGCGGAAGTCCGCCTCATCCTCTATGACCAGCCCGTCCGCGCCCAGCTCCGTGAGCTTTTCGCACAGGGCGTCTATGTCCTGCGAATGCGTCCGGAAGGACGCCTCTATCCATTGCATATGTGATCAGCTCCCAAAAAAAGCCCCCGGTTTCGGGGGCTTTTTATAGTGTTTTCAGTTTGTGGTGTCAGTCCTTGTCGTCCGTTATCAGGCCGTAGCCGCCGTTCTTGCGGCGGTAGACGACCGTGAAGGCGTCGCGGGCCTCGGCATTCCTGAAAACGAAGAACTCGTGCTCGAGCAGATTCATCTGCAGGATGGCCTCCTCGACGGACATGGGCGCGATGTAGAACTTCTTGTTGCGCACGACCTTGAATTCTTCCTCCCCCGTGTCGTCCGAGGGGATCTGGAAGGGTTTGATCTCACGCTCTATCGCACCATCACGCAGCCTCTTCTCAAGGCGCGTCTTGTTCTTGCGTATCTGCCTCTCGATGCTCGCAACGGCGGAATCGATGGAGGCATACATGTCGCCGGTCAGCTCGCTCACGCGGTAGAACATTCCGTTGTTCTTGATGGTCACCTCGGCGCGGAAGCGTCCGCGCTCCGTGCTGAAGGTCACGAAGGCCTCGCTCTCCGTCTTGAAAAGCCGGTCTATCTTGCCGATCTTCTTCTCGGCATAGGCGCGCAGCTCCTCGGAGGCGTCCATCTTCTTTTCCGTAAACGTGAACTTCATTGGTTTCAGCTCCTTCCTGCGTATATGGGTATCGCCATAAATATATTACCATACACGGCGGATAAAAAGAAGAGTATTTTGTAAATTTTATGCGTATATCGTGCAATTGGGCAGAGCGGAGCTCAGATAGCCTATCTCGGTGCGGGAGATGCCGCAGCCGGAGAGATAGAGCGTGCGCAGGCTCGTCATGCCGTAGAGCGCGGAGGTGTCGATGAGCGGGCAGTTCTCAAGGTCGAGGGTCTGCAGGTTTTTGAGGTCCTTGAGCGCGGAGAGCTCGGTGACGCCGGTGTTGTTTAGCGAGAGGTACTCGAGCGAGGTGCAGCCCGAGAGCGCGGAGATGTCGGTGAGCTTCGCGTTGTAGCTCAGGTGCAGCTCCTTGAGCTCCGTCATGCCGCCGAGGGCGGAGACGTCGCGCAGGTCGTTGCGCATCAGGCTGAGGGTCTTGAGCGCGGTCAGCGTCCGCAGCTCGCCTATGGAGGTGAGGCCGCAGTCGGAGAGCTCCAGCGCCGTCAGCGAGGTCTGCGTGCCGAGGCCGGAGAGGTCCAGGCCCGGGTTGCTGTTGAGCAGCAGCGTCTGCAGCGCCGTGAAGCGCGAGACGTTCTCAAGGCTGGTGACGTTCTTGCCCGAGGCGTCCACAAAGGTGTCCGCCGCCTGGTATTCGCCGTCGCCGAGCTTGATGCCGTAGATCTCCTCGGAGGCCGTCACGGTGCAGTTCGGCAGCTTCTCCTTGAGCGCGTCCACGCCGGCGCCGGTGAGGGAGAGGCAGCCGGTGAGGTCCAGCGTCTTGAGCGACGTGAGCCCCGCGAGGGAGGCGAGGTCGGCGTCCTTAATGGCCATGTCCTTAAGGCTGAGGGTGGTCAGCTTGGTGAGGCCGGAGAGGACGGAGATGCTCTGCACCGCGCAGCCGTCGAGCCTCAGCTCCGTGAGCTCCGTGAGCCCGGAGAGCGCGGCGAGGTTCGTCACGGCGGACTTGGAGAGGTTCAGGTATTGCAGCTTCGTCAGCGTCATGATGGGCGAGAGGCTGGAGACCTTGGTGGAGGAGAGGTCGAGCCGCGTGAGCTCGGGCATGTTCACGAGCGCGGAGATGTCGGAGACCTCGTTGCCCGAGAGGGTCAGGCTCACCAGCGCCGTGCAGTCGGCGAGGACGGAGATGTCGGTTATGCCCCTGCCCGAGAGGTCCAGCTCCGTGACGTCGGACTTGAAGTCCACGCCGCCGAGGGAGAGGTCCTTGACCTCCACGGTCGCCTCGTCCGAGAACACCGTGCAGTTCGGCAGCTTCTTCTCGAGCTCGGCGAGCTCGGTGTCGGTGATCTCGCGGTCGCGGATGTCCAGCGTCGTGAGGCCGGTGAGGCTGTAGAGCGGCGTCAGGTCCTCTATGGGGTTGCCGGAGAGATAGAGCGTGCGCAGCTCGGAGAGGCCGCGGAGGGCGGAGATGTCCTTTATCTCGTTGTCGCTCAGCGAGAGGGAGCGGAGCTTCGTGAGCCCGGAGACGGCGGAGGCGTCCGTGAGGCCGCAGTCGTTGAGGGAGAGGGCCGTGAGGTTCGTGAGCTTCGAGAGCGTGTCGAGCTCCTCGGCCGAGAGGGTCACGCCGGTGAGGACCAGCGTCTCGGTGTCCTCCGTGACCTCCTTGCCGCCTATGGTCATGGTCTCTTCCTCCTCGGCCTCGCCCTTGAGGGAGGCCAGCAGGGCCTCGGCCTGGGAGCCGGAGTTCTTGCCGAGCCAGGTCTCGAGGACGTAGATGGCGGAGGTGCTGTCCCCGCGCTGGTCGTAGCAGCGCGCGAGCAGCACGGTGGCGTCCTCGGTGGCGTCGGCGTCGTAGGCCTTCTGAGCCTCCTCCACGGCGCTGTCGAAGTCGCCGGAGATGTAGTACTCCATGGCGGCGGAGTAGTGCTCCTCATACTTGCCGCCCCCGCCGGAGCGGGTCATGAGCAGGATGGCCGCGACGATGATGATGATCGCCAGCGCCGCGCCGACGGAGATGAGGATTATCGTGCGGCGGTCGAGGTGGGCGCCGCGTTTTTTCTTTCTGTTCATAGTGCCTCCCCCGGCTCAGAACGCCCAGCCGCCGTCGCGGAAGATGGGGATGCGCTCACCGGAAGCGGTGACGCCCGTGACGGCGAGGTCGGCGGAGCCTATCATGAAGTCCTCGTGCACCATGGAGTCGTTCACGCCCATGGCGCGCAGCTCGTCGAGGCTGTACTTTTCGTAGTCGCGGATGTTGCTGGAGTAGCCGCGGCCGAGGGCCAGGTGGCAGGCCGCGTTCTCGTCGAAGAGCGTGTTGTAGAAGAGGATGCCGCTCTCGCGGATGGGGCTCATGTAGGGCACCAGCGCGCACTCGCCGAGCATGGCCGAGCCCTCGTCCATCTCCACCAGCGTGCGCAGGGCGTCCTCGTTCTTCTCCGCGTGCAGCTCCACGACCCGGCCGCCTGCAAAGCGCAGCCAGAAGTCCTCTATGAGCACGCCCTGGAAGGCGAGGGGCCGCGTCGCGTACACTATGCCCTCGGCCTCCCCGGCCCTGGGGGTGATGAAGAGCTCCTCGGAGGGGATGTTAGGGTCGTACATGACGCCGTTCACCGGGCAGCGCTCCGCGCCGCCGAGGAAGAGCGCCTCGGGGATGAGGCCGACGCGCAGGTCCGTGCCGTTGGCGGAGCTGTACTCGAGCGCGACGAGGCCCATGGCGTTTAGCGCCTCGGCGCGGGACTTGAGCTCCAGGTTGTGCTGACGCCAGTTCTCCTGCGGGTCGCCCTCGAGCGCGCGGGAGCAGGAGAGGATGGCCTCCCAGAGCTTTTCAACGGCCCGGCTTTTGGACAGGTCGGGGAAGACCTTCTTGGCCCACTTGACGCCCGGCACGGCGGCGATGCACCACTGCTCGCGGTTCTCGCGCGCGTCGATGTAGGGGCGGAGCTTGACATACCGCGCCTGCATCGCGGAGGCGTACTTGGCCTGGTTTATGCCGGCGAGGCCGTCCGGGTCCTCGCTGAGGACGACGATGCGGGCGGGGAGGTTCTCCGCCTGCCACTGCTGTTTGGCCTCCTCCCAGGCCTTGACCTCGCCGAGGCGCCTGGCGCTCTTGTAGCGGACGGCGAGCCGCGTGAGCGGCTGGTGGCGCCACTCGACCTCGACCTCGGAGGCCCCCGCGCGGTAGCACTCGGCGGCGAGCATCTCTATGAACTCCGGCTGATCCAGCCCGGCGACGATGAGCACGCTCTGGCCCTTCTGCACATTTGCGCCCGTGCGGGCGATGAGGCGTGCGTATTGCTTCAAAACGGCCTTTTTCATTGCTGTTCCTCACTTTATTTGATAATCTAATGTTTAACTTTTGTTGCTAAGGAAAGACATATGTGCTAATATGTACTGTGCGCTGAACGGGGCAAAGGCGGCCCGTTCTGGGGCATTATAGCATATATCTCCGCCATATGCAAAATCTCCGCAGAAGCCATCTGCGGGAAAGGAAGTAAAGAATGAAAAACACGGAAAAGACGATGGAAAAGCTCGTGGCTCTGTGCAAGAACCGGGGCTTCATCTACGCCGGGAGCGAGATCTACGGCGGTCTTGCCAACAGCTGGGACTACGGCCCCCTCGGCGCAGAGCTCAAGAACAACGTCAAAAAGGCCTGGTGGAAGAAGTTCGTCCAGGAGAACCCCTACAACGTCGGCCTCGACTCTGCGATACTGATGAACCCGCAGGTCTGGGTCGCCTCCGGACATGTGACCACCTTCAACGACCCGCTCATCGACTGCAAGGCCTGCAAGATGCGCCACAGGGCCGACAAGCTCATCGAGGACTGGCTCAAGGACAACCCCGTCGAGGGCGCGAATGTCGAGGCGATGACCAACGACGAGATGGTCGCCTTCATCCGTGAGCATAATATACCCTGCCCGGGCTGCGGAAAGTCGGATTTTACCGACATCCGCAAATTTAACCTCATGTTCAAGACCCACCAGGGCGTCACCGAGGACTCGGCCAGCGAGGTCTACCTCCGCCCCGAGACCGCGCAGGGCATCTTTGTCAACTTCAAGAACATCCAGCGCACCACCCGCCGGAAGATCCCCTTCGGCGTCTGCCAGATAGGCAAGAGCTTCCGCAACGAGATCACCCCGGGCAACTTCACCTTCCGCACCCGCGAGTTCGAGCAGATGGAGCTCGAGTTCTTCTGCGAGCCGGGCACCGACCTCGAGTGGTTCGCCTACTGGCGCGGCTTCTGCCGCGACTGGCTGGTCGGCCTGGGCATGAACGAGGAGAACCTCCGCCTGCGCGACCACGAGAAGGAAGAGCTTTCCTTCTACTCCAAAGCGACGACGGACTTCGAGTATTTGTTCCCCTTCGGCTGGGGCGAGCTCTGGGGCGTGGCCGACAGGACGAATTACGACCTCACCCAGCACCAGGAGCACTCCGGCCAGGACCTCAGCTACTTCGACCAGGAGAAGAACGAGCACTACATCCCCTACGTCGTCGAGCCCTCCCTGGGCGCGGACCGCGTGACCCTCGCCTTCCTCGCGGACGCCTACGACGAGGAGGTTGTGGACGCGGCGAAGAACGACACCCGCGTCGTGCTGCACCTGCACCCGGCGCTGGCGCCCATGAAGGTCGCCGTGCTGCCCCTCTCCAAGAAGGAAGTCCTCGCCGGCCCGGCAAAGGAGCTCTACGCCGAGCTCTCCAGGCACTTCATGTGCGACTATGACGACACCGGCTCCATCGGCAAGCGCTACCGCCGCCAGGACGAGATCGGCACGCCCTATTGCGTGACCGTCGACTTCACCACCGTCGGCGACGCCGAGACGCCCGCGGACAACTGCGTCACCGTCCGTGAGCGCGACAGCATGCAGCAGGTCCGCCTGCCCATAAGCGAGCTCGTCGCCTACCTCAGCGAGAGGCTTGCCTACTGAGGAAGAATGAAATGAAACATCCCGGCGCCCGGCGCAGACCGGGGCGGGAGCGGGCGGTGGCCTGCTCCGCGGCCTCGGCCTTCGCGGCCGGTTGGGTGCTGACGGCGGTCTCGGAGCTTATCACAACGCAGAGCTTCGCAGACGCCGCGGCACTGCTTTTCGGTTTTACGCCCCGGGCCGTCGCAACGGCGGCCTTCCTGGGGCTGGTCATCTGCACGCTCGGCTTTCTCTGCCGGAGCATCTTCGCGGGCGGGCTCATAGTCACGCTCTCCGTCGCGGGGCTGAGCTTCGCCAACTACTACAAGATGCTCATAACCTCCACGCCGCTGTACGTCCAGGACATACGCCTCGTCACCCAGGTGGGCGGCATCATGGAGCTCAACGAGGCCTCCATGAAGTTCTCGGGCGAGAGCGCGGCGGCGGTGGTGATTATGCTGCTGGTGCTCGTCGGGCTCTTTTTCGTCTCGCGGCGCTTCAGGCCGCGGCTGCGCGAGGGGCTCATATCCGGGCTGATCTCGGCAATACTGTTTGCGTCGCTCTTCTGCGTGCCGGCCTCGGTCGAGAGCTGGTTCTACGGCCCGGTGGGCTCGGGACAGGCGGCGGCGCAGGACACGCAGATAGTCCACAACAGCCGCTGCGGCGTGCTGCTCGGCCTCTGGCGCTCCGTCGTCCTCGGCGGGGAGGAGAGCTTCATCCCCGAGCCGGACGAGGAGGAGCTGATGCTCATGAACGCCCAGAGCTGGATCGAGGAGCTGCCGGACACGGAAAAGGACGAGCAGCCGAACGTCATCTTCGTCCTCGGCGAGTCCTTCTTCGACGTGACAGAGCTGCCCGGCGTGAGCTACGCCGAGGACCCGGTCGCGGACTTCCACCGCATCTGCTCCGAGGGCGTGTCCGGCAAGTTTTACACGCACACGCTCGGCTATGGCACGGAGAACATCGAGCTCGAGATAATGACGGGCATCAACACCCGCTTCTTCAGCTGGGACGACATGATCTACGGCTGGGAGCAGGAGAAGCTGCTCACCTATCCCAGCCTGCCGCAGCTCTTCTCCGACGCGGGCTACTACACGGCCTACCTGCACACCTTCAACGACGGCATCTACAACCGCACGGCGCTGTACACGGCCCTGGGCTTTCAGGACATGTACTTCTCCGGCGACTTCGCCGCGATAGACCCGGAGGCGGCCGCCGCGCCGGACTACTGGGGCTACATGTACGGCAAGATCGCCGGCGAGTTCTACTCCGACGACTACCTCGCCGACGTGACGGCGGAGCTCTTCGACCAGAAGGCCGGGGAGGGCCCGGTGTTCCTCTGGGCCGTCACCATGGAGAACCACACGCCCTACACGGCGGACAAGTTTTCGAGCTACGACTTCCCCTTTGAGTCCGACCTCGGCGACGAGGCCGTGGGCGTGCTCAACGCCGTGACCCAGGGCGTGGCCGACTGCTCCGAGGCCCTGGGCAAGCTGGTGGACCACCTCGCCGCGCAGGACGAGCCGGTCATCGTCGTGTTCTTCGGCGACCACCGCCCCGGCACCCCGCTCGAGAGCGGGGCGACGGTGTACTCCGAGCTCGGCATGTGCCCGGAGGACGTCGCGGACTGGGAGCTCGAGGACTACGCCGAGCTCTACTCCACGGACTATGTCATCTGGTCGAACGACCCGTCGCTGCTCCCGGCCGAGCCGGGCAGCCGCATGAACACCTCCTCCACGCTCCTGGGCGTCGAGGCGCTGCAACTGGCGGGCATAGACCTCGACGAATACTGGAGCATGTGCGCAGTCGTGGACACCGTCTCCGACGGCTGGACCTGGAACTTCTTCGTCCCCCAGGACGGAGAGCCCTGCTTCTCGCCCTACGTCGGCCTCGATGAGAAGGGCATGGACATAATAAAGGCCATGCGCGTATTTATGAACAGTACATTTTACGGTTCGGACGGCCCGGACTTCCGGGACATCTTCGCCGGTACAGAAAGGGATACGGATACTAAATGAAAGACGGTTTCATCAAAGCCGCGGCCGCCGCGCCGGAACTTCGCGTGGCCGACCCCCGGTACAACACTGAGAAGATCATCGAATGCATCGAAAAGGCGAAGGGCGAGGGCGTGAAGCTCCTCGTGTTCCCGGAGCTCGCCATCACCGGCGCCACCTGCGGGCACCTGTACTACCAGAAGCCCCTGCTGAACGCCGCGCTCGAGTGCCTCGGCGAGATAGCCGACGCCACGCGCGGCAGCGACATGCTCGCCGTCGTCGGCCTGCCGCTCTATGCGCGCGGGGCCGTGTACAGCGCGGCGGCCGCCGTCTGCAAGGGCGAGGTCCTGGGCTTCACCGCGCGCCGCAACGTCCGCGGCACCGTGTTCGCCAGCCTGAACCCGGGCGAGTCCATCGACATCGACCTCGAGTACTCCGACTACTGCTGCCTCGAGAGCGAGGCGCTCTTCTGCGCGGACGCCATGAGCGAGCTCGTGGTCGGCATCCAGTTCGCCGCCGACAGGCGCCTGCCCGTGCCGCCCACTGCAGCGCTCTGCGCCGCCGGCGCCACCGTCATCGCCGAGCTCTCCGACGAGCCCATGAGCGTGCAGTCCGCCTTCGAGACCAAGCGCGCGCTCGACAACGAGACCAAGCGCCTGCACTACGGCACCGTCTACGCCGCCCCCGCCTCCGGCGAGAGCACCACGGACAAGAGCTATTCCGGACTCTGCCTCGTCGTGGACGACGGCGAGACCCTCGCCGAGAGCGAGAGCGGCTCCGGCATGGCCGTCAGCGAGTTCGACGTCTTCAACCTCGCCGGCGCCCGCATGCGCGAGGGCACCTTCGCCACGCTGGCCGCGGCCCCCGTCGCCCGCTACGCCTGGGAGCTCGAGCCCGCCGAGACCAAGCTCACCCGCCGCATAAAGCGCGAGCCCTTCGTCCCCGACGAGGGCATCGCCGAGTTTGCCGCGCGCTGCCTGGACATCCAGGCCACCGGCCTCATCAAGCGCATGGAGTATACCGGCTGCTGGCGCCCCGTCATCGGCGTCTCCGGCGGCGTGGACTCCACGCTGGTCATGCTCGCCTGCGCCCACGCGATGGACAAGCTGGGCCTGCCGCGCAAGAACATCGTCGCCGTCACCATGCCCTGCTTCGGCACCACCGACCGCACCAAGAACAACGCCGTCACGATAGCCGAGCGCCTCGGCACCGAGCTGCGCGTCATACCCATAGGCGAGAGCGTCAAGAAGCACTTCGAGACCATCGGCCACGACCTCGGCGACCACAGCGTCGTCTTCGAGAACGCCCAGGCCCGCGAGCGCACCATGGTGCTGCTCGACATCGCCAACAAGGTCAACGGCCTCGACGTCGGCACCAAGGACCTCTCCGAGCAGGCCGACGGCTGGTGCACCTATAACGGCGACCAGATCTCCAACTACGACATCAACGCCGGCCTCACCAAGACCATGGTCCGCGCCGTGGTCAAGTACGTCGCCGACACCTGCGACGACGCCGAGCTCGCCGCCGCGCTGCACGACATCTGGGATACGCCGGTCACGCCGGAGCTGCTGCCCATCGGCGAGGAGGGCGAGCTGCTGCAGAAGAGCGAGGACTCCGTCGGCCCCTACATCCTGCAGGACTTCTTCCTCTGGCACATGGTCATGCGCGGCGGCTCCCCCGAGAAGGTCCTCCGCCTGGCCGAGATCGCCTTCGAGGGCGAATTCGACCGCGCCACGCTCATCCACTGGCTGCACAGCTACTGCCGCCGCTTCTTCGCGCAGCAGTTCAAGCGCAGCGCCTCGGCCGACGGCCCCGCGGTCATGGGCTTCACGCTCTCCCCGCGCGACGGCCACAAGATGCCCTCCGACGCGTCCAACGCGCTCTGGATCGGCGCTGTCGAAAACATGAAATAATTCCTGAGTTTAACAAAAACGGCCTGCGAAAGCGGGCCGTTTTTCATTTTCAGCCAAAATGCGGCGAAATAGCGCAGCTTTTTGCCTTGCAATTTTCCCGCGCTGTTTATATAATGGGCCTGCGCTATATCCGGGCTGGACCTGGAACAGCAGCAGGAGGTAATTGAATATGTCCAACAGCACTGAAAAGACCAGACGCCTTGTGGGTTTATCCATCTTCACGGCTCTGGTCATCGTTTTGCAGCTTGTCGCCACGTTTGTGAAGATAGGCTCCTTCCCCGTGACGCTGACGCTGGTGCCCATCGTGGTCGGCGCGGCGCTCTACGGCCCCAGGGCGGGCGCCTGGCTCGGCTTCGTGTTCGGCGCGGTCGTGCTCATCGCCTGCATCACCGGGGCGGACCTCGGCGGGGCCGTCCTCTGGAACCTGAACCCCCTTCTCACCGCGCTGCTCTGCCTCGTCAAGGGCATCGCCGCCGGCTGGGTGGCCGCCCTAATCTACAAGGCCGTTGAGAAGAAGAATCCCACCGCCGGCGTCATCTGCGCCGCCATCGCGAGCCCCATCGTGAACACCGGCATCTTCTGCGCCGGTCTCTTTGTATTCTTCAACGACACCTTCAACGAGTGGATGATGGGATGGGTCAGCTCCTCGGGCAACGAGGCCAACCCGCTGCTCTACATCTTCCTCGGCCTCGTCGGCGTGAACTTCCTCATCGAGCTGGGCATAAATCTGGTGCTCTCTCCGATAATCGAGCGCATAATCCGTCTGCGCAAGAAGGGAGTCGTGTGAGATGATCCTGGCGGTGGACGCGGGCAACACGGCGGTAACCCTCGGCTGCGTCGAGGGACGGGAGATACTCAACCTTGCGCGTTTGGCGACGAGCCCCGGACGCAGCGCGGATGAATACGCCGTGCTCATGGAGCGGGTGCTGAGCCTGCGCGGGGTCAAGCTGCGCGAATTTGAGGGCGCGGCCATCGCCTCCGTCGTCCCGCCGCTAACCGAGGTGCTGCGCGAGGCGGTGCGGCTCATAACGGGCCACGACGCGCTCGTCGTCGGCGCCGGGGTCAAGACCGGCCTCAACATCGGCATCGACGACCCCTCGCAGATGGGCGCGGACCTCGTAGCGGGCGCGGTGGCGGCGCTGGACGCCCATGAGCCGCCGGTCATCATCATCGACATGGGCACGGCCACGACGATAACCGTCATCGGCCCGAACTCGCGGCTGCTGGGCGGGGCGATACTCCCCGGCGCGGCCGTCTCGCTCGAGGCGCTCTCCGACGCGGCCTCGCTGCTGCCCCGCATCTCGCTGGAGGCCCCGAAGCGCGTAATCGGCTCGGGCACGATAGAGTGCATGAAGTCCGGCGCCGTGTTCGGCGCGGCCTGCGCCATCGACGGCATGATAGACCGCATGGAGGCCGAGCTCGGCGGGAGCGCCGCCGTCGTCGCCACGGGCGGCCTCGCCGAGAGGATAATACCCTACTGCACGCACGACATCGAGCTCGACGACTACATGCTGCTCCGCGGGCTCTCGCTCATCTGGCAGCGCAACCGGCGCGAGAGGCGCCGAGAGGCGAAACAGGCACCCCACGCATAAGATGCAGAAGGGGCGACAGGCTGAAGTTGGCCTGCCGCCCTTTTTGTGCAAGTGGGGGTATTTCTTATGGCAGATTGGTTCCTGGCCCTGCCGCATACGGTGCAGGCGCTGCTGGCGACGCTCTTCACCTGGGGCGTGACGGCGCTGGGCGCGGGGCTGGTGTTCTTTTTCAGGACCATGAACAAAAACGCGCTGGACGCCATGCTCGGCTTTGCGGCCGGGGTCATGACGGCGGCGTCCTTCTGGAGCCTGCTCTCCCCGGCCATAGAACTGGCGGGGACGCTGGGCATGAACGTGTGGGCGACGGCGCTGCTGGGCTTTCTGGGCGGCGGCGCGCTGCTCTATCTGGGCGACCGGCTCTGGGAGCGCATGGAGCGCCGGAGCGGCGCGGCCGGAGCCTCGAGCCGCCGCCGGGCGCTGATGCTGATGAGCAGCATAACGCTGCACAACATACCCGAGGGCCTCTCCGTGGGCGTGGCCTTCGGCTCCCTGGCCTACGGGCTGGACGGCGCGACGCCCGCGGCGGCCTGCCTGCTGGCGCTGGGCATAGGCATACAGAACCTGCCGGAGGGCACCGCGGTGAGCGTCCCGCTCCGGCGCGAGGGCATGAGCCGGGGCAAGGCCTTTTTCCTCGGCCAGGCCAGCGGCATCGTCGAGCCCATCGCGGGCGTCATAGGCGCGGCCCTGGTGCTCAGGGCACGGCTGCTTTTGCCCTATATGCTCGCCTTCGCCGCGGGGGCGATGATCTACGTCGTGGTCGAGGAGCTCATACCCGAGAGCCAGACCAACAAGCGCAAGGACGTCATGGCCCTCTTCACGCTCATCGGCTTCTCCGTCATGATGGTCCTGGACGTGGCGCTGGGATAAAATAGTTCCATAACGGCTCCGGCTGTGGTATCATTGTGCGTATACCACAGCCGGAGGTGCATTTTATGGAAGCAAAACAGGCCCCCGTCATGGGCAGAAAGCTGTTTTTATACGTCACGGCCTTCTTCTCGGGCATGTCGGTCATGGCCATAGAGCTGGGCGCGAGCCGCCTGCTGGCGCCGTACTTTTCAAGCTCGCAGATCGTCTGGACGGTCATCATCGGCACCATCATGATAGCCATGGCCATAGGCAACGTCTGGGGTGGCCGGGCGGCGGACAAGGACCCGGACCCTGTGCGGCTCTACCGGCGGCTGCTGATAACGGCGATATGGACGGCGGCCATACCCTTTGCCGGGCGCTATGTCATCGCGGGCGTCTCCGGGCTGCTGGCACTGTTCGTGAAGAGCAACTTCCTCGTCTGGGCCTCGCTGGGCAGCTGCTTTGCCCTCTTCGTCGTGCCGCTCATGCTGCTCGGCACCGTCACGCCCTCGCTGATGAAGTACGCCACCGAGAGCCTGGACGACAACGGCCGCACCGTGGGCGAGCTGGAGGCCCTGGGCACCATAGGCAGCATCATCGGCACCTTCCTGCCCACCTTCGTGACCATCCCCGCCGTCGGCACGGCGCGGACCTTCCTCATCTTCGCCGCCATCCTCGCGGTCATAAGCCTGGGCTTTTTCATCTCGCGCAAAAAGTGGGTCGCCCGCAGCGCGGTCATCGCCGTCGTCATCACGGCGCTCATGTTCATGCCCTTCAACTACAGCTTCGCCTTCTGGGAGGACGACCTCACCGTCGAGGACGAGTCCATCTACAACTACCTCCAGGTCCGCGAGACGGACGAGAGCGTCATCCTCTCCACCAACGTGGCCTTCGGCGTGCAGAGCATCATGATGAAGTCCGGCGGGCTCACGGGCATGTACTACGACTACGCCCTCGCCGCACCGCTCATGGCGGAAAAGTGCGAGGACGTGCTCATACTCGGCCTCGGCACCGGCACCTTTGCCGGGCAGTGCCTCAAATACTTCCCCGGCTGCTCCGTCACGGGCGTGGAGATCGACGAGAAGATCGTCGCCCTCTCGCGCGAGTATTTCGGCCTGCCGGAGGAGGTAAACGCCGTCGTGGGCGACGGCCGCGCCTACCTCACGACCTCCGGCACCTACGACGTCATCATGGTGGACGCCTATCAGGACATCACGATACCCTTCCAGATGTCCAGCGTGGAGTTCTTCACCGAGGTGCTTGAGCACCTGAACCCCGGCGGGGTCATGGTGGTGAACATGTCCATGCGCTCGGACGCCGAGGGCTCGATGAACGAGTACCTCATGGACACCATCGCCTCGGTCTTTCCGTACTGCGCCACTGTTAAGGTCACGGGCGGCTCGAACCTCGAGCTCCTCGCCACCGCGGACGCCGAAGGCTTTGCGCGGCTCGCGGAGCGCATCGGCGCGCTGGGGGAGGACGATGCGCTGAGCACCATCATGTCCCGCGTAGAGGAGGGCCTCGTCCCCGTCGAGGGCGGCGGCCTCATCCTCACGGACGACAAAGCGCCCGTGGAGCTCCTCGGCATGAGGGTGCTCGACGAGATGATCTCCTCCGAGCTCGAGACGCTCAGGGGGCAGATAAAAGAGAACGGGATAATGAGCTTATTGGAGTGAGCAACAATAAAAAGGGGGAACCCCCGGCGAGGGTTCCCCCTTAGACCCCCTCCTGCGCGTCAATAAGCACAAGGGGGTTTCGCCCGCTGCGGCGGGCGACCAGGGGCGCGGCCCCTGGACGGCGCCCGCTTTTTTGTAAAAAAGCGGGGCAAAA
>UQYT01000028.1 GCA_900545405.1 uncultured Eubacteriales bacterium | reverse complement strand
GCCGCGACGTATTTTGCGAGCGGGACCGTGAGGTCAAAGCGCAGAGCGAGGTCGCTGTCGCCCTTCATGAAGCGGTAAATCTGCTTTTCCGTCTCGCCGCCGCCCTTGGCGAGCAGGACCTCGGCGGACTCTATGGCCGGGGTGTCCAGCGGCGTGAAGCCGTAGAGGGAGTACACCTCCCTGAGCGTGCCGAGCAGACGCTCCATCTTGAGCTGGTCGGCGGGGAGCAGCTCCATAAAGCCCGAGAGCGTCCTCGGCGTCACCTTTTCCATCTTGAAAACCTCCAAACGAAAACAGCGCAAAGGCGACGGGCCGATACCCGCCGCCCTTTGGCGCATATTTTTTATTTTTTCTTGGGATTGACGATGTCGCGCCAATCGAGGTCGCCGCGGCGCAGGCCCTGGATGAGCACTTCGGCCGTGGCGGCGTTGGTCGCCATTGGGATGAGGTGCTGGTCGCAGAGCCGGGAGAGCTTGTTGACGGTGTCGAAGCCCTCCGGGTTCGCCGGGTCACAGAAGCAGAGGACGAGGTCGATCTCGTTGTAGGCGATCCTCGCGCCTATCTGCTGGGCGCCCTGTTTGTCGTGCAGATACAGGGTTATGGGCAGACCGGTTGCTTCGCTGACGAGCTTGCCGGTCGTGGTGGTGGCACAGATGTTGTGCTCCGCAAGGATGCCGCAGTAGGCAATGCAGAACTGGACCATCAGTTCCTTCTTGCCGTCGTCGGCCAGCAGCGCAATGTTCATATTTCCTTTCTCCCTCCAAGGCCTCCGGGCTGCCGCCGGGGGCATCCGTTCACTTAAATGCTTTAGATATTAATTATATGCCAGATCTGTAAAAACTTCAACTTATTTCTTCGGCTTTCCTCGAATTTCCGAGCAAAAACACTCACTTGAGCAGGCTGTATTCGCGCTCGGCGGTGGTATTGAGGGTGCCGAGGCTGAAATAGGCGTCCAGCACGTTGCGGGCCATCTTGGAGAGGTTGGCGCCGGACTGGCCGCGCTCGACCACTATGGCGATGGCGATCTCGGGGTCGTCAAAGGGCGCATAGCACATGAAGATGGCGTTGTTGGTCTTGTCCTCACCGAGCTGGGAGGTGCCGGTCTTGGCCGCGACGGGCAGGCTCACACCGTTGTAGGAGTAGTTGCTCAGCGCGTAGTAGACCGTGCTGCTCGAGCTCGTGATGTCGTTGGCCATGAGGTACATGCCGCGCTGGACGGCGGCCCAGTTGTAGTCGGCGCTGTCAACGGTGGAGAGCACCTCGGTCTCCTTCTGATAGAGCTGGCGCGAGTAGTCGTAGCTGCGGACGCTCTTGAGGATGGCGGCGGAGTGGCGCGTGCCGCCGTTGGCGATGGCGGCGCAGTACTCGGCGAGCTGCAGCGGCGTGAACATGCTGTCGGACTGGCCTATGCCGGCCTGGACCGTGTCGCCGTCCACCCAGGAGTCCACGTCGTAGTTGAGGTGGTTGTCCGGGTTCGCCATGTTGCCGGTGGTCTCCGAGAGCTCGATGCCCGTGCTCTCGCCCAAGCCGAAGTTCTTGGCGTACTCCATCAGCTTGCGTATGCCGAGGTTGTCTGCCACGGTGTAGAAAAACACGTTGCAGGAGTCCTTTATGGCCTCGGTGACGTTGTCATAGCCGTGGGTGAGCTGGCCGTCGGTCTGGGTGTATATCCAGCAGGCCGGGGCGTAGCCCTGGTCGGCGTACTTGGTGAAGAGGCCGGTGCACTCTATCTGGGTCTCGGTGTTGATTATGTTCTCCGTGAGGCCCGCGATGGCGGTGCATGGCTTGAAGGTGGAGCCCGGCTCATAGGCGCCGTTGAGCGCGCGGTTGAAGAGCGGGTCATTCTCGGCCTCCAGCAGGTCGCTGTAATCCTCTATGATGCTCGAGAGGTCGAAGGTCGGGTAGCTCGCGATGGCGAGTGGCTCGCCCGTCTTGACGTCCACGACGACTATGGCGCCGCCCTGGATGTCCTCCCTCACCTCGTCGAGTTTGCCCTCCATGGTGTACTTGGCGTTGTCCTCGTCGCGCTTGAGCTGCAGCTCATAGATGCCCGTCTCGAGTATCCTCTCCACGGCCTCCTGCAGCTGTATGTCGATGGTGAGGTAGACGTGGTTGCCGGGGACGGGGTCTTCGGTGTACACCGTGCTGGTTATCGTGCCGCTGGAGGTACGGGTCACGCGGGCGGTGCCGTTGGTGCCGTGGAGCCAGTCCTCAAAGGTATACTCCACGCCGTCGCGGCCGACCTTGGTGTCGTAGTCGTAGCCGCTGTTCTCGTCCTGGGGGCGGTATTTTTCCATGTCCTCCTCGCTCATCGCCTGGACGTAGCCGAGGATGTGGGCCGCATACTGGGTGTTGTATTCGCGGACGTAGGAGGTCTCCACCTCCACAACGTTGCCGACGACGCCCATCAGGTCGGAGATGAGGTCTATCGAGGCGTCCTCGACAAAGACATAGGGGTTGGTGTTGATGGAGTAGCGCACATTGAGCGCGTAGCGGACGCTGGCTATCTTGCGCATCTCCTCGGCGTTATAGCTGTTGGCTATGTCATAGCGGGTGCGGAAATAGCTCATGAGCTCCACGGCCGTCGTATCCTCGTCGAGGCCCTTGCTGTCGAGATAGGCCGTGAGCAGCGTGCGCTGCAGGGCTGTCATGTCCGTGTACTCGAAGGGCGGCTCCTTGGTTATGGGCAGGTCGTCGATGTAGGTCTCGCCCGCGGCCTCGACCATGTTTATCATCTCGAGGATGACGGCGTTGGGGTCCTCCACCTCGTCGGAAAAGAGGCGCGTGTCGCTTATCTTGAGGTTGTAGCACTCGCGGTTAGAGACCAGGACCCGGCCGTAGCGATCCAGGATGTTGCCGCGCGCGGCGGTGACGGTCTGGTTCGAGGCCTGGTTGTTCTGGCTCTCCTCGTAATAGGCCGCGCCCTCTATTATCTGCAGCTTGTAGAGCGTCACAACGCACAGGGCTATGAGCGTCACTACCAGAACGCCGAAGGCGAAGAGCCTGCCTGAACTTACAAGTTTTTTCATGGCTTATCCTTTCGCTGGAACGGCGGCGAAGCTAAATTTTCTTTCTCGCTATCGCCTTGCATGGGAAATACAGCGCTGCGGTCATGGGCAGGGACCAAAGCACCTGGACTATGGCGGTCCAGAGCATGGAGCCGAACTCGTGCCCCTTGAGCAGCAGCCCGAACATCTGCGCCGCCGCGGTCACGACGCAGCCCGCGGTGCACACGAGCATATAGGCAAAGAAGCGCTTGTTCACCAGCCAGCGCGAGAGTATGCCGGCGAAGAAGCCCAGCACCGGGAACACGGCGACGAAAAGGGCCGTGTAGTTGTAGCTTATGTCCGCGAGGAAGCCGAGGACGAGGCCGAAGGCCGCGCCCCAGATGCCGTCCTCGAACATGCCTATCGCCACGGCCGCGGCGGGCAGAAAGAGCATGTTCACGCCGAAGAGCGGCAGGCTCGCGAATATGGAGTCCTGCACCAGCAGGCACAGGAGGATATAGAGCAGGTAGAGCAGCGCGCGGCGCAGCTTTTTCCTGTCGATGAGGTCCCAGAGCATTGCAAAGCCTCCGCGAGACGGGTCACTCGACCACGTCGAATTCTTTGATGATGTACACCTGCACGAGGGTGTCGAGGTCCACGGCGGGGTTGATGATGCCGTACTCGGTCTGGCCGCCGGCCTCGCTCTGAATGGAGGCGACGCTGCCTATGACTATGCCCTGCGGGATTAGTCCGCCGGAGCCGGAGGTCAGCACGTCGTCCTCGAGGAAGAGCTGCGCGCCCTCGGTCAGCCAGGTGACCTTTACCTGGCCCTGGCGCATGAGCGTGTAGTCGCCCATCAGCATGGCGGCGGAGCCGTCCGCGCCGACGAGCGCGCCGATGCTGGTGTCCACGTCGATGAGCGTGCGCACTGTGGCCGAGCTCTCGCCCAGCTCCGAGATCTGCCCGACCAGCGCGCCGTATTCGTTGACCACGCAGTCGCCGACCTCGATGCCGTTTTTCTCGCCCTTGTTTATCGTGAAGCTCGAGCCCCAGTTCGAGGCGCTCCAGGACACTATGCGCGCCGACTCGAACACGAAGTCCGAGTGCTTCTCGGCAAAGCCCAGGAGGTTCCTGAAGCGCTCGTTCTCGTCGAGGGCGTCCTGCCCCGCGCGGGCCTCCTCCTTGGCCTCGGCCAGCTGTATCTTCAGTGACTCGTTCTCGGCCTTGAGCTGCTCGTACTCGAACAGATAGCCGTAGATGCCGTCCAGCCAGTCGGCGACCGAGGAGGCGGCCTGACGTATGGGCTCGCGCACCGTGACGATGGCGTTGGTCAGAAAGTCCGCGCGGCCGCCCAAGACCCGCCCCGCCAGCAGCGCAACGAGCACGACGGCGAGGATGACCACACCGAGCCTTATGCCGTTTTTCTTCAGATATTCTTTCAAAGCAGCTTCACACCCAATTTACCGAGCATTTTGCCCAGCCTGCACAGCGGCAGGCCCATGACGTTGAAGAAGTCTCCCCTGATGCCCTCCACAAAGAGCGAGGCATAGCCCTGTGCGCCGTAGGCCCCGGCCTTGTCCATGGGCTCCCCGGTGGCTATGTAGGCGGCTATCTCCCCGTCCGTGAGGTCCCGGAACTTCACGAAGGTCTGCTCAGCGCCGCTGACGCGCTCGGCGCCCCTTATAAGCGCCACGCCGGTCCAGACCTCGTGCTCCCGGCCCGAGAGCGCGCGGAGCATCCGCGCCGCGTCCGCTTCGTCGTGCGGCTTGCCGAGGAGCTTCCCGTCCAGCCAGACGATGGTGTCCGCGGCTATTATGACGTCGTTTTCCGCAGAGTGTTCCGCGATCTCCTCCGCCTTTGCTCCGGCGAGGGCGAGGACGGTCTCCTCCGGGCCCGCGCCCTCCGGCGGGTGCTCCCCGCCTTTGGCGGGACGTATCTCAAACTCCAGGCCCAGCATCTCCAGCAGCTCCCGCCGCCGGGGCGAGCCCGAGGCCAGTATGATGCCCATCAGTCAACACCTCTGTAATATAGTCCGCGCGTGAGGCCGTTCGGCCGGTATTCGCTCTTGCCGAGGAAGCTCTTTGCGACCTCCACGCACTCGCGCGCGCCCTCGTTTGTGAACAGCAGCCGCATCCCGCTCACCCCGGCGAGCAGCACCTCGTCCAGCCGGTCCGCGAGGAACACCTTCATCGGCCCGTAGAGCGCGTTGCGGCACACGGCCTCGCGCAGCACCGGGTACACGCCGCCGAAGTCGTCGCTCATTCGCGAGGGCGTGCCGCAGGCGCAGCGGCCCGCGCTGGCCTTGATGAGGCAGCGCTCCGTCAGCATGACGGGCAGGCGGCCGTAAACTATTATCTCCGTTTCCAGCGGCTTGGATAACTGCTTTATCTGCTCCATCGTGAGCTCGAAGGAGGCCGTGGCCGAGAGGAGCCCCGCGCTCGCGGCGACGTCCATCGAGTAGGAGTTGAAGATGTTCAGCGAGTAGTCCCCGCGCGCGTCCATGCCGGCCATGCGCGTGAGCGCGACGTGGCCGAGATTGCCCACGAGCGCCTGAGTCACTCCGGCGGAGCGCACGCGGCCCAGCTGCCGCGCCGTCTCCTTGAGCTCCGCGTCGCGTATCACGCGGGGCAGGACCGCCACGGGCGTCGCGCCCGCGGCCAGGAAGGGCTCCAGCCGCTCCGGGTTCTCTGCGAGGACCGTCAGCGGCGCGTATATATAGCCCGGCGCGAGCTCCGCGAGCTCGGCCGTGAGCTGTTCGGCGTTCATGACCTCGAATATGGCGGTGAGGTGGTCCGCCGCGGGCTTTCCGCCCACGGGCAGGGGCAGACGCCCCGTGCGCATCGCGGGCGGCTCCGCCCGCTTGGCGGTGAGGCTGTGTATGAGCTCCCGCCTCGCCTGCTGCAGGAGGCCCTCAGGCAGCATCAGTCCGCGCCCGAGCATGACGTTCACCCGCTCGCAGGCGTAGGGCGTGCCCGAGGTGCGCCGGAACTCGGCCTCCACCGCCCGCTGTCCCAGCGGCTGGCCCACGGCCTGCATCGGCTCCGGCCCGTTCCAGACGGCGCGGTTGCCGTCCTGGTCCTGGATGCCGCTGCGGAAGGGCCGCCCCTGCTGGATGAGGGCGAAGAACTCCACCTTCACCCGGCGCAGCTCCGTGTCCGCATAGCCCTTGCGCACGGCGTTCATCGCGCGCTCCGCGTCCCTGTCCGGCGCTCCGGGCAGGGAGAGCATGTCGTCCTCAACCGCGCCGCGCAGATAGGCGTCCGTCCCCTCCCGGCCGGTGAACACGAGCTCCAGCTCGTCCTTTTCCGCCGCCAGGGGCTTGCGCCCGTCGCGCACGCATTTCACGCATATCTCCGTGACCTTTGCAAGCTGCTCAGGCCGCTTTATGCCCCGGCCCACGATCGCGCAGGCTATGCCGAGGTTCTCAAGCTCCGGGATGTAGTCCAGGCCGCGCAGGTCCTTGAGACTGAGCGGATAGTCGTCCATCCGCCCGCCGAGGGAGTAGCGCTCACGGCAGAGCCCCGGGCAGTCGCCCCGGTTGGCGCTGCCCCGGCCGTTCACGGCCGCGAGGTAGCACTGCCCCTCCCAGGACGAGCACAGCGCGCCGTGCACCGTCACGCCCAGCTCCACGCTGCTGCGCCGCGCCAGTGCTGCGATGTCGGCCAGGGGCAGCTCCGCGGGCAGCATGACCCTCGCCACGCCCAGCTGTGCCGCGGCCTCCAGTCCTGCCGCGTTGTGTATGCCGAGCTTCGGCCCGGCGAACACCCGCATCAGCGGCGCCACGGCCCGCGCCGCGGCGATGAAGCCCCAGTCCTCGGCTATGACGGCGTCCACCCCAGCCTCGCAGGCGCTGCGGACAAAGTCCGCCGCCGCGGCCATCTCAGAGTCCGCAACCAGCGTGTCAAGCTCCGCATACACCCGGCAGCCGCGCACGCGGCAATAGCGCACGGACCTCGCAAATTCACTCTGCGTGAATCCGCGCGCCCCTGCGCCGCCGAAGCGTATGCAAACCGCGTCCGCCCCGCTCTGCACGGCGGCTATGAGTGCCTCCGCGCCCGGTGCGGGAGTCAATACCTCGAGCATGGCTTATCTCCCGTGAGAAGAAGAATTACAATTTGATTACATACGGAACCTATTATAGCACAAGCATGCCCCTTGCTACAAGTCAAAAAAAATGATAGAATGTATGTCCAAACCTGAAAGAGGATATGTTTGCACATGGGAGAGAAAAGCTACCGGCTGAGCGCCAATGTCTGCGCCCTTCCGGCCGCGGATGCGGACAAGCTTATATCGGCGGGCGACGGGGACAGCGCGCTGCTGTACATATACCTCCTGCGCCGGGGCGAGGCTCCGGACGCGGAGCTGGCCGCGGCGCTCGGCATGGACGAGAGGCGCATTTCCGCCGCGGCGGAGCGGCTGCGCGGCATGGGCCTGCTCTCGGCCGCCGCCGCGCCGCGCGTCCCCCCCGCTCAGGAGCTGCCGGAATACACCTCCGAGGAGGTCGTGCGCCGCTCGGACGAGGACCCGGCCTTCCGCGGAGTGCTCGCGGAGGCGGAGCGATTGCTGGGTCACACGCTCTCCGGTGCGGACACGCGCACGCTCTTCGGCATATACGACTACCTCGGCCTGCCCGTGGACGTCATCATGGAGCTCATGCACCACTGCGCCGACGAGGCGCGGCTCAAATACGGACCCGGCCGCGTGCCGCGGATGCGGGACATCGAGCGAGAGGCCTACGTCTGGGCCAACCGCGAGATAATGACCTTTGAACAGGCCGAGGAATACATCCGCTCCCGCGCCCGGCTGCATGACGCCGTGGAGGGCGTGAAGCGCGCCCTCGGCATCGGCGGGCGCCCCCTCGCGCCCTCGGAGCGCAAGTACATAGAGAGCTGGCTGGACCTCGGCTTCGGCCCGGAGGCCCTGGCCCTGGCCTATGACCGCACGGTCACGAACATAGGCCAGCTCAAGTGGAGCTATATGAACAAGATCGTCCTCAGCTGGCACGACAAGGGCCTGCACAGCCCGGAGGAGATCGAAAAGGGCGACGCGCCCCGGCGCACTGCGTCCAAGCCCAAGACCCCCCGCCCGGCGAACTCCGGCGCGGGCGATCTCGAGCGCATGAAGAAGATCTACGACAAGGTCCGCCGCGGCTGAGCGAAGGGAGGCGTCAGGCATGGATTACAACGGAAAACTTCTGGCCCGGGCCAGGGAGCGCCTGGCGCGCCTGCGCGAGGAAAACGCCGCCGAGCAGCGGCGCCGCACCGCGGAGGCCTACGCCCGCCTGCCCCGGCTGCGTGAGCTCGACCGCGAGCTGCGCATGCAGATGATAGAGCTCGCCCGCCTCGCGATGGACCGCAGCGCCGCCGCAAAGGAGCGGCTCGATGTGCTCCGGGACGAGAATCTGGCCCTCCAGGCCGAGCGCGCGGAGTTGCTGGTCTCCGCCGGCTTCCCCGCCGACTACACGGACGAGATCTACTCCTGCCCGGACTGCCACGACACGGGCATAAAGGGCACGGGCATCTGTAACTGCCTGAAAAAGCTCTACAAGCGCGAGCTCACCGACGAGCTGAGCACCCTGCTCCACGGCGGGCAGGAGAGCTTTGAGCGCTTTGACCTCGGTTGGTACGACGCCGCGCCCGACCCCGTGACGGGGGAATCGCCGCGCGAGTGCATGTCGCTCATCTGCGACACCTGCCGCGAGTACGCCAAAAACTTCGGCAAGGGCTCGGCGAACCTCATCTTCATGGGCGGTCCCGGCCTCGGCAAGACCTATCTCTCGGCCTGCATAGCGCGGGTCGTGGCGGAGCGGGGCTGCTCCGTGGCCTATGAGAGCGCAGCTGCGGCGCTCTCGGCCTTTGAGACCCAGCGCTTTTCGCGCGACGGCGAGGAGAGCGCGGCGGCGGCCTCCCGGGTGCGGGAGTACCTCGGCTGCGACCTCATGATCCTCGACGACCTCGGCACGGAGATGGTCACGTCCTTTTCCGTCTCCGCGCTCTATCAGCTTATAAACACCAGGCTGAACAGCGCCAAGCCCACCATAATCAGCACGAACTGCACGATGGACGAGCTTGAGCGCAAGTACGGCCCGCAGATAATGTCCCGTTTGGAGGGCGAGTACCTTCTGCTCACCTTCCACGGGTGCGACATCCGGCTGCAACGAAAGGAGCGCGGCATATGAGACAGCATGAGATAACCCGGTCGAGGCCCCTGCTCGACAGCCGCGGCAACATAGCCGAGCCCGGCTTTGCGAAAAGGCTGCTGCCGGTCTACCGCCGCGCGGACGTGCAGGCCCCGGCCTACCGCATAAAGGAATGGGACTACTACCTCATCAACAACGGCCGCTGCGCCGTTGCGCTGACCGTGGCGGACAACGGCTACATGGGCATGGACTCCATCTCCTTCCTCGATTTCGAGAACCACTGGCAGCAGACGCTCTCGCCGATGTGCGCCTTCCCGATGGGCCGGCGGAAACTGCCCGAGAGCTCGAGCACCGGCGACGTTGCGGTGTCCGGCAAGGGCTACGAGCTGGCTTTCCGCCACACGGCGGAGGGCAGGCTGCTCATCTTCAGGATGGAGAACTTCGCCGGCGGCCGCCCCATCGAGGGTCGCATCCTCCTGACGGACGAGCCGCCCGAGAGCATGGTCATCTGCACGCCCTTCCGCAAGCGGGGCCACTTCTACTTCAACCAGAAGATAAACTGCATGCGCGCTTCCGGCTGGGTCAGCGTGCGCGGGCGGCGCTTCGAGTTTGAGCCGGAGACGGCCTTTGCGGTGCTCGACTGGGGCCGCGGCGTGTGGACTTACCACAACACCTGGTACTGGGGCAGCGCCTCCGGTGCGGTGGACGGGGTGCCCTTCGGCTGGAACATAGGCTACGGCTTTGGGGACAACTCGGTAGCGACGGAGAACATGCTCTTCTACGAGGGAAAGGCGCACAAGCTCAGCCGTGTGACCTTCAACATCCCCCGCCGGGGCGGCGAGTTCGACTACATGTCGCCCTGGACCTTCTCGAGCGACGACAGCCGCTTTGAAATGGACTTCCGCCCGGTCCTGGACCGCGCGGCCTGCACGGACTTTAAGCTGCTCAAGAGCGACCAGCACCAGGTCTTCGGCCGCTTCACCGGCACCGCCGTCCTCGACGACGGCCGCAAGATCCGCGTCCGCGACTTCCCCGGCTTCGCCGAGCGCGTGGAGAATAAGTGGTGAAAAAAGACGCCCCGCGGGGCGTCTTTTTTTGCGCGAAGCGCGTTTGAAAGTTTCGCCCGCCTTTTCAAAGGCGGTGGAGTCCAGAGGCAAAGCCTCTGGCCGCCCGCCGCAGAGCGCGGAACCCCCTTTATGCTCATAAAAGCGCAGGAGGGGGTCTAAGGGGGAACCCTCGCCGGGGGTTCCCCCTTTTATTTATTCTTGGGTTTGTACGTGTGCGCCGATACGTTGGGAGGTTTTCGTTACCTTGCCCTGCCATTCGACCCCATTTCTTTGGTGCTTGCCCAAAGAAACGGTGTCGAGCCGCCAAAGAAAAGCGCTTTTTTTACGTTGGTATCTCCACCATTCGCGTGAGCGCTGCCGGTCGGTAGTCGGGACGTTCCTCGCCCGACTTGGGGAGGGGCTTGGTGGTTGGCCGGGCGCTCAAGTCAGCTTGACGCAGTCGGTGGGGATGTTGGGGCTTCGAGTCCGTGGGAGAGGCGGGTGGGACCCAACACCTCCCGTGGCGGCACCCATAAGCGCGTTTCTTTGGGGCTCCACCCTGTTTCTTTGCGCAAGAGCAAAGAAATGGGGTGGAACGGGCAGTAGGGAGCGGCGACTTTTGACCAAGGGAACGGCGCACACGTACAAAGTGCAAGAAAATAAGGGGGAACCCCCGGCGAGGGTTCCCCCTTAGACCCCCTCCTGCGCTCAAATAAGCACAAGAGAGTTCCGCCCGCTGCGGCGGGCGGCCAGAGGCTTTGCCTCTGGACTCCACCACCTTTGAAAAGGTGGACGAAACTTTTAAACGCGCGAAGCGCGCAGTGCTATTATTCGGGGTCGATTTCGCAGGCGTAGGCGATCTTGCCGCTGTATGCGGAGGGATATGCCGAGGCGGGGTCGTTGCGGCAGTCGTTATAGATCCAGCCCGTGCTCGTATGCCACAGCAGCACATAGTCCTCCGCCGTGCCGTCCGTGTCCTTGACCGAGGGCTCGCCCGGGCCCCAGGCGTAGTAGTCCACGCTCTCGCCCGTCACCCAGCTCAGCTCGCCGTTCACCCGGCGCAGGCCTATCCACACGAACGTCGCGCCCGCGTCCTCCGCCAGCTTGGTCACCTTCGCCAGCTCGTCCGCATCCGAGATCACGGCCAGGTGGCCGCCCTTGCTCTCGCACAGCGCCTCGGCCTGCTCCCAGCTCACGTTCGACAGCGTCACCTCATATGTAGACTCCGGCGTCGGCGTGGGGCTCGGGGTCGGGGTGGGCGTAGGCGTGGGAGTCGGCGTCGTCTCGGGCTCCGCGGACGCCGAGGCCGGCGGTACGACAACATTGTCCGTCACAGGCGCGCCGCTCTCGGGAGGCGTGCTCTCCTGCTCCGAGCCGTCGCCGGGCAGGAAAAAGCTCACCGCCAGCGCCGCTATCACGATAACTGCGCAGATGGCCAGCACTATAAGCACCGGCTTGCGGCTCTTCTTCGGCTTCGACTCGCGCTCTTGTATCGCGCGCTCCTCAAAGTCGCGGTCGACCTTGTATTCCGGCCGCGGGCCCGCCGGCTTCGGCGGCTCCACCGGCTGCACCGGCGGCAGCTCCACCTTCGGGCGGCGGCGCTTGGGCTCCTCCGCAGGCGGTTCCGGCGCCGCGGGCGGCTCCGGCGGCTCGGGCGGTACCGGAGGCTCGGCTGACGCCGGGGTCTCGGGCTCCTCCGGCGGCTCCTCGCCCGGCTCCAGGCGCGCGAGTATGCCCGCCATCATCCGCTCAACTTCGCTCAGCTCCCGCTCCGGCTTGCCGAACATCTCCATGGCCTTCGCGTCGCCCTCGCCCACGCAGGGGCGCAGCGCCTCCGCCAGCTCCTTCGTGTCCGCATAGCGCTCCGTCGCCTCGAACCGCAGGCACTTCGCCATGACCGGTCCGAGCTTCTCCCCCGCCGCGGCGGGTATATTTATCTCGTCCCCGTTCATCCTGCGCCTGAGCGCCGAGGCGCGCATCTCGTTCGTCATGTTCTCCGGTGCGCGCTTGAAGAAGGGCAGCAGTCCCCCCGTCACGCCCGCGAACAGCAGCAGGCCGATCGAATACACGTCCGCCGCCGCCGTCGCCGTGCCGTTCCAGAAGAGCTCCGGAGCCATGTACTCCAGCTCGTCCGTCGACCAGTCTCCCGGCTCATGGTCCGCCCTCGGGCCCAGGGCCGCGCCGCCCTCGCCCCGGCTGATGTTGCCCGGGTGTATGTTCCCGTGAAACTCCGCGCCGCAGTCCGCGGCGTCCGCACAGATCTCCAGCGCCAGTGCGATGAGCTCCTCGCGCCCGAGCCTGCGTATGCCCTCGCCGAGCAGCTGCCCGGCGGAAAATTTGCGTTCTTTTGACATATCGGCTTCTCCATTCCTGCTCGATATTATGTCAACAGGATATCACAGCCAAAGTTTCAAGTCAACCACAAAGGGCAAAGCGACGGCGGCCGTCCGGGAGAGACGGCCGCCTGGAAATATGGTGGGAGAGGAACGTTTACTTGATGATGCCGAAGCTCTGCAGCTGGCCGAAGAGCACGAGGAACATGGCCAGGGGCACGACGATCTTGCAGCAGACGGCGTAGACCTTCTTTGTGCGGAAGACGTTGCCGCCCTGCTCTATCTCCTCGGCGATATTGTCGACCTTGTACTCGTAGCCGATGAAGATGCACATGAACAGCGCACCGAGCGGCATCATGATGCCCTCGGACCAGAGGTCCATGAAGTCGAGCCAGCAGTAGCCGAGGGGCTGCCACAGGCCGTTGGAGCCGAGGCCGTCGGCCGCGACGATGACGGCGAGCACGAGGATGGCGAGGCAGGTGAGGATGGTGTACTTCTTGCGGTTGCCGGGCTGGCCCTTGGCGTGGGCCTTATCCATGTAGAAGGTGGTCACGACCTCGACCAGGGAGATGGCGGAGGTGATGGCCGCGATGAAGACGAGTATGTAGAAGATGAGGCCGAACACGGGGCCGAAGCTGCCCATGGCGGCGAACACGTCCTGCAGCGTCACGAACAGCAGGCTCGGTCCGGACATGGCGGCGTCCTCACCGCCGAGCGCGATGGCGGCGGGCAGGATTGCGAAGGCGGCCATGACGGCGACCAGCGTGTCGGAGCAGACGACGATGAGGGCGTTTTTCTCAAGGTTCTCCTTCTTTTGCAGATAGGAGCCGTAGGTTATCATGGCGCCCATGCCGAGGGAGAGCGAGAAGAACATCTGCCCGCCGGCCGAGGAGATGACGGCCATGAAGTCCTCCTTGAGCGGCTCGAGGTTCGGGTAGAGCATGAAGCGCAGGCCCTCGCCGGCGCCGGGCAGGGTCACAGAGCGGATGATGACGACGAGCAGCATGACGAAGAGCGCGGGCATGGCGTACTTTGTGAACTTCTCGATGCCGCCGGAGATGCCGCCCATGACGATGAGGCAGGTCAGCGCGAGGAAGATGACGCTGTAGATGATGGACTCCGCCTGGTTCGTGAGCAGGCCGTTGAAGAGGTCGCCCGCGGCGAGGCCGCTGCTGCCCCAGGATGCGCCGAAGATGTCGCCGAGGTTGACGACTATGTACTTAGTGACGTAGCCGCCGAGGACGGTGTAGAAGCTCATGATGAGGAAGGCGGAGGCTATGCCCAGCCAGCCGAGCCAGCGCACTTCCTTGGAGAGCTTTTTGTAGGTGCCGACGACGCCGAGGCCGGACTTGCGTCCCAGCGCCAGCTCGCCCACCATGACGACGAAGCCGACGAACAGCACCAGCAGCAGATACACTATCAGAAATGCAAAGCCGCCGTTGGCGCCCATCTTGTACGGGAAGCCCCACAGGTTGCCGAGGCCGACCGCAGAGCCGACCGCGGCCATGAGGAAGCCGAAATTGCTCCCCCAGTTTCCGCGTTTGTGTTCCATGTTTTTTCCTCCTTTTAAGTCACTCCCAACCGGGTTTTCCACGCCCGGTAAAGCGATTATAAAGGAGGAAATTCGCTCTTTCAATCGAGATGGCCATATCTTATCGCTATCTTTATGCCCCTGCATGCATCCTTGATGCGTTTTTAATGCCTGCGTTTTTGGTGAAAATGACGAAAACGCCGCGGGCAAATGCCCGCGGCGTTTGAGATTTTGCCTATTTAACTGGGGTTTTCTCAGGCAAGCTCGACCTCGGCGCCGACAGCCTCGAGCTGCTTCTTGAGAGCCTCGGCGTCGTCCTTGGAGACCTGCTCCTTGATCTTGGCGGGCACGCCCTCGACAAGAGCCTTCGCCTCGGCGAGGCCCAGGCCGGTGATGGCGCGGACTTCCTTGATGACCTTGATCTTCTCGGAGCCGAAGCTCTTCATGATGACGTCGAACTCGGTCTTCTCCTCGGCGGCCGGGGCAGCGGCGGCGGCGCCGGCGGCAGGAGCCGCGACAGCGGCGGCAGAGACGCCGAAGGTATCCTCAAGCTCATGGACGAGCTCCGCGAGCTCGAGAACGGAAAGGGCCTTGATCTCCTCGATCATGGCGGTGACTTTTTCGCTGGCCATTGTTATTTCCTCCTGAATATCAGAATTGAATGTACCGAGATCACTCGGCGGCGGGGGCCTCGGCCTCCGCGGTGTCCGCGCTCTCGACGGAGCCGCCGGACTTCTCGACTATCTGGCCCAGAACAACGGCCAGGCTGGTGATGGGTGCGAGCATGGTGCCGAGCACCTTGGCATACAGCGCGTCCTTGGAAGGCAGCGCGGCGATCTCCTCGATCTCCTGCGCGTCAAGCACCTTGCCGTCCATGAATGCGGCCTTGATGTTGAACCTGTCGCCCATCTTCTTGGAGTACTCGCTGATGATGCGGATGGGCGCGATCGGATCGCCCTCGCTGGTGGCCATGGACGTGGTGCCGTTCAGGACGGGATCTATCCCCTCCAGACCGACCTTGTCGATGGCAAACTTCGTCAGGGTGTTCTTCACGACGCTGTACTGCACGGCGTTCTGCGCCAGCTCACGGCGAAGCTGCGTATCCTCGGCGACCGTGATGCCCCTGTAGTCCACGAACACACCCGCGCTCGCGGAGCTGAGACGGCGGGTCAGTTCCTCGACTATCGCCTGCTTCTCGCTGAGAACTCTTGCATTCGGCATTTTTCCTTCTTCACCTCCGGAAGTATCGTCGCGCCCAAAAATAAAACCCCCGCGTCAAAGAACACGGAGGCAGAAAGCTATCACGCATGATAAAGCTGATGGCCGTCCTCGGCAGGTCTTCCGCTCATCGCAGCCTGCTGTCTTTGGAGCGCCATAGTAATTTATCAGCTTTTGTCAGTTTTGTCAAGGGGCTTGTCCCCATTTTCCGGGCTTTTTTTCGCAAAGGCGAAGAAGCGCTGGCCGATGTAGTTCAATCCCGTGAACACCACCATGCCCACCAGCATCGCCACGTTGTCCTGCACCTTCACCGAGGCGTCCGAGAGCAGCCAGACCGCAAATGGCTTGGCCAGCCCGTAGGCCACGGCGTAGCACACCGCGATGTTCACGATAAAGCGCAGCACCTGGCTGGCGCTGTACTCCCTCACCTCAAAGGTGAAGTGCTTGTTGAGAAAATAGCTCAGCACGCTGCCCACGACGTAGTTCATCGCGGACGAGAACGTATATGAGCAGTACGCGACATTGTACAGCAAAAACATGACTCCCGCGCCGACCAGCGTGTTCGCCGCGCCGACCAGGCAGAACTTCAAAAACCTCTTGTCAAAAAACGCCGAGATGAGCTTCTTCAAGACCTGTTACCTCCAAAAGACCGCCGGAGCGAGCCTCCGGACTTCGCCAGTATAACACTTTTTAAAGAAAATACAACTTCCCTCTTGCAAACTCCCAAAAGCTGTGTTATAGTCAAATCAGTAATAGTAATCATTATTGTTTAGGAGGAAGCGACATGGCGGAAGCTAAGAACATCAGGCTCTACACCCCGGGGGGCGAGCGGATAAGCGATCCGGAGCTGGCGGCTGACTATCTCACGGCCGACAGGACCGGCCCCTTCAGAGTCGGGCAAAAGGCGCTCTATTACCGCGACGGCGGTCTTAGGCGCTACTGCATCCCCCTTGACCAGATAGACCACGCCTTCACCAGGGTCGTGGCCTGTGCGACGCATGTATGCTGCGGCAAGATGGATCTGAACACTTTCCGTCTCGTTGTCTGCCACGAGGGGAAGGAGCTCGCCGCGGTGTACACCGAGATCGAGAGCTACGTGGACCATGCCCAGGCCCTGCTCAAGGCCCGCATCCCCGGCCTGAAGCTCGGCTACACTCCCCCGGCACAATGACAAGACGGCCCCCGCCCGGAAAGGTTCCGCGGCGGGGGCGTTTTTTTATTTTGTCTTGAGCAGCTCCTCGGCGTCCTCGGCAAAGTCGCAGATCAGGCGGTCCAGCATGGCCATCAGCGCCGCGGCGCGCTCGCTCAAGCGCTCGTCCGCGCGCTTTTCCCTCAGGCTGCGCAGGCGGTCTATCGTCCGCTGGTTGAGGCCGAGGGCGTTGTAGTAGTCGCTTTCCAGCGCTCGGCGGCCCGCCTCCGTGTCCGGCGTGTCGAAGCCGAGCAGGAAGTCCGGCGTCGTGCCGAAGTAGCGCGCTATGGCGCAGACAGTCGCGGCCGAGGGCGTGGTGGCGGCACCTCCCTTGGGCTTGAGGTACTTGCGTATCGCCGGCCGCGAGACGCCGACGGCGTCGGCCAGCTCCTGTATGTTTACGGCCTTGCCCTGGGCGTTGTTGCCGTTCATGAGGTATGCGAGGCGCATGCGGAAGATGTCGTTCATCCCGGCCTCGCCGCTCTCGGCGCCGGGCGCGAACACGTCCTTCGCGTCTATGGGCCGCTCGCGGCGGCGCGGCGCGGCCTCCTTGGTCTTTATGGGCTTGGCCTTCGGCTGCCTTGCGCTTTTTTCTTTGACCGGGGCCTTGTTTTCCTCGCTCATGTTCTCGTCTCCCAGTAATAGTAACTTTAGTTTCAGAATGGTTACATTAAAGCACTGTGCGGCCACGCTGTCAAGGCGCGCGGCCAAATGTTCACAAAGTACCGCTGGACTGTGTGAATTTTTTGTGTTATCATGCGCTCTGCCGGAACAAAATATGTCCGACTCCAGTCAATACACCTGAAGAAAACAAAAGGGGTGCTTATATAGTGAACAGAGAGAAAGACCGCAGCCGGGAGGCCGCCGGGGAAAAGGGACGCCGGGCAGCCAGGCGGGGCTCCAAGGCTGCGATAGTGATTTGCGTCATTCTGGTGCTGGTCTTCGGCGCCGTGGCGGCGTATATGATATGGGAGAAGCCCCCCGAGAGGCCGGGCGGCGGCCTGGTGGACCCGACGGCGCCCAGCGTCTCCCCCGACGGCGACGTCAGCGCCTCGCCCAGCGCTCAGCCCACCGAGGACCCCGACGCCGGCGCGCCCGCCTCGCTCAATGAGAACATGTACACCTTCCTCGTCGTCGGTCTCGACAAGGTCGGCTACAACACGGACACCATGATGATCGGCCGCATGGACACCAAGACGCACGAGATCAACGTCGTCAGCATCCCCCGCGACACGATGGTCAACGTCTCCTGGTCGGTCAAGAAGGTCAACACGCTCTACGCCGCGGGCATCAACAGCGGCGGCAACGGCATCGACCGGCTCATGGACGGCCTCAAGGACATCCTCGGCTTCCAGATCGACTGCTACGCGGTCGTGGACCTCAACGCCTTTGTCCAGCTCGTGGACGCCATCGGCGGCGTGGACTATAACGTGCCCGTGGACATGAACTACTACGACCCGTCTCAGGACCTCTATATAAGCATCCCCGCCGGTGAGCAGCACCTTGACGGCGAGGAGGCGCTCAAGGTCGTGCGCTTCCGCTCCGGCTATGCCACCGCCGACATCGGCCGCATAGGCACGCAGCAGGACTTCCTCAAGTCCGTCGCCAGCCAGATGCTCACCCTCGGCAACATCCCGAACCTGCCCACCTTCATAGACATCTTCGTCAACAACGTGGACACCAACCTCTCCGCCGAGAACATCGCCTTCTTCGCGCGGCAGTTCCTGCAGTGCAAGAGCGAGGACATCCACTTCTACACCCTGCCCGGCAACTACGGCGACAGCGTGAAGGGCCTCTCCTACGTCTCCATCAACATCCAAGAGTGGCTGCAGATGGTCAACGACTATCTCAACCCCTACGACAAGGACGTCACCGAGGCGAACGTGAACATCCTCGTCCACTCCTACACCTCGGGCTTCTACTCCACCACCGGCTATATCGCCGGCGGGGCAGACTCCTTCTACGACAACACCCCGAAGACGAGCACCAGCACGAGCACAAGCACCGGTTCCACCGACAGCGGCTCGACCGGCACCGACGCCTCCGGCGCCGCGGGCACGGGCTCCGGAACAACGGACACCGGCTCTACCGGGACCGACGCCTCGGGCACAACGTCCCCCGGCGCGACCGGCACCGACCCCGGCACCGGCACGACGGACACCTCCGTGACCGGCTGAACGCAAAAAGAAAACTCCCCGCCCTCCCGGCGGGGAGTTTTTTTGTGAATACTCTGAGCAAAAGCGGCGATTGAACCGCCGGTTCAAAAACTTTTGTACAAACTACACCTCCGGGGCCTGTTATTTTCGGCGTGCGATGATAAAATAAGCGCACAACGGAGGTGCGAAATGAGACTTTCACTTTCTGAGAACATAGGCGCGCTGCGGCGTGCGGCCGGGATGACGCAGGAGCGGCTGGCGGAGGCGCTGGGCGTGAGCTTTGCGGCGGTCTCCAAGTGGGAGCGCGGCGCGGCTACGCCGGAGCTGGGCCTCATCGCGGACATGGCAGAGCTCTTCGACGTGTCCATAGACGCGCTGACGGGCTTTGAGCTCAGCGGCGGGCAGTCGGAGACCGTGTCCCGGCTCAAGGCCCGCGTCCACGACCGGGAGAGCGGCGCGCTCGAGGAGGCGGAGGCGGCGCTCCGCCGCTGGCCGAACTGCTTTGAGATCGCCTATTACGCCGCGGAGAACTACGACGTGCGCGGCATCAGCTCGGGGGACGCCGGGCTGCTGCGGCGCGCGCTGGAGCTCTACAGCCGCGCCTGCCGCCTCATCGCGCAGAACCGCGACCCGGACATCAGCGAGACGACGCTATACCGCGCTATGGCAGGCGTCCACATCTCGCTCGGCGAGCCGGAAAAGGGCATAGAGCTCCTGAAGGCGCACAACCCCTGCCAATTGAACGACGCGCTCATCGGCAAGACGCTCGCCGCCGACGCGGACGACCCGGACGCTGCGGAGCAGCATCTCACCAGGGCGCTGCTCGACCTCGCCGTGACGCACATGCAGGTGGTCACGGGCTATGTCAACGTCTATTTCAAGCGCGGGGACTACGATGGCGCGCTCGCGCTGCTGGACTGGGCGCTGGCCTTCTACCCCGGTCTTGCGAAGCCCGGGGAGCCGAATTTCCTCAACAAGGGCGAGGCCGCGCTGCTGGCCATCCGGGCCGAGGCCCTGATGCAGCTTGGGAACGCGGATGGCGCCGGGGAGAGTCTCCGCCGCGCGCGGGACATAGCGCTGCGCTTTGACGCCGCGCCGAGCTGCGACGTGACGCGGCTGCGCTTTGTCGCCCCGGACACGGTGGCCTCCTCGGTTGACGACCTGGGCGAGACGGCGCTTGCCGGCGTCGAGAAGTTCATGGCGGAGCTGGAGGACGCCGCACTCTCCGCGCTCTGGGAGAAGGTGCGCCGTGAAGAGTGAATCCGCGCCGCTGCGCGCGCAGTTTTTCCGCGGGAACCGGCTGAACTTCGCCCTGGCCCTGGGCGCCTCGCTGCTCACCGCCGGGCTGAACCTGCTCATCGCCCGCGTCCTGCAGCAGATGATAGACGCTGTCTCCGGTGTCCCCGGCGCGCCCGGTCTCGGGGAGCTCGCGCTCGACATCGGCCTCATATTCTTGCTCATCGCCGCCGTAAAGGCGCTTGAATACTATGCCAAGCCGCGCTTTCTGGAGCGGGCGATGCGGCAGTACAAGGACCGTGCCTTCGAGCTCCTGACGCAAAAAAGCATCGCGGCCTTTTCCGGCGAGGACAGTGCCGTGTACCTCTCCGCCTTTTCAAACGACGCGGCAAGCGTGGAGCGCGGCTGTCTCGATGGGCTCTTTTCCCTGGCCTCCAACGCCGTCCTCGCCCTGGGTGCGCTCGTGATGATGCTCGCGTACAGCCCGCTGCTGACGGTCATATCCTGCGCCTTTTTCGCGCTGCCCATCGCGGCCTCCCTCGCCGCCGGGGACCGGGTGGAGCGGGCTGAGCGCACGGTCTCGGATCTCAACGGCGCGCTCACGGCCTCGCTCCGGGACAGCCTCGGCGGCTTTTCGGTCATCAAGAGCTTCAAGGCCGAGGCGGCGATGGCGGCACTCTTCGCCCGCGGGAACGCCGGGGTGGAGCGGGCCAAGTGCCGCAAGCGGCGGCTCGTGACCCTCATCGGCGCGCTCGGCTCCCTTGCGGGCGTCACGGCCCAGCTCGGCGTCTTTTTTGTGGGCGCGTGGCTGGCGCTCTCGGGCCGCGGCATCACGCCGGGCGTGCTGATAGTCTTCATAACGCTGACGGCATACGTCATAACGCCCATCAGCGAGTTCCCGGAGCAGCTCGCCGCGATGAAGGCGGGCCTCGCGCTCACCGGCAAGCTCTCCGCCGCGCTCTCCGCCAATGTCCGCGGCGGGGGCGCTCTCCCGGCCAGGCTCGGGCAGGGCATAGAGCTCCGGCACGTCTCCTTCGGCTACGAGCCGGGCTGCGAGGTGCTGCACGACGTCACGGCGAGCTTCCGCCCCGGCGAGTGCTGCGCCGTGGTCGGCGCCTCCGGCAGCGGCAAATCCACCCTGCTGCGCCTGCTGATGGCCTCGCACGCCGACTATTCCGGCGAGATACGCCTCGGCGGGCGCGAGCTGCGGGAGATTAAAAGCGAGTCGCTCTACGACCTCGTCTCCGTCATCGAGCAGGACGTCTTTGTGTTCAACGCCTCCATCCGCGACAACATCACCATGTTCAGCCCCTTCCCCGAGGCGGAGGTCGAGCGGGCCATAGAGCTCTCCGGCCTCTCGGCGCTCGTGGCGGAGCGCGGCGGGGACTATCTCTGCGGCGAGAACGGCAGCGGCCTCTCCGGCGGCGAGGGGCAGCGCGTCTCCATCGCACGCAGCCTCCTGCGCCGCTCCGAGGTATTGCTGGTGGACGAGGCCACCGCCGCGCTCGACGCCGCGACGGCATATCAGGTCACGGACTCCATACTCTCCCTCGGGGGCATGACCCGCATCCTCGTCACCCACAGCCTCGACGCCGCTCTGCTCCGGCGCTGCGACCGCATCCTCGCGCTCCGCGGCGGGCGCATCGTCGAGAGCGGCACTTTCGACGAGCTGATGTCGAGCCGGGGCTACTTCTACTCACTATACACCGTCTCGCAGTAAAAAAAGGCTCCCCGCGCGGGCGGGGAGCCTTTCCTCATTATTTGCTCACATCAGCTTGCGGAAGAGGGCGGTGAGGTCCTCGACGCTGGTGTCCTTGGGGTTGCCGGGGCGGCAGGCGTCGTTATAGGCGCTCTCGGCGAGGAAGGGCAGGTCCTCCTCCTTCAGGGCCTCGAGCTTGGAGGGGATGCCGACGTCCTCGGAGAGCTTGCGGACGGCGTCGACGGCGGCCTTGCGGTACTCGGCCTGGCTCATGGAGTCCACGCCCTGGACGCCCATCGCGCGGGCGATCTCGCGGTAGCGCTCGCCGGTGCTCTCCGCGTTATACTCCATGACGATGGGCAGCATCATCGCGCAGGCGACGCCGTGCGGCGTGTCGTACACGGCGCCCAGCGTGTGGGCCATGCTGTGGGCGATGCCCAGGCCGACGTTGGAGAAGCCCATGCCCGCGATATACTGGCCGAGAGCCATGCCCTCACGGCCTTCCTTCGTGCCCGCGACCGCGCCGCGGAGGTTCTTGGAGATGAGCTCGATGGCCTTGAGGTGGAACATGTCCGTCATCTCCCAGGCGGCCTTGG
Organism: uncultured Eubacteriales bacterium; assembly: GCA_900545405.1. Classification (GTDB taxonomy): domain Bacteria; phylum Bacillota; class Clostridia; order Oscillospirales; family Oscillospiraceae; genus Scatomorpha. Next base: position 10,756 of record UQYT01000028.1, on the reverse strand, counting down.
TGGTGTAGCCCTCGATGGCGTGGGTCAGGGCGTCCATGCCGGTGGAGGCGGTGAGGCCCTTAGGCATGGAGTCCATCATCTCGGGGTCGACGACGGCGACGATGGGCATGTCGTGCGGGTCAACGCAGACGAACTTGCGGCGGCGCTCCACGTCCGTGATGACGTAGTTTATCGTGACCTCGGCAGCTGTGCCCGCGGTGGTCGGCACGGCGATGATGGGCACGCAGGGCTTCTTGGTGTCCGCCGTGCCCTCGAGGCTGCGCACGTCGGCGAACTCGGGGTTATTGATGATGATGCCGATGGCCTTGGAGGTGTCCATCGGGCTGCCGCCGCCGATGGCGACGATGCAGTCCGCGCCCGCGGCCTTGTACGCCGCGACGCCCGCCTGGACGTTCTCTATGGTCGGGTTGGCCTTTATGTCGGAGAAGATCTCATACGCGATGCCCTCGGCGTCGAGCTGGTCGGTCACCTTGGCGACCACGCCGTGCTTGAGGATGGAGGGGCCGCAGCAGACCAGCGGCTTCTTCAGGCCGCGAGCCTTGAGCTCGCCGGGGATGGCGGAGACGGCGCCCGCGCCGTGGTAGGAGGTCTCGTTGAGCATGATGCGGTTTGCCATGATTATTACTCCTTTCAGATATCTGGCGATATGGTTAATTTATTAACTATCTGAGTGTATTTTAATCCCTCCGCCCCGCCGAGTAAAGTGACAAAAGGGCAAAAATGTAACCCGTCTGTCTCACAGGAAAGACAGACGGGCGAAAAGCTCCGACAATTGTTCGGGCAGGGCGGCGACGAGGCGGCGCGACATCTCGCGCGGGGCCTCCCTCATGCCGCCGAGCACCCACTTCACGGTCATTGCGACGGAGCCGCGGCAGTAGAGCTCGAGCGCGAAACGCTCGTCCTCCGTCGGCGCGGCGCCGGTTTTCTTTTGTATGACGTCGAGGTAGAAGGCCATGATGGCCTCGAAGTCGTGCTCCTTGAGACTGTTCGTGCCGTCGGCCCGGAAGGCGGCGGTGAAGAACACGCGCTCCTGGCGGATGTACTCGAACTTGCGCTCAAGCCCCTCTGCGATGGTCCGGCCGCTGCCCATGTGCTCGAAGGAGCGCGTGAGCAGCTTGCCGAAATACCAGTTTATTAGGTCGTATTTGTCGAGGAAGTTGCGGTAGAAGGTCTGGCGGGTGACGCCGCACTTTTCCGCGATGTTCGTCACCGTTACGGCCTCCACGCTCTGGGTCCTCATGCATTCCTCCATGGCCTTGGCGAGGCGGTACTTCGTTGCCTCGGAGCCTTTGTCCCTCGCGCTGTCCATGGCTCAAAAGCCCTCGTAGATGAAGGCCCCGTGCCCGGAGAAAAACGCGAGCACGGCGAGGAGCATGGCGGCGTTGCCGAGGACGCTGAGATACTCCCAGTACGGCCTCTCCTTTTGCTTTTTCAGCCATTTTGTGAAAGCAGCCATTCGTCAAGCACCTCCGTAAAGACGACCGCGCCGTAGTCATAGTCCAGGTGCCCCGTATCGTAGAAGCACTCTGCGTCCAGGGCGTCGGTCATGTCGTAGAATTCCACGCCGGCGGCCTCGCTCTTTTCTCGGCAGAGCTCCCGCAGCTCTAAGTCGAGCGGCTCCGGCTCCACCAGCGGGTTCTCCGGCAGCCAGAGCACGCGCACGCGGATGCCCTCCGCCTCGCAGAAGGCAAAGACCTCGTCCAGCGCGGCGAGGTTGTCCGCATAGAGCTCCGTCCCGCCCTCGAAGTAGAGGCCGTGGAGCTTCTCGCGCCGCTCGTCGAGCTCGGACTGCGTCATGTTGCCGTAGTAGAAGGCCTTCTGCTGCTGAGTGTAGGTCCGGCGGCGGAAGTCGCCCTCGCCCAGCAGGGCCTTGAGGTTGTCGGTCACGAACTCGCTTAGCCGGTCGCGCTGGAAGTAGAAATAGGGCTCGTACCACTTCCGGTGCCACTCGTAGGTCGGGTTCGTGTCCATGTCGTCGTACATCGCACCCCAGTTGAGCGCCAGCACCAGGTCGCTGCCGACCGTGATGTGCCCGCCCTCGAGCATCTCCACAAGGTCGCGCACCGTGCCGTAGTCCATGCCAAGGTTTACATAATCCGCGGTGGTGAGGTCCTCGCGGTAGGCGGAGACGAGCTCCGAGGAGCCGAAGATGACGCGGTCCCAGACCTCCTCCGGGTGGTCGCGGCGGGTTATCTCGAAGTCGTTGAGCCAGAAGAAGCCGCTCTTCTGGATGAAGCCCGAGGCCGAGAGCGCTATGTCGGCGAGGATGACTATGATGAGGACCGCGGCGATAAAGCCGCCCCTCTTGAGGTAACGCGCAAATTTCATACCGCGCACCCCCTCACAAGCTCACGAAACCGCGCAGGACGTTCGCCAACTGCGTGGAGTCGAGAGTGTAGAATATAGTGGTGAACGAGAACACGAGGGCCACGACACAGCGGCGGAAGAGGACGTAGTACCGGTTCGCGCCGCGCTTGACGGTGGTGATGCCGCAGAGGTTCTCGAAGGCGAGCAGGCTGCCGTTCATGAGTCCGTCGAGGACGAAGGTGAGCGAGAAGCCGTGCCAGAGGCCCATGACCATCATGGTGCTGAAGCCTATCAGCGCGCCCTGGTATTTGTTGAGCTTCCGGCCGTTGAGAACGACGAAGATGTGCTCGCGTATCCAGTCGGTGAGCGAGACGTGCCAGTTGCGCCAGAACTGGGTGAAGGAGACGGCCTTGAGGGGCTTTTTGAAGTTCTCGGGCACCTTGAGGCCGAGGAAACCGCCCATGGCGATGGCGATGTCGGCGTATCCGGACATGTCCAGCCAGAGCAGCAGATAGCTCACGAGGCAGGCGGCGATCGACCACCAGGGCCTAGGCGAGAGCGCGGCGAGGCGCGTGAGGACGACGTTCACCAGCGCCATGACGACGACCTTTTTGAAGTAGCCGCGGATGAGGCGCTTGAAATCCCGCGTCAGGCTCTCGCCGTTTACGGGCTGCGGCCGCGCGAGGCTGTGGGAGAAGTCGCGGTAGCGCAGTATGGGTCCGGCGGTGATGACGGGGAAAAAGAGCATATAGTTTGCGTAGTGCAGGAAGTTGAGCTTTTCGCCCGAGTAGTAGACGTAGTAGACGGCGTCGACGGCCTTGAGCATGTTGTAGGCGATGCCGGTGAGGGCGAAGAGCAGCGGCAGCTCCGGGAAGAGCTCCCGGAAGCGGATGTAGAAAAAGGGCACTGCGCACATCAGGCAGCAGAGCACAAAGACGACCTGCCTCCAGGCGCCCTTCCCCCGCCCCGCGAGGTGGGCTATGCCGAAGGTCACGATGGTGTAGACCGCGTAGAATACGGCGAGCCACTCGGAGACGTAGGCGATTAGGGCGAGGTCGAGTATGGGCAGGAAGCTCTCGAGCCTGGGCTGCGACCAGTATTTTCGGGCCAGCACGCTGGCGGCGGCCCATAGGACGCAGCCGCCGAGCAGCCGGAGGGCGATATCCGCCTCAAGGAACCACATAAGTCAGCAAAGCCCCTTTTTCATGCCGACGACCTCGGCGATCTCGTTGACGGTGTTCATGGGGTAGAGCGTGACGTCGCGCTGGCTTATTTCAACGCCGAAGGCCTCCTCGGCAAACATGATGACGTCGACGGCGCCCATGGAGTCCAGGAAGCCGGTGTCAAAGAGGTTGACGTCGAGGCCGTACTCGGGGTCGTCGCCCACCTCGCAGCGCTCGCGAATGTATTCATCAAGCTTGGCAATTATCTCATCCATCACGTATTCCTCCGCGAAAAGGTATTTCAAGGCATTATATCACACTTGAGACGCCAGTGCGAGAGAAAAGTTGCGCGCCCAGCCCCCGATACGCACCCGCCCCCTCCCCAAGTCAGGCGTCCACGCGCCCCGTTAGATTTGGCACTAGACCGGGTTTGTCCTCAATTCCACCCCATTTCTTTGCTCGCGCGCAAAGAAACGGGAGTGGAGCCCCAAAGAAAAGCGCTTTTGGGTGCCGCCACGGCAGCAGTTCGGTCCCGCCCGCCTCTCCCACTAACACAAAGCCCCAACATCACCGCCGACTGCGTCAAGCTGACTTGAGCGCCCGGTCAACCCAACGTGTACAAATCAACTTGACGCACCAATTTGTCCCGTTGGGGCTTACGCCCAAATGGGAGAGGCGGGCGGGCCCACCGGGGTGATGTGGAGGCTTCAAAGCGCCTTTCTTTGGCGGCTCGACACCGTTTCTTTGGGCAAGACAAAAGAAATGGGGTTGAATCGCAGGACAGGTCAACGACCCCCACCCAACGTATCGGCGCACACGTACAAGCGCAAGAATAAATAAAAGGGGGAAACCCCTTGATAGGGTTTCCCCCTTGAACCCCCTTCCTGATCTTATGAGAGCAAAAAGAGAATTCCGCGCTCTGCGGAGCGCGGCCAGGGACTCTGTCCCTGGACCCTGCCGCCTTTGAAAAGGCGGGCGAAACTTTCATACGCGCGCTTAAGCGCGCAGCGGGTCACTCCGCCAGCAGCTTTTTGAGCGCGACGCGGTCTATCTTATCATTTGCGTTATGCGGGAGCTTCTCCATCGTCACCATGCGGTGGGGCAGCATATACGAAGGGATATACTTCTTCAGCTCGCGGTTATACTGCCGCATGGGCAGCGTGCCCTGCGTCTCAACAAAGAGCACAATCTCCTGCTTGGCGGCGTCGTAGAGCGCGCAGACGTTCTCCGTGCCCTCCACCATGCGGGCGGCGTTTTCGATCTCGCCGAGCTCTATGCGGTTGCCGCGGAGCTTTATCTGCCCGTCGCGGCGGCCGGCGAACATCAGCTCGCACCGCTCGTTGTACCAGCCGAGGTCGCCCGTCCGGTAAAACCGCTCCTGCCAGGCGCCGTTGTCCGGGTCCGTGACGAAGGCGCGCGCCGTGAGCTCCGGCTGGTTCCAGTAGCCTATGTTCACGCCCGAGCCCGAAACGCAGATCTCGCCCGTCTCGCCGTACCTTACCCTGTGCCCGTCCTCGCCCAGCAGCATGACCTTCATGTTCGGCAGCGGGCGGCCTATGGGCAGCGGGTCCGTGTCCGAAAACTCCCGGTCCACGACGTAGGCCGTGCAGACGTCCGTCTCCGTGGGGCCGTAGAGGTTCGCAAATATGCGCCCGGGGAGCGCCCGGCGCCAGATGTTCAGTTGCAGGTTCGGCATGACCTCGCCCGCGAAGGCGATGCTCCGCAGCTTCGGCAGCTCCACGGTCTCCAGCACGCCGGAATTGGCGATGTTTATCATCACGGTCGGCACCCAGTAGATGCTGGTGACGCCGTTTTCACTCAGAAACTCCGGCAGCTTCACCGGGAAGCGGAAGAGCACTTCCGGCGTGAGGATAAGGTGCCCGCCGCAGCGCATAGCGCCGTAGACGTCCATGACCGAGACGTCGAAGTAGAGCGGGGCCTGGTTCGCGATGACCGTCTCCGGCGTCCAGCCGAAGGTCTCCTCCGCCCAGCGGGCGAAGAGCATGACGCCCCGGTGCGGGATGGTGACGCCCTTGGGCTCGCCCGTCGAGCCGGAGGTGTACATGACATACACCGGCTCCGAGTCCGTGACGGCGGCGACGGCCGCGTCCACTGCGGCGGCGTCCTCCGCGTGAACCATGAGCTCGTCTATGAGCAGCACCGGCGCGCCGCCGGTGTCCACGCCCTCGAGCTTTGCCGCGAGCTCCGCGTTCGTGACGACGGCTGAGGGGTGCAGGTTCGCCATTATCTTGCGCAGGCGCTCCACGGGCGCGGCCGCGTCCGTGGGCACGTAGGGCCGCCCGGCGTACATGGCGGCGTTGAAGCCCGTGAGCATCGCCGCGCTCTTGGGCAGCCAGACCATGACCGGCGCGCTGCCGGAGCTCGCGGCCATGATGGCGCTTGCCGCGCGGCGGGAGCGCTCTCTCAGCTCGGCATAGCTGAGGCTCTCATGCTCGTCCGAGACGGCGGTGCGGCCGCCCCAGAGCGCCGCGGCCCGCTCCAGCAGACATATTACTGAATTCATGCTCTCACTCTCCGTAGCTTATGATGAGCGCGCTTGCCGCGCCGTATTTCGAAAAGAGCGTGCCGCCGTCTTCAAGCTGCGTCGCCGTCCAGCCGGCGGACTGCGTCGTAGCCGGGGTGGCCGTCTCCACCTCCATGTAGCCGCCGTCGAGGAAGGTGACGGAAGCCCCGCCCTGGTGGAGCGAGATGGTGGCGGGCAAATTTATCCGCTCGATGTGGTCGGACTGCTCCGCTGCGGAGCCCTCGGCGGCCTCATAGACTCGTATAGGCCGGTTCAGGCCGACGTAGAGGTCGCTGCCGTCCCAGTACCAGACGTCGGCGTCGGTACGGATGACGCGCTCCTGCATGGCCTCGCCGAAGCTGATGCGCACGCCTGTGGAGATCTGGTAGTTGCCCGAGTAGAGCGGGAAGAGGTTCGACTGTCCCGCGCCCACGAGTTCGACGTCGAAAATCTCCTCGCTGTTGCCCACGATGTCCACCGTCAGGTTGATCGCCGCGGCGCAGGCGGAGGCCAGCTGGTTCTCCATGACGAAGTTGTAGCCGTACTGCTCGCGGAAGGCCTGGACCTTCTCTATGCTCTCTCTGGCCTCGGTGTCGTCCTGGGCGGTGAAGTCGCAGTGGTAGTAGACGCACATGGGCATGTCGTATCTAGCGGAGATGTCGGGCCACTCGTCATAGCCGTAGAGCAGCGTGCAGCAGTTTTGCAGCAGTATCGTCCAGTCGCCGTCCTGCGTGAGGAAGAAGGGCAGGCTTATTACGTTGCGCGCGCTGGCCTGCGGATAGGGGTCCAGGTCGCCGGGGGCGGCGTAGCCCGTATTCCAGAGGATGCCCGCCTTCCAGAGCGAGAGGAAGGTCTGCGTCTGGCTCAGGCTGCTGGTGTACCAGGTGTGCTGGTTCGCGCCAATCTTGTGGGAGACCACGCCGTAGAGCTTGAGCGACTCGAGGTGCTGCTTGAGCTCATACTCCTCGCGCTCGGCCGAGGAGTATGCCGTGGTGTAGAAGTGGGCGCCGACGTAGATGCCGTTGTCCACGAAGTACTTTATCTGGTCCATCAGCTCGGTCTTGTAGGGGAAGTACTCGCTGTCGATGGGGTAGCTCATGCCGTATTCGAGGCTGCCGCAGATGAGGTCGTCCATGCCGTCGCCGTTTATGTCGGCGATGACGGGCACGCAGTTGTTGCCGAACTTGGCCTTGTAGTTGCCCTTGTAGTTCATCTCGTTGAGCTCGATGAAGCCCGCAGAGGCGAAGCTGCCGCGCCCGGCGTTGAGCAGCTTTGCGATATAGCCGTCGAAGGTGCCGAGCAGCAGGTCGTTGAGGCCGTCGCCGTTGAGATCGTAGATCTGCGGGGCTATCCAGTCGCCTTCCACGCCGAAGACGCTTATCTCCACGAACTCCGTGGAGTTGAGCCCGCCCTCGTTGCCGTAGAGCACCAGCAGTTTTCCCTCGTTGGAGCCGCAGACGAGGTCGCCGTAGCCGTCGCCGTTCAGGTCGCCGTAGTCGGGCATGACCTGCCCGGAGAGGCCGGTGTTCACCAGCGCGCCCACGGGCTCGAATTTGAGGTCGCCCAGGCCGCGGAAGAGATATACCTTGCCGTCGCCCGCGCCGCAGATGATGTCGGGTTCGCCGTCGCCGTCGTAGTCGCAGATTACGGGCGCGGAATAGCTCGAGACGGAGAGCTGCCTGCCCTCTGCGTCGGTCAGTGCCTCGGCCTCCTCTGTTATCATGCGGGAATTGTAGCCCTTGCCCTTGTAGAAGTAGAGCCGCCCGTCGGAGGAGCCGCATATGAGGTCGAGCTTGCCGTCCCCGTCGAGGTCGTACACTGCCGGGTAGGCGCGCAGGTCGTACTCCGGGTAGTCGGCAAAATAGCTGCCGCCGTCGTCCATCGTGACTATGGTGAGCCACTCGTTCCCGGCGGCGACGTGCGCGCCGGAGGAGTAGGCGTTTTCGTAGTAGTCCATGGAGAAGGAGAGCTCGTCCGCGCTCTGGCCGAGCAGCGTGGACACCGTCTCGGCCCGGGCGAACCAGGTGTAGCTGTTGCGCACCAGGGTGTAGGACGGGATCTGCGAATACTCCTTGCAGAGTTCCGCAAAGGCTACGCCGGAGCCGTCCGCAAAGCCGCCGAGCTCCTCAAAGTGCAGCTCCCAGGTCATGGCCGGGCTGCCGAAGGAGCCGTAAACGCGCGAGATGGAATAGCCCACCGTGCGCTTGAGATAGAAGGAGGCGAAGGCTTTCTCGAGGAGGCGTGCCGAGCTCATTGCCGTGTCGGAGAGGTAGCGCTGTCCGTCGTTGCGCTTTTCGAGCATGGTGCCGCTGATGCAGTAGGGGTTGGGCAGGAGGCCCGAGGCGAAAAAGACATAGCCCTCGCCGTACATGTTCACCGTGGATATGGCGAGGCCCACGCGCGTGCAGAGCGCCACGGCGGTGGAGGGCTTGAGCCCCACCCCGCGCTTGAGGCCCTCGAGCTCCGGAAAGTCCGTGTACGCCTCGTAGAGCTTGTAGAAGTCGCGGGTGATGTCCTGCAGCTCCTGCAGGTCGTCGCTGACCTCAGGGTACTCCATGTTGTAGGGATAGTCCTCGAGCTCGTGGAAGCTCTTGGCGCCGATGAAGTCCTTGTCGAAGAAGTCGTAGAAGTTGTTGGTGAGGAACACGCCGCCGCCGTTTTCGGCAAAGGCGGTTATCTCGTCGCGCAGCGTCTCTGCGTTGGCGGCGGACATGATGCTCTCGTCCGGGTAGAGTATGTCGTAGCCCTCGAGGGAATAGTCGCCGGAGATGTCCACGGCGTCGCACTCGAAGCCGAGCAGCAAAGGCTGGCAGAGGCGGGAGTAGGTGTCCTCCCAGTATCCGGTACTCGCGCTGCCGTCATAGAGCACGGCGGCGTGCAGGTCGTTTTCGTCCGCGTTAAGGGAGTTGAGCGATATCTCGGCTGCGGGCAGCTCGTTTTGCTTGACGTGGTCGCTCCCGCCGCCTATGAAGGGGATATCTATCTCTCCGCAGCCGGACAGCATCCCTAGCAGCAGCGCGCAGCATATGACGAGTGAAAGGGTCTTTTTCAAGGCTTGCCTCCGTTCTGAGCGTTTCGTTTCAGGTTTGCGGGTAATAACTAAGGAATTTTACCACAGAACTTGCGCTATTGCAATGCCGCCGCAGCTGTTGTAAAATCGGAGAAAAGGAGGCCTGGGCATGGACATAAAAAAAGCATATTCGCTCACTTTCTCGCCCACCGGCGGGACCAAGAAGATAGCAGAGCACATCGCCTCTGCGGTGTGTGAGCGCTCCGAGTTTCTGGATGTCACGGTAAAGGCGCAGGATACGGATTTCGGCGCGGAGGACTTTGTGGTAATTGCGGTGCCGGTGTTCGGCGGACGTGTTCCCTCGCCTGTGGCGGAGCGGCTCAGTCACGTCAGCGCGCAGAATACGCCCGCGGCCATCGTTGCGGTGTACGGCAACCGCGCCTACGAGGACGCGCTGCTGGAGCTGCGCGGCATGGCGGAGGACCGGGGCTTCAAGGTCATGGCCGCCGGGGCCTTCATCGCGCGCCACTCCATCGTGCCGGAGTTCGGCGAGGGCCGCCCTGACGCGGCGGACTACCTCAAGATGGACGAGTTCGCGCGCCGCATCCGCGAGCGGCTGGACTTTGTCGCCTCGGCCGACAGTCTGCCGACGGCGATAGTCCCCGGCAACCGCGAGTTCCGCAAGTATGACGGCGTGCCGATGCACCCGACCGCGAGCCGGATAAAGTGCGGCAAGTGCGGCAAATGCGCCGCCGAGTGTCCCGTGGGCGCCATCCCCGCCTCGGACCCGACCAAGACGGACAAGAGCAAGTGCATAACCTGCATGCGCTGCGTCACCGTCTGCCCGCACTACGCCCGCAGTCTGAACCCCGTAATGCTCGCCGCCGCCAAAGCCGGCCTGAAAAAAGCCTGCTCCGAGCGCAAGGAGCCCGAAATATTCATCTGAGCGCGTATTATAAGACAGGCGAAAGGTTCTTCACCTTTCGCCTGTCTTTTGCTGCGGGGATGTCGTTTCATCGCCTTGTATATACATCTCCTCTGCTCTTTGCTGCGCTTCTGTAAGCATTTCCATCGCCAGCTTGCTATTCCCGCTCTCTAGTTCCCTCAATGCGTCTGTTATGCTGTTGAACAGCAAAAAGTACATTCTTTCAAACGTATCGACCATGCAAACGCCCTCCAAGTCATACTTACAGGAAGTTTTCTTCCTGTAAGTATGACTGATTAGCTCCTATTTGTCAATAACTATAGGAAGTACAATTCCTATAAACATGACATTGGAGGGCGCAAAATGCTTATTTTTGACAGCCGCGCGGTGGGGAACAAGCTGCTGGCCATCCGCAAGCGCATGGGACTCACGCAGATGCAGGTGGCAGAGGCGGCGGAGCTCTCCGACAGGGCCTATGCGGACATAGAGCGCGGCACCGTCAACATGCGCATGGACACCATACTGCGCATCTGCCGCGCCCTGCACGTCACGCCTGACGAGATATTCACCGAGGCCGACGAGCCCGCCGACGTCAGGCAGGAAGAGCTGCTCGCGCGGCTCGAGGCCTGCTCGCCCCGTGACCGGGAGACCGCGCTGAAGCTGCTCTCCGTTTTTCTGCGCTCCCTTGACCGCTGAAAGTATCACCCCGGCGCCCGCAATGCAGCAGGTGCCAGGGTATTTTTATACGGATGCAGTCTGCGGCGCACGCGTACAAAGCGCAATAACGCAATAATAAATAAAGGGGGAACCCCCGGCGAGGGTTCCCC
>UQYT01000027.1 GCA_900545405.1 uncultured Eubacteriales bacterium | reverse complement strand
GCCCCCCCTTCGACCCCGGCCCCCCACCCCCGGGGGGGGGGGGGTTTTTTTACCAAAAAAAAAACACCCCGGGGGGGGGGTCCAAACCCCCCCCCCCGGCCCTCGCGCTGTTTCTTCTGAAATTATGTAAACCACAAGGCGCAGCTCATGACCGCTTGCGGCATCGAGATGTGTGATGAGCCGCTCACGGGCCTGCTGAACAATATAAACCACGGTTGACAAATCGGAGAAAAAGTGCTAGTTTATACTTAGTAACACGGTTGCATTCAAAGAAATTGACATAAATAATTAATCCTACAAATATTCGGCTAATAATTGTAGAATATCCACAAATCAACTCCCATTAACCACGCAACAGCGGACTTATATTACCGCAACCGGTTGCACAGGAGGGCTTATGTCAGTCACTATACGGGACGTGGCGCAGATGGCCGGGGTCTCGGCCTCGACGGTGTCGAGGGTGCTCAACGGCAAGGGCGCCATTTCGGAGGAGACCAAAAAACGCATATTCGACGCGATGGAGCAGCTCAAGTACGTGCCCAACGACTTTGCGCGCAGCTTTGCCACCGGCAGTCCGCGCGCCATTGCGCTGGTCATCGACGTGGCCGACCCGGGCGCCTACTCCAACAACTTCTTCAACAACACGGTGTTCGGCATCGAGACCGTCGCCCACCGGCGGGATTACAGCCTCATGGTCACGAACGGCTCGCGGGCTTTCGGCGGCATCTCCAGCGTCGAGCGGCTCATCCTGGGCAAAAAGGTGGACGGCGTCGTGTTCCCCATCTCGCTGGTGAGCCGGGAGTTCATCCGCAAGGTGGAGGAGCTGCGCTTCCCCTGCGTCATACTCGGCCGGGCCGAGGACGTGGGCGCGGAGACCAGCTGGCTGGACATCAACAACACCCAGGCCGGCGTCATCGCCGTCCGGCACCTGGCGTCGAAGGGCTACCGCCGCATAGGCTATCTCGGCGGGCCGGAGAGCGACCTCTTCTCGCGCGACAGGCTCTCGGGCTGCTGCCGGGAGCTGGACGCCTGCGGGCTGAGTGTGGACCGCGAGCTCATACTGCACAGCGACGCCAAGGACATCGACGCCGTCATCGCCCAGGTCACGGAGCTGCTCAGCTCCGAAAACAGGCCGGACGCGCTCGCCTGCGGGAGCGATATGCTCGCGCTCGGGGCGCAGAGGGCGGCGCAGAGGCTGGGCTTGCGCGTGCCCGAGGACTTCGGCGTCCTCAGCTTTGACGACACGGCCGTCACCGCCCTGGCCGAGCCGGGCATCACCAGCATCGAGGTGGACACCTTCGAGCTGGGCGTGCAGGCGGCGGAGATACTTATAAATCAGATTGAAAACCCTGATGCCAGCATACGTCAGACGCTGCTGAGCACAAAAATAACAGCACGCGCCTCAACGGAGCGTGCCTGAGAGGAGGTTAGCCATGGAGCTTGCCGCAGTTGTCCACCGCCCCACGGCAGAGTATGTCTATCCCCGGTCGCGGACCGGGCTGCTGATACGTCTCTTCGCCGCGAGGGGGGACCTGGACGAGGCAGGGCTGCTGTACTGGGAGAGGGGGGAGACCGACCCGGCGAAGCGCCGGGAGATACCGTTGAGGCCGAAGTTCCGTGACCGCTGGCGGGACTGCTGCGAGGCGGAGATCGAGACGGAGCCCATAGCCGCCTATGTGCGCTATTGCTTCCGCCTGCGCTCGGGGGAGCGCGAGCTCTGGTACGGGCCGAACGGTTTCCGGGACACGGAGCCGGGGCCGGACGAGGACTTCTTCGAGTTCCTCTGGCCGAACCCGGAGGACTGCTTCAAAGCCCCGGACTGGAGCTCCGGGCAGGTCTACTATCAGCTCTTTCCCGAGAGGTTCAAAAACGGCGACCCCTCGCTCACGCCGGAGGGAGCGGACGCCTGGGGCTCGGCCCCCACGCGGGAGAACTTCATGGGCGGCGACCTGCGCGGCATACGCGAGAAGCTGCCGTACATATCGGCCCTCGGCGCGACCTGCCTGTATCTCACCCCGGTGTTCGAGGCCCCCTCGAACCACAAGTACGACACGGTGGACTATTACCGCATCGACCCGCACTTCGGCACGGAGGAGGACCTGCGCGCGCTCATCTCGGACGCGCACGCGCTCGGCATCCGCGTACTGCTCGACGGCGTGTTCAACCACTGCGGCTACTACTGGCCGCCCTTTCAGGACGTAGTGAAAAACGGCGAGGCCTCAAAATACCGCGACTGGTTCTTCATCAACGCCTACCCCGTCACGCACGAGACGCGCACCTACGACTGCGTGGGCCACTACAAGTGGATGCCCAAGCTGAACCTTGCAAATCCGGAGCTGCGGCGCTATTTCATCGAGGTGGGCAAGCACTGGCTCCAGGCCGTGGGGGCCGACGGCTGGCGGCTGGACGTGGCAGACGAGGTGCCCGCGGTGTTCTGGGAGGAGTTCTCCCGGGAGATGAAGCTGGCAAAGCCGGACTGCCTGCTCCTGGGCGAGACCTGGGGCGACGCCTGGCGGCTCGTGAGCCCCGGACGGCTGGACAGCGCGATGAACTACCTCTTCCGCGACGCCGCGCGCGACTGGCTGGCGCTCTCAAAGCTCGGGGCCTCGGGCTTTGCGGACAGGGCGAACCGCCTGCTCTCGCTCTACCCCTATGAGGTGTCGCTGCGGATGTACGATCCCCTGGACAGCCACGACACGCCGAGGTTCCTCACGTTCTGCGGCGGGGACATTGAAAAATACCGCCTCGCCGTGGCCTTGCAGATGTGCTTCCCCGGCTGCCCCGCGGTGTATTACGGCGACGAGCTGGGCATGGAGGGAGAAAACGACCCGGACTGCCGCCGCGCCATGGACTGGCAGGCCGCGGAGAGGGATCCGGAGCTGCTCGGCTGGTTCCGGGAGCTCATAGCCCTGCGGAAGGGCTCACCAGCCCTCCGGGAAGGCGGCTTTTACAACTCCGTCTGCGACGACGGCGCCAACGTGTTCGGCTTTTGCCGCACGCACGAGAGGGAGGACGTGCTGGTCGTCATCAACGCGGGGGAGCGCTGGTACAAGGGCGAGGCCCGCGTGCCGGACGGCTCCGGCGAGTGGCGCGAGGTCTTCTCCGGCGAGACCGTGACTTCCGTGATAAACCCCGCGAGGGACGCGTATTCGGCGGAATGCCCGGCGGTGCTCAGCTTGAGCATACCGGCGCGGACCGTGAAAATATTCAGACAGACAAGAAAGTGAGGTCAGCAATGAAAATGAAGAAGTACGCAAAAATGCTGGCGCTCCTGCTCGCCGTGGCAGTAATGGTTGCGACATTAGCTGCCTGCGGCGGTGAAGCGCCAGACACCAGTTCACCCCCGCAGACCGACGAGACGCCCGGAAGCAGCCCGGACGCCGCAGAGCCGACAGTCATCAACTTCTGGCACCATTACAGCGCCCAGTCCGCAGAGAATGAAACCCTTATGAATGTGCTCATCCCCAAGTTCGAGGAGGAGCATCCCGAGTACAAGGTCAACGCCGTCTCCCACGAGTGGGCGGACCTGCACGACAAGATATTGATAAGCGCGAACTCCGACACCCTGCCCGACGTGGCGAGACTGGACATAGCCTGGGTGCCCGAGTTTGAGTCCATGGGCATACTCGCCGCGCTCGACCAGGAGATGGCCGACTTCGACGACGTGGCCGCGACGCTCCTGCCCAGCGCCATGAGCACCGGCATGGTGAACGGCAACTATTACGCCCTCGCGCTCAACACCAACACGAAGATACTGTTCTATAACGCCGAGGCCTTTGAGAACGCGGGCCTGACCGCGCCCAAGACCATGGACGAGATGCTCGCCGCCATCGCGGCGCTCTCCGGCACTAACGAGAACGGCCAGCAGGTCTGGGGCCTCAACGAGCCCGCGCTCGCCGGCTGGAACATCCTGCCCTACATCTGGAGCTGCGGCGGCGAGATCACCAACGAGGACTACACCCAGGCCACCGGATATCTCAACAGCGCCGAGACCGTGGCCGCGGTGCAGATGCTCGCGGACCTCTATAAGAACGGCCAGCTCACCGGCTTCAACAGCGGCGACATCCCGATGACCGACGGCTTCGGCACCGGCCGGTACATGATGCTGCTCGAGGGCCCGTGGAAGACCGCGGAGATGGCTGGCGCCTACCCGGACTTCAAGTACGGCACTACCGAGATGCCCGCGGGCTCCGCCGGCTCCATCTCCGTGCTCGGCGGCGAGGACATCGCGATGTTCAGCACCGCCAACAAGGAGGGCGCCTGGGAGTTCATGAAGTTCATGGTCAGCGACTTTGCCCAGGAGGAGATGGCCAAGGTCGGCCAGATCCCGGTGAACACCACCGCGCTTGAGAGCGACACGGTGAAGAACGCGGACTACGCGCCCTTCCTGGAGGCCATCACCACCGCGAAGGCCCGCCCGCCCGTGGCGGCCTGGTCCGACATCGACAGCGAGCTCACCACCGCCGTGACCGACATCATCGTCAACGGCGCCGACGCCCAGACCACGCTTGACGCCCTGGCCGCCAAGGTGGACGCGCTGCTCGCCGGATAACATCAGAAGTATACCAGAAACTGCCCAAAATCGCAACAGCTTTGCGCGCGGGAGCGCCCACGCCGGACCTCCCGCGCGCCTTTTTTGAAAGGAGCCTCGATATGGAGCTTAAACCGAGGCGGAACCGAATACAGCTCATGGCCCTCCTGCTCCCGGGCGTGCTGGTGTTTGCAATGTTCACCATCTACCCGATACTGAAGCTGCTGTACATGAGCTTTCTCGAGTGGAACCGGGACAACATGTTCGAGCACGGCTTTGCGGGGCTTGCAAACTACGCCGCCGTGCTGGGCGACGCCACCTTCCGCACGGCCTTTGCCAACACGCTCATCTACACCCTCGTCACAGTGCCGGGGCAGATGGTGCTGGGCCTGCTCGCGGCGGTGTTTATAAACTCCATCCCGCGCTTCCGCGTGACCTTCCGGGTCATCTACTACCTGCCGGTCATAACCTCCTGGGTCATCGTATCGCTGGTGTTCAGGTACATCTTCAACACGGAGGGCATGCTCAACTACCTGCTCACCAACGTCCTGCACCTGAGCGAGAGCAACATCCGCTGGCTGGACACCCGCTGGGGCGGGCTGACCGTGGCCATGATGCTGGGCATCTGGAAGGGCGTGGGCTGGAACCTAGTCGTGTTCCTCGCCGCATTGCAGAGCGTGCCGCAGGAGCTCTATGAGTCCGCGTCCATCGACGGCTGCGGGCCCTTCGCCCGGTTCTTCTACATAACTCTGCCAAGCATAAAGCCGACCATACTCTTCGCCCTCGTCATGCTGACCATCGGCGGCTTCAACGTGTTCACGTCGATAAAGATGATAACGGACGGCAAGCCCATGCACGAGACGGAGGTCGTCCTCACCTGGATGTACTCAAAGGCCTTCAGCTCCGGCGACTTCGGCTACGCCGCGGCCCTGTCCTTCATCGTGGCGCTGACGCTGGCCTTCCTCGCGGTGCTGCAGTTCAAGGCCATGCGCAGAAACGGCGAGAGCCAGTTTTGAGGTGTGATATGCACAGGAGATTTACAAAGAAAAATGCCGCAAATGCGCTGAAGTACCTGCTGCTGCTCGCGGGCGGAGCCGTGTCCGTCATGCCGATGGTGTACATGGTCAGCACCTCGCTCAAGCCCAACGGCGCGCTCTATGAGTTCCCGCCGAGGTTCTTCCCCTCGGCCGAGGAGCTGACGGCGGAGAACTATCAGTACATCTTCGCCCAGGAGAAGTTCTATCAGAACTTCCTAAACAGCGCGGCGGTCACGATACTCACCGTGCTCATCGCGGCCTTCATCGCCACGGCGCTGGCCTTCTGCCTCGCGAGATTCCGTTTCCCGGGCCGCAAGCTGCTCTTCGGCCTCGTCATCGGCACGATGATAATCCCGGGCACGACGCTCATCATAACGCAGTACCAGCTCGCCACCTTCCTCAAGCTCACGAACAAGCTCTTCGGCCTCGTGCCCTTCTACGTCGCCTGGGTCATACCCTTCTCGACCTTCATGATAAAGGGCTACATCGAGAGCATCCCGCGCGACTATGACGAGGCGGTGTATATGGACGGCGGGAGCGTGTTCACGGTGTTCTTCAAGGTCATCTGCCCGCTCGCGAGCCCGGCCATCGCCTCCGTGAGCATCTTCAACTTCCTGACCGCCTGGGAGGAGTTCCCCTGGGCCATGACGGTCATCAACGACAACGCCAAACGCACGCTGCCGATAGCCATCTCCGGCTTCTTCGGCCAGCACCAGTTCACGCAGTGGGGCTATGTGTTCGCCATGAGCGTCGCGAGCCTCGTGCCGGTGCTGATAGTGTTCATCTGCTGCCAGAAATACTTCGTCTCCGGCCTCCAGGCCGGCGGTATCAAGGGCTGATCGCAGCGAAGCAAAGCCTGAAGCGCACGATGCACTCGCGCCGCGAAAAGTATCGGCTGACAGGCTGGCAGGCATAACGGACGCAGACCCTGAAAATGCGCAGAGCGCGGGGATATCCCCGCGCTCTTTTGCTCTCTCGTGCCGCTGCCTTAAGCCCCAAATACATCGCAGCCGCACCAGCCTCTCGCCGCTGATGCGGTACTCAGCATATGCCGCGCATTTTTTGCGACGAGGGCCATAAACCAGCCGAATTGAATACCTGGTATCTGCCCATGCAGACGAGCAAGTTTTGTTATGCTTGTGTAATTTGCGTGTAAAATAACGAATAATTGCGCATTGCATGTTGCACGATTTGGAAGATTAGTATAATATATTAAAAGCGGATGTACCATTTTGAAGAAAACAAGGGTTTGCTTGGGAACGACTAGGAGGTAGTGTATGCGAAAGAGATTGTTGGCAATATTTTTGGTTGCGCTGATGCTGGTAAGCATGCTGCCGGTAACAGCCGCAGCTGCGGATGAAGGGGTTTATAAGAAAATAAGCTCCATGGATGAGCTGACCACCGGAAAATATGTGATGATATTAGATACCGGATATGCTCCGGGCAGTTTGGACGGAACATGGGTGACGGCTGTACAGCCGTCGGTGACGGACGGGTCCGTCACCGATCCCACAACTGGTGTCTGGACGCTGACGGTCAGCGGCAGCAGCGTCAAACTCACTGACGCCAACGGCGTTAGCATCGCGCCCAAAGGCGGAGATTCGAACGGAATAAAATCAGGAGACTATAACTGGGAAGTCCGCATTGAAGGTGGTAAATTCAGCTTTTATGGAACGGGAACGGACACTGTAACGTTTGCCAGCAACAAGGGATCTGAAAACAAATTCAGGGCATATAAAAATACAACGATTAATGCCGGATATCCTCACGATTTTAACCTTTATAAGCTAGAGGAAGAGGTCTACGACCCCATAACCGATGACATGATAGGTGAGGGCGTAATTACGATAGACCAGGCACAGAAAGGTGACGCTGAGGTCACCATAATAGGCCAGGTTGTGTATCATTACGGAAGCATCTATAACGGAAATGAGAGCATCGACTCCATTATCCTCGAGGATGTCATCAACGACGAGATAGTCGGATTCCAGGTTTATGACTATAAGAATTATGAATCTTATGTTGTTGGGGACGTTGTTGCCGTAACAGGTATAGTTGATGAGTATGGCGGCGTTCTCCAGATGAAGTTCCCTACTATGGAGGTCGTTAGTAGTGGGCTTGAGCCTATTGCAGCCCAGAAGATCACCATATCCCAGATGGGAGAAGAGTATTTATCCGAGTATGTTTATATTGATGGCATAACTCTGGGAAGTGCCAGCGGCAATAATACACCAGTTACTGACAGCACCGGGACGATAAATCTGTACAAAGGCGCGCCGCTGCCTGAAGGCACGGTAAAGGCTGTTTATGCCTGCTGCTCGGCCTATAACGGTACATATCAGCTACGCAACGGCCGCACGACAGACTATGTAGCTGAGACAGGCGGCGAAGACCCGGGACCGGCACCTGAGGGACCGATCAATTCCGGCGACAAGGTCGTGATCTACAACCCGGCGAATAAAAAGGCCTTGTCTACGACATATGACGGCTACTATAACAACGGCACTGACGTGACCATCAACAGCAACGGAACACTCAGCGGGGTCACGACCAACGACGTCTGGACTGTGGGCGTGGATGCCGAAGGCAACTACACGTTCTCCACCGCAGACGGCAAGAAGCTTTCCATGGGAGAAAGCTTTGCAAGTATGCCGCTGGACGACGTGAATACCGGTTGGACGGTGACGGCGGCGGCAACTGATGGCTGCTATTATATTAAAAATGCAGTACGCGGAAATTACATTGAGTGGTACGCCGATGAGAATAACTGGAGCAGCTACTACAAGATTAACAATGAGGCGCTGTTTGCCCAGAAATTCTGGATAGTCAACGATGTAGAAATCCCCGGGCCCGGAGGCGGCGGAGAGAGCGGGGGACTGCCTGCTGAGGGCGCCCAGGTCATGCTCTACAACATCTCGGCCAAGGGCGTGCTGGCGGGGCAGATAGGTGCGGCGGACAGCCCGTCTATCGCAAACGCCCTGGCGACGGTCGAGGATGGCAAGGCCACTGCCGAAAACGGAGGCGTGGTGTTCACCGTTTCCATAGTTGACGGGTGGTACCGCTTCAAGAACGAGGCCTACGGCTACCTGTGTTCCAACGGCACGGGCAACAACGCCTTTTACTCCCAGACCGCGAGCGATGACGCCGACTGGAAGCTCACAAGCGGCAAGAAGGGCGGCTTCAACCTCGAGAGCAGGAAGGCAAAGTTCAACGGCAACTCACAGTACCTCGAGTATTACAGCGACTCCTACAAGACCTACAGTATGTACAACGCCACGGACTACGACATCTACGAGTTTTTCTTCTACCCCTGCGCAAATGATGCGGCAGACCTGACTTCCGGCGTTGTCAACAAGCCCACGGTGACCATCACCGGCACAGACGCTTATGCGGGCGTGCCCTACGAGTTCACCGTCGAAGTCAACGCAGTGTTCGGCGTGGGCACGCTCACCGTCAAGGTGGGAGATAATGAGCTCACCAAGGGCGAGAACGGCGTCTACACCGTGCCCAAAGACCTCGTGACCGGCGAGAAGATCACAATAACGGTCAGCGGCAGGGACACGAAGGGCAAGGCCATCAGCGGCAGCAAAGAGGTCACAGTTAAGGACGAGCCGGTCATCACCGAGGTCTCGCCGGCTCAGGGCGCCGAGACCGGCGATAACAAGCGTCCCCCCATCAGCGCAAAGGTCGAAAACGCTGGCGTGGACCCGATTGTGACCATGACCGTGAATGGTCAGACCGTCGAGGCGACATATGCAAACGGCACGGTTACCTACACCCCGGCTGCCGACCTGGCCGACGGCCGAGTCACCGTCGAGGTGACAGTCAAGAGGTCGGACGACAAGGTCGGCACAAAGACCTGGAGCTTTACCGTCGGCGAGGCCCAGTTTGCCGCATACTTCGGCCAGCTCCACTCGCACACCGCTGAATATTCCGATGGTTCGGGCACGCTGGACGAGGCTCTCAATTATGTGGAGGGTATACCCGAGAACGACAACGTCGACTTTGTGGCCTTCACCGACCACTCAAACTACTTTGATTCCACCAGCGCTCCGAACCCGGCGGAGGCGCTGTATGACATGTCGAAGATGACCTCCGCTAGCGCCAATAAGTGGACAGAATACAACAGCAAAATAGACGCCTTCAATGAGAAGAGCACAGATCGGATAGCGCTGGCGGGCTATGAGATGACCTGGTCGGGCGGGCCGGGCCATATAAACACCTTCAACACCCCGGGCATAGTCTCGCGCAACAACAAGACGCTGAATGACAAAACAGGCGACGCGGGGCTCCAGGACTATTACCAGCTTCTTATTGATGCGGGAAACAATGACGTTCAATCCATAAACCAGCTCAACCACCCGGGTACGACCTTCGGCAACTTCTCGGACTTCGCCTACTACACCCCGGCGCTTGACAACTATGTCCAGCTCGTCGAGGTCGGCAACGGCGAGGGCCAGATAGGCGCCGGCGGATATTACCCGAGCTATGAGCAGTACATCATGGCCCTTGACAAGGGCTGGCACGTCGCTCCGACCAACAACCAGGACAACCACAAGGGCAGCTGGGGCAACGCCAACGACGCCAGAAACGTCATCTACGCGGATTCGCTCACCGAGGAAGGCCTGTTCGACGCCATCAGGGATCGCCGCCTCTACGCCACCGAGGACAAGAACCTCGAGATAAGTTACACCCTGGACGGCCACATGATGGGCAGCCAGCTGGGCACGGACGATGTGGGAGAGAACGTCAAGATCGCTGTCACGGTCTACGACCCTGACTACAACGACGCCATATCCAAGGTCGAGGTCGTGGTGAACTCCGGCAGAGTGGCCTACACCTGGGACAGCATCCCGGCCAGCGGCGAGCTGAGCTGCACCATCCCGGCCGCTTACAGCTACTACTTCATCCGCGTTACGCAGATGGACGGCAACCTGGCCGTCACCGCGCCGGTCTGGGTCGGCGAAGTGCTCAAGCTCGGCATAGACTCCGTCACCAGCGACACGGCCAACCCCGTGACCGACGAGGAGCTGACCATCACCGCGAGCCTCTTCAACAGCGAGACCACGGCCGCCACCGCCAAGAGCGTGGTGTTCTCTGTGGACGGAGAAGTGAAGTATACGGCTAAAGACGTCAGCATCGCCCCCAACACCAGGGTGGGTGTCCCCTTCAAATTCACTCCGGACTCCGCCAGGCTCCAGACGGTGAGCGTAGAGGCCACTATCGAACAGGGCGGCAATGAGTACACCTTCACCGGCTCCATACAGATAGACGTGCAGGACAGATCCAAGCTGGTCTACATAGGCATTGACGCGAGCCACTACAACGAGTATGTAAACGGAAACTACAAGGACAGCATGGGCAACTTCAGCAGCCTCGCCATGCAAAACGGCGTCCGCACCGTGCAGCTGAACACGAGCGAGGAGCTGATAGCGGCCTGTGAAAATGAAAGCGGCAAGTACAAGGCAATCATCCTGACAGCGCCAAGCAGACGCGACGGAAGCGCCTTGAGAGACCCATATGCGACCTATTCTGATGCGGAAATTGCGGCTATTAAGGCTTTTAACTCAGCAGGAGGCGCGATCGTGATCACCGGCTGGGGCGACAATTACGAGAGTTATAAGTCCTTCGAGGCAGAAGACCACATGGCGGCACAGCAGAACAAGCTGCTTGCGGTGCTGGGTTCCTCCCTCAGAGTGAGCGATGACGAGATAAAGGATAATACGTACAACGGCGGACAGCCGCAGAGGTTGTATTTGAGCAGCTACAACTTCGAATCCCCCTTGCTCGAAGGCGTTGAATACGACGCCAACAACCCGCACGACAACAAATATACGGAGCTTTTCAGCCATTACGGCGGAGCCTCCATCCACATCGTCGATGCAAGCGGCTACCCGACGACCACCGTGCCCGGCACCGTAACGCCAGTCGTCTACGGCTTCGAAACGACTTATTCGTCCGACGATGATAAGGACGGCCTGGGCGGCAAAAGCATCCCGAAATACGCATTCGACGGCACAGAAAGACTGCTCGTTATGGCGACTGAAAAGCTCGACGGGCAGGGCCTGATTGTGGTTTCCGGCGCGGCTTTCCTCTCGAACTTCGAGGTTCAGATGAAGGCAGATGAAGTGGATTCCGGCGCTGAGAAGAACTACTCCAACTACAAGATCTGCGAGAACCTGGTGAAATATCTCAATCCCGACGGCCTTGCAATAAGCACCATAAAGCAGGTGCAGGATGAGAAGAACGAGGGCGTGCGCTTCACGATAGAGGGCGTCGTCACATCCAACGCCTCCGGCTATGACAAGAACACCGCTTTCTTCGACTGCATCTATGTCCAGGACGGCACGGCGGGCATCAACGTGTTCCCGGTCGCAGGCTCGTACAAACTCGGCGACAAGGTGCGCATCACCGGCCACACCTCGTCCTATCAGGGCGAGAGGCAGCTGTCCATCTCCCTCGGCTCCATTGAGAAGATAGGGGAGACGACGCCTGTGCAGCCGACGAAGATAACGGCGGCTCAGCTCAACGACCGCAGCTATCTCGGCAGCCTCGTGACGCTCGAGGGCACGGTCACAGACGTGAACTACGCGAACGGCCTGGTTCAGGACATCCTGGTGAAGGACGCCGCGGGCAATATTGGCCGAGTGTTCATCAACGGATACATCACTGCCGGCACTGACATACAGGGCCTTGAGGTCGGCTGCAAGATATCGGCCACCGGTCTTGCAAGCTACGACGACACCTATTCCGGCGACAGCAGCCTCTATCCGCGCATCAGGGTGCGTGACAGGGCTGAGATCATCTGCTCCGAGGGCGGAGATGAGCCGGATATCCCCGACATCCCGCTGCCGCCCGTGACTCCGACACCCACGCCGACGCCCGAGCTCCCGTTTGACGACGTGAAGCCCGGAAACTGGTTCTACAACGACGTGGCATATGTCTACGAAAAGGGCATCATGGACGGAGTTGACAACAGGGTGTTCAGCCCGAACACGACCCTCAACCGCGCCATGTTCGTGACGATGCTTTACAGGGTGGCGGGCGAGCCCGCTGTCAGTAAGACCGCGGACTTCTCCGACGTGCCCGGAGGCACTTGGTTCTCCGACGCTGTGGCCTGGGCCAGCTCTCAGGGCATAGTGGACGGTTACGACGACGATTTGTTCGGACCTTATAACAGCCTGACACGCGAACAGCTGGCGACCATACTCTACCGCTACGCCAAGTGGTCCGGCAGGAGCACCTACGCGCCCACCGACGCGCTTGCGGGCTTCGCCGATGCGGCGGAAGTCTCCGCTTACGCACTCGATGCCATGCGCTGGGCTGTATATACCGGCCTCATGCAGGGCAGCGAAAACGGCTTGGAGCCGCAGAGCAGTGCCAGCCGTGCCCAGGTGGCGGCGATCATCCATCGCTTCCTCGACAACAAGTAAGCAGATCCCGCGCAGAGACTGACGCGGGCAGGTAAGACATACGGCTTTCAGGGGATTTCAGAGCTTCTGAAATCCCCTGAAATGATTGAAAGGAGCCGCCAATGAAAAAGACGGACAGTCCCGACAGGAGACTGCGGTTGTATGAGATCCTCGCCTCGGTACTGATATTTGCCATACTCATAGGCTGGGCGCTGGCTTTGAACCTGACCGCCGGCGACAGGGAGCTTACGGCCGCACAGAAGCGGATGTTTGCTGTGGCCGAGGTCACGGACGTGCTCGCGGACAATGCGTCGCCGGACACTTGGACGGAGGGGCGCAGGATCGGCCAGCAGCTGCTGGAGGTCAAGGTGCTCACAGGTGAGCACAAGGGAGCGGTGCTCGAGGCTGCGAACTTCCTGAGCGCCTACGCCAACGTGGACGCAAAGGTCGGTACTAAAGTCATAGTCAGACTCGATGTGGACGAGCAGGGGGAGCTCTATGTGGTCTCGGTGCCCGCTTATAACCGCGCTCCCGTGATGTTGGGGCTGGCGCTCATCTTTGCGGCGCTGCTCGTTATAATTGGCAGGAAAAAAGGCGTCATGGCGCTTGTGGGCCTGGTGTATACGCTTGCCTGCATTTGGTTCATACAGGTGCCGATGATACTCAGAGGGGCGGAGCCTATTTTGGTCTCCATCATCATCGTCGCTCTGACTACGGCAGCTTCTCTGCTGTTTTTGACGGGCCTGAGCCGCAAAACGCTCTGCGCCGTGCTCGGCTGTGTCTGTGGAGTGGGCGTTGCGGGCATATTTGCGGCGGTCTCGGGTTCCATTTCTCAGCTGAACGGCTTCAACCTCCCCGAGGCCGAGGACCTCGTCCTCCGCGCCACGCAGGATACCGTGAGGATAAGCGGGCTGCTGGTCAGCGGCATACTTGTCGCTTCCCTTGGCGCGGTCATGGATGTGGCCATGTCCATTTCATCTTCCTGCTGGGAGCTCCGTCAGCTGAACCCCGGGCTGCCCAAGGCTGCTCTATTCCGCTCCGGTATGAACATTGGCCGCGACGCAATGGGCACGATGGCGAACACGCTAATTCTGGCATTCGCGGGCGCTTCCCTCAACACGCTGCTGCTGTTTCGGATATACGGCTACCCGGCCATCCAGCTATTCAACTCCGACGCAATAGCTGTGGAGCTCATACGCGGCTTAGCGGGCTCGATCGGCATCATACTGACTGTGCCGCTCGTCGCAGCGCTGAGCGCAGCTCTCATGCCCCCGGCAAAAGGACGGCCAGCAAAACAGAGATAACCTCGGCATACCGCTTTCAGCGGGATCAGCAGCAGGCGCGCAGCTGCCACTGTCAAGAGCAAAGCCCGGAGAGCCTGTGTTTTCAAGGCTTTCCGGGCTTCGTTTACATTAGCCGTGCTGCTATACATAGCTGCGCGAGATGCCGCAGAGGGTGGCGGTCTCGCGTTGGGTGAGGGGCTTGGCGCCGCGGAGGCCGTAGCGGAGGCGGATTATCTCGGCCTCGCGCTCGGTCAGGACGGTGTCCACATACTCGCGCAGGCGCATGCAGGTCTCGCCGTCGCCGATGCGCTCGGCCATGTCGTCCTCCTGGGAGATGATGTCCATCAGCGAGAGCGTGTTTCCGTCCCCGTCCACGTCGATGGACTCCGAGAGCGAGATGTCGCCCGACGACTTCTTCAGCGCGCGGAAATAC
Source organism: uncultured Eubacteriales bacterium (assembly GCA_900545405.1). Classification (GTDB taxonomy): domain Bacteria; phylum Bacillota; class Clostridia; order Oscillospirales; family Oscillospiraceae; genus Scatomorpha. The sequence goes on along the minus strand of UQYT01000027.1, from coordinate 19,795 downwards.
ATAAGTATCTCGTTCTCGCAACAGCGGGAGGCGTAGGTGGCGAGGCGCACGCCCTTTTCGGGGCGGTAGGTGTTGATGCCCTTGATGAGGCCGATGGTGCCGATGGAGATGAGGTCGTCGGCGTCGTCGGCCTGGGTGTAGTACTTCTTGATTATGTGCGCGACGAGGCGGAGATTGTGCTCGATGAGCACGTTGCGCGCCTCGATATCTCCCGCGAGCCAGAGGTCCACGTATTTGCGCTCCTCCTCCGGCGAGAGCGGCCGCGGGAACGAGCCGGACGCAGGCCCAAGCCTCAGCATCAAAAATGCGCTCGAGAGCAGCATCATAAAAGCTCCAGCAAGCAAAACAAGCACCACCTTATCAATGATGCTACATTCTATTCACCTACCGCAAGTACACTTTCGACTTTCATCGCGGCCAAGCACGGCTTGAACGGCGGAAAAGGGCGCGGGCAAGACATGAAAAAGCGCCTCCCCGGACAAAGGGGAGGCGCTTTTGCTCTCAGGCGATGCTCGCGCCGAGCGCGCGGGCTTCTTCCAGCTCCGGGCGGCCGTCCACGGGGCCGCCGCCGGCGAGCACGTGGCCGAGGTTCTGCCATTTCAGGTGCTCGAGGAGGTGGTCGTAGTAGCCCAGCACGTCCCCGAAGTCGTGCCCGGTCGCCGACATGAGCAGCGCCGAGGCGCGGCCGTGGCCGCGGAGCAGGTTCTCGCCGCCCTCTTCCAGCGCGAAGAGGCGGTTTATGGCCGTCATGAGCGGCCCGCTCAGGTTCCAGTAGTAGAGCGGCGAGGCCAGCACCAGCACGTCGCACCCGCGCACGGCGGGGTAGATCTCGTCCATGCCGTCGTGCTGCACGCAGGGGAAATCCCTGTCGCTGCGGCCGCCGCGGCAGGCCTTGCAGCCTTGGATATCCATGCCGCCGAGGAAAAACTCGGTCACGTTGTGCCCGGCGCTACGCGCGCCCTCGGCAAAGGCCCGGGCCAGCGCGGCCGAGCTGCCCTTAGGACGCGGGCTGCCGATCAGTATGACGATATTTTTGCCCATAGTTCACATCTCCCAGTGCAGAGTTTGTCCATACGCTATCATAATATCAGGAATGCGAGCAAATGCAAGTACGCACATTCCCGCGCGATACTTACCGGCACGTAAGCGTGGGGCGGAGCTGCCCGCCGCCGTGAGAGGCAGCCAAGCGGAAACCGGCAGGGGAGCGTCTGCTCCGGCCTGCCGGTTCGCTGTGTTCTCAGTTTACTGCCCTGCGCCGGGCGCTCACCACTGCGTGAGTTCGAGATAGAGGTTCTTGTACTGCCTGGCGGAGTTGGTCCAGGAGACGTCCTTGGCCATGTCGCGCTGGACGACCTCGTCCCAGTGGTAGCGGTTGGTGAAGTACACGGTCTTGGCGCGGTTGATGGCGTCGAGCAGGAGGCCGGCGTCGTAGCGGTCGAAGGTGAAGCCGTTGCCGTCGCCGGTGAAGTCGTTGTAGGGCTGCACGGTGTCCTTCAGGCCGCCGGTCTCGCGGACGATGGGCAGCGTGCCGTAGTGCATGGCGTTGAGCTGCGTAAGGCCGCAGGGCTCGAAGCGGGATGGCACCAGCACGGCGTCCGCGCCCGCGTAGATGCGGTGCGCCCGCGCCTCGTCGTACTGGATGCAGGCGCTGAACGTGCCGTGGTAGGTGGCCTCGTAATAGCGGAAGGTGTCCTCATACTGCTTGTCGCCGGTGCCGAGGACGACGACCTGGGTGTTGCCGTCGAGCACCTGGGGGATGATGCTGCTCACGAGGTCGAGGCCCTTCTGATTGGTGAGGCGGGAGATGAGGCCGATGACGAACTTGCTCTCGTCCTCCTCGAGGCCCAGCTCACGCTGCAGCGCGAGCTTGTTGGCCATCTTGTGCTCGAGCACGTTGCCGAGGCCGTAGTTTTCGGCCAGCGCGGGGTCGGTCTCGGGGTCCCACATGCCGTAGTCGATGCCGTTGACTATGCCGCGGAGCTTCCAGTTGTGATAGCGCAGGTGGTCCTCAAGCCGCTCGCCGTACTCGGGGGTCTGTATCTCCTGGCCATAGGTGCCGCTGACGGTGGTCACGCGGTCGGCGTAGGCGATGCCGCCCTTGAGCATGTTGGCCTCGACGTAGTCCTGCTGCAGCGCGCCCATATTGAACACGCTGTCGGGCAGGCCGGACCAGTACTTGATGGTGGGGATGTTGTAGACGCCCTGGAAGCGGAGGTTGTGGATGGTCAGTACGGACTTCGCGCGGCCCACCGGCGTGTCGTGGAACAGCGTGCGCAGATACACCGGCACCAGCGCCGTCTGCCAGTCGTGGCAGTGGACGACGTCGGGTATCCAGTTCATGTAGTTGAGCGCGGCCAGCGCGGCCTTGGCGAAGAAGCAGAACTTCGGGATGTCGTCCACGAGGTTGGTGTAGGGGCTGCCCCAGGAGAAGAACTCCTCGTTGTCGATGAAGTCGTAGACGACGTCGTCCCATATGTACTCCATGATGCCGACGTAGTAGTTGCGGCCGGTATTGCCGAGGTCCATGTAGAACTCGCCGCGGTAGACCATCTTGTCCTGATACTCCTGCGGGATGCAGGCGTAGCGGGGGAGTATGACGCGGACGTCGCAGTTGAGGCGCGCAAGCTCGCGCGGGAGGGCGTACATCACGTCGCCCAGGCCGCCGGTCTTGACGAAGGGGTGGCACTCAGAGCCGATGAACGCCACGCTGCGGCGCGGCATGTCCGGCATCTCCGCCGCCGGCTCCGGCTCGACCACGGGCTCGGCCTCGACGTAGGGCACCTCCTCAGCGGCGGGAGCCTCGACAACAGGCTCAGCCTCAACAGCCGGGGCCTCCTCGACCACCGGAGCGGCCTCAACGGCGGGCTCGGCCTTTTCGACCACCGGAGCGGCCTCGACGGCGGGCTCGGCCTTTTCGACCACCGTGGCGGCGGCAACAGCGGGGGCCTCCTCGACTACCGGAGCGGCCGCGACGACGGGCTCGGCCTTCTCCTCCGCCTTCTTGGCGGCGGGTTTCTTGGCAGCGGGCTTTTTCGGGGCGGTGCCGGTCTTTTTGGCGGCGGGCTTTTTGGCGGTTTCCTTTTTCTCCGCGGCGGGCTCGGCCTTTTCGGCGGGCTTCTTGGCGGCGGGTTTCTTCGCGGCGGAGGCGGTCTTCTTTGCCGGCTCCTTCTTCTCAGCGGCGGGGGCCTTTTCCGCGGCGGGCTTCTTCGCGGCGGGTTTCTTGGCGGAGGTCTCCGCCTTTTCGGCTATGGGGGCGGCCTTCTCGGCGGCGGGGGCCTTCGGCTCCGCCGGGGCCGCGGTCTCTTTGGCGGCTGTAGTCTGCTCGATGGAATCAGTTTTCTTTCGTGCCATGACGAATCTTCCTTTCGACTATCAATGCTCGTCGGGGCGCCTATAATTGCCCCAACGGATGGGAAAAGCGTTTTGTCCGGGCTGGCAGCCCGTGCGTACATGCCGCAGTGGTCGGCCATGCGGCGGAAATATGGCGCCGGGCATGGGGCTTGATCCTGCCGATGCCATTATTTACATTATATCACAGCCTGCAAGCAAGAAAAAAGTCTGGTTTTCTGTTGCGGATAGAAGATTCCGGGCATCTTTGCGCCAGATTATAACAATCTGCACAAAGCCTGCCGGGGGCTGAAAAAGGGGAATGTGCCTTTAAACACATTCCCCTTTAAACTTGTCGTTTAGCCGCTCAATAGTGGTATTTGCGGCGTTTTATCGCCAGAAAGGCGGCGGTGAGCACCACGGCCATGAACTCGGCCACGACTATGGACATCCAGATGCCGTCAATGTCCCAGATGGTCGGCAAAAGCAGCACGGCGGCGACCTGGAACACCAGCGTGCGCAAAAACGAGATGGCCGCCGAGGTCAGCCCGTCGTTGAGCGCGGTAAAGAAGCTCGAGCCGTATATTGCAAAGCCCATGAAGATGAACGAGAGCGCGAAGATCTGAAAGCCCGAGACGGTGAGCTCCATCAGCGCGGCGTCGTAGCCCACGAACATACGCGCCAGCCGGGACGAGAGCAGCTCCGCCGACGCCACCATGCAGACGCCGAACAAGCCTATCACGACGAGGCTCTTGCGCAGCAGGCTCTTGAGCTCGGGAAAGTTTCGCGCGCCGTCGTGATAGCTGACGACGGGGGCGGTGCCGATGGAATAGCCGATGAACGCGGCGGAGAATATCATGCTCACGTACATCATTACCCCGTAGGCCGCGACGCCGTTCTCCCCGGCGAATTTGAGCAGCTGAGTGTTGTAGAGCATGCCGACGATGTTCATGGAGACGTTGCTCATGAACTCGGAGGAGCCGTTGGTGCAGGCCTTGAGTATCGCCCGGCCGTCGAAGGAGGTGCGCCCGAGGCGGAGTATGCTGCTGTTTTTCCGCGCGAAATAGAAGAGGGGCACCGTGCCGCCCACGACCTGGCTGAGCGCCGTGGCCAGCGCCGCGCCCGCGAGCTTGTACTGCTGCGGCAGCGAGATGACCAGAACGGCGTCGAGCACCATGTTGGTCAGTCCGGCGGAGACGGTGACGGCGAGCCCGAGCTGCGGCTTTTCGGCGGTGACGAAAAAGCTCTGGAACAGCAGCTGCAGGACGTAGAAGGGCAGGGCCGCGAGGATTATCCTCGCGTAGACGACACAGTTATCCAGCAGCGCGCCCTCCGCGCCGAGCCGGATCGAGATGGGCCGGATGAAGACGATGCCCAGCACCGCGAGCACCACGCCCAGGGCGAAGGACACGTACACAAAGAGCGAAAAGTTCCGGTTCGCCCGCTCCGGCTCGCCCTCGCCGAAGCTCTTTGCCACGAGCGCGGAGCCGCCGGTGCCGAACATGAAGCCGACCGTGGCTATCACCATCAGAAAGGGCATTATCAGGTTGACCGCCGCGAAGGGGGTCTTGCCCGCGTAATTCGAGACGAAAAAGCCGTCCACCACGCCGTAGACCGACGTGAATATCATCATGGCTATGGAGGGCGCGGTGAAGCGCAGCAGTCTGCCGTAGCTGAAGTGGTCCGAGAGCTGTATCTTCATGCCGCACCTGCCTTAAAGCCGCTTTAGCTGCTCGCCGAGGGAGGCGGCGTATTTCTCGAGCAGGCTGATGTGCGCGTCTATCTCCCCGGCGGACCAGGTGGAGAGGGCCTCGCACTCGGCCTCGTAGAGCCGCGCCGCCGTGCGGGAAACGTAGTCCTCGCCGGAGCTCGTGAGCCGCACGCGCTTGCCGCGGCCCGCCTCGGGCTCGAGGTATATCACCCCGTCGGCCTCCAGCTTGCGCAATGCGGAGTTCACGGTCTGCTTGCTGATGCCGGAGCGCTTGTATATGTCGCTGAGCTGGCAGCTCCCGCCGCAGTCGTATACCGTGTAAAGCACGCGCATTGCGCTGTCCGAGATGCCGAGCTTGAGCGACGCCTGGTGATAGAGCGCGTCAGTCTCCGCGATGAGATAGTTGATGCGGTGCAGTTTTTCCAACGTCCTGTTGTCCATGTCACGCCTCCTGAGTACGAAATCGTACCTGGGGCATGATAGTACGAAATCGTACTTTTGTCAAGAGGGATATTTCCCTGAGGCGAGCGTCTCGAGGAAGCGGCTGAGGTCCATGGGCGGCAGGCAGGTCCGGCCGCGGCAGACGTAGAAGGCGGGCTCGCCGTCCGGGGACTTGTATTCCGCCGTCGGCGAATCGAGCAGCCTCACGGCGGCGGAGGAGGGGAGGTGCGGCGCCAGAGAGCCGATGTCCCGGCCCATGGTCACGGCGGTGACGAGCATGGGCGGGTCGTCCATGTCGGAGAGCGCGGCGAGGAACATCGCATAGCCGGCCGGATAGCGCGCCGCCTCGCCGGACATGAAGGCCAGCTGCTCTCGCGCCGGTGCCTCCGTCCCGGCCTCGGGCAGGACCTGGCTCAATCGCACGAGGTCATAGGCCATGAGCGAGTTGCCGCTGGGCATCGCGCCGTCAAAGCACTCCTTGGGCCGGAAGATGAGCTGTTCATTTGCCGCGCCGCTCAGGAAATAGCCGCCGTGTTCGGCGTCGGCAAACTGCTCCGACGCCGCCTTTACAAGCTGCGCTGCGCGCTCGAGATAGGGCCGCTCCAGCGTGGCGTCGTAGAGCGCGAGCAGGGCGAAGGCATAGGCCGCGTAGTCGTCGAGGAAGCCGGGGCCGTTGCGCGCTCCGGCGCGGGAGCTGACATAGAGCGTGCCGCCCTCGCAGAGCTCGCGCTCGATGAACTCCTGCGCCCGCCGCGCCGCGCCCAGCCAGGAGCGGTCGCCGCTCCGCCGGTAGAGGGCGCAGAGCGCCGCTATCATCAGCGAGTTCCAGGCCGTCAGGACCTTGTCGTCCGTGTGCAGGCGGCTCCGTTCGCGGCGGTATTCGCGCAGCTTGGGCAGGAGGGGGTCGAAGCGGCTCTCGGAGAGCTCCGGGGCGTGCAGGAGGTTCGGTATGCTCTTGGCGCCGAAGTTCCCCTCGCGCGTGATGCCGAAGCGCTCGCAGAAGGCGGGGCCGCCTGTGGGGCCGAGCAGGCGCTCTATCTCGTCGGGCGTGAACACGTAAAAGCGGCCTTCCTCGCCCTCGCTGTCCGCGTCCTGGGCGCTGTAAAAGCCGCCGTCCGGGCCGATCATCTCGCGCAGGACGAAACCGGCGGTCTTTTCCGCGATGTCGAGATACAGCGCCCGGCCCGTGAGCTCGTGCGCCTTGCAGTAGGCGAGGATGAGCAGGGCGTTATCGTAGAGCATCTTCTCAAAGTGGGGCACCAGCCAGCAGCGGTCCGTCGAGTAGCGGCAAAAGCCGTGGCCGATGTGGTCGAAGAGCCCGCCCGCGTACATGCGCTGAAGCGTGAGCTCCGCCATGTCCAGCGCCTCGCGGTCGCCGTATTTCTCATAGCGCTGCATCAGAAACAGCAGGTTGTGCGGCGCGGGGAACTTCGGCGCGGCGCCGAAGCCGCCGAACTCCCGGTCAAAGCTCCGGCGGTAGAGCTCCAGCGCCTTTTCCGGCAGCGTCGCGTCAGCCTGAGCCGCGGCGGCGGAGGCGCGGCCGAGCAGCCCGGTTATCTCGCCCGCCGAGCGCAGCAGCGAGGCGCGGTCGCTCTCCCACTTCTCGTGGATGAGCAGCAGCAGGTCCCGGAACCCGATGGCACCGCGGCGGGAGTATTTGGGGAAATACGTCCCTGCGAAGAAGGGCCGCTGCTCCGGCGTCATGAAGATGCTCATCGGCCAGCCGCCGTTGCCGGTGAAGGCCTGGCAGACGGCCATATATACGCTGTCTATGTCCGGGCGCTCCTCCTTGTCCACCTTGATGGAGACGAAATACCGGTTCAAAATGTCCGCCGTCTCCGCGTCCTCAAAGCTCTCGCGCGCCATGACGTGGCACCAGTGGCAGGTGCTGTATCCGATGCTCAGAAAGATGGGCTTGTCCTCGGCTCGGGCCTTTTGAAAGGCCTCGCCGCCCCAGGGGTACCAGTCCACGGGATTTTCCGCGTGCTGCAGGAGATAGGGGCTGGTCTGGCCGGACAGGTGGTTGCTCATGTTATCGCCTCATTTCTTCAGGTCGCCCGTCGCCGGGTTGTCTATGAGTTTGCCGTCCTCGGTGAAGCGGGAGCCGTGGCAGGGGCAGTCCCAGCTGCGCTCAACGGGGTTCCACTTCAGCGCGCAGCCGAGGTGCGGGCAGCGCCGCGTACCGGGCGTCAGCAGCGAGGCGGCAGCCTCGAACATGTTCACGGCCAGCTGCGGCCGCAGCGAGGTGCGCTCGGGGGAGAACACCTCCGCGCCCGGGGCGTCCCGGCCCTGTACCAGCTCGCAGAGCAGCCTCGCCGCCGCCATGGAGGTGGTCATGCCCCACTTGTTGAAGCCCGTGGCGACGTAGAGGCCCTGCGTACCGGCGGAATAGCGCCCGATGTAGGGCACGCCGTCGAGCGTCATGCAGTCCTGGGTGGCCCAGTGGTATTTCTCCACGGCGTCCGGGTAGTGCCTCGCGGCAAAGCTCCGCAGCTCCTGCCAGCAGCCGCCCCTGCGGCCCGTGCGGTGGTCCCCGCCGCCGACGAGCAGCAGCTTTCCGTAGCCGCGGAAGGACATGCCCTTCATCGCCTCGTCCACGTACATGCCGTCGATGCGCGGGGCGTTTTCGAGGGCGATGACGTAGGAGCGGTGCTGATAGAGCCGGATGAAATAGCCGCCGTGCTTGTTGAGAAAGGGGAAATGCGTGGCCACGATTATCTTTTCCGCCCTTATGCGGCCCCGGTCGGTGACGGCCGTGGTGCCGATGAGCTCGCGCACGGGCGTGTGCTCGTAGGCGTTCAGGCCCCTCGAGACGGCAGCGACGAAGCGGAGCGGGTGGAACTGCGCCTGGCGCGGCATGCGCACGGCCCCGGCCACGGAAAAGGGGAGGGGCAGCTCGGCCGTGAACTCCGCCGGAGCGCCCAGACGCCGGAGCGCCGCGGCCTCGCGCTCGGCCTTCCCGCGGTCGGTGAGCGAGTAGGCAAAGGCGTCCCGCTCCGCAAAGCCGCAGTCGATGTCCCGGCAGAGCCTGCGGTACTCCTCCAGCGCCGCCTCGTTGGCCTCGAGGTACTGCCTCGCGCGCTCCGTGCCGAACATGCGTATAAGTTTATCATAGATAAAGCCGTGCTGGGAGGTTATTTTTGCCGTCGTGTTCTTTGTGATGCCGCTGCAAAGCGTTTCCGCCTCCACCAGCGCGTAGGGCACGCCCGCGCGCCGTAGCATGTGGGCGCAGAGCACCCCGGCCATGCCGCCGCCGATGACGAGCACGCCGGTGCTGAGGTCGCCCTCCAGCCGGTCAAAGCCCGGTATTTCGCAGGTCTCTTCCCAAAGTGAGCCCATAAGTCCGCCTCCGCTTTCAAAAATCCACAGTTAGTCTCCGTAAAACGGCGAGAACTATTCGGTGGCGGCGGCAAAAGGGGAGGCGGGCTCGAAGTCCCGCCTCCCCGCATTGCGTCAGGCGTATTTTTTATGGTCAGGACGTTCTTGCCGTCCACGTACTCATAGGCGGTCTCGTCCATGAGCTTTTTCACCATGAGTATGCCGAGCCCGCCCACCGCGCGCTCCTCCGCGCTGAGGGTGATGTCCGGGTCGGCGCGCCGCAGCGGGTCGTACGGGCGGCCGCTGTCGGCAAAGCGTACCATTACGCTGGGCGGCTCGCCGGCGGCGGTGCAGCTTATCTCCGCCTCGCCCGTGCCGGGCTGATAGGCGTAGCTCGCGATGTTCACGAATATCTCCTCCACGGCCATGTCGACCTGGGCGATCATCCGCGCCGGGCAGCCGGCCAGGTGCATCTGCTCCTCGACAAAGGCGATGACCGCGTCGAGGTTCTCCGCCGCGGCGGCGATCTTCAGCTCAGCCATTTTCGTCCCTCCCGGTCGTCTCGTTTATGTGCAGCAGCAGCATGGTGATGTCGTCCGCCTGCTCCGCGCCGGAGGCGAAGGCGGCGATGTCGGCGTGCAGCAGCCGGAGCTGCTCGGCCAGCGGCTTTTCGGAGAGGCCGCCCTGGTTGAAGAAGGCCAGCAGCCGCGCCTCGGAATAGAGCTCGTTTTCGCCGTTTAGCGCCTCGGTGACGCCGTCGGTGTACAAAAAGAGGCTGTCCCCGGGGGCGAGGGTGATGTCCTGCTGTTTGTAGTGCATGTCCTCCATGCCCGCCAGCACAAAGCCGCAGCGGCTCTTGAGCCAGTCGTAGCCGCCCCCGCCGAGCGACACCAGCGGCGGGTTGTGCCCGGCGTTCACGTAGGTGAAGCGCCCGGTGCGGATGTCCAGCACGCCCAGAAAGGCCGTGACGAACATCCCGGCCTCGTTGTTTTCGCACAGCTGGTTGTTCACCGTCTCGAACACCTGCGCGGGCTCCATACCGGCCTGGGCGTGGTTCTTTATGAGCGTCTTGGCGATGACCATGAAGAGCGCCGCGGGCACGCCCTTGCCGGAGACGTCGGCGATGATCACCGCGAGGTGGTCGTCGTCCACGAGGAAGAAGTCGTAGAAGTCGCCGCCGACCTCGCGCGCCGGGGTCATGGTGGCGTAGATGTCGAACTCGCTGCGCTCGGGGAAGGGCGGGAAGATGCGCGGCAGCATGTCGGCCTGTATCTGCGTCGCGACGTTCAGCTCCGCGCCGATGCGCTCCTTCTCGGCGGTGACGGCGGTGAGGTTGTCCACATAGCGGACGATGTCCGTCTCCATCTTGCCGATGACCCGCGCGAGGACGCCGATCTCGTCGCGCTTCTTTATTCTGTCCAGAATTTCGAGCTGTGCTACATTGTCCTCCGCAAAACGCTGGGCCTCCCTGGTGATGGTGAGTATGGGCGAGAACACCTGCCTGCGCAAAAACACAATGTACACGGCGAGGAAGGCGGCGACGGCGACGAGAGTTATGCCGAGGACGTTGAACACATAGGTCCTCCGGGCCTCGTCCAGCGCGGTCATGGCCTTTTCCACGCACAGCAGCGCCACGATGTTCCCGGCGGAGTCCTCCACGGCGATTCCGGCGGTGGTGTGCGCGCCCGAGGCCGCGGAGTAGGAGTAGAAATACACCGCGCTCCGCTCACCGGTGGTCATTATCCCGGCCACCTCGTCGCGATAGGCGGGGTCCATGTCCTGCGCCGTGTAGCCGAGCTCATAGCGCGAAAAGCCCGTGTCCGGGTGGACGGAGTCGTATATGTAGGTGCTGGTCGAGTAGTCGTCCGTCAGCTTTACCACGTAGATGAGATAGCTGTCTGTGGAGACGACTAGCTTGTCGAGCATGGCCTGTATCTCGAGATATTCCTCGTCCACCTCGCCGGTCTCGAGATAGTGCCCGAGCTTGTCGGCGTTTATATAGGTTTTGGCCGTCTCGGCGATCTCGTAGGCCGAGCGGTTGTACTCGGCCTCGAGCACGCGGGTGAACTCGCGGTAGCCCATGTAGCTTATGGCGCCGCAGAGCAGCACGCTCAGCAGCAGCACGCTGGCTATGAGCTTTGCGGAGAGCCCGGAGAGCTTCTTTCTCATATCTGTCCTCACCTTACCAAACTGTCTGCCTCGGCGGCGAAAAAGCGCCGCTTGTCCTCGCTGTCGAGGATCTGCACCGGCTTGTACTGCGTCATCGTCCGGCCGTTCGCGGCCAGCAGCCGCTCGTAGCGCTGAAAGCTGCCCGGAGGCAGAAAGCGGACGCGCTCGGGCCCTATGTCGCCCATGCTGCGGCAGCTCTGATAGCCGAAGCTGGCCCGTCCGAGGCATTCGTCCATTATCTGCGCGGCATTCTCGAGCGGCTGGGCCTCCACATAGACGAGGTAGCGCCCGGGCCGGACCGAGAAGTCCTCCTGCGCGCAGAAGGCCGCCCTGCGCCGCCCCGTGCGCCGCCGGAACATGTCCAGCGCCTCGCGCAGCTGCTCTGTGTTGAGCTTCTCGTCCGCCACGTTCAGCACCTGGTTTATCCGGTAGCAGAAGCGGAAAATGGGCGATTGCCCGTAAAAGCCCGAGACCTCCAGCACGTCCTGCATCCGGTAGCGGTAGAGGCCCGAGTGGTTCGTTATGACCAGCTCATACTTCCGCCCGGGCTCGAGCTCGCCGACGGTCAGCGGGCGGGAGCACTCCGGCGCGTCCACCGGCAGGAACTCGAAAAAGCCCGCGTAGGGCAGCAGTATGTATGCGTCCGGCACGCCCAGGCCCGCAGCTATGCTGATAAAGCCCTCGGACGCGCCGTAGATGAAGTGGTGTATGGGCACGTCGGGGGCGTACTGCTCCATCGCCCGGGTGTAGACGGGGAAATTCTCGCCGCCGACGCCTACGATGTAGCGCATGCCGGGCCAGAGCCTGCGCACCATGTCTTCGGGCTCGGCGTCGGGGCGCAGGGCGCGCAGCTGAGCCGCACGGGCCGGGTCCGGGCCCAGCCAGCCCTCCAGTTTCCGGCGCCAGGGCCCGGACAGGCCCGAGGCGGCGTCCACCGTGCCGTGCTCCATGTCGTGCAGCAGCAGCTCCCAGTTCTCGCGGGCGTAATCCAGCACGGCGACTACGCGGTGCAGGAACACGCCGTGTATGGCCGTCAGCCCGCGCTCGGCCAGGGCGAAGCGGAGCTTGGCATAGGTGAGGTCCTCCACCCTGTCGGGGAAGAGCACCTCCTTCGGCACGCAGTAGTCTGAGGCGTCGAAGCCCCCGTCCCGGTCCAGCCACTGATAGAGCGAGGCCGAGCGCACGCCGCACATCTGCCCGCCCGGGAGCCGGGTCCTGGCGAACTCGCCCACCTGAAATATCTTGCCGAAGAGCGCCTCGGGCTGCTCCTGGGCGTAGTACTCGCGCACCATGCCGAACACGCCCGCGTAGATGCCGTTGTAGTGCACCAGCATGTCCTCGGCGGTGACGGGCACGTATTTCGGCACGCCCGTGCTGCCGGAGGTTATGGCGTAGTATACCGGCTCGGCGCAGGTGAGCTGCGCGCGCTCTCCCGCGAGCAGGCGTTCCACGTATGGCTCGTAGTCCTCGTGGCAGGTGAGCGGCACGCGGCGCTGATAGTCCTCCACCGAGCGAATGTCGGAAAAGCCGTACCTCCGCCCATAGGCCGAGGCGGCGTTGCAGCCGAGTATGTGCTCAAGCTCCTCGAGCTGGAGCTGCCGGGCGCGCCCGGTGGCCGCGTGCAGCCGCTCGAGGGACGCCCTGCCGAGCGCGGCGTAATCTGTGGTCATGTGCGCTCCTCCCGTCCGTCAAAGTAAAAGCTGCAGCGTGTTCACGCCGAAGGTGCGCTGATATACGACGGACCTCATCATGTTCGCTATGAGGTCTACGCCGAGATACTGCATGTCCCCCTTCGCGTGCAGGCCGAAGGGGTCGTACTCCCGGCCGTCGTAGCTTATGCGTATGCCCATATCCTGCTGGAGAGAGAAGACCCGCACGTCGAAGCTGACGTGTCCGGGGCTGTTTTCCTGCACTATCATGGTCATTATCTCCTCGATGGCGAGGCTGATGCGCATGACCTGGCGCACGTTCATGTCGTTTTCCTCGCAGAATTCGGAGATCCTCCGGCTGGCGTCGCAGATGTCCTCCGTGTCGCCCTCGACGGAGAAGTTTATCACGCGGCCCTCCTTCTCGAGGGAGCGGTCGAGCAGCAGAAAGCGCGTGAGCTCCGGGTGCCGCCGGTGGTATATGCCCGCCGCCGCCCACCAGAGAAGGACGGTCACGGCCTCGCTGAGCACGAGGAACCACCAGGGGCTCCAGCCCAGGGCCAGCGCGAGATACAGGCTGGCCGCCGCGGCGAGAAAGACGCGGCTGAAGATGATGGCGTTGGCCCAGCGCACGTGTCCGGAGACGTTGTAGAGCCCCGAGAGGATGCTGCACCAGAGCCCCGGGAACATCCCGGCGGAGAGGCAGACCATCGCAAGGCGCAGCGGCACGGAGAGGCCGTAGGCCAGGGCGATGCCGTCGGCGGCGAGTATGACCACGGCGGCAAAGGCGGCGCAGCAGAGCGCGCCCGTGCGCCACTCGCGGCGGATGAGCAGCGCCGCGCTGTCGTTGTCGCGCTCGCCGCTGTATATGCCGAGCATGGCTGAGGCCGCCTGCGGCACGCCGTCCACCACGCTCAGGGAGAAGGCGAAGATGCAGTTGACCGCCGTAAAGGCCGCGACCAGCTCGCTCCCGCCCGCGGCGAGCAGCATGGAGTTCACCGCCAGCAGGCGGAGCGTCTGAAAGAGGTTGTTGAGCGCCGAGGGGCTGCCCGCGGCGGCGATGCCCCGCCAGTCTGCGGCGGGGACGCACCTCATCCCGAGGCGGAAGCTGCTGCGCCTGCCGCAGAGACAGACCAGCCCGAAGGCGCAGGCCGCGGCGGTGGAGATGACGCTGGCCCAGGCCGCGCCGCCTATGCCCATGCCGAGCGGGCAGAGAAAGACGAGGTCGAGCACCACGTTGCCGCCGCCCATGATGAGCATCATCCACACCACGAGCCGCGCCCGCCCGTCCATGCGCAGGAACCAGAAGGGGGCGTAGATGAGTATCTTGGGCAGCGCGCCGATGAGCGTGACGAGGTTGTACTCCATCACCAGCGGCCTGACCGTCTCGTCGGGGCAGAGCAGGGCGGAGATGGGCGCGCAGAGCGCAAGCCCCGCCGCCGTGACTGCAATGCCGGCCGCGACGCAGGACCATACGGCGGTGTTATAGAGCTTCCGGCTCTGCTCCGTCTGCCTGCGGCCGATGGCGCGGGAGGCCTGTATGGCCGTGCCGGAGACCAGGAAGGAGCCGACGATGCACAGCACTAGGTACACCGGCACACAAAGGTTAATGGCGGACAGTCCGTCAGTGCCGATACGCTGTCCGACGATGATACCGTCCGCCAATATGTTGATGTTCTGGCTGAGTATGGACAGGACGCAGGGCAGCAGGCTCTTGTGAAAGGCCCTGCGCATAAACGCCTCGTCCTGCCTCAGACCGATGTCAGCCATCTGCAAGGTCCGCCGCCCTCCTCTCGCCGCGCCGGGGCGGATTATTCCTCAACGGTGAGGATGTCCACAAAGCCGGTTATCTCCAGCACCTCCGTGATGGTGCTGTTGACGCCGCGGAGGACCATCTTGCCCTGCTTGTTCATGACCTTCTGCGCCGCCAGCAGCACGCGGAGCCCGGCGGAAGATATGTACTCCAGCCCTGTGAAGTCGAGCACCAGCTCGGTCACGCCCGAGACGGAGCGCTTGAGCTCGGCCTCCAGCTGCGGCGCGGTGTTTGTGTCCAGCCTGCCCTCGAGCGCAATGGTCAGCTTGCCGCCCTCGGCGGTTTTATTTATAGTCATAGCCTTATCCTCCTGAGCTTTTATACGAGTAGTAAAAAATATCCTGCCGCTTTTGTCAAGCGAAATCTCACCCGCCCATTATAACACCATCCGCGCCCGGATATACATACACATATGTTGCCTAAAAAAGAGAGCCGGACAGCTGTCCGGCCCTCTTGAGCGCGTATTTTATTCCGTCAGGGAGAAGGTGACCGTCACGTCGCCGCTCCCGAGGGCGTCGGCCCAGCCGTCGAGGTCGTCTATGCGGCCCAGACGGGTGTAGCTCCAGGAGTTGGAGCCGTAGAAGATGACTATCTGGCTGCCGTTGTAGAGCACGATGTCGCCAGAGCTGGTGGTGGTCTGCGCGTTGCTCGCAGGCAGGCGCGTGCCGAGGGAGCCGACCTTCTCGAACCCGGCGTAGTCGCTCATCTCGATGGTGAGCGGCTCACTGCGGAGCATTTCCGCGAGCGCGGCGGCTGCGGAGTTGTTTTCAAGCGTGGCGGTGAAGCTCTCGCCTCCGACTTCCACGTTCATCTTCATCTCAGTCTCCTCCTCAGTGCTTGTCTCCACCGGTTCGGCGGGCGCGGCCGACGGCCCGGCGGCGGGGGTATCGGCCTCAGCCGTGGGCCGAGCGCCGCAGGCCGCGAGGGTCAGCGCAAGCAGCGCGGCCAGGACGAGCGCGGCGGGCCTCCTCATGCGCAGGCCGCCTTGCTCAGGCCGGTGACGACTATCTTGCCGTCGGCGCCGTCTATGTCGCGGATTATCTCGCCCACGGCCGGGACGGTTATGCAGCCGGAGAGCGGGTTCTTGATGCTGTCCACCGGCGTCGTGACGCTGGCTTCGACCTCGGAGCGCTCAAAGGCGAGGTCCGTGCCGACCATGGCGCAGTTGATGAGCCTCAGCCCGCGGCAGTAGCACAGCGGCTGCGTGCCGATGATGGTGCAGTTTTCAAAGGTGACGTTCTCGCAGTACCAGGCCAGATACTCGCCCTTTACCACGCAGTCGCGCACGACTACGTTCTTCGCGTGCCAGAAGGCGTCCTTGGTGTCGAACTCGCAGTGCTCGAAGGTGGAGTTTTCGATGTACTGGAAGGAGTACTTGCCCTTGAACTTCACGTTCCTGAAGTGCAGGTCACTGGAGCGGAGCATGAAGTATTCGCTCTCGGCGGTGCAGTCGGCCATCTCCACGCCGCGGGAGGACCAGCCGAACTCCGGTGAGACGATGTCGCAGTTTCGTATCACGGCGTCGGCGCACTCGCGCAGGGCCTTTATGCCGTGCAGCTTGGTGCCGCTTATCTCGATGCCCTCGGAATACCAGAGCGCCGCGCGGCATTTGTCGGTCAGCTCGCTGTCGTGTATCCGGAGCCCGTGGTCGTGCCAGAAGGGGTAGCGGAGGTTGAAAAAGCAGTGCTCGGCCTGTATGTCGGAGCACTCCTTGAAGGCGCTCTCCCCGTCGGCCGGTCCGTCAAAGGCGCAGCGCTCGACCCGCACGCCGCTCCTGCCGTAAAAAGCGCGCTCGGCGTCAAAACTCTTGCCGGTTATGATATCCATAAAAATATCCCCTCCTCGGCCTTAAGTTTAAGACAGAGGAGGGGCAAATAGCAAATACTTATATTTTATCCTACTGTATAGCCGTTGACTATGGTAGTGCTGGCCAGCGCGCGGCGCTTCCACCTGCGGTAGGTGACGGCGAAGCAGACGAGGTTGGCTATGTAGGTGACGAGCCAGCTCACGGGGTAGGAGAGGTAGAGCATGAAGAGCGAGCGGGTCGAGGCGAAGATGGTGTATATCCAGACTATCCTCAGCGCGCAGGCGCCGGTGAGGGAGATGAGCGTGGGCGTTATGGAGGCGCCGAGCCCGCGTATGCAGCCGCAGACGGTGTCCATCAGGCCGCAGAGGAAGTAGGTGAGGCCGATGAGCTTGAGCCTGTCGAAGCCGTAGGCGATTATCTGCGGGTCGGGGGAGTAGATGCCGAGCAGCGCCCGGCCGAACACCACCGCCGTGACGCCCAGCAGCAGGCCCACCGCGGTGACGCACAGGGAGCTCCACCACAATATCGGCACGATGCGCTTGACGTTGTGCGCGCCGACGTTCTGGCTGGTGAAGGTGAGCGAGCCCTGATACACCGCGTTCATCGCCGTGTAGACGAAGTTTTCGATGTTGACGGAGGCGGTGTTGCCGCCGACGATGGTGGAGGAGTCGAAGGAGTTGATGGCGGACTGGATGAGGACGTTGGAGATGGAGAACACCGCGCCCTGAACTCCGGTGGGTATGCCTATGCGCAGAATGCGGATGAGCTTGGCCTTGACTATGCGCAGGCGGCGGAGCCTGATGCCGTAGCTGGCCTCGGTCTTCACGAGGCAGCGGACAACGAGGAAGGCGGCAAGGGTCTGGCTGACCACGGTGCCGATGGCGACGCCCGCCACGCCCATGTCGAAGGCCAGCACGAAGAAGAGGTTGAGCGCGACGTTCACGACGCCGCCGAGCGAGAGATAGAGCAGCGGGCGGCGCGTGTCGCCCACGGCGCGGAGTATGCCGGCGCCGAAGTCGTACACCATGATGGCGGGCATGCCGGCAAAGATGATGCGCATGTAGAGCACGGCCTGGTCGATGAGGTCGGGCGTCGTGCCCATGAGCGCGAGCATGGGCTCGGCCAGCAGCAGACCGACAACGACGAGGATGAGCCCGCTGATGAGGCCCAGCAGAATGGCCGTGTGGACGGACTCCTCAAGGTCCTTGTCGGACTTCATGCCGAAGTACTGCGCCACGACGACGCTGCCGCCGGCGGAGAGGCCGAGGAAGATGTTGACGATGAGGTTGTTGAGCGAGCTGGTGGAGCCGACGGCGGCCATGGCGTTGCCCCCGGCGAACTGGCCGAGCACTATGATGTCCGCCGAGTTGAACAGCAGCTGCAGGATGCCCGAGAGCATCAGCGGAATGGAAAAGCGCAGCAGGTTGCCCATGATGGGGCCGCTGCACAGGTCCATCGTCATATCCTTTTTCAATGTGTTCACCCCTGAAAAACGCAAGACCGCCCTCTACGAACGGCCTGCCTATTTTGCACCACATCAGGCCCAAAGTCAACCATTTACAGAGAAATTTTAAAAACGCCTTGACGCGGGGGAGAGCAGGTAGTATTTTAGCATCAGTAATCTGTTTTCCGAGGTGTGATATGGCAGAATTTAAAGTATACGAAATCAAGCAGAACGTGTTCGCGGACAACAACAGGGAAGCGGACAAGGTGCGCGAGCAGCTCAAGGCTGAGAAGACCTTCCTGCTCAACCTGATGAGCTCCCCCGGCAGCGGCAAGACCACCACGCTGCGCGCGACCATCGCCCGGCTGAAGGACAAGCTGCGCATCGGCGTCATGGAGGCCGACATCGACTCCGACGTCGACGCCCGCACGATAGCCGAGACCGGCGTGAGGGCCATCCAGCTCCACACCGGCGGCATGTGCCACCTGGACGCCGACATGACCCGCCAGGGCCTGACCGAGATGGGCACGGGCGACATCGACCTCGCCATCCTCGAGAATGTCGGCAACTTGGTCTGCCCGGCGGAGTTCGACACCGGCGCGGTGAAGAACGTCATGATCCTCTCCGTACCCGAGGGCCACGACAAGCCCCTCAAGTACCCGCTCATGTTCGAGGTGTGCCAGGCGCTCATCATCAACAAGATCGACGTCCTGCCCTACTTCGACTTCGACATGGACAAGGTCCGCGAGTTCGCGCTCAAGCGCAACCCCGAGCTGAAGATCTTCCCCATCTCCGCCAAGACCGGCGAGGGCGTGGACGCCTGGTGCCAGTGGCTCGAGAACGAGGTCAACGCCTGGAACGCATAAGGCGCACAGGCAAGAAAAAACGGCGGCTCCGATTCCCGGAGCCGCCGCGTTTTTTTATTTCTTCATCAGTCCCGCGCCGCTGTGCCAGGCCTGACCGACCTTTTCGCCCACGGCGTAATAGCCGCTGCGCATCTGGTCAAAGGTGAAGGCGCCGAGCTTGCCGGCGTCGATCTTGCCGTTTTCGTCGAGCACGCGCTCGTCGGCGAGGACGTTAACTATCCTGCCGAGGACGCGCAGGCCTCAAAGCCGCTCGTCGCGCACCTCAGTTCAGCAAGCGATAATCTACAGCTTAAAAATGCTAAAAAAGCCCGGAAATACGCTATTTTCCGGGCTTTTTCTATGCCTAAAATCACCTGATTCCGATGGTGAAATTTGAGGAAATTTGACTTCAAATTAGCCCATTTTGATGGGTTTACCATGGGTTTACGGCCTATTTTTGAGTCTAATGGGTGGGAAAATGGGTTTACAGAAGGCCATTTTGGAGGGGAAATTAGCCCCACATCCTTGACAGATTTTTGATAAAAATCCGGCTGAAATGGAATGAAAAACAGTGTCAGGATCGTTTGGCGAGTTCTGACGAATTCTGCAAAAAAATAATATCAGGTATCCTGTTACATAGAGCCTTGGCTCATTCTTTGAAAACGAGAATGGGTCGAGGCTCTATTTTTTTCGCCCGAAATCCGGCGAGACAAATTTGAGTAGGAGGTAACAGGTATGACGGATTTCAATCAGAAGACCCATGACACCGATGTGGGCAGTCATGGCGGACAGTCGAGGCAGATGATGGAGGTGTTCGAGAACCAGGAGTTTGGTTCAATCCGGTTGTTACAGGAGGCAGGCAAGACTTTCTTCTGTGCAAGCGATGTGGCGAAAGCGTTGGGGTATGTGAATCCCTACGCCGCAGTGAAACGCCATTGCAGAGGCCCTCTAACGAAACGCGAGGGGGTCGTTCAGAAGGTGAATCAGTATGGGGATGCTGGAGAGCAGGTCGTTGAAATCGCCTTTATCACAGAAGGCGATGTTTACCGGCTGATCGTTCACAGCAAGCTGCCATCGGCAGAACGATTTGAACACTGGGTGTTTGATGAAGTTCTCCCTTCTATCCGCAAGCATGGTGTGTATATGAGCGATTCCATTTTGGATCAGGTGATTCAGCATCCGGAGGTCATCTACACCCTGGCACAGGAGCTTGTAGCCGAGAGAGAGCAGCTTGAGGGTATCCGCAAACAGCTGGATGCGGCACAGCCCAAGGC
>UQYT01000026.1 GCA_900545405.1 uncultured Eubacteriales bacterium | reverse complement strand
CCCGGGTGTGGCGCAGATGGTAGCGCGCTTGAATGGGGTTCAAGAGGCCGCTGGTTCAAATCCAGTCACTCGGACCATAAAAAGTCCTGAAATCGCAAGATTTCAGGACTTTTTTGTTGCCTTTGCCTGTGAAATATAGCGTAATAATTCACGCTGTTGCAACTCTGCTGCAATAGCAGCGCACGCGGTGTGTTGAAATTGCCCCCCAAATCCCCCGTTTGGGGGATGCGCGCAGCGCTGGGTTCCTGTATGCTGTAAGCAGGAACCCAATGCTTTTATTTTATGCGCAGAGGAGGTCGCGCAATGGATATGACCGGGGTAACGCTGCAGGTATTGCCGAACTATCAGCTCAAGCTGCGTTTCGCAAACGGCAGTGAAGCGCTCATCAACATGAGACACCGGTTACACGCCATCCGCTTCGGACGGCTGTCGTCGCCGGAGCTGTTTGCGTCGGCCAGACTGGCAGACGGTGAAGTGGTATGGGGAAGCGGAAACTGCTGCGTACGGGCGTCCATCAATGAACTGCTGGACTCCATGCAAATGAACGGATAACTGGAGGGGTATCTATGAAAAAACGAGTGGTAAGTTTGCTGATGGCTCTGATGCTGCTCATGAGCCTGCTGCCCACCGGCGCCATGGCCGCCGGCGGCGATTGGATATACGCGCCCGGAGCAGAAGGAGAGCCCAGCACACTGACAAGCGCGGATGCGAGTATCGTCCTCAATGTCACGGCCAATGGGACGGATCTGACCATTACGGGGTATCAAAATATCGGTTCCGGCGCGATCGACCTGACCGGTACCATCACAGATGCCGAAGGTGGATCTTATACCATCACGACCATCGGCGAAAGCGCGTTTGAAAGTTGTGCCGGCCTGAAATCGATAGTGCTGCCGGATGGCTTGACCGGCATCAACTATAACGCGTTCTATAATTGTACCGGCCTGCAATCCATCCACATTCCGGAGAGCGTGACTTTTATTGGCGCATCTGCTTTCAGGTATTGTAGCAGTATTACCTCCATCGTGATTCCTTCTGGGATAACGACCCTCAATCAGGATCTTTTTTCTGGATGCGATTCACTGAGTTTGATTGTACTGCCGGAGGGATTGAAGGAAATCAAATCCTCTGCCATTGGCAGCTGCTCTGGTCTAAGGGAGCTGACGCTGCCGGCTAGTGTGACCACTATCGCACCGTCGGCCTTTGTTTACACTCGTAATCTGGAAACTCTTACTCTGCTGTCGCCTACGCCGGTGGCAAATCTCAATACTGTGTTGGAATGCCACGATTTTTCTGTGGAGACTATCCGGGTGCCTGACGGTAGTGTGGCTGCCTACCGAGATGCGCTTGCAGGAAGCAGTTATGCTGAAAAGGTCCAGGGGATCGGCTCCGGCGCTGTGCTCAGTGTAAATCCTGCTAGCCTAACCTTCCCTGATGCTGAACTGGGCTATACGCCGGCGTCCCGCCCCGTTTATATTACCAATTCCGGCTCCCAAGCTGCGACCGTGCAGAGCGTGAAACTGACTGGCGCAAACGCTGATTGCTTCCAGATAATCAGTGATTTGAGTGCTACGAGCGTTGAATTGGGAAAGACCGTCAATCTAACGCTTGCGCCGGTGCCAGGCCTCACCTTCGGCACGTACACGGCAAATTTGGAGATCACAATCCAGGGAGCTACGAACTCAATCACCGTTCCTGTGTCCTTCAAGGTGAATTATCCGTCCGACGCAAGAACCATTAAAGCCGGCGACGTGGAACTTACAGGCGCTTCCACCATGCCGGCCTACGCCACCACGGATGATGACGGCAATGTGACGGTACAGCCGACATATACGGAAGACAGCAGCTGGAACATCAAGTGGGACGGCAGCACGCTCACCCTGCGTAACGCCAACATAAAGGGCAGCAGTTACTACGGTATCCTGTATGAAGCTGATGAGTCCCTGACCATCCTGCTGGAAGGGGCGAACACCGTCTCCGCCGGTAACGGATATGATCAATATGATTATGGCGTAGCAAAAGATTGCAACGGTGGCATTTTCATGAAGTATGGCAGCGATGATCTGACCATCCGAGAGACGGAGGAAGGCGGCTCTCTGACCGTATCCGGAGGTAATATTGAATTCAAATATAATATGGCGGTTTCCGCCGGCATAATACAGTATAGCGGACAATCGATAATAGAGAGCGGTACGGTGAATGCAGTCGGCGGTACCATCAGCTCCACGGGTGGTAGTGCTACAAAAATAAGCTGCGGCATATATAATATATCGAACGACGTTGAAGTCAAGGGCGGCAAGTTGATCGCCACAGGGAGAAATAGCGATACAGATCACGTCCTCGGCATCGGTCTGTATAATACTAACGCCGGCAGCACATTGACGATATCAGGCGGAGAAGTGACCGTTCAGGGAGACGCATATGCATGTACCTTGCCGATAAAATTTATGCCCGGTGACGGCAAGATGATCGTTGCGACCGCCGGTAGTGACGCCGCTTCGGCCACTCAGATCGAGGGCTCGCCCTTCGTCGCTTATACAGATGTGGATCGGATCGAAGGGAAATATGCCCACTTCACCACAATGGATAACGCGACGCTGACGTTCAAGGGCAGCTACAGCATCCCGGAGGGCACCGTGGGTACGACTTACACCATGGAAACTCCGCTGCAGGCCATGGGCGGTGACGGCGAATATACGTTCAGCGTCTCAGAGCAGCCGAAAGCTGGAACGCTGACTATCAACGGTGAAGGCTGCCTCGTCTACACGTACCCGTCCGATCCCGCCGAAGCCGCCACCGCCACTATCAAGGTGACGGACGGCAGCGGCAACGTGGCAACTGCCACCGTCATGATCGGTGCTGCCTTGGCTAAGACCTATACCCTGAAGGTAGAGAACGGCACCGGTGGCGGAACCTATAAGGCCGGGGACGAAGTGACGATCAGGGCGAACGACGAGTCCAAATCCGGCAACATGCTTTTCGACTACTGGACGACCGACCCAGAGGAAGATATTACCTGCATTACCGATGTAAACGCCCAGGAGACCACGCTGACCATGCCGGCGCACGACCTCACGGTGACGCCAGAGTATATTGGGAGTGCGAGTATCTGGTTAAGTCCCGGTTATTCTGAGGATCCAGAATTATCGATCACAATACTAACGGCCGTGGGCAGAGATTTTACCCTGCCGGGAAAGCCGGAAGAATATACGCATCCGCAGGGAAAGACGTTCCTCGGCTGGTTAGATGTTGACAGGAAGTTTTATGCAGTGGGAAGCACGGTGCACATACCTGAGGATGCTGCTAGTTACGTTTATCGTTTCAAAGCTTTCTGGGGTGAAAACGCAGCTGTAACTGTGGGCGGCGAAGTGCTGCAGGGGCCGGCCTATGCCACCACGGATGACAATGGCAATGTGACGGTACAGCCGACCTATACGGAAAGCAGCGACTGGAACATCAAGTGGGACGGCAGCTCGACGCTGACCTTGAAAAACGCCGTCATCAAGTCTGAAAACGGCGCCGCAGTGTCCGGCGATAGCCTGAGCGTGATCACACTGACCGGCAGCAATAAAGTCACCGCCACCGGCGGCAGCGGCATCTACAGCAGTTCAACCGCCCTGATGATAAACGGCGAGGGCAGCCTGACTGTCAATGCCGCTCTGACGAACAGCGACAGCGCGGGCATTTACGCTGCAAAGAATCTGACGGTCGCCGACACGGTCTCCGCCATGAGCGTGTCCACCACGGGCGGTCAAGGCGCGGTGATAAAAGCTGAGAGCATCATTTTCGCTGGCTCCTCCACCGAGCTGGAGCTGGGCAGGACACGGGGTCAGACATTCTTGTCGGGCACCACCTCTGCTCAAAAGGCGCTGCCCGCAGAAGAGGACGATGACCCCATAATCGTCATCCGAGACATCAACGGAAATGAGCGGGTGCGGCCGATCGACAGCAGCCTGGTAATTGCCGGATCTGGCACCAGACGGCTCATCCTAACCGCCATATCGGAAGATGACGACAGCTACATCCACATATATCCGACCAGACCGGAAAACACCGTTCTGGTAACGATACGGGATGCCGCCGGTGGGACCGGCGAGTCCATGACCTATCTGCTCCAAGCGGGAAGCGAATTCATTATGCCCGAGTGCAGCTATACTGCGCCGGAGGACATGGTTTTCGACTGCTGGGTAGATGTGAGCGACAGCACGATCACCTACGATGCCGGAGCCACGGTCAGCTTCACGGCAGACACCGCATTTAAGCCCCAGTGGAAGGCAAAGCCGCCTGTGATAACCGTGAACATGGACCCGGCGAATGTGGGCGCGACCTTCGGTGTCATCGAGCTGGAAGACCCGACTGAGGATTGGAGTCAGATGACCCCGGTGGATCTGGTAGGCAATCAATACACGATGCGGGACGCCGAAAACACCGTGATTCTGGTGTGCGACTTTGGAAGCGAGTGGGTGCTCGACTCCGTTGATTACGATGAAGCTCCGAACGTTGTTGCCGTCGTCAATACCGCAAATTCGGTGCTGATAAGTACCGACAGCGATGTTGAAGTGACGCTCAAGTTCCGCAAGGCGCAGGGACTGGTCGTGGGCAACGTGACGCTTCCTTACGGCGAGCAGACGGTCTACGCCACCACGGATGATGCCGGCAATGTGACGGTACAGCCGACCTATACGGAAGGCAGCGACTGGAACATCAAGTGGGACGGCAGTACCCTGACGCTGCGCGGCGCGAACATCACGGGCGTGCAGCAAGATGACGGTAATGCCTACGGCATTTACAGCGAAAAGGACCTTGCCGTGGTATTGGAGGGTTCTAACACCGTCACCGGAGGCGCCGCGGGCAATTACACAAATTCCGTCAGTGCCGGAATATACTCCATTGGGAGCATTGAGTTTTCGGGCTCCGGCAGCCTCACCGCGCAGGGCGCAAACGGCTGCACGAGCGTCGGTATCATGTCCCACAGTGCGCTGAAGTTTACCGGGCCTATTCAGGTGACAGCCACGGGTGCAGACATCGATATCGATCCGGACAGCTTGGGTCAAGGCTCAGGTGCAAGCTCGATCTTGGGCAGCTATTGGTCAGCCGGCGTTGTGGGTCTTGGTTCCGTCTCTATCGAGAGCGGAGCTGAAGTCAACGCCACGGGCGGCAATTATACGTTGGAAGACGGCGACCCAATGAGCTTGGGCTGCTACAGCAATATCCTGAAGGTAGACGACGGTAAGCTTATCGCCAAGTCCGGAAATGATGAAAACAGCAGCGGCATCATCTGTATGTCGACGATCGAAGTCAGTAACGGTGAGCTCCAAGCTCACGGACAGCGGACGGGCATCGATGAAGGAAGCCGTATGGAACTTCGCGAAGGCAGCAAGGTCATAGCCAGCGCTGAGGACAGCGTCGGCGGCGCTGTATCGCTCATATATGGCGTGTACGTATACCCGACCGCGGGTCACGCCGTCCAAATTCTGGCCGGCACGAGTGAGCAGAACGCCCAAGAGATCGACGGCTCTCCGTTCACGGATGAGGGCAAGGTGAGTTTGCCGGATGGCGTCACCTGGTTCCAGAGCGAGTGGATAAAGTATGAGCAGCACGAGCACAACCTCGAGCTGAAGTCTGACGAGACCGGACACTGGCGGGAGTGCACCTCCTGCGACTATACGACCGCTGTGGAAGCGCACACGCCAGGGGAGTGGACTGTGCTCACGCCCGCAACCGAAGATTCTACGGGCTTGAAGTGCAGGGATTGCATTGTCTGCGGTTACCGGATAGAGACCCGTGTTATCCCGGCCACCGGCAGCACGACCGAGACTAGTGTTAAAGATATTGATATTACTACCGGCAAAAGTGTCGTGAGCAATACAAATGTACCCGCGGGCACCGAAGACATCATTGCAGCTTTGGAGAGTTACCCCGTGGAGGGCACCGGCCTTGTGAATGCCGCACAGGTAGTGGCTGCCGACAGCAAAGCCATGGAGGCGGCCGCGGAGCTTGCCCAGACCGAGCTGGGTACTGAGGAGCCTGTAACCATCATAATTGAGACTTACCTCGAGGTAGAGGTCATAAAGGCGGAGCAGACAGGAGCGAATACGAGATCCTTCACCCTGGACATCACCGCCATGTATCAGCTGAAAGCCACTGACGATCAGACCACCGTCACCGTGGGTGAGCCTCAGGAGCTGACTGTCACAAGTCCTGTGACGTTGACCATTCCCATGCCCGCAGACTTTGGGCTGGAGCAAGATGAGATCAATATAAGCCATGAGACAGGTGGAAGCTCCTATGTGTATGAGGGCAGCGTGTCGGATGAAAAGCTGACATTCACCGCCCAGCACGGGCTCGGCCGCTTCACCATCACCGCTGAGGGTCCGGTCGCGAGCATCGGGTCTGTCAACTACACCTCGCTTCAGGCCGCTGTGGACGCGGTGGGCGATAAGGAAACCATCAAGGTATACGTGGACGGCCTGGAGGCTGTGGTCTCCGGAAACAAGACCTTCTATATCGAGCTCAGCGGCGCAACGCAGTACCCTGACCTGAGCGCAGCCAGCGGCTATGTGCTGACGGACGACGGAAACGGTACCTACACCGTGTCCAAGCAGGATCAGGGCAGTACCGTTGACCCGCGCTACATCATTTATGTGGAGCGGTCAGATAATGGCAGCGTAAGTGTCTGGCCCGGTACCGCCGCTGCGGGCACCGTGGTCACCGTCAACGTGAAGCCCGACGAGGGATATGTCCTGGATGAGCTTGCGGTCACCGACAGTATTGGCCGAGAGCTCGATGTGCAGTACAAAGGCAGCGGCAAGTATACCTTCAAAATGCCCGCCAGTTGGGTGAAGATAGAGGCCTCCTTCCGCACGCGCCGCATGCCGTTTGCGGATGTGGCCGAGAATGCCTGGTACACGGACGCCGTGCGTTATGTTTATGAACACGACCTCATGGACGGTATCGGATCGACCACCTTTGCACCCGACGCAACCACCTCCCGCGCCATGATCGCCACCATACTTTGGCGCATGGCGGGCAGCCCCGCGGTCAATGGCAGCATTGGATTCTCCGATGTGGCTGATGGTCAGTGGTATTCCGAGGCCATACGCTGGGCGGCCAGCGAGGGCATCGTGGACGGCTATGGCAACGGAAGCTTCGGACCCAACGACCCCATCACGCGCGAGCAATTTGCCGCCATGCTGTGGCGATACGCCGCGTCCGCGGGCTATGACGTGTCCATCGGCGAGAGCACCAACATCTTGTCCTATGCCGATGCAACGAACGTGTCCGAATACGCCATTCCTGCCATGCAGTGGGCATGCGGCTCCGGAGTGATCACCGGTATAAGCGAGGCTACACTAGTTCCTCTTGGAGAGGCCACCAGAGCCCAGGCTGCAACTATGCTCATGCGGTTCTGTGAGAAGTATGTAAAATGGTAATACCCTGAAATAATAAACAGCCCCGTTGACCATCGGTCGACGGGGCTGCTCTTAAGATAAGCCTGACGGCGGTAAAACTCCACATCAAACTGGTTAGCATCATGACGCACCCAAAGCGCAAAAGCTGGAAGCCGAAGCCTATTTTCAAGCTTCGTCATGACTTGACTGCGTGAAGCAGATTTTCTCTGCAGCTCGGAGCATTGCGGGCAGATATTGATAGTAGCATTCTATCCTTCCCGGAGCGCAAACAGGGCCGGGGCGTACCAGAATCGCTTTTGATTATAGAAAATCTGTTTACAACGAAAAAAGGTCTACTGCGTTAGGCACAACTGACAAATACTTGCAAAAGTTCGTTTATACATGATTGTATAGGTAAAGCCGCGGCACAATCATGGGTCAGAATGATCGACTTAAAATCTAGGAAATATCTCTATAATTTTGCCTGCGCCTACTTTGTAATCAGGCCCAGTTTCCCACTTGATATCGTCTACCAGAAGCTTGAATTCAAGGCTGCCGGTTTCAATCTCCTCGGTTACAAACTGCCAGGTGTCCGCGTTGATGTTTTGGCAGCGTATGCCGCGCTCCCAGCTGAGCGGGAAGGTGTCGCCGCGGACGAACAGCTCGTGACCGAAGCCTGTGTCGCAATGGATTATCATCTTGGTTTGCGTGGTAGCCGGGGGATGATACTCCGCCGGGCGCCCGCTGATGAGCAGCAGGGCGCTGTTTGCCGGGACGGTGACGTCAACAGTCACAGCATCAGCGGCTTTCTTCTTTTGTGCGCGTATTATTCGGTTTGTTTCCAGCAGATCCGTCAACAGTGTTCCGGCTTTTATTCCGGCCATTTCAAGAGATATCGTCCTGCTTTGGGTTACCGGCGAGTTATTGAATATGCACACCGCCGCGTCTCCGGCCGCTGCGCTCCGCCTGCAGAAGGCGTAGACCGGGTCATCGCCGCGGAAGTACAGTTCGCACTGGATGCCGTCAACAAAGACATCCGGGTATGCCTGTCTGAGTTCATTGAGCCGCTGCATATATATGTATGTTGCGCCGCCTTCATCGAAAGAGGTCATCACCTGTCGGTTGCTGGTGTTCAGCGTGGCCTCCGAGTACCGGAGGTCCCCGGCCATATTCTGCTCGGTGCCGTAGTACACCACCGGTATGCCCCTTGCCGCGTACAGAAAGGCAAGCGCCATTCTGAGTTTCGCGCGGTCATCACCGGCGTTGGCCAGGAAACGGGCCCGGTCGTGGTTGTCGATGAACGTGAATAGGCGGTGGGCATTTTTATATTTTTCATCCTGGTCAAACACCCATTTGATGTTGCTCCAGCTTTCAGACCTGCAAAACACCTTGTTCATCTGAAAGTACAGCGGGAAGTCCAGCATGCCCCACATGTACTGCTGTATGGCCGAGTTTTCGTCGACTGACCCTGTGAAGGCCTCACCGAAGGCGGGCTTGCCCGTGTGCTTTTCGTAGAGCGCCAGATACTCTGGCGGTATTTCCACGACAGCGTCTACTCTGGAGCCCGCAAAGCCGTATGAAAACCAGCCGCTCCCGGTTTCCGGCTCCCAGTATGCGGCCATGAGGGCCGCCCAGCACGCCGGGTTCTCCTGCGCAAGGTCGTCAAGGCCGCCGAGGCTGTAATTTTGAGCCTCATGGGCATCGTCAAAATCCACGATGTTCGGCTTGTTGTGATACCAGGCCGGATCGTCAAAGGGAGGCGCCGGACGGTATTCGGGGGGATCATAGGTGAGCGAGGGGTATTCCAGATAGTCCGCAGTGTGATTGAGCTGTGCGTCGATTATGACCTTCAGGCCGAGACGCTCGGCCTCGGCCATGAGCCCCTCCAGCTCCTGCGCTGTGCCGAAGTGGGGGTTGGGGCTGTTGAAGTCACGGGTATAGTACCCGTGATAGCCCGCCTCGTCGCCTGTGCGGCTGAACTTTTCGTTGTCCTGCGGGGCCGTCATCCATATGGCCGTAAAGCCGAGCCTTTTGATATACGGCAGCTTTTGCCTCAGCCCGGCCCAGTCTCCGCCCTGGTAGTAGCGTAGGTTTCCGGGGCGGTATTCTTCGCCCAGAACTCCGTTGTTGCTGCTGTCGCCGTCAAAAAAGCGGTCCGTTATGAGCATATAGACCGTGTCTCGCTCGTTGAGGCTCTGCTTTGAGTATCCCATGCTCTCTGCTCCTGTCTTTTGAATGTCCGCAGTCATCCGGCGGCTCAGCCCTTGACCGCTCCGGCGGCGATGCCGTTTATAACGTGCTTTTGCATGCAAAGGAAAAAGACCACTACTGGCAGCGTTGAGACGACAAAACCGGCCATTATCAGGTTCCACTGCTGGTTGTACTGCCCGTAGAAATACATCTGGCTCAGCGGTATGGTCGCGGGCCTTGCAAGTATGAGATAGGGCAGGAGATAGTCATTCCATATCCACAGCGCGTTCAGGACCGCCACGGTGGCCAGGATGGGCTTGAGCAGGGGCAGCACCACCAGGAAAAAGCACTGGGTGATGCCGCAGCCGTCTATCATGGCGGCCTCCTCAAGCTCCTTCGGCACCGAGGACACGAACCCTTTTATGAGGAAAATGGGTATGGTGCACTGAAGTCCGCAGTATATGAGCACAAGCCCCCAGAGATGTCCCGTGAGCCCCAGGCTTTTTGCGGTGGACAGCAGGGCTATCATGATGGTGTGGAACGGCACGAACATGGAGGACAGAAAGACAAGCGTCAGCACATGCGACCACACCGACTTCCAACGCGCGAGCGCATAACCCGCAAGCGAACTCACGACCAGATTCAGCACGATGCCGCCGCCGGTCACCAGGCATGAGCCGAGAAAGGCGCTGGGGAAGTCCGATGCCTCTATCACGGTCTTGTAGTTTTCGAGAGTAGGCGTCTCCGGCAGCGCTATGGCGGAGGCAAGGATCTCACCGTTCGTCTTGAACGAATTAATCACCGCAATAAGCACGGGGAGGAAGAAAATGAGCGCCAACAGGGCTGTAACGGCGGTGGCCGCCGCCTCGCCTCTGCGCCGCGGATGCCTGGCCTTCATTCAACCGCCTCCCCTCGCCTGTTTTGAAAGATATAGAGCGCGGCTGTTATCGCGCAGATGATGAGGAACAAAATCACCGACTGCGCCGTGGCATAGCCGGTCCTGTTGGCTCTGAAACCCGTGTTGTAGATTTGAAGCGCTATGGTGGTAGTGGCCCCGGCCGGGCCGCCGGAGGTCATGGCCATCGGTATGTCGAAGGTCTTGAAGCATGAGGTCACGAGCAGCAGCGTGTTCATGAATATAACCGGGGCAAGCAGGGGCAGCTTGATGTGACGAATGATGTCCCATGTTCCGGCGCCGTCTATTCTGGCCGCTTCTATCACCTCGCCGGATATGCTTTGCAAGCCTGCGATGTAGATGAGCATATAATAGCCGGCGCACTGCCACACTGCCGTCGCCGCTATGGAGATCAGGGCCATATCCGGTCCGAGCCAGCTCACCCTGAGCGCCTCGGGCAGGCCGATCAGCTCTGCAAACGAGCGGTATACGCCTCCGTACAGAAAGACCCACACAAAGCCCACTATTATCAGGCTCATCAGATTCGGCAGGAAGAATATCGTCCGGAACAGCTTTTTAAAGCGCGTGCTCCCGTCCAGCAGGAAGGCCAGCAGCAGCGCCACAACATTTGCCGCGACTGTCACCAGGGCTGTGTATTTGACAGTGACCCAAAGGGAGCTGAGGAAGGCCTTGCTTGACAGGGCCTCTGCGTAGTTCTTTAGGCCGATGAAATTTATGTCCTGCCGGTAACCGTAGGCGTCGGTCAGCGACAGCCAGATGCTTTTGAAAAACGGAAAGATGAAAAACGCCGCAAATACCGCGGCTGCCGGCAGGATAAA
The DNA here is from genome assembly GCA_900545405.1 of uncultured Eubacteriales bacterium. Lineage (GTDB taxonomy): Bacteria > Bacillota > Clostridia > Oscillospirales > Oscillospiraceae > Scatomorpha. The sequence goes on along the minus strand of UQYT01000026.1, from coordinate 23,257 downwards.
GGCCGAATATGCCGCATTTTGTCTGAGTTTTACTTTGTGCATACTGTGCTCCTTTAAAGACAGGGCATGGAAGCCGGCGGCTTCCATGCCCTGTTTGAGGTCAAACGATTCAGCTCTGTCCGCTGGCGGCTATGGCCATATCCCAGGCGGAGTCCAGGGTGGCAAGGGCCTCCTCCAGAGAGATGTTCCCGAGCAGGTAGCTGGGCAGTACAGCCTCATATTCGGGCTGGAAGGCAGTCGGCCAGCCGCGGTCGGCCTGGGTGCTGACCATTCCGGAGTCTATGTAGGCGTTGACGTCGGCGGCCAGCGGGTCGAACTCAACGGAGACGCCCTCCACCGAGGAGAAGAGCTTTGCCGTGCTGCACCAAAGCTCCGCTATCTCGGGCCGGGTGAGGAACTCCAGGAAGAGCTTGCACTCTTCCGTATACGGCGTGGTAGCGGAGATGCTCAGGCCGAAGTCCGGGAACTGGAAGAGCTTTGTCTCTTCAGGATTCTCGGATATGGGCATGGCCATCATGCCGAGGTTCACATCGGGATTGATGCTCTTTATCGGCTCGAGCGCCCAGAGGCCCTGCACCATCATGGCAGCCTCGCCGTTGGCGACCATGGCGCAGGCGGTGTTGTAGTCCGTGTCAAAGGCCGTGTCAGTATTGCCGTGCTCATAGACCTTCATGAGCATTTCAAACGTCGTGGCCCAGGCCTCGCTGCCGGCAAAGCTGACCTCGCCGTCGGTCTTCTTTTCGTTCCAATCGGAGTCAAGGCCATACACCGCGGGTGATGCGGCCACCAGGGTGATGGGCTTTATCGTCCAGGAATCCTTGAAGCCCAGGGCAAACGGTGTTACGCCGTTTGCTTCAAGCGTCGCTATCAGCTCGTCGAACTCGGAGATAGTGGTCGGGGGCGTCAGGCCGTATTCCGCGAATATGTCCTTGTTGTAGAATATGCCCTCGCAGCTTCCGTCAACTGGCATGGCCCAGGTATGGCCTTCGGAGTCAGTAAAGGACGAGTCGTTGAGCGCTTCGTCGGTTATGTTGTCAAGGAAGGGTTCTCCGGCCAGGTCCAAAATGTACCCGCCCTGGGCAATGTCCATGGTGTCGAGGGCGCCCTGGAATATGTCCGGGACCTCATCCACAGAAAGACGTGCCTTGAGTATGGACGAGGGGTCATTCGTCACGATCTCCTGCTCGATGGTGATATACGGATACTCGGCGTTAAACTCCTCGATGATCTTCGCAAAAGTCTCCTGGGCCTCCTGTTTTTGGTGGAACAGGTGTATGGTAACGGGCTCGGCCGAGGACTCGGGCGCAGGCTCCTCGCCGGATGGGGATGCGGGCGCGTCGGACTCGGGCGTGGAAGCCGTACCTCCGCAGGCAGATAGCAAAGCCAGCAAAAGTACAGCGCAAAGCAGCAGCGACAAAAGCTTCTTCATTTTGCACATCCTTTCAATTTCGTTTCACCATGGCTGGCTCAATTATAGCAGAGGCAGGCGGGAGGGATATTTAATTCATTTAGCTTGAGTGTCAAATCATTTAGCTAATTGTCGCATTCGCCCTAAATGCGGTTTATTTTAAGCTGCTCATTTGTTATAATTACACTACCACACAGATACCAGGGAATGAGGCAAAAACATGCGCAGACAGGCAAAGCTGAGATACAGGCTCACCGCAATGGTGCTGCTGCTCCTTGCGGCAACACTCGCAGCGGTCACCGCCATCACCCACGGGCAGTCGCTCTCCGTAATAAGGCGGCAGGCCTTTGCACTCAACAGCAAGCTTGTCGACGCCGGGGCGGAAAGGCTCGAGACTGAGTACTCTCAGCTCAACAGCCTCTTTCAGTCCATATACCTCAACGAGGACTTCAAAGAGCTGCTCAGGCACCGCGGCTCGGGAGCGGCATACGCCGACGCCGCACTGACGAAAGCGGCCTTCTTGTCGGTCCTCAGCAGCCGGAAGGACCTTTACAGCATAATCTATGTGGACGAAAAAGGCCGCCTGTTTTACACCACCCGCGACGAGGCCGGGTATTACGACAGCTATTTAAGCTGCTCGCTGCCCGAAGAATATGTCGCTCTGCTTGAAAACAGCGGGGACTGGGAACACGGACTGAGGCTCATGCCCACAAGCGGGCACATGCCGCTCCGGCACTCTCACTCCGGCGGGACCCAGGTCTATGCCGCCGCAAGGCGGATCGTGAACACCGAGCAGCAGTTCGCCCCGGCCGGAGTGATGTTCATAACGATAGACCTGAGCGAGCTTGGCGGGATCGCCGGCATGGTGCGCGCTTATGACTCCGCTGTGACCTACATATCCGCCTCGGACGGGCGTGTGATATTCGATTCCTCCGGAGCGCTGACAGGCGGCATGCTTCCCGAGGCGCTCTCCTCATGCCTCGGCTCTGGGCCTGTAAATGAGGTGCAGCAGGAGTCCGGGAAATACATCATGGTCTCCTCTTATGCCGAGGGGCCTGAGTGGTATTTACTCTCGCTCATCCCGGAGAGCGTATACACAGCTGACGCCCTTTCGGTGTCCACCGTCATACTCATCACCGCGGCTGTGGCTCTGGCAATCGCCGCCGCTATCGCCGCGGCGGCCTCCCGGGCCATAAGCCGTCCCGTAGAGGCTCTGGCCGAAGCGATGGACAGCTCCGGTATAGAGGACCTCAGCCAGCGCGTTCCAGTGCAGGGCACGGATGAGATAGCCCGGCTCGGGACCAGCTTCAACAGGCTTATGGACGACCTTGAGAGCTCCATTCAGAGGGAGTACATAATGAATCTCCGGCAGAAAGATGCCGTGATACGCGCCCTCCAGGCACAGCTTGACCCGCATTTCCTGTACAATGTCCTCCAGTCGATAGGCAGCATCGCCCTGGTCAACGACATACCCGAGATATCCACTATCACCACCTCCCTCGGCAGCATGCTCAGATACAGCATAAAGGGCGAGGGGACTCTGGCCACGGTGAGGGAGGAGCTGGAGCATGTGCGCAGCTACCTCTCCATACAGAAAATACGCTTTCAGGACAGGCTGGACTACATTATCGATGTGCCTGAGTGCGTCATGGACGGCTTGCTTCCCCGCGTCTCGCTCCAGCCGATGGTTGAAAACGCCATAATCCACGGCTTTGAGCCCCGCAGCGAGCCCGGGACGATATGCGTGCGGAGCTGGCTTGAAGGCGACACCCTTGTCATTGAGGTCTCGGACGACGGGCAGGGGATGTCTGCCGCCAGGCTCGATGCCATAAACAGGCAGCTGGCCGGCGATCCCGGACTTGAGAGCGGCCCGGCGGTCGGGATCGGCATAAGCAACCTCAACGCCCGGCTCAAGCTGCTGTACGAGCAGGCGGGAGAGCTGAGGATCGAGAGCGAGGAGGGCATAGGCACCGTGTTGCAGATCCGCGTTCCATTTGTGAGGAGGTGAGGCAGTTGTTCGGCGTGCTCATTGTCGAAGACGAGGAGTGGATAAGGCGTGGGCTCATACGCAGCATAGACTGGGAGCGGCTTGGTCTTGAGCTGGTTGGAGAAGCGGACAACGGCGCGCGTGCGCTTGAGCTTCTGCGCTCCAGGCCTGTCGACATCGTCCTCACCGACATGAAGATGCCCGTATGCGACGGGCGGAAAATGCTCCAGAGCATAGAGAGCATGGGGCTGGACTGCGAGATAATCGTGCTGAGCGAATATTCGGACTTCGAGTACATGCGACAGGCGATACATGCCCACGTTGCGGACTATCTGCTCAAGCCCGTGGACCCGGAGCGTCTGAACGAGCTCCTGGCCTCGGCGGCGGCGCACCTCCGGGAAAAGCGGAGCGGGCCCGGGCAGTCGGACCCGTTTTCGCGGCTGTGCCGCGCGGCGCTTGGCGGTTCGGCGCCGTGTCCCGGCACGGGCCTGCCGCCCGGCGGGATAATCGCTGTCGCAATTGTGCTCGAGCGCGGCGGGAACAACTTGCTGGCCGAGATCAAGACTCTTGCGGCGGGTTTCACGTTTGAGTCCAGGGTATATCCGCTCCACGGGCTGAGGCAGGCGTTTTGCATCTTCCAGCTCGTCCCGGAATACTTCACCGCCGCGGAAAGTGCGGACTGTGAGGGCATATTCCGCACCCTTCACGCCCGCTGCTCAGAGCTGACGGGCGGGGATGTGCGGATCGGCGTGTCGGGCAAGCATGACTGCGCAGACGCCAGGTCGGCTTTGGCGGAGGCCATGGACTCTGCCAAATACCTGCACCGCGGCCTGGGCGCCGTCATGTATTACGACAGGCTCAAGCCGGCCTCCGTCACGCGGGCTCTGCCTCGCGCAAGCGAACAGCAGCTGAGCGAGTTTTTGGCCCACGGCCGGAAGGAAAACATACCGGAACTGTGCAGTTCCTTCATCAGGCCTGTGTACGCCGCAGAATACATAAGCGTGGCCGACCTCCGCAAGTCGCTGCTTGACCACACCATAATGCTCGAGCAGTGCAGCGGCAAGGCCGGCTATGCCGTGAACATAAGCGGTTTGCTGGGCGAGAACTACATGGACCGCATAGCCAGAATAGAGTGGCCCGCAGAGGCGGAGGCCCTTCTCGGCACCGTTTTAGAGCTCGTCTCGGATGTGATACAGGAAAAGCGCTCACTCACCACGGCGGACCTCGTCCCAGAGATCATACGGCTGATAGAGACCCACTACATGGACGACATAAACCTCATGCAGATATCGCAGCAATACCACATCAATTACGTTCATCTGAGCCGGAGCTTCAAGGAGCAGACGGGGACGACATTTACCGACTTTCTTCTGCGCGTGAGGATGAAAAAGGCCGAAGAGCTCATAGAGCGCTGCGGGCGCTCGGAAAAGGAGACCGCCTCGCTGGTGGGCTACTCAAACCCCTATTACTTCGCCAGCAGCTATAAAAAATACAAGAACTCTCTCAAGGAGGACCGGGAATGACAAGTGACTGGTGGAAAGACGCCGTGGTCTATCAGATATATCCACGCAGCTTTCAGGACTCAAACGGCGACGGCATCGGCGACCTGCGGGGGATAATAAACCGGCTCGACTATATCCGCAATCTGGGTGCAAACGTCATATGGCTCTGCCCGATATATGCCTCGCCCAACGCGGACAACGGCTATGACATCAGCGACTACCGCGCAATACACCCCGACTTTGGCACGATGGCGGACTTTGACGAGCTGCTCTCGCAGATGCATTTCCGCGGGATGCGCCTCGTCATGGATCTGGTGGTGAACCACAGCTCGGACGAACACAGGTGGTTTCAAAGCGCTAGGCAGTCGGCAGAAAGCCGGTACCACGATTTTTACATCTGGCGCCGCGGCCGTGGAGACGCACCTCCCAACAACTGGGGCTCATGGTTCGGCGGTCCGGCCTGGGAATATGTCCCCGAGACGGATGAATACTATCTGCACATTTTCCACCGGAAACAGCCGGACCTCAACTGGAATAACCCCGAGCTGAGGCGCGAGATATACGACATGATATGCTGGTGGCTCAACAAGGGTGTGGACGGTTTCCGTATGGACGTGATAAACCTCATTTCAAAGCCGGACGAACTTCCCGACGGCCCCGGCGGAGATCTGTCGCCTTTTTGCGTGAACGGCCCCCATGTGCATGAGTATCTGCGTGAAATGAATTCCGAGGTGCTTTCAAAGTACGACATAATGACCGTTGGCGAGTGCCCCAATTTGACCGTGGACGCCGCGCTCGACTATGCCGGGGCAGGGCGCGGGGAGCTGAACATGGTCTTTCACTTTGAACACACCGGCCTCACGGACGGCAGGTTTGGGAAGTGGACCGATGCCAGAACTCCGCTTCCGGCGCTCAAGCGGGTGTTCGAGAAGTGGCAGACCGGGCTCTACGGCCGGGCCTGGAACAGCCTCTTCTGGGGCAACCACGACCAGCCCCGGGCCGTGTCGAAATTCGGCTGCGAACTGCCTGAATACAGGGCACTGTCGGCAAAGATGCTATGCACCTGCCTTTATTTCATGCAGGGGACGCCTTACATCTATCAGGGAGACGAGCTCGGCATGACCAACGCCGGCTTCTCCGACATCGGGCAGTACCGCGACGTGGAGAGCCTGAATGCTTATAGAGACCTTGTAGGCAGCGGCGCTCTGGACAAACGTACCATGCTCCGCTACCTTGCGTGCACCAGCAGGGACAACGCGCGGACACCCATGCAGTGGAGCAGCGGAGCCTGCGCCGGGTTCACCTCCGGCGACCCCTGGATAAGCCCCGGCCACAGCTGGCGTGCCGTAAACGCTGAGAGAGAGCTGGCGGATGAGGACTCCGTATACAACTTTTACAGGCGGGCGCTGATGCTCCGGAAGGAGAGCCGCACTGTGCGTGAAGGCACCTTCAGGCTGCTCTGGCCGGATGATGAGCGGATATTTGCATATGAGCGCGAGTACGAGGGCGAAAAACTCACCGTTCTCTGCAATTTCTCGTCCGAGACCGTGCCTCTGCCGGAGCCGGACCCCGCGCTTGGGGAGTGTCTGATGTGCAACTACGCCGGCGCCGGAGAGCCCCAAGTCCTTCGCCCATGGGAGGCGCGAGTCGTGCGCAGCGAGGTACAGATTAGTTAGACCGCAAGACTGCTAACACAAGCAATGTTATCGAAATGATAAGTGTAGAGATCCGAAATACTATTGCAAATAAGAAAAGGTCGCATGTTGCGACCTTTTCGTTCTTTACCTTCAGCCCACATTCAGCCCATGCGTTCCTGCTGCTTCACGCAGATACTGCTCCAATGTTCACTCAAGCATCAGTGGTATCGAAGCTGTCCTCGATGCCGGGGGTGTAGATGTTTAGGACCTTGCCGTCGGCATAGAGCAGCTCGACGCAGGCTGTGTCGATGTTGAATTCGCAGGATACCAGCTTTCTCATTTGTTCTCCTTTCTCCCGGCCCGCAAGCAAGGCCAGGCGTACCAGAATCACGTTGAAATTCAATATACTTATTGTCGCAAAATGTTCCGTATATCTATTTAACTCTGCAATTATGCCTATAAAAGGTCCTGAAATCGCAAGATTTCAGGACTTTTTTGTTTTATTCCACATTGTTCTGAGAGCTTTGTGCCGGCGGCGGTGAGAGGCGTGGGGCTGCCTCTGCTTTTATTATGCGTAGCGGCCGAGGAGGCGGCGGATCTGGGGGAGCTTTTCGGGCTCGCCGCGTCTTGCCATGGGGCCGGTCTCGGAGAGGCAGGTGTAGGGGCGGGGGGAGGACTGGAAGAGCTCGTCGAGCTTCTGCATGTAGCCGCCCTTGAAGAAGGCGCATTTCGCCGGGTCGAAGTGCCGGTAGCTGCCCGTGAACGCCAGCGCTATGGCGCGGCAGCCGCCCATGCAGCACTTCCAGTACTGGCAGCCGCGGCAGATCTCGTTCGCCTCGAATATCTCCGACACCGGCATGGTCACCGTGTCGAGATATTCCCCGCGCTCGAGCAGCTCGTGCAGGGCCGTGGTCTTCACGTTGCCCAGGCTGACGCCCCGGTTCGCAAGCGTGCCCGACATCTGGTTGCAGGGGTAGACCTCCCCGGTGTACGACACCGCGACCGTGCCCCTCGCGCCATTGCAGGCCGGTATGCTGTCCTTGTACCGGCCGCAGCCCGACTGCACGGGATGGAAGGCGTAGTCCCCGAAGCGCGGACGGTAACGCACGAACTGCCACACGTCCACGCTGATCTGAAAGCCGCCCGCAAGGCAGCGGCCGATGAGCTTGGTCATCTCGTCGTAGTACTCGAATATGCCCAGGGTCGCGTCGCCGCCGTTGGCCCGCCAGCGGGGCGTCTCCGTCGTGCGGATGAGGCGTATCTCCTCCACGCCCAGGCCGTCCAGCATGGCGATGGTGTCGTACATCACGTCCAGATTGCCCCGGTGCACGTTGGTCTGGCTGCGGACGCGAAAGCCCTTTTCCTTCGCCAGCTTTATCGCGCGCAGGGCCTTCTCCTCCGCGTGCGGCACGCCCCTGAGCCAGTCGTGGTGGCCGATGCCGTCGAAGCTGAGCTTGATCTCCGTGTCCATATCCAGGGCCCTCAGCTCGTCGAGGAAGTCCGCCGTGAGGAAGCTGCCGTTCGTGTTGAGCTCGACGAGGTACATCCCGCGCCTGGCGATCTCGCGCACGATGTCCCGGAACCTCGGGTGCAGCATCGGCTCGCCGCCGGTGAGCGTCACGCTCTGGATGCCGCAGCGTTCACACTCGTCCAGGAACGAGACGCACTCCTCCCAGCTGAACTCGCCCAGCATGGGGGCGTTGTCCGCCGCCATGAAGCAGTGCCGGCAGTTGAAGTTGCACTTTCCGGTGATGGCCCAGTTCACGCAGGGGAAATAGCGGTTGCCGAAGCTGCGCGGCCTGGACCACTCGCTCCAGGTCTCGCCCGGGCGCGCCTCGCGCACCACTCCGGCGCGCTCGAGCAGCCGTAGGGGCTCGGTCTGCTCCAGCTCCTGGACGCCGTCGCACCTCTTGAGCAGCTCGAACTGCTCGCGGCTGAGCCGCTGCGCGTACTGGTGCCCGCGCACATAGCAGGCGCAGGGCACCAGCTTCCACGAGCGCAGGGCCACATTGTTGCTGATTATATAGCGCATTTGCGATGATCTCCTGTGTTTGCGGCTATGCGCAGACCATGTCTGCTGCGGCTCTGCCCGGGCCTCATATGTCGCAGAGCAGCTTGTCGCCCCAATCGTCCTTGTTCTCTGATTTCGGATTGGCCGCGCTTACGACGGCAATTGCTATGCAGATCACGACGGTCATAGAATATATCGCCTCTGTTGAGTTGCAGCCGCCGGCGACGGAGTTGAGCTCGTCGTCGGCGAGCTCGCCCTCGGCCTTCTGCAGGGACTTGATAAAGTCGATGACCTCGGCCTCGGTGGCATCGCAGCCCTGGGCCTTGAGGAAGTCGCCGAGCTTCTGCGCCTTGACGGCCTCGGCGAAGGCGGCCTTGAGCTCGTCGCTCGCTATGATCTTTTTGTACAGTGCTTCGATGGTCATGAGTATCGCTCCTTCTTGTCTGTCTGTCTGTATACCATTATCTCCTGCCTGACGGCGCGGATGACAGCGGTCTCGTTGTGTGCCCCTGCGGCCGGCGGTCAGAAGAGCACCGGCGTGAGGAGGTCGGGCCGGGCGTATCTGAGCAGCTCGAAGCCTATGCCGGCGGCGCCGAAGAAGAGGTCGGGGCAGAGGACTTTCCTGAAGTTCTCCGGCATATAGCGGTAGCCCCCGCTCCCGTCCTTCCTCGCCTTCATGAAGGCCAGCAGCCTGCCGGCCTGCTCCCGGCACCCGGGCAAGGTCAGCAGGAACTCGACCGCCGAGCTGTTGCCGCAGCAGAGGTGGTCGCGTCTGAGCGGCCCGGTGGTCAGGCAGCTGTGCCGGGCGCGGGCCAGGTCCTCCTCGAGCCCGGGCGAGCCGAGGCCGCTCTCCCTGCAGCGCAGCAGCGCGAGCCCGATGCCCGGCGAGCCCGAGCAGAGCCCGTGCATGGCGGACGACGCCACGGGCGAAGCCCTCAGGTCCGGCCAGGTCCCGAGCCTCTCGGAGTATATCCCGTGCTCGAACTCCAGCGCGGCCGCGGCGGCCTCCATGCAGCGCGCGTCGCCCAGCAGTTTCCCGGCCCAGGAGAGCGCCGCGGCTATGCCGGCCATGCCGTGCCCCGCGCCGCTTATCGGCCGCTTTTTGCCCAGGGTGTCCCAGAGCAGCAGGCCCCGGTATTCCAGCGTCTGCGCCCGGAGCAGGCGCTCAGCGGCCCTGCGCATGTGCACGAGCGCCGCCTCGGCGCCGGTGTGCTCATACGCCGGGCACAGCGCCAGCAGCAGTCCCGCCGCGCCGGAGTAGACGTCCAGGCGCTGCGCGTCCTCTATTTCCGCCTTCTCCAGCAGCGCGAGCAGCCGCTGCGTGAGAGCGCCGGCCCTGCCGGTGCCGAGGCAGCGCTCCATGATGTCCAGCGCCCTGAGCGTCCCGCCGAAGCCGTCCGAGATGCCGAGGGGCAGGGCCGCCTCGGGTATGCAGACCGCGCTCTCGAGCTGCTCCGCCGCGGCCTCGAGCTGCTCCAGGCAGATGCCCGCCAGCTCCGCGGCCCGGGCCGCCCGCGCCCCGCCGGAGGCGCACAGCGCCGCAAAGAAGGCGCCCATGCCGGAGGTGCCCTGCATGAAGATCGGCCTCGCGGCGACGAGGCTCATGTTCCGCTCCGAGACCGTCAGCCAGGAGGGCTTCCCGGACGGGCCGGTCAGCAGCAGGCCGTCTATCCGGTCGAAGAGCTCCGCGGCCTCGGCCAGGGCGGCCTCGCGCTCCAGCGGCGCGAAGTCCGCGAGCTCCGTGCGCACCTCCTGACCTGGCTCGGCCGGTATCAGCGCCCGGCTCAGGCTCTGGCTCAGCAGGCCCAGCTCAAAGCGCTTTTCCGTCTCGGACAGCCTGCCGATGCGCTCCCGGGCGTTCTCCACCGGGCTGAGGCTGAAGAAGTCCTCCACGAGCACGCGGTCACCGCCCAGGAGCGCATGTGAGCCGCCCTTGCAGCAGAAGTAGGGGATGTCCCCATCCAGCAGGCACTCCGCCTCCCAGCCGGCTATGGGCAGCATGTGCTCCGCGCCGTGCTCGCGGAAGAAGTCGCCCAGACGGCGCACGGCGCCGCCGCGGCTCTCCTCCGAGCTCAGCGCCCGGGGGCTGTGCAGCCGGGACAGCAGCTTTGCGTAGCTGCTCGTGTCCCTCAGCAGCCTCCTGACCGTGACGCCGGAGAAGCCCTCCAGACTGCGCAGCAGCTCATCGCGCCGCGCCATGCACCTGTCGTAGCCCTCCGAAAAGCCTGAGAGGAACTCGGCCTCGAAGCCCAGGACCGAGCGCCTTTTCCCGCCGAGCACGGGCTCGCAGCCCGACGAGCCCGAGTCGTCCAGCAGCACGCTCAGCTCCCGGCCCGCGAGCCTCGAGGGCAGCAGGCTGCTCGGTATGAGCGAGCGGTTGGCGTCGTGGAGGAAGCTCTCCCTCTCCGCCATCAGCTCCGGGAACATGCGCTTGTCGCTGAACACCCTAGGCACGGGGGAGAGCGCCGTCTCCACGTCCACGAGCACCGGGAGGCCGCCGCTGCATATCCAGTTCGAGGAGTGCAGGTCGCTGCCGCCCAGGGCCTGCATCAGCGCGCAGGCGCTGCCGAAGCGCCGGTAAAAGCGCCCGACCTCGGCGGCGGAGGAGACCTCGCCGGGCTCTATGTATTCGCACCAGCCGTAGCCCTCGCGCACGAGGCACTTGGGTATGCCCAGGCAGTCCGGCATGACGCGCCCGACCAGCTCGCGGAGCTCCCGGTCTATGCCGCAGTCGCGCGGCTTATAGACGAAGCGGCCACGCTGCGTCTCTATAACGCTGGTGGACCGGCCGTGGAGGTGCAAGTCCCCGGCGCCGGTGCTTATCCTCGTGACGAGGCCGAAGTCCTCCGTGCCGAGGAGGCTGCGGCTGATGTCGCCGCGGTCCCGGCCGAGCCTTGCAAAGAGCTCGCGGCCCGCCCGGACAAAGCGCTCCGTCTCGCGCTCGAGCAGCCCGCGCAGCAGCGGGGCGCGGGCGAACACGCACTCGCCCCCGGTGGCCTCCAGCTCCGAGAGCAGCCGCCCGGACGCGGCCGCGCGCTGCTCGAGCGTCGCCAGCTTGGGGTCCAGGGCGAGGAGCGGCTCGGCCTCGGCCATGTATGCGTTCTTCGCCGCCTCGAACACGTCGGAGCACAGCTCCATGAGCCGGCCCAGCAGCCCGACGAGGTAGCGCCGCGCGGCCCCCGGCGTGAGCGGTCCGCCCTCGCCGGGCTCGCCGTGCAGCGCCTCGCCCGCCCGCTGAGCCCAGCTGAGCAGGAACAGCACCTCTCTGCCGTCGGGCGGCGGATTCAGTTGTCGTCTTTCCAGTATGGCCATTTCGTCACCACCTCCGGCCATGCGCGGGACAGGGGCTCACTGCGCGGGCTCGTCCAGCCTCTGCCTTGCCACCAGCTCCGCAAAGGCCCCGCCCGCCGCGAGCAGCTCGTCATACGTCCCGTCCTCGACTATACGGCCCTGGTCGAGCACGATGATGCGGTCGCACTGACGTATCGTGGAGAGCCGGTGGGCTATGACTATCCTCGTGCACTTGAGGCTGTCGAGCGAGTCCGAGACCGTCTTCTGCGTCAGGTTGTCCAGCGCGCTGGTGGCCTCGTCGAGCATCAGTATCCGCGGCCTGGGCGCTATGGCCCGCGCTATCATCAGCCGCTGCCTCTGCCCGCCGGAGATGCCGCCGGAGCCCTCGGAGATGAGCGTGTGCATGCCCATCGGCATGCGCCGGATGTCGTCCGCGATGCCCGCGAGCTCCGCGGCCTCCCAGGCGTCGGCGACGCTCAGCCAGGGCGCGGAGATGACGATGTTGGAGTAGATGTCGCCCTGGAACAGCTTGCCGTTTTGCATGACCACGCCTATTTTGCGCCGGAGCGACTTGAGGTCTATGGTCTCGAGGTCGCGCCCGTCGTAATACACCGCGCCCTTCTGCGGCCGCTCAAAGCCGAGCAGCAGCCGCATGAGCGTGGACTTGCCGCAGCCGGTCCGGCCGACGATGGCCACGTACTGCCCCGGCCTTATCTTGAGGCTCAGGTCGTCGAGCACCCAGGGCAGGTTCTCGCCGTATCGGAAGGACACGTTGTTGAGCTCCACCGCGCCGGACACGCGCGTTATGACCTGCTTGCCCTCGGCTATCTCCGGCACGGCCTCGAGTATGGGCTTTATCATGTCCAGCACCGGCTTTATCTGCGCCGCGGTGAGCGCGATGCCCGAGAGCGACATGAACGCGCCCGTCACCATGCCGTAGGCCGTGTTGAAGGAGTAGTAGTCCGCGATGCTGACGCTGTTTTTCACCGCGAGGTAGTACATGGCTATCGTGCCCGCGAGGCTGATGGCCGTGCTTATGACGGAGTTCACCTTCAAAAACAGCGGCGGGTTGTAGCTCAGCTCCGCCGACTTTGCGTAGAGCCTGCCCCAGTGGGCGAAGGCGCGCTTTTCGGCGCCGGCGAGCTTGATCTTCTGCACGCCGGAGATGAGCGCGTAGCTCACGCCGCTCTCCTTGACCGCGGCCTCCAGCTGCCGCCGGGTGACCCGGGCCTGCACCAGCGTGGTCACGAGCGAGAGCAGCAGCGTGGCGAGTATGACCAGCAGCGCCGGGACCACCAGCGCCGGAGCGTAGATGAATATCTGCGAGATATACGCCAGGGAGAACACCGAGGTCAGCCCCGTGGAGAGCACCGCCGAGACCAGCAGGCTGCATATGTCGTTTATGTACTGCGTCCTCTGGTAGAGCTCGCCGGAGCTGTATTCCTTGAAGAAGCTCGCGGGCAGCGAGAGCACGCTCATGATGGCCGCGGCCTGCACCGAGATCTCGAGCTTGGTGCTTATCCTGGACATGAGCAGCGCCTTGACGGAGTTCATCAGCGCCGTGCTTATGGCCACGCAGATGAGAAAGGCCAGCATCGCCACGACCAGCCGCTCGCTGCCGGAGGCCACGATGTCGGAGAACACCAGGTTGTTGAGCTTCGGCCCCAGCAGCCCCAGCAGCGTCACCGCCAGCGTGGCGAGGCCTATCAGCACCAGGTCCGCCGTCTGCAGGCACTCGGCCATATAGCGCAGCAGGCCGGGGATGCCCATCTTCCCGAGGGGGAAGGGCTTGTAAAAGCAGATGGCGTCCTCTTCAAACAGGGCCTCGTTTTTGGGGCCGACCTTTTCATATCTGCCGCTCCGGCGGTCGAAGAAGCGGTAGCCCGAAAGCCCGGTGGGGATGAGCGCGACTATCGCGCCGTCGTCCCGCCTCACGCCGAGCATGGCGCCTATGGCGTCGCTCGCCGCGCGGCGGTCGCCGCGGAGCGCGTCGGAAAACCTGCGGCCTGCGACCGCGCCGGCGATGTCGGCAAAGCTGTCGGCAAAGACCTCGTCGTCGCTGAGCTTGCGCTGCCTTATCTGCTCGTCAAACCAGCCCATCTCATCACCCCTATTCGTTGGAAATAAGCCTGGTGTAGGCCCCGCCCAGCGCGTAGAGCTCCTCGTGCGTGCCGCGCTCCGTGACCTTGCCGTGGTCGAGGACGATTATCTCGTCGCAGTCCCGGATGGTGGAGAGCCTGTGCGCCACGACGATGCAGGTGATGCCCCTCTCGTTGATGGAGCGCACGACCTCGTACTCCGTCCTTGCGTCGAGCGCGCTGGTGGCCTCGTCCAGGATGATGATGGTCGGGTCCTGCGCCAGCACGCGCGCTATCTCCAGGCGCTGCCTCTGGCCGCCGGAGAGGTCCTTGCCGCCCTCCGCGAGCCTGCAGTTGTAGCCGCCCTCGCGCTGCATGATGTCCTCGTGCAGGCTCGCGTCCCGCGCGGCCAGGATCATCTCGAAGTCCTCTATGGAGCTGTCCCACATCTTTATGTTGTTGGCGATGGTGTCTTCAAAGAGAATGATATCTTGATCCACAACGGCCAGGGAACCTGTAAAGACGCTGCGGTCTATCTCGTTTATCGGCTTGCCGTCGAAGAGTATCTCGCCGCTCCAGGGCTGGTAGAGGCCCGCGATGAGCTTGGCTATCGTGCTCTTGCCGCAGCCCGAGGCGCCGACAAGGGCCACGCGGCTGCCCGGCCTGAGCGTCAGGTCGAAGTCCTCGATGAGCGGCTCCGCGAGCCTGGAGTAGCCGAAGGTCACACCGCGCATCACCACGCTGCCGGAGAGCTTGTCGTACTCCACATCGTCGCGCAGCTGCGTCTCGGGCCCGTACACCGCGTCCTCGGGATACTGCATGACGTCCTCGACGCGCTCCATGTCCGTGCGCATCTCCTGTATGGTCTGGCCCGCCGAGACCAGCGTCATCGCGGGCTCGCCGAACTCGGTCAGAAAGCCCTGAAAGGCCAGGATCATGCCCGCCGTGAACTCCCCGTTGATGGTCAGCCAGACGCCGGCCATCATGACCGCGCTGTTGGTGACGGACGAGACCAGCGAGGGCAGCGCGCCGAGGTACTGGCTGAGCTTTTCATAGCGCACCTTCTGCGTGTTCACGCTGGCCTGATAGCCGGCCCACCGCTCGAAAAAGCCGTTTTCCGCGCCGCTGGACTTGATGGTCTCTATCATCTCTATGCCCGCCACGGTGGTGCCCGCGAGCTTGCCCTCGTCGCGCTGCTGCACCCTGGTGATGTTGACGCGCTTTTTGGCTATCAGCCGCGAGAGGCTGAGATTGATGACGATGGACGCCACGCCCATGAGCGTGAGCAGCGCGCTGTAACGGAACATCACGACGAGGTAGAACAGCATCAGCGCCGCGTCTATGGCGAGGGGGGCGAGGACCTTGACCATGCTGCCGGCGATGGCGGCGTTGGCGTTCTGCCTCTGCTGGATGTCGCCCGCCATGCGCTGGGAGAAAAAGGCCATGGGCAGATGCAGCACCTTCCACATGAAGGAGGTGCTGCCCACTATGGCCAGCTTGCCGTTTATCCTCAGGGAGTATACGGCCCTTATCCACTCGACCACCAGCCTCACCGCGCCGAAGAGCACCAGCGCGAGGGTGAAGCCGCCCAGCCAGCCGACGTTCTCCCCGGTCAGCAGCCGGTCGAGGAAGATGTGCGAGAACACGCTGTATATTATCCCGATGAGCGAGGTGATGAAGGTGGTCAGCAGCATGAACGCCACGGCCGCGCCCGCGCCGTCCAGGCGCTTTCTGGCAAAGGCGAACACCGACTTCGGCTTGCCGCCCGGCTGGAAGTCCGCGCCCGGCTCGAACAGCAGGCATATGCCGGTGAAGGACTGGTCGAAGGTCTCCATCGACACGGCATAGCTGCCCTTTGCCGGGTCGTTGAGCAGGGCCTTGTCGCCCTTGAAGCCGTCGAGCACCACGAAGTGGTTGAAGTTCCAGTGTATTATGCAGGGGAAGCTGCCCTGGCGGCGCAGCGTGTCGGGTTCGTAGCGGCAGCCCTTGGCGATAAGGCCGTAGCTCCGGGCGGCCCTGACCATGTTCCGGGCGTTCGAGCCGTCCCGGGAGACGCCGCAGTCCGCGCGCACCTGCTCCAGGGGCACCCACTTGCCGTAATATGCCAGCACCATGGCGAGGCAGGCGGCGCCGCACTCCAGCGCCTCCATCTGCATGATTACGGGGACCCTGACGCAGCCCGCCTGCACGGGCCGCTTCACTTTTCTTGCAGTCTGTCCCATGCGCCGCCTCAGTTCCACAGGAAGGACAGCGGGGCTATGCTGTCCACGACGATCTCGGCCTCGTACACCCCGTCGCCCACGGGGCCGCTCAGCTCCGAGACGTAGACGTACTGTCCGGCGTCAAAGCCCGCCTCCGGGGCGTCGGCGCCGAGCTGCACCGCCTCGGAGGACACGCTCACGAGGCTCAGCTCCTCCCCGCCGACGCGGACCGGCATGCCGGCCCCGACCTCGGCGCCGTAGGCCGTGTCATAGCAGCAGACGGCCGCGCCGTCCCGGCTTATGACCACCGCGGGGACGGTGGTCTCCAGCCTTCCCAGTATGCCCCAGACAAAGGCTCCGGCGAGCAGGATCAGCACCGCCGCCAGCACCGCCCAGACCCCGGGCGACGAGACCTTGACATAGTTGTTGAGCTGCTCCGGCGAGGAGACTCTCTCAATGCTTTTTTCCTGAAGAGGTCGCTGCTCATATCTCATCCTCCCAATGCCGACGGAGTGTTGGAAAAACGAACAATTATTACTTAATATAAACATCTGCACACCTTTCAATCAAGTATTATTCCGCTCGCAGGCGATTCCGAAGGCCGCCCGCGCCGGGCCCGGAGAGCGCAGAGAGCCGGAGCGGCGCAGCATGTGCTGCGCCGCTCCGGCTCAAAGTATTGCATGCTCATTCCTGCGCGAGCAGTTCCCGGCAGGCGTTCAGGGCGTTGAAGAGGCGGGGTATGCCCATGTATCCGCTCGCGTGGACCAGGGCGCAGACGACCTCCTCCGGGGTGTTCCCGACCTTGAGCGCGCCGCAGACGTGGCTCCGGACCTGCACCTCGGCCCCGCCCATCGCGGCCAGGAGCACCACGGTGAGCAGCTCGCGCGTCTTGCCGTCCAGGCCGGTGCGGGTGGAGAAGTCCCCGAAGCACAGCTCGGTCAGAAAGCGCGGGACGGCCTCGGCAAAGCCGCCGGGCAGATAGCCGTAGCGCTCCTTTATCTCCGTGCCGTATATGGGGGCTTGCAGCTCCAGGCCGCGCTCATAGCGCTCGCCGGAGGAGGCGAGAGTGCCCTGCTCCGGCAGGGGCAGGTCGATGCCGCGCGCGGTGAAGGCCTCGTTCATGGCGGATATGGCGTTGAGCGTCAGCGGAAAGCCGATGAAGGGCGCACACTGATACACCGCCTCGCGTATCTCCACGGGCGTGCAGCCCGCGTTCAACCCGGCCTCCACGTGCGCCTTGAGCTGCGGCAGGGCGCCCAGCGCCGTCAGCGCGGTTATCGTCACCAGCTCGCGCAGCCTCAGGTCCAGGCTGCCCGCCCGGCACACGTCGCCGAAGATGTAGCCCTGGAGTATGCGCATGAACTCCGGGTCAGTGCCCTCGTTCCCCGCGGCCGGGATGTGGAAAAGCTGCTGCACCACGCGCTCGGTCCGCTCTTCTCTGTCCATATTTAGCCCCTCTTTCACTGTGATGACCATATTATAGGCTCAGCCGGGGCGCGCTGTCCAATACCTCTGCCTTATGCCCTGCCATTCGCGCGGCGCATGGCAGGGCGTCACGCGGGCAGCCAGGAGACCGCGTAGTGCAGCTCCTCGGGGAGCGCGATGCCGTCCTGCGGCAGCACGGCGAAGCGGCCGGGGAGGCCCAGCTCCAGGGCGGTCTGGTGGAAGTGCGAGAGGCCTATGCCGAGGTCCACGTGCTTGATGACGGCCTCGCCCTTCGCCGCGCCGGGCTTGTACGCGGTGTAGAAGTGGAAGGCGCCTCCGGCCAGCCTCACGCGCCAGGGCTGCCCGTTCTTGGCGGACGGGGCCAGGCGCAGCATCTCCAGCGGCAGGGCGTAGTCCCCGGCGGCGCTGCGGGTGAGCGGGGCCCGGAGGTCACCGGAGAAGAAGAGCTCCGGCCAGTCCCGGCGCGCGGAGGACTTCATGGCCGAGCGCATGAGAGCTTCGGCCGCCCGGGGCCTCGCGGCCGGATAGCCCACGGGCGAGACGGCGGGGAAGAGCTCGTCGGCCCGGATGCCCATGGCGGAGGCGAAGCGCGGCCTGTCGAAGGTCGCCGCCAGCCAGACCGTGCCGAGGCCCATGTCCGTGGCGCAGAGGACGAGGCACTCAAACTGATATCCGGCGGCGAGGGCAGCCGGCTCCGTGTCCGGTATGGAGACGCCGAGGAAGGTGCCCGCGCCCTTGATGATGCCGTAGGTGCCGAGCGTCTCCCCGCCCGCGGCCACGCTGCGGTCCGCGATGTGCAGCCTCACCTCCACGCCGAAGGGGTTGCCGACAGCGCCCATGTATCCGACGAGCTTCGCCCGGTCCTCCGGTGAGAGCGGGCGCTCCTCATAGGTTCTGACGCTGCGGCGCTTTCTTATCGTCTCCGCGACGGGTATGGGCAGTTTTTCCACCATGACGCTTCCTCCTTTATTCTGACAGGCGACGGACCCCGATGCCCTCCGGCGGGCGAAATGAAAAGCCCCCGTCTCTGCGGCGGGGGGCTTTTCGCGTCTGCGGGGCGTCAGTCGATGTGGATGAGCTCCGCGCAGAGGTCCTGGGCGGAGACGTTGGGGTTGTGGTAGCGCTCGCGCTTTTCGGTGACTTTGCCGACGTTGAGCGCCTCGGCGGGGCAGTACTGGATGCAGCTCAGGCAGCCGATGCAGTCGCCGCCGAAGACGGGACGGCCGCCCTCGAGGCGTATGTTGTGCCGGGGACACACCGAGACGCAGGTGCCGCAGCCGATGCACCTGTCGTTTACGGTGTACTGCGCGGCCTTCTTTCCCACGACCTTGGAGAAGCCGGCGCTCTCAAGGATGCAGGCCGCGCGCCGGGGCGGGCGCTTTGCGCTGTGCTTCATGGCCTTGATATCGGCGGCGAAGGCCCGGGCCTTCGCCTCGCTGCGCTTTTGCGCGGCGGCAACGGAGAGCGGCGGGTTCATGAGACCGTGGGGCATCAGCCAGATGCAGGTGCACTGGTGGGACATGCCGGCCCAGTAGTCCAGCTCGCGTATCCGGTCGAGCTTGTACAGGCCGCAGCCCATGTAGCCGGCGTACTGCACTATGCCGAAGGTATAGGCGTCCGGGCTGATGAGGATGGTCTTGGCATACTCCTCCACCTTCCCGGGCAGGCCGCCGCCGTAGCAGGGGAAGATGAAGCCCACGCGCTTCGCCTCCCGGGCGTCCGTCTTGACCGGGGCGCTGCGCATCATGACGATGTCCGTGTCGCCCAGCTCCCTGGCGATGTTCTTTGCCATGTCCAGGCAGTTGCCGCCGCCGGAATAGCAGTAGATGATGTTTTCCGCCATTTTTGTCAGCTCCTTTCACTTTTCAGCAGTGAAGTGGTCACAACGATTATATTATAGCAGCCCGGCGCCTGCAAGGGGCAGGGCCGCAGGTTTTGCCCGGGAGCTACGCCTTGGCGCGCTCCTTGGCGAGGGCCGTGGACTCCTTGCCGCTCAGGTGCTCTATGCGCAGCTCGAGCACGCAGAGGGCGCCCCACTCGCGGTCTATGGCGGCGGTGCGGTTCGCCTCGCTGTCGTCCGGGGCGTACTTGAGGGCCAGGCGCTCTATGGCGCGGCGCTTGGCCGCCTCGTCCGTGACTTCGCGCACCTCGCCGAAGGCGATGACGCTGCGGAAGTTGGTAGAGTAGTCCTCCGGCACTACGTCGCTGCGGTCTATGACGCAGAAGGACGCGCGCGGGCAGGCCATGACGGCGTCGTACTTGTGCCCGGCGCGGGCGCAGTGGAAATATATCGCGCCGCCCTCATAGACGTAATTGAGCGGCACGGCGTAGGGATAGCCCCCGTCGCCGAGCACGGCCAGCACGCCGTGGCTCCCGCGCTCGAGTATGGCGAGGCTCTCCGCCTCGGGCAGGGCCTGACGGCCCCGGCGCAGTTCTCTGAACATATTACCCCTCCTCAGATCTCAGGCAGCGGCACGTCCACGCCCAGCAGGACGCGGCCGAAGCTGCATATGGGCGCGCCGTCGGCGGCGGGCAGGCGTATATCCAGCGCGCTCCGGCGGCGGTTGACGGCGAAGAGATAGACGTTCCCCGCCCAGTCCTCGCAGTACTGCCGCAGCACCATGTCGCCGCCGGCGAAGAAGAGGCCGACGTCCCCGTCGCGTATCTCCGCGCCGCGCTTTATGAGCGCCGTGCCCCCGCGCTCTATGTAGGGCTCCAGCTCGTCGCCCTCCACGCGCAGGGCAAAGTCCGCCTCCGAGCCCTCGGGCACGGAGTATTCCTCCCACAGCTTTTTCACAGGCATCACCCGGATAAGCGTATCACCCCCGCGCCCGGCTGTCAACGCCGCGTTGCCAAAGCGCCGCGGGAGGTGTACAATGGGCTCAGACAAAACTTCAACACGGAGGTGCAAGTATGAACGAAGCCATGAAGAATCTCCTGACCCGCCGCAGCGTCAGGAAGTATAAGCCCGAACAGATAACGGACGAGGAGCTCCGCGCCGTGCTCGAGGCCGGGACCTATGCGCCCACGGCCCGCGGCACGCAGTCGCCGCTCATCGTGGCCGTGCAGAACGCGGAGGACATCGCGCTCATGAGCCGCCTGAACGCCGCCGTCTGGGGGCGTGCGGACTTCGACCCCTTCTTCGGCGCGCCGACGGTCATCGTCGTCTTTGCCGAGGCGGGGAACGTGAACGGCGTGCAGGACGCCTCGCTGGTCATGGGGAACCTGCTCAACGCGGCGCACGCCCTCGGCCTCGGCTCCTGCTGGATAAACCGCGCGCGGGAGGTCTTTGAGATGCCGGAGGGCAAGGCCCTGCTGGAGAAGTGGGGCGTCGAGGGCGACTGGGTCGGCGTCGGCAACTGCATCCTCGGCTACGCCGACGGCCCGGAGCCGAAGCCCGCGCCCAGGAGGCCGGACTATTACAGGATAATCAAGTGAAAAAAGCCGCCGGACGCGAAAACGCCCGGCGGTTTTTTAGTTGTCGAGCTCCGCGCCGTCCGCGCCGAAGCTCAGGGAGAGCGCGCTCTGCCCCAGCTGAAAGTCGCTGCCGGAGTTTGGCACGATGAGGCCGGAGCCGAGGAACACGCCGCTCTGAGTTTCCAGCGAGGTGCTTGCCGGATACAGGAGCGCGCTGGTCTGGTGCTGGTAGTTGAGCCACGAGTTGAGGTGGACATAGTCGTCCGAGGAGCCGACGAGGCCATAGCACAGATAGCCCCGCGCCTCCTCGGCGCCGCGCGGGAAGGAGAAGCCGAAGCCGCCGGTGTACTGGTAGTCCAGGCACTGCACATGCTCGGCGGGCGGCGCGGTGTATGTCACGCCGTCCTCGGAATAGAGCAGCCGGCCGTGGGCGGGGTTTTTGCGGTCGAGCATCCAGCCGCTCGTCGCCCAGAGCTCGCCGCTGTCCGTGCCGGGCAGCCGGGCGCCCCCCTGCCACTCGAAGTGGTGGAAAATGAGCCAGTAGTCCTCCCAGCCGTCGAACTCAGGCAGCAGCACGGCGGCGCCGGTGGTCAGCAGCTCGGAGCCGTCCCGGAAGCTGAGCGTGTCCGTGCCCGAGAGCACCTGCGCCGCGCCCTCGCAGAGGAGGACGTCGCTGTCCGCGAGGTCCGCGAGCACGTTTTCGGGGAAGCCGAGCGCCAGCAGCTCCTCCGCGACACCGGCGGCCTCCCCGCCGCGCTCGGGCTGCGGCTGCCAGTCCATGTCATAGCGGCTGAAGAAGGCCAGCCCCAGGGCCACGGCCGCCGCCGCGGCGAGCGCCAGCAGCGCGCCCAGCCGCCGGTCCGTGAGCCGCACCGGCGCGGCCTCCACGGCGTAGCCCGCCTCGTCGAGCTGCTTCGAGAGCTTCACCAGCGAGACGAGAATGACGATGAACGCCGCGAGCATGAGCAGCCCCACTATGCTGCCTGCCGCGGTGAGCAGCCCCAGCGCGTAGAGCAGGATGTACCAGACCATGAGCCAGCCCGCCGCCGGGGCGCGCAGCTCCAGCCCCGCGGCCGCCTGCGCGTCCATGATGCCCATATAGAGCTCCAGAGTCACGACGAGCACGAACACGGCGGAGAGCACGGTGAGCACGAGGTCCGCGGCCTCCGAGCGTATCACCGTGCCGCCGAGGAAGAGCGCGGCGAGCTGCAGCGCGCAGCGCAGCATCGAGGCGTAATAGGCGAGGCGGAAGTGCCGGTTCGCCCTCAGCGTGCGGAAGCCGAGCAGCATCAGCGCGGCGCCTATGCTGGGCAGGATGTAGTTCAAAAGTAGAAAATCCAGGCTTATGCTCGTGAGCGCAAAGCCCCAGAGCACCTGGTCCATGGCGTGCCGCCAGGGGCTGACGGCGCGCACCACGTCCTCGGGCGGGGCGGAGCCGACGGCCTCGCCGAGCAGTTCGTCCAGCCGCCTGTCATCCATTCCGCTCACCTCCCAGCGCGGCGCCGAGGCGCTTTTTGATGCGGTAGAGCCGCCCCTCCACGGCCCGCGCCGTCAGGCCTAGCTCCGAGGCCATCTGCGCCGTGGACTGGCGGTAGTAGTACTTGCGGTATATGAGTGCCCGGTCGCCGGGCGGGAGGGCGTCTATGGCGCGGCGCAGCTCGTCTATCTCCTCGGCGGCGATGACGGCCTCCTCCGGCCCCGGCTGGTCGGAGACGCCGTCCGGCAGGCCCGCTGTGTGCACGCGCTCGGCCCGGGCGCGGTTGAGCGCCGCGTTGCGCGCCGCGGCGGTTATGTAGGCCCGCCAGGAGCCGCGCTCCGGGTCGTAGCCGCCGATGCCGTCCCAGATGCGCATGAGCACCTCGGCCAGGCAGTCCTCGCGGTCGCGCTCGTCGGGCAGGATGGGCGCTATGACATAGCGTATGAGCGCGCCGAAGCGGCGCAGCAGCTCCTCCGCCCCGCGCTCGTCCCGGGCCCTTATGAGTTCTATCATCTCGCGCTCGCCCATGCCGCACCCCCTCTCACCCTATAATACACGATAAACGCGGAAAACCCACGGAAATCTTTGAAGATTTCCGTGGGGAGGGGGAAGAGGCGCCCCCCTCCCAACGTATCGGCGCACACGTACAAAGCCACAGACAAGGCAGCACCTCATTTGCGCGGTTACGTGTGCGCCGTTTTGTTGGTCAGAAGCCGTCGGCCCCAACTGCCAATTCCACCCCATTTCTTTGCTCTTGCGCAAAGAAACGGGGTGGAGCCCCAAAGAAACGCGCTTTTGGGTG
>UQYT01000025.1 GCA_900545405.1 uncultured Eubacteriales bacterium | reverse complement strand
GTAACGCCATACTTATTTTCTTTATAATCCGGAATATCGTTGCCGTTGGTGTCCGTCGCGTAGTAGACCTTGATGATGCCGTTATTCTCTATGTTATCAGGAATTGCAGTGGGATAAGTGTAGTCAAAGACAAACCCATCATACTTGTTGGTGATGTTGATTTCATCTTTCTTTACCGTAAGAGTGTTCTGGCTAGACCCTATCCATATCTCTTCGGTAACGGTCTGGGTATCGCCTTCTACCTTAACATCGTCCTTGCAGTACTCAACAGTGTAGCTCAGTACTTTTGTAGCGGTTTCATCCTCTACATAAAGCACGCTGACAACATTGTCGCCGTCGCTGCTGATGGTGGGATTAGCCGGAGTCACAGAGTCAAGCTTGTAGCCTACGGGCTGATTTGTCGTAGCGTCATAGGGTATCTCATCTCCAACATTGCCTACACCCGTTTCAGTCTTGAAGGGTTCGGTGTCGAGAGAATCCTTATAGTAATTCACAGTGTATCCGGCAGTCGGCTTAATTATGGTAACGGTGGGGTCGCCGATTGCTCCCTTGTTGAAAATAACGTTTGCGCTCTGCTGGGTGCTGTAAAAGCTCAGGCTGACGTCGCTGTTGGTGTGTAGCTCGCCATATTTGCCTTCCACAGGCTTGACCTTGAAGCTTACAGTCTGTTCTTCGCTGCCTATATCTCCGATGTTCCAGGTAAGTACATTCCCACTCCCGGCCAGACCTGCGCTCTGACTGCCTTCGACTAAGTTAAAATCATCGGTATTGATCGTATCCGTCAGAACGGCGCCTGTGCCGGAGTTTATGGATGTTTCTATCTTCTCCTGTATTAGGGCAAGAACTGTATCGAGCGCGGTGCCGCTGCTGCCGTCAGAGCTGGCGGAATAGCAATAATGATTACCGCTATCGTCGGACGAGGATATATTTCTCAGGTACCACATGTCGCTGCTATCCATATCGACACCGACGGTCATTATGGTGACGCCATCCTCCATAAGCTCCTCGGCTTCTTCGGTTCCGTAGTCGCCGTTGTTAGGCTCACCATCGGAAATAAAAACCACGAACTTCTGGCGGCCTTCCTCCGAGTCTTCCAGAATATTTGCAGCACCGTTGAGCCCGAGGCCATAGTCGGTTCCGTCGCCCCAGCTTGGTGTATACAAATCTTCAACAGCGGAAGTAACGACAGTCTTATCATCAGTCAATGCAATATTAGTACGGTTAGAACCGGAGAAGTCGTATACGCCCATACGGACCGCATCGCTGGCAGACATAAGTCCGGAGGCGAATTGGCTTGCAGCCGCCTTGGCAATGTCTAGGCGGGTTTGGTCTGTAATTATGTTAGGACATGTATAGTAATACCTCTCTGCTTCGCTAGCTCTATACCATTCATGGCAATTCACGCAGTTGTATCCTACCGTGGATTTTTTGAGTTCTCCGCCGCAGACCTTTGTGGTTGCGGGATCATTCATACTTGTAGAAGTATCGACGACCAGAACGATATCCGCAGGCAGGTTATTTACGCCTGGTACAGTTGTAGTACTGCCCTTGACCGATATTGTTATGGTATAGTTCCCATCCACATCAGGTCCGCTTACCGTCTTATTGGCGGTGACACTGGTATCATTTATAGCCGTATCTTTGTCGTCGTAGGCCTGAACATCGGCAAAGGCGCCCACGGACAGGACTGACACCGCCATAACCAGCGTAAGGAACAATGCCAATACACGTTTTTTCATGATCAAACTCCTTTTCATTTTGCTTAAACTGAATAAATTTGCCTAAGCTGCCTTAACGGGCATTTGTGTAAAACCCAGCCTCAATCCTGCTTGCGACAATGTGAAAGCTATTTTTCTCTTTCACCACCCCGGCGCAGATGGGGCAGCCGCATTTTTTGGGGCCGGTGCGGGAGTAGATGGCGGCGCGCCAGACGTGGCCCTCGCTGCAGCGCCACCAGACGCGGCGGGAACAGCCTGTCGTGACCTCGCTCGGCTTCAGGCCGCCGTTGAGCTCCATGGCCCACTGCTCCGCCAGCTTCGGGAAGCGCGAGGCCAGGTCGTTGAAGCCCTCAAGCACCTTGCGCCCCGCGCAGTACGGGCAGCCCGTGCCCATCCGCGTCCGCGAGGCGACCACCGCCTGCCACTCGTGGCCCAGCGCACAGCGCCACCAGACCCGCCGGTTGCTCGAGGGCGACACCCGCTCCGGCGTCAGCTCCCCGTTGCGCTCCCAGGCCCACTCGGCCGAGAGCTCCGGGTACTGCGAGGCCAGGTCGTTCACGCCCGGCAGGACCTGCTTGCCCGTGCACACCGGGCAGCCGGTGCCGCTCACCGTCCGCGAATACACCGCGGCCTGCCACTCGTGGCCCCTCTCGCAGCGCCACCAGACCCGCTTGTGCGAGCCCGCGACCACGTCCTGCGGCGTGAGGGCGCCGTTGCGCTCCGCGTCCCACTGCGCGGCCAGCTCCGGATGCGTGGCGGCCAGGTCGTTCTCCCCGGGCTCTATCGCCCGGTTCGCGCACACGGGACAGCCGCAGCCGCTCGTGCGCGACTTCACCGCCGCGCGCCACACATGGCCCTCCCCGCAGCGCCACCACACCATGCGGTGACTGCCAGGCATCACCATATCCGGCCGCAGCGGCAGGTTCAGATCTTCTACCCACTGGCTTGCCAGTTCCTCGCTCAGCATTCGGGCTCTCACCCCCATATCCTCTTTGACTGTCAAATAGTGTACTTTATGGAATATAACTACATCTCCTATAACTTGGTATGATATTGAAAAATCTTACTCAAAAAAGCTTGATAATCATGGGAAAATGCTATATATTTAATTAGAAACTGCCGATATCAAAAGGTACACCTTATGATATGTAACAATTTGCACAAATAACATATATGCCCAACAGCGAAAACCGAACATGCATAGCGCCCGGGGTATAAAACAAGACACTCCGCGCAATATTGCACGAAGTGCCATGTAAATAGATGGATGTAAAATCTGTGTCAGGTATCTTGCCGCCAAAGACTCGCCCCGGGCGTTTTTAATGGTTCGGTCTAGCAGAAAACAAAAGAGCTCCCGCCCGTGAGGGCGGGAGCTTTTGCTTTGGGTGCTCAGTATTGCAGCTTGTCCCAGTCGGGGTCAGCGAGCTTGGCGGTCCACTGCTCGATGTCGCCGAGCCAGCGGTAGTCGTGGCTGTTCGTGGCCTCCTGGATCTGGGCGTAGTACCAGACGCCGGTGTCGGAGTTGTCGGGCCAGGTGTTCATCTGTCCGACGGGGAGGAGGTGGTCGGCGTCGGGATTGCGGCCGAGGGTGCGGTTGATGATGGTGCAGGCCTCGGCGCGGGTGATGGTCGCATCGGGGCGGAACACATTGCCGCCGTAGCCCTCGATGAGCCCGATCTCCGCCGCAACGGCGACGTAGTTTGCATACCAGGCGCTGTCGCGGACGTCGACGAAGCTGTTGACCGCATATACGTCGGCCCAGTCGAAGAAGCTGGCGGCTATCTTGGCGAACTCGGCGCGGGTGATGGAGGCGTTGGGACGGAAGCTGCCGTCCTCATAGCCGCCGAGAATGCCCATGTTGCTGAGGGTGGAGACGGCGATGTTGTACCAGCTTCCGGCGGCGACGTCGGAGTAGGCGTTGGTCTCGCTCCAGAAGCGCTCGCGCGCGCCGTCGGTGAGCAGGCGGAAAAAGATGGTCGCCACCTCCGCGCGAGTGATGCCCGCGTTGGGCTTCACCGTGCCGTCCTCATAGCCGATGATGTAGGAGACGTGGTCCGTAGTGTTCAGCCAGTTCGGCGTGTAGTCGGGCTCCGAGGGCGTGACGGGCGGGATGATGGGCAGCGGGGAGTCCACGCTCTCCTCCCAGACCAGCGCGAAGGGGGAGAAGCTGGAGACCTCAAAGACCGCATAGCGCACGCCGCCGACCTGCTCGATATCGGCCTGCTGCACATGCCTGGGCTCGGCGCTGAGCTCCGCGCCGGCGTCCGTCTCGGTGCGATCAAGTCCGTAGTAGTGCACGACATAGAGGCGGCTGCTGCTGCCGGCCTGCTCGGGGATGGGCCAGTAGATCTTCAGGCTGTCGCCGGCGCCCATCGTGACTTTGGCGTTGCCGTTTTCGGTGTCCACTAGATCGAGGTAGAACGTCTCGCAGCCGGCGCCGTCCAGGTCATATTCGCCCATGACGGTATCCATGGCGTCCCCGGCCATGGCCTCTACGTACTCGCTGCTGTTGGAGACCTCGTCCACGAGCAGTTTCACGCGCTCGGGGTCGGTTATGGGCACTTCGGTGTCATTGACGTAATACTCGGCGTCGCCGACTGCCGTCACGGAGCCCACGTCCACGGCACCGGCATCGCCGCCGATCTCCGTCGTGTTCCCGTCCTTGTTGACGGTGCTGAGCACGGTGAGGGTGCCCGTGCCGGAGAGAGCCTCGGCCTCTATCGACTCATCGCCCACGGTCAGCACGGCCTTGACCAGGCCCTGATCCAGGCTGCCGGGGTACAGGGACATCGTATAGGAGGCGTTGACGGCGGTCTCGCTCATGTCGATGTCGTCGTCAAATACGTAGCTGCTGCCGTCCCAGTATTGCAGCCTCACAGGGGGTGCGCCGCCGGTCGAGTTCAGGCGGTAGACGTACCGCAGGGGGTCGCCGGTCTCGGCGTCGCTCTCGTAGATGCCCATGTATTCGAGCTCCCAGCGCCGGGTGACGTCGCCGTCATCGTAGGTGAAGGCGAGGTATTCGCTCAGGTCCTGGGGCTCTATGCTGCCGACCTGCTCTGCCAGCCACTCGATCGCGTCCTCGCTCAGGGAGATGTGGTAGCCGGGCTCGGGCAGGCCCTCCACGGAATCATGCAGCTGCCCGTCGCCGCCGACGACCGAGCCGTAGCCCCGGCCGCCGGTGTAAGCCACAATGTCCGCCGGGGCGATGGTCACGGAGTAGTCCTTTTCCGGTTCGACCTCAATGGTGCAGGTGTCGGTGGCGGAGAGGGTATCGGACGTGGCGGTGACGGTATTCGTCAGCGCGGCGCCGATGTCGTCCGCTGTCACGGTGTAAGCCGCGTACATCGTCTCCGAATCGCCCGGCCAGATGTCGCCGATATTATAGTACCGCTGCGAGGAGTCGGGGTCGCATTCGGGGTCCCTGTACAGGAGAAGCTCGGTGTCCCCCAGCATGTCTTTGATGCTTTTGTTGCTGCTGTTGAGCAAAACATTTCCGGTATTCTCCAGAACTATTTTGTATACGATCCGGTCTCCGACCTCAATTTCGCCGATCTCGCCGGTGACGAGCTCGCCGTTTATGGAATAGACGGATTTGCTGATGTCCATGGCGCCGAAATTTTTCAGCGCGTAAAACTCTATGGTGTAGGGAGAGTACAGGGCGCCGCTGCTGTCGGCCGCGGCCTTCAGGGCGTCACCGCTGATCACGTCCGCGTGCATGACCTCGCCGCTCTCCGTCGTATACCAGCCGGTGTAGCCGTCGCGTATTTCGTTCATCGTGCCGTTGTAATAGCCTGCGTAGAGCTCGGTTCTAAGTTCCCAGCTATTCATCCAAGTCACGTGCCGGGCGGCGCTCCTGTCCGCAAGCGGGGAGTTGGGCGTCGTGCTGCCGAAGTCCGCCGGAACCGCGTGGTCTATCATCTTGACCGTGACATAAGAGTAGCCCTGAAACGGCTGCTGCGCCTGCGCTGTATCTATGTAGTAATAAAACGACATATATACCGTGTTCAGATAGAATGTGAGCGTGGAGCCGCCTTTTACGTTCTCATACACGGTAAAATGCCTGGGGAAGATATATTCATCATACGGGTCTGTCCATCCGTTGTTCCCGTAAATGAATGAACCGCATACGCCTTGGATAACGATGCCGTTTTTTCCCTCGGCCACTTTTACGGCAGTGGCGTCAAATCCGTTTTTGACAAAAGAGTATTTCAGCTTGCCGTCCTCGGCCCCGACGAAGGTGAGGCTGTCTTCTTCGTAGACGGTGAGGTATTTTTCAAAGACCTCGCTTTTGTTTTCAGCCGTCAGCTCGAGCCTCTCGCCGTCGAGGTAGACCTCGATGTACACCTCGCCCGTGCCCCCGGACTCAGCCGCCTCATACTTGCCGTACAGAGTGACGTCGCCGCTTATCTCGTCGCCGCCGTAGACCGGCTGCGTGCACGCTTCGTCGTAGTACCAGTCGCTGAATGAGCAGCCGTTTCTGCTCATGGCGACGCTGGGCTGGTCGACCTCGGAGAACTCCGTGCCGTTGTCGACGTAGTCCACGAAGACCACGCCCCCGACCGTCCCGGCCGCGTTCACGAGCACGAACTCATCGCTGCCCGGGAACTGCACCTTGTAGGTAACGGAGGCCTTGTCGCTGAGCGTCAGATAGCCGTCAACGTGCCATTTGTTGCCGCCATAGAAGCTGTTTGTCCCTATGTTGAAGCCTTCGCTGCAAGAATAGCGGTACCACACGATGTCATAGCTGTGCCCGCTTTCCGCCGCGGCCGAGCTGCCCTCGTAGTAATACGTGCTGCCCTCAAATTCCACGGCGGGGTAGGTGAGCCTGTCCGTGACACTGCCGGCCGTGCCGCCGCTGAAGGACTGGCTCTCGTCCGGGGTCGGGGCTGTGATATAGCCGGAATTCTCCGGGGTCACGGCTATCGTTTGCACCTCGTCGGTGGAACCGAGCGCGGCGCTGACGCTGCCTCTGCCCATGAACTCATAATGTCCGGTGTTGTGTGTCGGGCTCGTGCCGTATCCGGGCTTCAGGATGTAGTAGTAAGCCTCGTGAGCACCTTCGGACGAGGACGCCAGGGCCGTTACCGACATGGCGGCCAGCAGAATTGCGAGGATCAGCGTGAACTTTAAGATCCTCCATCGCGGTTTCTTCATCTTGTGTACCTCCTGATAGAATAATATAAACAACCAACAAGTCACGATTTTGCTTTCACCACCCCGGCGCAGACCGGACAGCCGCATTTTTTGGGGCCGGTGCGGGAATAGATGGCGGCGCGCCAGACGTGCCCGTGATCACATCGCCACCAGACCCGGCGTGAGCTGCCTGAGGTCACCTCGGTAGGGCGCAGCGGCCCGTTCAGCTCGGCATCCCACTCCTTTGCCAGTTTGGGGAAGAGCGAAGCAAGGTCGTTGAAGCCCGCCAGCACCTTCCGCCCCGTACAGTAGGGACAGCGGGTATTCATCCGCGCCCTTGACGCTACAACGGCCCTCCACTCGTGACCAAGGGCGCATCGCCACCAGACGCGGCGGTTGCTCGATGGGGTGACTCGATCCGGCGTGAGCGGCCCGTTCAGCTCCCAGGCCCATTCGGACGCTATGCCGGGATGCTGAGAAGCGAGATCATTTGCACCGGGTATGGTGATCTTGCCGGCGCACACAGGACAGCCGGTACCGCAGACGGACCGCGAATATACCGCAGCTCGCCATACATGCCCGTGCTCGCAGCGCCACCAGACCATCCTATGGCTTCCAGGCGTGACCATCTCCGGCCGGAGCGGCAGATTCAGCTCCTCGGCCCACTGGCCCAGCAGCCCTTCCCTAAGCATTAAGGCGACCCCCCTCAATGACTGAACTAACTGTCATTATGAATGCTCAAAGATAGTGATCAGCAAATTGATGTCAGAATATATAAACTAGCTGCGCTCTTAAAAGTAATGATGCATTAACAATAGCGGAAAAATCCCCGAATTTCCATAGTTTGGGCAATTGTGACGAACCAGTGACAAAACAAAAGCAGCCGCCCCCCACGGGGCGGCTGCGGTGAATGCGGCAAAAAAACGGGACCGGAGACCGGTCCCGTTTTTACTTTATTCCATATGTGCTCAGATGGCGGCGAGGGCCTCGCGGATCTTGGCCTTGACCTCGGGCGAGACCTTGCTGTCGGGGACCATGTTGAAGACGGCCTCGATGGTCTTGCCCTTGACGAGCTTCACCATGGGGCTCTTAAGTATTTTCGGGTCGATGGCGTTCATGGCGTCGCAGGCGGCCTTGTTCTCAAGAAGTTCTCTGACGGTAACCTTGCTGATATCCATAGTCTGTCTCCCTTCATAATTGCCCGGGCCCGGGGCCGCGGGTTGGCTTGACATCACTTTAACATAAAAGTGTCGCTTTTTCAAGAGTTTTGAATTCGGAGAAGTATATGTTATAATGTTGCACGAAAGTGAGGGGGTCGCGAGCCATGCTGAGACTCATAACAGGCCGGGCCGGCGCGGGCAAGACCGCGCAGATCATGGACGAAATACGCCGCGCCGCTTCGGAGCACGAGGGCGGGCGCTGCCTGCTGGTGCCGGAGCAGTACAGCCACGAGGCCGAGCGCGAGCTTGCGCGCGTCGCGGGGCCAAGCCTGCCGCTGTACGCCGAGGTGCTGTCCTTCACCGGCCTTGCGCGCAAGGTGGAGGCCGAGCTCGGCACGGGCGGGCGGAGGCCGGTGGACGCGGGCGGACGGCTGCTCTGCATGGCGCTGGCGCTCGACTCCGTATACTCGCGGCTGCGCGTATACGCGGGCGCGCGGCGCTCGCCGGAGCTGCAGGGCCAGCTCCTGGCCGCAGTGGACGAGCTCTCGGCCGCGGGCTTCACGGCGGAACAGACCATGGAGGCCGCGGAGCGCGCGCCCGGCGCGCTGGGCCAGAAGCTGGCGGACCTCGCCCTCGTCATGGGCGCCTTCCACGCCGCCATAGGCCCCGAGCACTCGGACGCCTCGGACCGGCTCTCGGAGCTGCTGCGCCGCCTGCCGGAGAGCTCCTTCGGCCGCTCTGGCCACATCTACATAGACGGCTTCACGGACTTCACCGGCGTGGAGATGAAGCTCCTCTGCGAGCTCATGAGCCGCGGCGCGGACATGACGGTCTGCCTCACTCTCGACGCCCTCGACGAGGGCAGCGAGGTATTCGAGCTCTCCCGCCGCACGGCGCGGCGGCTGCTGCGCGAGGCGCGGGAGCGAGGCGTGCCCAGCCGCGTGGAGACGCTGGAGGCGCGCTCCGAGCGGAGCGCCGACATCCTCGCCGAGCACATGCTTAGCTACACGGAGCAGCATTTTGATTCAGACAACAGCGTATTTTTATACACCGCCGAGTCCGTGACCGCCGAGTGCGAGCTCGCGGCCTCGCGCGCCATTGAGCTGGCGCGATCGGGCTGCCGCTGGCGGGACATCGCCGTCGCGGTGCGCTCCTTTGAGGACTACCGCGCCCAGCTGGAGGCGGCCTTTGCCTATTACGGCGTGCCGCTTTTCACCGCGCGGCAGACGGACATCACGCAAAAGCCCCTGCCTGCGCTGATCTCCTCGGCCTACGAGGCCGTTTTGGGCGGCTGGGAGCAGGCGGAGGTCTTTGCCTACCTGCGCACGGGCCTGGCGGGTCTGGACGCCGCGGAGTGCGACGAGCTGGAGAACTACTGCTTCACCTGGAACATCCGCGCCTCGCACTGGCTCTCGGAGCGGGACTGGCACATGCACCCGGACGGCTGGTCGGGCCGCTGGGACGAGGAGTCCAAGGCCCGGCTCGCGCGCATAAACATGCTCCGCCGCCGCGCCGCCGCGCCGCTGCTGGCGCTCGAGCGCGCCTCCCGTGAGGCACACACCGCCTCGGAGCACGCCGAGGCGCTCGCCGCGCTCTTTGAGGACCTGGACCTCGCGGAGCGCCTCGCCTCGCGCGCGGACGAGCTGGAGCGCACGGGCCGCTTGCAGGCCGCGGACGAGTATGCGCGGCTCTGGGACGCGGCGGTCTCCGCGCTCGAGCAGTGCGCGGCGATACTGGGGGACATGGAGCTCGACGCCGCGGGCTTTTCGCGGCTCTATCTGCTGACGCTCTCGCAGTATGCCGTGGGCGTCATCCCCGTGTCGCTGGACATGGTCACGGCGGGCGACTTTGACCGTATGCGCCGCCGCCACATAAAGCACCTCATCATCCTCGGCGCCTCGGACGAGCGGCTGCCCGGCCCGGCGGCGGAGGGCGGCGTGTTCTCGAGCGAGGAGCGCCGCGCGCTTGCGGAGCTGGGCGTCCCGCTCGACGCGGGGGACGCGGAGCTCTGGCGCGAGTTTTCGCTCATCTACAACTGCGTCTGCCTGCCCTCGGAGACGCTGACCATCGTGAGCCCCGCCTACGGCTCCGACGGCGCGGCGGCGAGGCCGAGCTTTGTCATGAGCCGCGCTGCGCGGCTATTCGGGCTTGAGATACGCCGCGCGGACAGCCGCATGTTCCGCACCGCGGCGGAGCGGCCCGCGCTCGAGCTGGCGGCGGAGGCCGCCGGGGGCCGGGGCGACGCGCTCTCGAAGGCCGCGGAGGCGTATTTTGAAAAAGCCGCGCCGGAGCAGCTGCGCCGTCTGCGCGCGGCCTCAAAGGCGAGGCCGAGGCTGCTCTCGCCCGGCACGGCGCGCTCGCTCTACGGCGAGGAGCTGCGCCTCTCGCCCTCGCGGGTGGAGAAGTTCGCCTCCTGCCGCTTTGCCTACTTCCTCAGCTACGGCCTGCGCGCAAAGCCGCGCCGCCCGGCGGAGTTCAAGGCCCCGGAGACGGGCACCTTCATACATTATATATTGCAGCACGTCGCGGAAGATACCGCCGCCGAGGGCGGCCTCGCGGGCGCTGAGAGCGAGCGCCTCGCCGCGCTGACGGAGGAGTACGCCCGGCGCTATCTCGCCGAGGAGCTCGGCGGGCTGGAGGGCAAGAGTGCGCGCTTTGCCTATCTCTACTCCCGCCTGTGCGAGAGCGTGCAGCGCATAGTCGAGGACATGGCCGAAGAGCTCAGGCAGTCGGAGTTCAAGCCGCTGAGCTTTGAGCTGGATTTCTCGCGCCCGGGCCTCTCGCCGACGGCGGAGCTGCCCGGCGGGGGCAGCGTGCGGCTGGGCGGCATAGCGGACCGCGTGGACGGCTGGGTCCACGGCGGGCGGCTCTATCTGCGCGTGGTGGACTACAAGACCGGGCGCAAGAGTTTTTCGCTCTCGGACGTCATGTACGGCCTGGGGATGCAGATGCTGCTCTACCTCTTCGCGCTGGACCGCTCGGGCGAGCGGCTCTACGGCATGGAGACGGCGCCCGCGGGCGTGCTCTATGTCCCGGTGCGGGACGTGCTGCTCAGCGAGGAGGGCGACCTCCCGGACGAGGAGATAGAGCGGAAGCGGCGCGACAAGCTCCGCCGCTCCGGCCTGGTGCTGGACGACCCGGAGGTGCTGCACGCCATGGAGGCGGGGGACAGCCCCGTGCGCCTGCCCGTGAAGTGGAAGGAGGGCGTGCCGACGGGGGACTCCCTCGCCTCGGCGGAGCGGCTGGGCCTGCTGGGCCGCCGTGTGGAGGAAAATCTCCGCGCCCTGGCCTCGCAATTGCGCTCGGGCAGCATCACCGCCGACCCATGCTACAAGGGCGCGCAGGACAACGCCTGCCTCTGGTGCGACTACGCCGAGGCCTGCCGTTTCACGGAGGGCGAGGGCAGCGACAGGCGGCGCTATCTGCCCAAACTGAGCGCCACGCGCGTGTGGGACATGCTGGAAGGAGGCGCGGAAAATGGCTGAATTCAAACCCACGCCATCGCAGAAGCTGGCCATCGAGGACCGGGGCGGGGAGCTGCTGGTCTCGGCGGCGGCGGGCAGCGGCAAGACCCGCGTGCTCACCGAGCGGCTCATGCGCTGGATAACCGAGGGCGACGCGCCCCGGAGCATAGACAATTTCCTCATCATAACCTTCTCCACGGCGGCGGCGGCGGAGCTGCGCAGCCGCATCTCGGAGGAGCTCTCGGCCCGCGCGGCGGCCGACCCGGGCTCAAAGCGGCTCCGGCGCGAGAGCGCGCTGGTGCGCCGGGCGCAGATAGGCACCATCCACAGCTTCTGCTCGGCCCTGCTGCGGGAGTACGCGGGCCGCGCGGGCATCGCGCCGGACTTCGCCATAGCGGACGAGGACCGCGCGCGGGAGCTGCGCCGCCTCTCGCTGGAGACGGTGCTGGAGGCGGCCTACGCCGAGGCGGAGCCGGGCTTCATCCAGCTCGCGGACACCGTGGGCGCCGGCACGGACGACCGGCGGCTCGAATCGCTGGTGCTGGAGCTGCACGGCAAGCTGCAATCCCACGCCCGGCCGGGGGACTGGGCCGCGCGGCAGTCGGAGCTCTTCGAGACCGGCGCGGAGGACGCGGCGGACACGCCATGGGGCCGCGAGCTGCTGGAGAGCGCGGCGGACGAGCTGCTTTGGTGGGCCGGGGAGTTCGACGAGCTCGTTCGCTCTCTCGCGGGCTTTGAGAAGATGGGCAAGGCCTATGTCCCGAGCTTTTCGGAGACGGCCTCCTCGCTCCGCGGCGCGGCAAAGCGCGCGGCGGAGGGCTGGGACGCCCTGCGCGAGGCCCTGCCCATAGCCTTCCCGCGCCTCGGCTCACTGCGCGGCGGGGGAGAGGACCCGGAGCTCGCGGAGCGGGCAAAGGCCCGGCGCGAGGCCTGCAAAAAGGCCGCAAAGCGCATAGAGAAGGGCTTTACGCTCCCGAGCGAGCAGCTCCTGCGTGACATGCGCGCCACGGCGCCCGCCATGCGCGCGCTCTTGAAGCTCGTGGGCGACTTTGACGCCGAGTACACGCGCCGGAAGCGCCGCCGCTCGCTGCTCGACTTCGCCGACCTCGAGCACCTGGCCGCGCGGCTGCTCACGGAGCCGGACGGCAGCCCGACGGAGACTGCCCGCGAGGTCTCCCGCCGCTACGCCGAGGTCATGGTGGACGAGTATCAGGACGTCTCGCTGGTGCAGAACATGATAATAAGAGCCGTCTCGGACAGCGGCCGGCGGCTCTTCATGGTCGGCGACGTGAAGCAGAGCATCTACCGCTTCCGCCTCGCGGACCCGACGATATTCCTGAAAAAATACGAGAGCTACGCCGACGCCCCCCAGCCGGAGGGCGTGCCGAGGCGCGTCTTTCTGCGCGAGAGCTTCCGCTCCCGGGGCGAGGTGGTGGACGCGGTGAACGCCGTGTTCGGCTGCCTGATGTCAAAGGGCCTCGGCGAGATGGAGTACGACGAGCGCGCGCGGCTCCGCGCGGGGCTGGAGTACCCCGGCGTAGTGCCCGTGCCGGAGTTGGTGGCCGTGCCTCTGCCCGGCGCGGACGAGGACGAGGAGCGCCCGGACAAGATAGAGGTCGAGGCCGCCTACGTCGCGCGCATGATGCGCCGCCTGGTCGAGACGGGCGCAAAGATAAGCGAGGGCGGCGTGCTCCGCCCCCTCGGCTACGGCGACATCGCCGTGCTGCTGCGCTCCGTGAACGTCTCCGGCCCCGTCTGGCGGCGCGTGCTCGCGCGCGAGGGCGTCCCCGTCGAGGCCGGGCAGTCCGGCGGCTTTTTCGAGGCCCCGGAGGTCGCGGTCATCCTCTCGCTGCTCGCGATAATCGACAACCCGCGCCAGGACGTGGCGCTCATCTCCGTGCTGCGCTCGGAGCTCTTCGGCTTCACGAACGACGAGCTGACGGAGATACGCCTCATGTCCGGCGAGGGCGACTTCTACGCCGCGCTCAGCGCCCGCGCGGAGGTGAGCGAGAAGGCCCGCGCCTTCCTCGATACGCTCGACAGATTGCGCGACTTTGCGCGGGATTCGGAGCTCGCAACGCTCATATGGGAGATATACGAGAGCCTCGGCTGCATGGCGCTCTGCTCCGCGATGCGTGACGGGGAGGGCCGCCGCGCGCGGCTGCTGCGCCTCTTCGAGCTCGCCCGGAGCTTTGAGACCACGGGCTGGCGCGGGCTGCGCCGCTTTCTCGACTGGCTGCGCTCCATGCGCGAGCGCGGCGAGGAGCCCGCCTTCCCCGACGAGGACGGCGGCGGCGCGGTGCGCATAATGAGCATCCACCGCTCGAAGGGCCTTGAGTTCCCGGTGGTGTTCATCGGCGACACGGCGCGGCAGTTCAACCGCTCGGACCTGCGCGGCAGCGTGCTGGTGCACCCTGAGCTGGGCCTGGGGCCGAAGTTCACGGACGCCGCAAGGGGAATAGAGTACCCCACCCTCGCGCGCCGCGCCGTGGCGAACCGGCTCGAGCGCGAGCTCTTGAGCGAGGAGCTGCGGCTCCTCTACGTTGCCATGACCCGCGCGCGGGAGCGGCTCTTTATCACCTGCACCTTCGCAGACCCGCAAAAGACCATGGACAAGCTCGCGCCCGCGGCCCAGGAGCACATCCCTGCCCAGGCGCTGCTGCCCATGCGGAGCATGGCCGAGTGGCTCATCTGCGCGGCCCTCGGCACCGGCGGCCGGGCGCTGACGCTCTCCATAGGCGGCGACGAGGAGGGCGTGCCCCGGCGCGTCACGCCCGCCGCACAGCCGGAGCCGGAGCGCACCGGGGAGGAGGCCGTCCCCGTGGACTTTGACGCACTGCTCGCCTGGCGCTACCCCCACTCCGGGGCGGAGACCCTGCCCTCCAAGCTCACGGCCACGGAGCTCAAGAGCCTCGCGGAGCCGGACGCCGAGAGCGCCGAGCTGCTGCCCCGCGCCGCGCGCACCTTCCGCCGCCCCGACATCGCGCTAGCGGCCAGGCGGCTCACCGCCGCCGAGCGCGGCACGGCCACCCACCTTGCGCTGCGCTATCTCGAGCTCGGCGCGCTCACCACGCCGGAGGCCGCGCGTGAGGCCGTAGACCGCCTCGCCGCCGCGGGCAAGCTCTCGGCGCGCGAGGCCGCCGCGGTGGACGCCGCGGGGCTCTGCCGCTTCGCCCTCTCGCCCCTGGGGCGGAGGATAGCCGCTGCGCCGCGCGTGCTGCGGGAGTTCCCCTTTGCGCTGCTCTGCCCGGCGGAGCGCTTTTTCCCGGGCGCGGAGGGCGAGGAGCTGCTCTTGCAGGGCGTCGTGGACTGCTGCCTCATCGAGCCGGACGGCGCCGTCATCGTGGACTACAAGACCGACCGCATTGCCCCCGAGGCGGCCCCGGAGCGCGCAAAGCGCTACGCCGCGCAGCTCGAGACCTACGCCTGGGCCGTCTCGCGCATCACGGGCCTTGCAGTGAAGGCGAAGATCGTCTACTTCCTGCAGCCCGGCGAGGCCGTGGAGCTCTGAGAGCGGAGACGCGAGTTGGTCTTGACGGCTGCCTTGAGCCTGCGCTCAAGGCAGTTCGTGCACTCGCTCCTTGCACAGCTTAGACACTCGGCGATGAGCTCCGGCGGGTCGGCCAGATGGTAGTGCCGCTTTCTCAAGGCTCAGCCCCTCCGCCGCGCGGCGATGAAGGCCTGGACTATGGCCCCGTGCCGCCGCCGGTATTCGCTCATGCCCCGGGGCGCAGGGCGGTATTCCGTGCAGCCCGCCCCCGCCGGGCAGGGCCTGCGCCGCCCGGTGTCGAGTATGTATTCGCACGCGGGGATGGACTGCCTGTAACAGTCCGGGTCCGCCGCCTCAAAAAAGTGCCGACAGCCCCTGCAAGCTGACATGTCCGGCGCCTGAGAGTCGGACTTTTTCTTCTCCATACACGCTGTCCTCCCATCAAATATGTTGACATGTACAATGATTTGTACTATCATGGTGCACATAAGCCCGACAAGCGCACAAAACTTTGTACAACGCACCTCCCAATATAGAGTGCAAATCGGAGCTTGTCAACCATGAATGTACAAAAATATGTAAATTTGGCATTTTGACAAAAAGGAGCCGTCGGGATGGAAGGGATATGCGAGAGGATAGAGGCGCTGCTGCGTGAGAGGGGTATCTCGGGCTCGCGCATGAGCGCGGACCTGGGCATGAGCCGCAGCTTCATGACGGAGCTGCGCAAGGGCCGCGCAAAGGGCGTGAGCGCGGAGAACGCGGCGCGCATAGCCGAGTACCTGGGCGTCTCCACAGACTACCTCCTCGGCAACACGGACCGCCCGGAGCCCCAGACCGAGGGCGACGCGGAGCTGGCCGAGTACCTGGAGGAGCTGCGCAGCCGCCCGGAGAAGAGGATGCTCTTTTCGGTGACGAAGAATGCGACGAAGTCGCAGATAGAGGCCATCGTGCGTATGATAGAGGAGATGCAGCAGGGCGAATGAGCTACGTTGAGGGTGTGGATTACTGGGTCCGCCTCGTGGAGTTCCCGAGCATGGCGTCGAGCGCCGTGACCGTCTCGAACGGGGACGGCACCTTCACCATATACATAAACACTCGCTTTTGCCCGGAGCGCCAGGCCGAGGGCCTGCGGCACGAGCTGCGCCACCTGGAGGACGAACACTTTTACCGCGACGAGTACGGCATCTGCGAGATCGAGGCGGCGGCGAACGGGCTGCTGACGCTCTCGGAGCCGGCGCACGGCCCCCAGCCGGTGGCGGAGCCGGGGCGGCGGAACATCCGGCTCTACCCGGACGCGGGCGCGGTGCTGGAGGATTTCCTCCGCCGGGCCTCGCCGGAGTCGATAAAACGCCTGCGCGAGGCGGGACTTGAGCTCTGAGCCTTGCAAAAACGGCGCGCTGATGCTAAAATATCCCCCCGGCGAATATAATTATGAGCAAAACATCTTCCTTCGGAGGAAACATGGATTACAGACCAGTCGGAATTTTTGATTCGGGCATGGGCGGCCTGACCGCGGTGCGTGTGCTGCGGGAGCTGCTGCCCGGCGAGGACATAGCCTATCTGGGCGACACGGCCCGCGTGCCCTACGGCGGGCGGAGCGTGGCCGAACTCATAGAGATCGCGCGGAGCGACGCGCGCTTTCTCCGCGCGCGGGCGATAAAGGCCATGCTCGTGGCCTGCGGCACGGTGAGCTCGAACTGCCTGGACGAGGTGGAAAAGACGGCGGGCGTGCCGGTCATCGGCGTGGTGAAGCCCGCGGCGGCGGAGGCGGCGGCGAGCACGAAAAACGGCCGCGTCGGCGTGCTCTCCACCGTGGCGACAACGCGCTCCGGCGCCTTCGTGCGGGAGCTCAAGGCCATAGATTCGGCCATAGAGCCCGTGGCCTCGGGCAGCCCCCTGCTCGTGCCTTTGGTGGAGGCGGGCAGGTCGGACCCCGCGGACCCGGAGGTCGCCGCAGCAGTCGAGGATTGCCTGCGGGACGTGCGCGCGGCGGGCGTGGATACGCTCATACTCGGCTGCACACACTTCCCGCTGCTCTCGGAGGCCATCGCGGCCTACATGGGCGAGGGCGTGACGCTCATAGACTCCGGCGCCGCCGGCGCGCGTGCTCTGGCCGCGCTGCTGGAGAAAAACTCCCTCCGCTCGCCCCGGCGCAGCTTCGGCCGCACCGCCTGCTACGCCAGCGGCGACCCCGTGGAGTTCGCCCGCGTGGCGGAGCTCTTTCTCAGGCGCGACATGTCGAACACCGTGTTCAAGACCGCGGTGCTGTGAAAAAAAGCCGCTTTATCGCGGCTTTTTTCGCATCGCGCGGAGATTTAACTTGACATCTCGGCGACTCGTGGTAATATATTAGCGTGCTATCACATTAGCAGGGTAAAGTGAAACACGGAGGACAGGCAATGGAGAGCATTTTGACGCGGGAGGAGCGCATAGTTTTCGGTCTGCGCGCGCTGTATTCGAAGTTCGGGTACCGGCCCTACCGCATGAGCAAATTTGAAGAATACGACCTCTACGCGGGCAACAGGAGCTTCCTGCCGAGCGGCGGGGTCATCACGTTCACGGACACGAACGGCCGCCTGATGGCGCTCAAGCCGGACGTGACGCTGTCGATAGCGAAGAACCTGGGCGGCGGGCCGGACTCCACGCCGGAGAAGCTCTATTATGACGAGAGCGTGTACCGCGCGCCGGACTCGGGCCTGGGCTTTCAGGAGATAACGCAGGCGGGGCTGGAGTACCTCGGCCTCGTGGACGGCTATGTCATGGGCGAGGTGGCCATGCTTGCGGCGCGGAGCCTCGGCGAGATATCGCCGGACTGGGTGCTGGACCTCTCGCACATGGGCTATCTCTGCGCCCTGGTGGACGAGCTGGGGCTCAGGGGCCCGGAGCGGGCGGAGCTGCTGCGCGCTGTGGGCAGCCGGAGCGCTCAGGCGATGCGCGCGGTGTGCACAGCGGCTGGCGCGCCGGAGGAGCCGGCGGACAGGCTCATCCGCCTCGTGGAGCTTTACGGCCCGGCGACGGAGCTGCTGCCGGAGCTGCGCGCCCTGGCGGCGACGGAGGCGGAGCTGGCCGCGGCGGACGAGCTGGAGGACACGGTGCGCGTCCTCGCGAGCTTCGGCTGTGTCGGCGGCGTGAACATAGACCTCAGCATAACCTGCGACATGGAGTACTATAACGG
This sequence comes from uncultured Eubacteriales bacterium, assembly GCA_900545405.1. Lineage (GTDB taxonomy): Bacteria > Bacillota > Clostridia > Oscillospirales > Oscillospiraceae > Scatomorpha. Next base: position 16,585 of record UQYT01000025.1, on the reverse strand, counting down.
CCTGGTGTTCAAGGGCTACGTCCCCGGTGCGCCCTCTGCGGTGCTCTCCGGCGGGCGGTACGACAGCCTGATGCGCAAGCTGGGCAAGGACGAGCAGGCCATAGGCTTTGCGGTGTACCTGAACCTGCTGGAGCGCCTGGGCGGCGCGGAGCCGGAGTACGACGCGGACGTGCTGCTCATCCCCGACGGCGAGACGCCGGAGGAGCTGGCGGGCGTGGTGCGGGAGCTGACGGACTCGGGCCGGAGCGTCCGGGTGCAGAGGGGGGCGGCCCCCTCGCTGCGCTGCCGCACGGTGATGAAAATGATGGACGGGAGGCCTGTTGAGCTTGAAGGAGACGATTGACATAGCCCTGCCGAAGGGCAGGCTGGGCGAACAGGTCTACGACATGTTCGAGCGCGCGGGCTGCGGCTGCCCGGGCATAAGGGAGGACAGCCGCAAGCTCATCTTTGAAAACCCGGAGACGGGGATGCGCTTTTTCTGGGTCAAGCCCTCGGACGTTGCCATATACGTCGAGCGCGGCGCGGCGGACATAGGCGTCGCAGGGCGGGACATATTGCTGGAGTACTCGCCGGACGTGTATGAGCTCCTCGACCTCGGCATAGGCCGCTGCCGCATGTGCGTGGCGGGCAAGGCCGAGCAGCGCCGGGGGGCGGAGACGCTCCGCGTGGCGACCAAATTCCCCAACATCGCGACCCGGTATTTCCAGGGTCGGGGCCGCGCCATAGACATCATAAAACTCAACGGCTCCATAGAGCTCGCGCCCATACTCGGCCTCTCGGACGTCATTGTGGACATCGTCGAGACGGGTACGACGCTCCGGGAGAACGATCTGCACGTGCTGGAGACGATACTCCCCATCAGCGCGAGGCTCATCGCCAACAAGGCGAGTTTCAAGTTCAAATACGAGGGCATAAGCCGCCTCAAGCAGCTCATAGGCCGGGCGGCGGAAGGAGGAAGAGCGTGATGATAAAGATAATGAAGAGCGGCGAGACCCCCGCCTCCGAGCTCTTTGCGAGGACGGCCTCGGCGCGGGACGTGTCCGGCACCGTGGCGGAGATAATCGCGAACGTGAGAGCAAACGGCGATGCGGCGCTCTGTGAGTACAACGCGAAGTTCGACCGCGCCGAGGGCGTGGCGCTCGAGGTCACGGCCGAGGAGCTGGACGCGGCGGTCAAGGCAGTCGACCCGGAATTTCTCCGCGTGCTCGAGCGCGCGAGCGCGAATATCCGCGCCTTCCACGAGCGGCAGCTGCAGCGCGACTATATACTCACGCGGCCTGACGGCTCCATGCTCGGCCAGCGCATCATCCCCATGCAGCGCGTTGGCCTCTATATCCCCGGCGGCACGGCGGCCTATCCCTCCTCGGTGCTGATGAACTGCATCCCCGCCAAGATCGCGGGCGTGGACGAGATAGTCATGACCACCCCGGCCTCGGACGGCGAGGTCAGTCCCGCTATACTCGCGGCGGCGAAGGTCGCGGGCGTGGACCGCGTGTTCCGCGTCGGCGGCGCGCAGGCCGTCGCGGCCCTGGCCTACGGGACGGAGACCATCCCGCGCGTGGACAAGATCGTCGGCCCCGGCAACGCCTTCGTCGCGGAGGCGAAGCGCCAGGTGTTCGGCCAGGTGGCCATAGACATGATAGCCGGGCCGAGCGAGATACTCATCGTCGCGGACAAGAGTGCGGACCCCGTCTGGCTCGCCGCGGACATGCTCTCCCAGGCCGAGCACGATAAGCTCGCCACGGCCATACTCATAACCGACAGCGCCGCGCTTGCCGAAAAGACCGCCGCGGAGCTCGAGGCCCAGCTCGAGGTATTGCCCAGGAAAGACATCGCGGGCGCGTCCGTCGAGGCAAACGGCAAGATAATCGTCACGGACGACCTCTCCGAGGCGGTGGACATCGCCAACGAGATAGCGCCGGAGCACCTTGAGCTCTGCGTTGAGCGGCCCTTCGACTGGCTGGGCCGCGTGCGGAACGCGGGCTCCGTGTTCCTCGGGCACTACTGCCCGGAGCCGCTGGGCGACTACCTCTCCGGCACGAACCACACCCTGCCCACCATGGGCACGGCGCGATTCTCGAGTCCCCTCGGCGTGGACGACTTCATAAAGCGCAGCTACTTCTCCTACTACACGGCCGAAGGTCTGGAGTCCGTGGCCGACGACGTGGCGCTCTTTGCCGACACCGAGGGCCTGCACGCCCACGCCGTCTCCGCCACGATAAGGCGAAGGGGGCGGAGCGAATGAGCCGCTATCTCGACAGCAAATTCGCCGCACTGCTGCCCTATGTCCCCGGCGAGCAGCCCAAGGACAGGCCCTATATCAAGCTCAACGCCAACGAGTCGCCCTACCCGCCCTCCCCGCTGGTGCTGGAGGCGCTCCGCTCCGAGGAGGCCGCGGCGCTGAACCTCTACCCGGATGCCGCCTGCCGTGAGCTCACGGCGCTGCTCGCGGAGCACCTGGGCGTGGGGGAGGGGAACATCCTCCTTGCAAACGGCTCGGACGACATCCTCAACTTCTGCTTCCTAGCCTTCTGCGAGCGCGGAGTGGTGTTCCCGGACATAAGCTACGGCTTTTACGAGGTCTTTGCGGACCTCTACCACATAGACGCCATCCGCCCCAAGATGGGCGCGGGCCTCACCATAGACCCTGAGGACTACACGGGCACGGGCCGCTGCGTGGTCATCGCGAACCCCAACGCCCAGACGGGTGTGGCCCTGCCGCTCGAGGCCGTGGAGGGCATCGTGAAGGGCAGCCCGGACAGCGTCGTAGTCGTGGACGAGGCCTATGTGGACTTCGGCGGCGAGACGGCGGTGCCGCTGGTGTCGAAGTACGACAACGTCCTCGTCGTGCGGACATTTTCAAAGTCCGCGTCCCTCGCGGGCGCGCGCCTCGGCTACGCTGTGGGCCCCGAGGAGCTCATCGAGGACCTCAAAAAGCTCAAATACTCCACGAACCCCTACAGCGTGAACCGCACGGCCCTCATCGCCGGGGCCGCGGCCATCAGGGACTGGTCGTACAGCGCGGAAAACTGCCGCTCCATCGCCTCAGAGCGGGAGCGCCTGGCCTCGGAGCTTGCCGCTCGCGGCTTTGAGCTCACGGACTCGCGCACGAACTTCGTGCTCGCGAAGCCGCGCGGCATAGGAGCGAAGGAGTACATGGAGGCGCTGCGCGAGCGCGGCATCCTCATCCGCTACCTGGGCGGCGCGCTCGCCGACCGGGTGCGCATCACGATAGGCACGCCGGGGCAGATGGACGCGCTGCTCGAGGCGACGGACGAGATATTGAAACGGAGCTGAGAACATGAGACACAGTGAAGTCAGCCGCGAGACGGCGGAGACCGCCGTCAAGCTCAGCCTCGAGCTGGACGGCTCGGGCAGGTCCGAGATAGACACCGGCGTCGGCTTCCTCGACCACATGCTGACGCTGCTTGCGCTGCACGGCGGCTTTGACCTCGCGGTCAGCTGCAAGGGCGATTTGAACGTGGACGCGCACCACAGCGTGGAGGACATCGGCCTCTGCCTCGGCGCGGCGATAGCCCAGGCCCTGGGCAAGAAGCGCGGCATAAACCGCTACGGCCACATCATCCTGCCCATGGACGAGGCGCTCATCCTCTGCGCCGTGGACCTCTCCGGCAGGCCCTGCCTGAGATATACGGCGAACATCCCGAGCCAGAAGGTGGGCGAGTTCGACACCGAGCTCGCGCGCGAGTTCTTCCAGGCCGTGGCGAACACCGCGCTCATGAGCCTGCACATCCGCCAGCTCGACGGGGAGAACTCCCACCACATTATAGAGGGCATGTTCAAGGCCTTCGGCCGCGCTCTGCGCCAGGCCGTCGCCGTCACCGGCGGGGCCCTGCCCTCGACCAAGGGGGTGCTCTGATGACAGCGATAATCGACTACGGCGTGGGCAACCTCTTCTCGCTCCGCTCCTCCTTTGCCGCCATCGGCGAGGAGGCCATAGTCACCGGGGAAAGTGGAAAAATATCGGATGCAGACCGCGTCATACTCCCGGGCGTCGGGGCTTTTGCGGACGCTTATGCCAAACTCTGTGAGACCGGCATGGACGAGGCCGTGCGCCGCGCAGTCGCGAGCGGCAAGCCCGTAATGGGCATCTGCCTCGGCATGCAGCTGCTCTTCGAGCGCAGTTTTGAGTACGGAGAGCACCCCGGCCTCGGCCTCTTGAAGGGCGAGGTCGTCGGCATGGAGGGGCGTGTGCCCTCTGGTCTGCCCATACCCCACATAGGCTGGAACGCCCTGCGCATAAAGCGCCCCGGCGGCGTGCTCAAGTACGTGAACGAGGGCGACTGCGTCTATTTTGTCCACAGCTATTACGCCGCGGGCTGCGAGGACAGCCTCACCGCCACGGCGGAGTACGGCATAGAGCTGACAGCCTCGGTGCAGAGCGGCAACCTCTACGGCTGCCAGTTCCACCCCGAGAAGAGCGGCAAGGTCGGCCTCGGCATCCTGCGCGCCTTCTGCGAACTGGAGGGCTGAGCCATGCTTATCTTCCCGGCAATCGACCTCTATGAGGGCAAGGCCGTCCGGCTCTACAAGGGCAACTACGACGAGATGACCGTGTACAGCACTGACCCCGTCTCCGTCGCGCGCGACTTCAAGGCCCAGGGCGCGGAGCAGATGCACACGGTGGACCTCGAGGGCGCGCGCGACGGCGGCACGCCGAACCTCGGCATGATAGAGCGCATCGTCGCCGAGACGGGCCTCTTCGTCGAGTGCGGCGGCGGAATGCGCGACATGGCGAGCATAGACCGCGCCTTTTCCTCGGGCGTGGGCCGCGTCATCCTCGGCACCGCCGCGGTGAGCGATGAGGCGCTGCTGGCCGACGCGGTGCAGAAATACGGCGAGAAGATCGCCGTCGGCGCGGATCTGCGCGACGGCAAGGTCGCCATCAAGGGCTGGCGCGAGGACTCCGGCCTCACGGCGGAGGACTTTCTCCGGCGCATCGAGGCCCTGGGCGTCCGCACCGTCATTTGCACGGACATCTCCCGCGACGGGGCCATGCGCGGCGCGAACGCGGAGCTCTATGAGCGCCTGCAGCGCGAGTTCGGCCTCGACCTCATCGCCTCGGGCGGCGTCTCGAGCATGGAGGACGTGGCGCGGCTGCGCGCGCTGGGCCTCTACGGGGCCATAATCGGCAAGGCATATTACACCGGGGACATCTCTCTCCGGGCGGCGGTGGAGGCGGCAAGATGATAACAAAAAGGATAATCCCCTGCCTCGACGTGAAGGACGGCAGGGTCGTAAAGGGCGTGAATTTCCTCGGACTGCGGGACGTCTCCTCGCCCGTGGACCTCGCGGCTTATTACTCCGACAGCGGCGCTGACGAGCTGGTGTTCTACGACATCACCGCCTCGGCCGAGGGGCGCAAGCTCTTCACCGACATACTGCGCGAGGTGGCGTCCACCATCTTCATCCCGCTCACGGTAGGCGGCGGCATCTCGAGCCTGGAGGACTTCGACCGCGTGCTCAAGTGCGGCGCGGACAAGGTGAGCGTGAACTCTGGAGCCATCCGCGACCCGGAGCTGGTCCGGCGCGCGGCGCGGCGCTACGGCGACCAGTGCGTGGTGCTCTCCGTGGACGTGAAGCGCATGGACGGCGAGTTCCGCGTGTTCGCCCGCGGCGGGCGAGACGACACGGGCATCGAGGCCATCAGCTGGATAAGGAAGTGCGTGGACATGGGCGCGGGCGAGGTGGTCGTGAACTCCATCGACACGGACGGCGTCAAGGGCGGCTTCGACCTGGAGATGCTCCAGGCGGTCTGCGAGAGCGTGAGCGTCCCGGTCATCGCCTCCGGCGGCGCGGGCTGCTCGGCGGATTTCACGGAGCTCTTCCGGAAGGTGCCGGACGTGAGCGCGGGGCTCGCGGCGTCCATCTTCCACTTCGGCGAGGTAAAAATACCGGAGCTCAAGGCCGAGCTCCGGGCAAACGGAATAAATGTGAGGCTGTGACATGGATCTGGACAAACTGAAATTCGACGAGCGGGGCCTCATCCCCGCCATCGTCGTGGACGCGGAAAACAAAAAGGTGCTCACCCTGGCCTATATGAACCGGGAGAGCCTTGAGATCTCGATGCGGGAGGGCCGCACCTGCTTCTGGAGCCGGAGCCGTCAGGAGCTCTGGCGCAAGGGCGAGACCAGCGGCAACGTGCAGCGCATCGTTTCCATCACGGCGGACTGCGACCTGGACGCGCTGGTGGTTAAGGTGGAGAAGGCCGGCCCGGCCTGCCACACGGGCGCGGAGAGCTGCTTCTTCAACCCCGTGTACGAGAGCGACGAGCTCTCCGAGTTCTCGCTCGACGGCCTGTACGCCCTGCTCCAGGGCCGCAAGGAGCAGCTGCCCGAGGGCAGCTACACGACCTATCTCTTCCAGAAGGGCCTCGACAAGATACTCAAGAAGGTGGGGGAGGAGAGCACGGAGGTCATCATCGCCGGCCATGCGCGGGACAAGCGCGAGACGGTGTACGAGATAGCCGACCTCGCCTACCACGTAATGGTGCTGATGGTGGAGCTGGGCATAAGCCCTGAGGAGGTGCAGCGGGAGCTCGCCTCCCGCCACGTCATCGACCACAAGGTCAAGCAGGAGAAGATGACCTGACAGAGGCAAAAATAAAAGAAGACAGAGCTGACCGTGTCGCGGTTGGCTCTGTCTTCTTTTTTGACGCACTCTAGTGCAGATCAGATCTTCTCCTCAAGCATCCTGATGCAGTCGGAGCAGACATTCTTCCCGCGGTAGGAAACAATGTCCTTGGCGCTGTCACAGAAGATGCACGCGGGCTGATACTTTCTGAGAATGATAGCATCGCCCTCGATGTAGATCTCCATCGAGTCCTTCTCGGCGATATCGAGCGTCCTGCGCAGTTCGATCGGAAGCACGATGCGGCCGAGCTCGTCCACCTTTCTTACAATCCCGGTTGATTTCATTAAATTCCCTCCAAATCCGCTGTGTTCCCGTACACAGCACTAAGAAATTATATATGAAATTAATCATAAAGTCAACACACGGGGAATATTTATACACGAAGAAATCTAACAATTAACAAGCGGCGCCGTTGGGAGGAATGAACAATATGTCTAAAATGTGGGCCGCGGCCCTTGTGATCTCGGTGCTGTACGGGGCATTCTCCGGGCGGGGGACGGAGACGGGCCTGGCGGCGCTTCAGGGAGCGCCGGCGGCGGTGGAAGTCATCCTGGGCACGGGCGGGCTCATCTGCCTCTGGTCGGGTGTCATGGAGGTCATGCGCCGCTCGGGGCTGACGGCGGGGCTCTCGCGGCTGCTCAGACCGGTGCTGGGGCGGCTCTTTCCGCGAGCTGCACGCGACCGGGATACGATGGACGCGCTCGCAGCCAATGTCTCGGCCAACTTCCTCGGCCTGGGCAACGCGGCGACGCCTATGGGCATCCGAGCGGCGCAGGGCATGGCGCGGCTGTCGGACAGGCCCGGCACGGCAAGCCGGGAGCTGTGCCTGCTCGTCGTGCTCAACACGGCTTCCATACAGCTCCTGCCCACCACGGCGGCGGCGCTTCGCGCCTCGGCGGGCTCGGCCTCGCCCTTCGACATCCTGCCCGCCGTGTGGCTGAGCTCGGCGGCCTCGGTGACGGCGGGGCTGCTCGCCGCCTCGCTGCTCGCGAGGCTCTGCGGCGAATGAGCGCGCTCGCCGACCTCGCGGCGGCCATAGTCATCGCCGGCGCCGCGCTCTGGGGCGTGCTCTCGGGCACGGACGTCTTTGAGGTGATGTTGGACGGCATAAAGGACGGTCTGGGCGTGCTGCTGCGCATCTTTCCCTCGCTCGTGGCGCTGCTCACGGCGGTGTACATGCTCCGGGCCTCCGGCGCGCTGGAGGCGCTCACGGCGCTGCTCTCGCCGCTGCTCACGCTGCTCGGCATCCCGCCCGAGACCGCGCCGCTCATGCTGCTGCGCCCCGTCTCCGGCAGCGGCGCCCTCGCCGCCGCCACGGAGCTCATAGGCCAGTACGGCCCGGACTCCTACATAGGCCGCACCGCCGCCGTCATGCTCGGCTCCACCGAGACCACCTTCTATGTCATCGCCGTCTACTTCGGCGCCGCGGGCATAAAGCGCACCCGCTGGGCCGTCCCCGCCGCCCTCTGCGCCGATATCACGGGCTTCGCCGTTTCCGCCCTGGCCGTCCGCCTGCTCTGGGGGAGCTGAGATTGTGAAAAATTTCTGTAAAGTTTCCAAAACCCCTTTACAAATCCGAAAAGCTGTGCTATTATGCATATGCTTTGTTAAATGTGTAACATTTAATTTTGCAAGTCTCCTCTCATTTAGATCTTATTTCTCTCTCCCCAAAAGACGTCCGCTGCGCGGGCGTTTTTTGGTTTGTGCTTAGAAGGCAGAATGGTTTACATAACTGATAGAAACCATTAATTGCCGCCCCATCCGAAAGTGGGAAGGGGCGGTTTTTTATACACAGTGTCGCGAATTAAATACCATGCCGGGGTAAAAAGCGCCGGGGAGGACAACCTTTGGCTCCTCCCCGGCGCTGGTTTATTTTGTTTGGGTCATCACATCTGCTCGGGCGCGTGGACGCCGAGAATACCGAGGCAGACGGCGATGGCGCTGCGCACGCAGTCGGCCAGCAGGAGACGGGCCTCCAGCACGCCCGGTTCCGCGCCCTTGATGCGGCAGGCGTTGTAGAAGCGGTGGAAGCGCGCGGCCAGCTCCATGGCGTAGCGGTTGATGCGGCTGGGGTCGAGCGCCTGGGCGGCGTGGAGTATCTCGTCCGGCAGGGCGGCCAGCTGCTTTATGACCTCGCGCTCCTGCTCCGTGGTGAGCAGAGAGGCGTCCACAGCGGCGGCGTCCGGCACGGCGTGGCCGTCCGCGGCCAGGTTGCGGATGACGGAGCAGATGCGCGCGTGGGCGTACTGCACGTAGTAGACGGGGTTCTCGCTGTCCTCGCGCACGGCGAGGCCGAGGTCGAAGTCCATCTGCGTGTCGGGGCGGGAGTTGAAGAACCAGCGCGCCGCATCGACGGGTATCTCGTCGAGCAGATCGCCGAGCGAGATGGCCTTGCCGGTGCGCTTGGACATGCGCACCACCTCGCCGTCGCGCATGAGCTTCACTAGCTGCATGAGCACGATCTCGAGCCTGTGCTGGCCATCGAGCCCCAGCGCGTCGAGCGCGCCCTTGAGCCGGGCGACGTGGCCGTGGTGGTCGGCGCCCCAGATGTTGATGGCCCTGTCAAAGCCGCGCACCTCCAGCTTGTTGCGGTGGTAGGCGATGTCCGCGGCAAAGTAGGTGTAAAAGCCGTTGGCGCGGCGGAGCACGTCGTCCTTGAGGTCGAGCTTTTCGATGTCCTTCTCGCTCTTGCCCGCGGCGCGCAGCTCGTCGCCCAGGATGCGGGAGGTGGCCAGCCAGAGCGCGCCGTCCTTCTCATAGGTGAAGCCGCGCTCCGTGAGCTCGGAGACCGTGTCGGCCACAAAGCCGCTCTCGTGCAGGCTGCTTTCGAAGAACCACTCGTCGTACTCGATGCCGTAGCGGGCGAGGTCGGCTTTCATTTTAGGTATATTGCGGTCGAGCCCGAAGCGGGCCATGGCCGCGTGGCGCTCGGCGACGGGCTTGTCCAGCCAGCCGGGGCCGTTCTCCTCGAGGAAGGCGCGGGCGAGGTCCTTGATGTCGTCGCCGTGATAGCCGTCCTCCGGGAACTCCACGGCGTCCTCGCCGAGGATGAGCTGGGCATAGCGCGCCTCGATGGAGGAGGCGAACTTCTCGATCTGGTTGCCCGCGTCGTTGACGTAGAACTCGCGCCAGACCTCGGCACCGGCGCGGGAGAGCACCTCGGCCAGCGTGTCGCCGAGGACGCCGCCGCGGGCGTTGCCCATGTGCATGGGGCCGGTGGGGTTGGCGGAGACGAACTCCACCATTATCTTCTGGCCGCGCATGGCGTCGGAGCGGCCGTAGTCCGCGCCCTCGGAGGCGACGGCGGCCATGACCTCGCCGTACCAGGCGGGGGCGAGGCGGAAGTTGATGAAGCCGGGGCCCGCGGCCTCGGCGGAGGCGAAATAGCTGCCGGAGAGGTCGAGGTTGGCGATGAGCGCGTCGGCTATCTTCCTCGGCGCCATGTGCAGCGCCTTTGCGCCGGTCATGGCGTGGTTTGCGGCAAAGTCGCCGTTATTCGTGTCCTTGGGCACCTCCACGGTGCCGGAGAGCGCCGCGCCGGAGGGCAGTTCGCCCTTTTCCGCCGCGCGCTTGAGGCTCTCCGCTAGGAGAGCGTCTATCTGATTTTTCGCCTTTTCAACAAGATTTGCCATCTGCCGCACCGCCCTGTTCTCTAACGTTTATCCTGAATTTGTTCCGTCCCACGACGGCGTGGTCAAAGTCGACCACGTAGTCTATCTCCATGTCCCCGCCGCGCGGGCCCATGGTGGAGTGTATCTTGTGCGTGTCGAGGCCCATGGTGGCGGAGCCGAAGGGCGTGTCGTAGAGGAAGGTGTTTTTCGTGCCCTCGCGGAAGACCATCTTGCTGGTGAGCGTCCCCTCGCGGGAGAGGACGACCTCGGTGGGGGTGAAGGTGAAGGAGGTGCGGGTGCCCTGCATCCCCGTGAGCTCGCTCTCCATATAGCTGAGCTCGCCCTTCCCGTCGCGGTAGCAGTATTTCCCCTCGGTGACGAGCTCGACCGTGTCGTCCGAGCCCTGGGGGAAGTTCTGCACGCCTGTTATTGAGATTATGACGTCTTTCAAATGATTCACATCCTTACACATGGCCTGACATTATACATCATATGCGGCTGTATGTCAAAGACTTACGGGTCAATTTCGATAATTTCAAGCCCGCACCGCACCGCGTAGCGCAGGGTGTTGAAGGTGCCGCCGCGCGAACCGTTGAAGACGGCGATGACGACGCCGGAGCGGTCCACCATATAGCGGTTGCGGCGCATCATGCACTCGGGGCTGTATCGCGGGCTGACCACGGTGAGCTTGTCGCACTCAGAGAGCAGCCTGTCGTAGCGCTCGGTGCTTCCTGCGGACCAGCGGAGGTCCTGCTCAGGGCAGGGGACGGCGGCCTCCAGCGTCACGTCGGGACGGCTGCGGCGCAGCGCCGCCACCGCCTCGCCGAAGAAGATGTCGCAGCCCTCGGCCATGCCGCAGATGAAGTGGCGCACGCCGCCCTCGTACACGGCCTCTACCGCGTCCGCCAGGTCGGCCTTGAGCCGCAGGCAGCGCGGGTCGTTCTCGTTGGCGCCCCAGGGCAGCTTTGCGCTGCGGTGCCCCGTGAAGCAGCAGGTCTTTTCCCTCGGCGTCTCGCGCCCGTCCATGGCTCTCACCTCACCAGCCGATTTTATCTTCATATCATATTATTGTCAAATCAATTAATTCACAAAGCCCCTTGCAAAAACCGCCGCACGGTGTTATAGTATAGCCGACAACCGAAAAGATGTCTTCGGGGCAGGGTGAAATTCCCGACCGGCGGTAAAGTCCGCGAGCGGAGGCTTGGGCCAAAGCATGAATCGGTGCGATTCCGATACCGACAGTACAGTCTGGATGGAAGAAGATGCGTGTGTTGCTTATGCAATGGCTGCGCCCGAAGGAGACACCCCTTCGGGCGTTGATTTTTTCTGAAAGGTGTATAAGAACAATGGATGCTGCAAAGAAAGGCCCTTCGGCCGCGCGCCGTATGGATACAAAGAAAATGGCCATACTCGCGATGATGGCCGCTCTTGCTTACGTCGTTATGCTGGTTGGGCGCGTTCCCATCGTGCTCTGGCTCAAGTACGACCCCAAGGACGTCGTCATAGCAATAGCGGCCTTCATCTACGGCCCCATGGCCGGCGTGGGCATCTCCATCGTGGATTCGCTCATAGAAATGCTCACGGCGAGTGACACGGGCATCTGGGGTTTTATCATGAACGTGCTCTCCACCTGTTCGCTGGTCGTACCCGCTGCACTCATCTACCACAGGCACCACACAATAAAGGGAGCCGTACTCGGTCTCATCGTCGGCAGCGTGCTCTGCGTTGCGGCAATGCTGCTGTGGAACTGGCTCGTCACTCCGTTTTACATGGGTCAGCCGCGCGAGGCCGTGGAGGAGCTGCTCATACCGTATTTCCTGCCCTTCAACGCCTTCAAGGCCAGCGTGAACTCCACGCTCACCGTGCTGCTCTATAAGCCGGTGGTCACGGCTCTGCGCAAGGCGAAGCTCGTGCCCGAGTCCGAGCACGCCGCCCCGCCGGTGGCGGGCAAAAAGCGCCTCGGCGTGTATCTCGCGGCGCTCGTGGTGCTGGCGACGCTCATCCTGCTGGGATTCGTCCTCGCTGACAAGATCTGAAGCCAAAACATAAAAAGCGGCCCCGTCCACATCGGACGGGGCCGCTTTTTGTCTCAGCCGCAGGCGCCGAGCACGTCGTCAAGCAGCTCGCGCGTGCACTCGAGCACGGCGCTGTCGCCCTCGCCTCCAGCCGTGCAGCGTATGCAGCAGACGGCGGTGACGGTGGAGCCGAGCTTTCTCGAGAGCCGTTCCGCGAACATGTCGCTCACCACGTCGTCCCTCGAGCCGGGACGCAGCAGCGTGCGCAGCACGGGCTCGCCGCCGTCGCAGTAGGCCACGCTCACGCTGCCTATCTCCGGCGCGCTGCCGCCGCGTATCTTCACAAGCGTGTCGTTCCCGCTGCCCGACAGAGTCACGCTTATCGGGAGGCCCAGCGCCTCCCGCTCAAAACTGAGCTCTTGCAAATCACTTTTCCCCGCTTTCCGTGCCGTGCTTCCTTTTGCCCTTGCCGAAGGGCCAGGCCCGGTCCTTGTCCACCAGGCCCAGAACGACAAGCGCCAGCCCCAGCACTATGCCGGTGACAGAGCGGAACGTGTCGCCCACCGAGAACATGCCGCCGACGCACAGCAGCGTTCCGCAGATGACCAGTATGATGTCAGTCGCCTTTTCCACGGCAAACCTCCAAGAAGATTTGTTGACATAATATCACAACATCCGGGCTTATTCAAGCCCTTCTGCGACGCTTACCTCACAAACGCCCAGTTTTTCCATGAGCGCGGCCGCCTCAGGGCTTATCCGCTCCCCACAGACGGCTATCGGTATCGCGGGCGGACAGCTCACCGCCGCCTCCGCGCAGACGCGGCCCACGGCCTCGCGCACAGGCACGCTCACGCGCCGCGAGAGCAGCGCCTCCCGCGGTGAGAGCACCCGCTCGCCCGGCCCCGGCATAGACTGCGGCCTCCGTTCGGAAGGGCGGCGGCGCGGAAGGGCGCGCCTCACGATGTCATACGCCCCATCGTCCAGCCCGGGCGTGAACATCAGCACGACCCAGTCGGCGTCCACGTACTCGGGCTCGGTCCGCCAGCCGCGCAGGCAGGCGGCCAGCTCAGGCCCCGTGCAGCCAAAGTCTCCGGCGGGTAGGGCCAGCTTCAGCGGGTCTCCCTCGGACGGAGCGAGGCCCAGCTCGCGCGAGAGCACCGCAGCGCGCCGCGCTGTCTCGCGTATGAGCGCGGGGTAGTCCTTGTCCAGCCTGTCGGCGCAGAGGTCCAGAGACTGCAAAATGAGGTAAGAGGGGCTCGACGAGCCGAACACAGCCAGCGAGTGCCGCGCCTCGGCCTCATACGCCGCCATAGCGCCCTCTGCGACGTGCAGATACGCCCCGCCGGTCAGCACCGGCAGCGTCTTGTGCGCCGAATCACAGCACATGTCCGCGCCGAGGTCCAGCGGGTGCCGCGAGGGCGAGAGGAACTTCAAATACGCCCCGTGCGCGTTGTCCACGAGCAGCGGCACGCCGCGCGCGTGACACACCTCCGCGAGCGCCGCTATGTCCTGCACGCCGCCGAGGTAGTCCGGGGAAGTTATGTAAACCGCACACGGCCTCTCGCCCGCGTCCAGCGCCCGCTCCAGCGCCTCCCGCGAGACGGGGCAGGAGCAGAGGGGGGAGGGGGCGTCGGGATAGAGCCACACGGGCTCGAGCCCGAGCAGGGCGCAGCCGTGCAGGAAGCTCTTGTGCGCGTTCCGGGCGGCGAGAATGCGGTTCGTCGCGCCCTCGGGCCGGAATATGTACGCGAGATGCAGCATGGCCTTGACGCACTGGGAGCTTCCGCCCGTCGAATAGAACGTGTGGCGCGAGCCGAAGAGCTCCGTCGTGTTCTCCTCGCTTTCGAGGATGATGCCCTCGGGGCAGGCGAGGTCGTCCGCGCCCGCGACTTCGGTTATGTCGAGCGCCTCGCAGCCGAGCTCACCGCGGCCCTTGTGGCCCGGCATGTGCAGTCTGACGGCGACGCTCTCGCAGTAGCCCCGCACAAAGTCGCAGATGGGCGTGCTCATCCTTCGCTCTCCAGCTCCATTGCGGCCTGGAGCATGATGGCGCATTCCATGCGCTTCTTGAACAGACGGCAGCCGTATTCATAGACGCCGCCTATGCTGCCCGTGGCGTGGTAACTGTTCGCCGCGCAGCCGCCGGAGCAGTAGAGCCGGGCCCAGCAGTCCTTGCAGTCGGGGCGGGAGTAGGCGTTGCAGGCGCGGAACTCGCCCTGCACGGCGGCGTTCGTTACGCCGTCCCAGATGTTGCCGAGGCTGTACTTCGGGTCGCCGACGAACTGGTGGCAGGGGAAGAGCTCGCCCCAGGGGGTGACGGCCATGTACTCGGTGCCGCTCCCGCAGCCGGTGACGCGCTTGTAGATGCAGGGGCCGTGCTTGAGGTCGACCATGTAGTGGTAGAAGGTGATGGGCTTGCCCTCTCGCCAGCGGCGGAGCATGTCCTTTGCGAGAATCTCGTACTGCTCGCATAGGACGGGGAAGTCCTCCTCGGTGAGCGCGCAGGGGTCGCCGGGCGCGCAGACGACGGGTTCCATGCTCAGCTCGGTGAAGCCAAGGTCGGCCATGTGGAAGAGGTCGTTCGTAAAGTCGGTGTTGTAGTGCGTGTAGGTGCCGCGCATGTAATAGCTCTTGTCCCAGCGCTTTGCGACGAAGCGCTGGAAGTTCGGCACGATGCGGTCATAGCTGCCGTTGCCCGCTACGTCGACGCGGAAGCGGTCGTTGACCTCCTTGCGGCCGTCGAGGGAGAGCACGACGTTGTGCATCTCGCGGTTGCAGAAGTCCGTGACCTCGTCGTCGAGCAGCACGCCGTTCGTCGTGAGGGTGAAGCGGAAGTTCTTGCCCGCGTCCTTTTCGATGGAGCGCGCGTAAGCGACGAGGTCTTTGACTATCTGCCAGTTCATGAGCGGTTCGCCGCCGAAGAAGTCGACCTCGAGGTTCCGGCGGTCGCCGGAGTTCTCGACGAGGAAGTCGAGCGCCCTCTTGCCGACGTCGAAAGACATGATGGCCCTCTCGCCGTGGTACTTGCCCTGGCTGGCGAAGCAGTAGGAGCAGTTGAGGTTACAGGTGTGGGCGACGTGGAGGCAGAGGGCCTTTATGACGTGGGACGAGCCCTTGTAGTCGGCGGCGAGCTGCTCATAGTCGTCGGGGGTGAAGAGCTTGTGCTCGCGCTCGAGCTCCGCGACGTCGTCGAGGCACTCGAGCACGTCGGAGCGCGTGACGTCGGGGTATTTTTCGCAGACCGCGGCGCAGATCTCGTCCGCGGAGCGGGACTTGTACATTTCGATTATGTCGTAGGCGACGTCGTCGACGAGGTGGATGGAGCCGGAGGCAGTGTCGAGGACGATGTCGTAGCCGTTGAGCTTGTACTGGTGGACCAAAGGAGGGCCCCCTTTCTCAAGAGTGCATAAAAAGACGCCGCCTCGTGGGGAGACGGCGCCGTTTTGTCAGCGTGCGCTAATTATTTCTTCTCGCAAGGCTGGTTGGCAACGCCGCAGCTGGTCTTGCAGGCGGACTGGCAGGAAGTCTGGCACTCGCCGCAGCCGCCGTTCTTGACGCTGGCGCAGAGATCACGGGTCTCAAGGGTCTTGATCCTCTTCATAATAAATACTCCATTCTAAGTGCCAAAAGCACGTATTTACATTTATATAGACTAAAACATTGCGGCCCCAATGTCAAGGGGGAAATATTCCGCGCCCCGCACCAGCCCCACCCCAAGTCGGGCGAGGAACGTCCCGACTACCGACTGGCAGCGCTCACGCGGATGGTGGAGCCGCCAAGGTAAAAAAGCGCTTTTCTTTGGCGGCTCGATACCGTTTCTTTGGGCAAGCACCAAAGAAATGGGGTCGAATGGCAGGACAGGGCAACGACCACCGTCCAAAGTATCGGCGCACACGTACAAGGCAAAGACAAGGCGGCACCTCATTTGCGCGGTTACGAGTGCGCCGTTTCCCCGGGCAGAAGTCTCTTCCCCCTACTGCTCGTTCCACCCCATTTCTTTGCTCTTGCGCAAAAAAACGGGGTGGAGCCCCAAAGAAACGCGCTTATGGGTGCCGCCACGGGAGCAGTTCGGTCCCGCCCGCCTCTCCCACGAACTCGAAGCCCCAACATCACCGCCGACTGCGTCAAGCTGACTTGAGCGCCCGGTCAACCACCAAGCCCCTCCCCAAGTTGGGCGAAGATGAGTAAAGACTACCGACTGGCAGCGCTCACGCGGATGGTGGAGCCACCAGGGTAAAAAAGCGCTTTTCTTTGGCGGCTCGACACCGTTTCTTTGGGCAAGCACCAAAGAAATGGGGTCGAATG
>UQYT01000024.1 GCA_900545405.1 uncultured Eubacteriales bacterium | reverse complement strand
AGCCCGAACGAGACGGCGAGGAAGACGGCCAGCGCCAGCGCGGCGAGCACGAGGAGCGTGTTCCTGAGAGTTTTGCCCGTTATCATGCTCGTTCCACAACTTTCCCGTTTTTTACAGTATAACACACAAATGCATACGATTTGTACCCTGTATCGGCCTTGCAGAGCCGAAATTTACTGGAGCATTTTGTAAGATGCGCACAAAAAACCGCCGCAGGCAAAACATGCCTGCGGCGGCGTTTATTATGTTGAGTCAGCCTCAGCCGTTGACGATGTCGCGGGTGTCGCGGGCGATGACGAGCTCCTCGTTGGTCGGGATTACGAAGAGCTTCACCTTGCTGTCGGCGGTGGAGATGCAGATGTCCTCGCCGCGCTTCTTGTTCGGCTCGGGGTCGACCTCGCAGCCGAGATAGCCGAGGTACTTGCAGATGCCCGCGCGGGTGGTGGCGCTGTTCTCACCGACGCCGGCGGTGAAGATGATGGCGTCCACGCCGTTCATCGCCGCGGCGTAGCTGCCCACGACCTTGGCGACCCAGTAGTCGAACATGTCGAGCGCCAGACGCGCGCGCTCGTTGCCCTCGTCGGCCGCGGTCTCGAGGTCACGGAAGTCGCTGGAGACGCCGGAGACGCCCAGCACGCCGGACTTCTTGTTGAGCACGTTGAGCATCTCGTCGATGTTCATGCCGTACTTGTTCATGATGAACTGCATGACGCCCGGGTCGAGGTCGCCGCAGCGGGTGCCCATCGGCAGGCCGACCAGGGGGGTGAAGCCCATGGAGGTATCGACGCTCTTGCCGCCGTCGATGGCGCAGATGGAGGAGCCGTTGCCCATGTGGCAGCTTATCAGCTTGAGCTCCTCGATGGGCTTGCCCATGAGCTCGGCGCAGCGGGCGGAGACATAGCGGTGGCTGGTGCCGTGGAAGCCGTAGCGGCGGATGCCGTCGTTCTTGTAGTACTCATAGGGCACGGCATAGGTGAAGGCCTTGGCGGGCATGGTCTGGTGGAAGGCGGTGTCGAACACGGCGACCTGGGGCACGTCCTTGCCCATGACGGCGGTGCAGGCGTTGATGCCGGTGATGTTGGCGGGGTTGTGCAGCGGGGCGAAGGGGGTGCAGTCCTCGAGGGCCTTCATGACCTCGTCGGTGATGCGCACGGAGCAGGCGAACTTCTCGCCGCCGTGGACGACGCGGTGGCCGACAGCGTCAATCTCGCTCATGCTCTTAACGACGCCGTACTCTTCGCTGGTGAGCTTGTCGATGACCGCGGCAATGGCCTCGGAGTGGGTCGGCAGGGCGATGTCCTCGTTGAACACGGGCTTGCCGCCGACGAGCGGGGTGTGCTTCAGGTGACCGTCGATGCCGATGCGCTCGCACAGGCCCTTGGCCAGGACGGCCTCGGTCTCCATGTCGATGAGCTGGTACTTCAGGGAAGAGCTTCCGGCGTTGATGACCAAAACTTTCATTTCAGCAGTATCCTTTCTAACTCTTGTGTTGTAAAAATATTTCGCCCATAGTAAAATATGCGCAGTATATCCAACTACACATTTTATCCACATTTGGCTGAAAACGCAATAGAAAACGCGATTTTTTACAAAGGAGGCGCCGGTTATGAGGGCTGTGGGCATTGTAACGGAGTTCAACCCCTTCCACAACGGCCACGCGCTGCTGCTCGAGCGCGCGCGGGAGGCGATGGACGGGGACGCCGCGGTGGTCTGCTGCATGTCGGGCGATTTTGTCCAGCGCGGGGAGGCCGCGGTGTGGTCCAAATTCGCCCGGGCGGAGGCCGCGGCCCGCAGCGGCGCGGACCTCGTGTTCGAGCTGCCGCTGCCCTGGGCGCTCTCCTCGGCGGAGGGCTTCGCCCGCGGCGGCGTGGGGCTGCTCGCGGCTCTCGGCGTCGTGGACTGCCTCTGCTTCGGCAGCGAGTGCGGCGAGACTGAGCCGCTCGAGCGCGCGGCGGAGGCCCTGCTCAGCCCGGCGCTCACCGCGGAGCTCAAGCGCGAGCTCGAGGGCGGCATACCCTTTGCCGCCGCCCGCCAGCGCGCCCTCGCCGCCGTCACCGACGAGGCCACCGCCCGCCTCGTGGAGAGTCCGAACAACATCCTCGCCATCGAGTACATCCGCGCCATCTACGAGCTCGGCCTCGACCTCGGCTTCATGACCATAAGGCGCGAGGGCGCCGAGCACGACGGGCCGGGGGAGGGGAGCATCCGCTCCGCCTCCGAGCTCCGCAGCCGCCTGGCCGCCGGCAAGAGCTGCGCCGGTTTCATGCCGGACGCAGCCCTCGCCGTGTTCGACCGCGAGGCAGAGCGGGGGAGAGGCCCGGTGCTCATGGAGGCGCTCGAGCCCATGCTGCTCTCCCGACTGCGCATGCTGCCGGACGAGGAGTTCGCCCGCCTGCCGGACGCCTCGGAGGGCCTGGGCAACCGCCTGCGCGCCGCCGTGCGCGACGAGCCCACGCTCGACGGCGTCCTCGCCGCTGCCAAGAGCAAGCGCTACGCCCTCTCGCGCATCCGGCGCATGACCATGTGCGCCTGCCTCGGCGTGCGCGAGGGCATGGCCGACGGCGTCCCGCCCTACGCCCGGCTGCTCGCCGCCAACGAGCGCGGCCGGACCCTGCTCCGCCGCGCCCAGGACAAGAGCCGCATACCTATTATAACTAAGAGTGCCGCCGCAAGGCAGCTCCCGCGCGACACGCTCTCCGTCTTCGAGCTCGGCTCCGGCGCACGCGACCTCTACGTCCTCGCCTACCGCGCCGCCGCTGAGCGCCGTGGAGGGACAGACTGGAGGACAGGCCCTGCACTGGTGTAGTTAGCAAAAGTGCACAAAATATACTCAATGACCGCCAACAATTTTGGCGGTCAATTTTTTCACAGTGATTTATTAAAGAAATTGTTATAAAATGTTTAGAATTCTGTTGCAATCACCGGCGAGATAGTTTATAATCATGCCCAGGCTGCGAAGAACATTTGTCCGCTTAGCACGGACGTCGCGGCCGAACATGATTTAGGAGGATGAAACAAAATGAAGAAGATACTTGCACTTCTGCTTGCGCTGTGCATGGTATTCGCCCTCGCCGCCTGCGGAGAGTCCGCTACGACCGAGAGCCAGGCCCCGGCCGACGACGCCACTGTCAGCGAGGCCCCTGCCGATGACGGCGCCTCCGGCGACAAGGTCATCAAGATCGGCGTGTTCGAGCCCCAGTCGGGCGACAACGGCGCAGGCGGCAAGCAGGAGATCCTCGGCATGCAGTATGCCAACTCCCTGACCCCGACCGTTGAGATCGGCGGCGAGACCTACACCGTCGAGCTCATCTACGCCGACAACCAGTCCAGCAACGACAAGGCCGTCTCCGCGGCTCAGGAGCTCATCACCAACGGCGCCTCCGTTGTTCTCGGCTCCTACGGCTCCGGCGTGTCCATAGCCGCCGCCACCGCCTTCGGCGATGCGGGCATCCCGGCCATCGGCGTCACCTGCACCAACCCCCAGGTCAC
Source organism: uncultured Eubacteriales bacterium (assembly GCA_900545405.1). Lineage (GTDB taxonomy): Bacteria > Bacillota > Clostridia > Oscillospirales > Oscillospiraceae > Scatomorpha. The sequence goes on along the minus strand of UQYT01000024.1, from coordinate 31,296 downwards.
TCAGGTCAGTGATACATATTACCGCATCTGCTTCATCGACCCCTTCCAGGGCACCGTTCTCGCCAACTACGCCAAGAGCCTCGGCGCCACCAAGGCCTACTGCCTTGCCAAGCAGGGCGACGACTACTCCGTCGGCCTGGTGAACTACTTCGTCGAAGCCTTCGGCGCTGAGAACTGCGTCCAGGAGGTCTTCCAGGAGGGCACCTCCGATTACAGCAGCTACGTCACCAACGCCAAGTCCAACGGCTGCGACATTTTCTTCGCCCCTGTCTCCACCGAGGCCGCCGCGCTGATCATTGACCAGGCCGCCACTCAGGACCTCGGCATGCCCATCCTCGCCGGCGACACCTGGGACTCCAACGTCATCGTCGCCGCCGCCCAGGGCAAGGACAACGTCCATGTCTACGTCACCACCTTCTATCAGGAGGGCGGCAACGCTGAGTTCGACGCCGCTTTCAAGGAGTGGATCAACTCCGACAGCGTCAACCTCGAGAACAACGGCGGCAACGACATGATCGCGGCTGTCTCCGTCATGGGCTACGACGCCTACTACGTCGCCCTCGAGGCCATCAAGGCCGCCGGCAGCGCGGATCCCGCCGCCGTCCTTGAGGCTCTGCCGACCGTCAACTACAACGGCATCACCGGCAACATCTCCTTCGCCGACGGCGCCAAGGACGCCACCCGCGACGTCGCCTTCATCAAGTACTGCAACACCGAGACCGGTGCGTGGGACCTCATCGGCGAGCAGGGCATCGAGTAATTTCCAAGCGATAACCGTTTAAGGGCAAGGGCGGGGGCGAAAGCCTCCGCCTTAGCCCCACTATTTTGCATGCGCTGCGTCGAAAACGCGGCAATCGCGGCGACCGCGCTTTCGAGGCGGCGCGAGCATTGGGAGGAAGCTCAATGGATTTCTTCGACAAACTATTGCCGTATCTGCTCTCCGGCATCTCCGTCGGCGGCCAGTACGCGCTCATAGCCGTCGGCTACACGATGGTCTACGGCATACTCCGGCTCATAAACTTCGCCCACGGCGATGTGTTCATGGTCGCGGGCCTCATGATGGTCTACGCCGTGACATGGATGCCGCTCTGGCTGGCGGTACCCTTTGTGATAGTGATGACCGTTGTGCTCGGCTTCGTCATCGAGCGCGTGGCGTATAAGCCGCTGCGCTCCGCGCCGAGGATGTCGGTCATGATAAGCGCCATAGGCGTCAGCTACCTGCTGCAGAACCTCGCGCTCTACGTCACCGGCGGCCTGAACAAGAACTACCCGACCATCCCCTGGATCTCCGACACCGTCAGCGTGTTCGGCGCCACCACCAAGATGGTCACGCTGGCCACGCCGGTGCTGACGCTGGTGCTGGTCGTGCTGCTGGTGCTGCTCATCAACCACACCAAGATAGGCATGGCCATGCGCGCCGTGGCCAAGGACTTCGAGACCAGCACGCTCATGGGCATCAAGATAAACAACGTCATCTCGATGACCTTCATCATCGGCTCCTTCCTTGCGGCCATAGGCTCGATGCTGTTCTTCACCAACTACCCCGGCGTCACGCCTACCGTCGGCGCCATGCCGGGCCTGAAGGCCTTCGTCGCGGCGGTGTTCGGCGGCATAGGCTCCATCCCCGGAGCCGTCATCGGCGCGTTCATAATCGGCATCTGCGAGAATATCATCAAGGGCCTCGACACCCTGCTCGTGGCCTACGGCGTCATCCCGACCGGCATAGGCCTCTCGACCTTTGCGGATGCGTTCACCTTCGTCCTGCTCATCATCATCCTCGTCTTCAAGCCCACCGGACTTTTCGGCGAGAAGGCCACGGACAAGGTCTGAGGAGGCGAAACCATGGATATGAAACAGAAAAAGCTGCTCAAGCTGCTTATAACCGCCGTCTGCCTCATCGCGCTCTATGCGCTCTGCATCATCATGGACCAGACCATAACCGCGACCTCGAGGCTCTACATGCTCATCACCGTCGTGCGCAAGAGCGCGGTCTACGCCCTGGTCGCCGTGTCCATGAACCTGCTCAACGGCTTCACGGGCCTCTTCTCGCTCGGCCAGGCGGGCTTCATGCTCATCGGCGCCTACACCTACGCCATCTTCTCCATCCCGTCCGAGAGCATAGACAGCGTGTATCAGTACTATGACGCCGCCATCCACTTCTCCTTCCAGGAGGCCATAAATGGCATCTTCGGGCTGGAGGCCATGGCCGCGCCGGGCCTCATCATAGGCGCGCTGCTGGCCATGATACTCGCCGGCCTCGTCGCCGCCTTCTTCGCCTGGCTCATCGGCCTGCCCGTGCTCAGGCTCAAGAGCGACTACCTCGCCATCGCGACGCTCGGCTTTGCCGAGATAATCAAGGCCATCTTCCAGTGGCAGAAGTTCGGCCCCATCACCAACGGCTCCAACGTCCTGCGCGGCTACACGCGCCTCTCCGACTTCACCTTCAACATCGGCGGGACAGAGATATCCTTTGCCACCTTCGTGCCGGTGTTCGTGGCCTCGATGTGCATCCTCATCATCGTGCTGCTCATAAACTCCTCCTACGGCCGCGCCTTCAAGGCCATACGCGAGGACGAGGTGGCGGCGGAGGCCATGGGCGTGCGCCTCTTCAAGCACAAGCAGATGGCCTTCTGCATCTCCTGCTTCTTCGCGGGCGTGGGCGGCGCGCTGCTGGCCATGTTCATGAACACCATCCAGGCGGCGCAGTTCAAGTCCTCGATGACCTATGAGATACTGCTCATCGTCGTCCTCGGCGGCCTGGGCTCCGTGACGGGCAGCTGCATAGCCAGCTTCCTGTTCATAGCCTGCTCCGAGTGGTGGCTGCGCGGCCTTGACAACGGCAGCTTCCTCGGCATCGAGTCCGCCATGTTCCGCAGCGGCTTCAGGCTGGTCGTGTTCAGCGTCATCATCATGGTCGTGGTGCTCTTCTTCCGCAAGGGCCTCATGGGCCAGAAGGAGCTGCCCGACCTCTTCCGAAGACGAAAAAAAGCGCCTGCTGCCCCGGCTCAGGCTGAGGGAGGTGCCTCGAAATGAGCGAAAAGATTGAAAACGTCCTGAACATGCAGAACATCACCATGCAGTTCGGCGGCGTCGTCGCCGTCAACGACCTCTCGCTGGAGGTCAACCGCGGCGAGATAGTGGCCCTCATCGGCCCCAACGGCGCCGGCAAGACCACGGCCTTCAACTGCATCACCGGCGTCTACCAGCCGACCAACGGCGAGATCAGCTTCGAGGGCAAGCCCATAGTCCGCAACCACCCCCAGGGCAAGATGAAAAAGGGCTATCTCGGGCAGGAGCCTGATAAGTTCACCGGCCACGTCCTGGCACCCACGCCGGACAGGATAACCGAGCTCGGAATAGCGAGGACCTTCCAGAACATAAGGCTGTTCTCCTCCCTCACGGTGCTGGAGAACGTGCTTATAGCCAAGCACATGCGCGCAAAGCAGAACGTGTTCTCCGCGACGTTCCGTATAAACCGCACTGAGGAGCGCTGCATGCGCGAGGAGAGCATGGCCCTGCTCGAGGAGCAGAACCTCGGCCACCTCAAGGACGAGGTCGCGGGCAGCCTGCCCTACGGCATACAGCGCCGCCTCGAGATCGCCCGCGCGCTGGCGACCGAGCCGAAGCTGCTGCTGCTCGACGAGCCGGCGGCCGGCATGAACCCGCAGGAGACCAAGGAGCTCGGCGAGTTCATCGTGCAGATCAAGGATACTCACAACCTGACGGTGTTCATGATAGAGCACCACATGGACCTGGTCATGAAGTTCTCGCACAGAATATACGTCCTGGACTTCGGCAGGCTGATAGCCCAGGGCACGCCCGCGCAGGTCCAGAACGATCCCAAGGTTATAGAGGCGTATTTGGGGGTGTCGGAAGATGCTTAAAATTGACGGGCTGAAGGTCAGCTACGGCGGCATAGAGGCCGTCAAGGGCATCACGTTCGAGGTGCCGGAGCGCAAGATCGTGACGCTCATAGGCGCGAACGGCGCGGGCAAGAGCACCACGCTGCGTTCCATCGCGGGGCTCGTGAAGCCCGCGAAGGGCCGCATCCACCTCCAGGGCGAGGACATAACCGGCCTGACGCCGGACAAGATAGTCGCCAAGGGAGTGACCCTGGTCCCCGAGGGCCGTCACGTGTTCCCGGACCTCACGGTCCTGGAGAACCTCAAGATCGGCGCGTATCTGCGCAAGGACGACCTCACGGACGACCTCAACTGGGTCTACGAGCTCTTCCCGAGACTGAAGGAGCGCTCCTGGCAGGCGGCGGGCACGCTCTCCGGCGGCGAACAGCAGATGCTGGCCGTCGGCCGCGCGCTGATGAGCAGGCCGAAGATAATCATGATGGACGAACCCTCCCTGGGCCTCGCGCCCATTGTGGTCAAGGGCATCTTCGACATCATCAAGGAGATAAACCGCATGGGCGTGACCGTCCTGCTCATAGAGCAGAACGCGAACATGGCCCTGCGCATAGCCGACATCGGCTACGTCCTGGAGACCGGCACCATCACGACCTCCGGCCCGGGACAGCAGCTGCTCAACGACCCCGCCATCAAGGCGGCCTATCTCGGCACCTGATAAGCAAAAAAACAAAAGGAGGGACCCGCAAGGAGCGGGTCCCTCCATTTTTTCGCGCAAAAACGCCGCCCCGGAAAGGGGACCGGGGCGGCTCTGCGAGGGGTGTAAGAGAGGGTGTCAGATGTCAAAGCGGCGGTAGGCCTTGTAGCAGTCGCGGCAGAGTTTTTTGCCGCCCTGCAGGTGGATGAAGCTCTCGGCGGTGGTCTCGCCGCACTCGTCGCAGTCGTAGGAGAGGAAGATGCGCGCATGTTCGGGCAGGGCTATGCGCGTCTCCTTGACGTCGAAGAGCTCCTCGGGCTCGCGGGACTGGTAGTAGGCGAAGCTCTCCTCGCGGCTCATGCCCTCGGGCTTTTTCCGGAGCACCAGGCGCACGGAGCGGCCGCTGGCGCGCTCATAGATGTTGAAGGCCTGCTTGCCGGTGAGGTGGAAGAGCAGGTTGCCCTTTCCGGCGCTGCAGCCGAGCATGACCTGTATGGCGTCCACGCCGCAGGCGTCGTTCTCGCTGATGCAGACGACCTCCTCGTCCTCGGCGCAGCCGATGTTCAGCAGCTTGATGGCGTAGAGCGCGGCCTTGTAGCCGATGGTGAGTCCGCCGCACTCGTGGCCGTGGAATTCGGCGCAGTCGGCCCAGGTTTTGATCTTCATGTTCTGCCTCCTATAATCTGATATCCGGGAAGGGGATTATGTGCGGTATCCCCATGTAGCTCATTATGTGCACATGCATCCTGTACACGGCCTCGATGTTCTCCGGGGTCATGACCTCCTCGCCGCCGTAGGCGTAGACCTCCGAGTCCTTGAGGAAGAGGAAGCGGTCGCAGTAGCGGATGGCGAGGTTCAGGTCGTGGAGGATGATGCAGACGCTGATGTTCCGCTCCTTGGCGACGCGGCGCACGGTGCGCAGGGCCTCGTGCTGGTTGCGGGGGTCGAGGTTGCTGGTCGGCTCGTCGAGCAGCAGCAGCCGCGGCTCCTGGGCCAGCGCCCGCGCCAGCATGACCTTCTGCGCCTCGCCGCCGGAGAGCTCCGCCACGCTGCGCAGCTCGTAGTCGCCTATGCCCATGAGGTCTATGACCTCGCGCACGACCTCGCGGTCGTGCTCCGTGGCGTCCCAGCCGATGTAGGGCCTGCGGCCCAGCAGGACGGAGTCGTACACCGTCATGTCCGCCGCGCGGGCGTTCTGCGCGACGTAGGCTATGTTCCGCGCCAGCTCGCGCTTGCCCAGCGTGAACACGTCTGTGCCGTCCACCAGCACCGTGCCGCTGCCGGCGGGGAGAATGCGGTCTATGCACTTGAGCAGCGTGCTCTTGCCCGCGCCGTTGTTGCCGAGTATGGCGAGGCAGTTCCCGTCGTCGAGCTCGAAGCTCACGTTGTGGAGGATGTCCGGCCCGGCGGGCTTGTATCGAAAGCTGACGTCCCTTACTTCAACCACCGCGGCGGCCCCCTTTCAGCAGCAGATAGAGGAACACCGGCGCGCCGAGGAAGGACGTGACGGCGCCGACGGGCAGCTCCACGGGCGCTATTACCACGCGGCTGAAGAGGTCGGCCAGCAGCAGAAGCAGCGAGCCCGCCGCGGCAGAGCAGGGCAGCAGCCAGCGGTAGTCGTCGCCGACGAAGCGGCGCATGATGTGCGGCGCAACGAGGCCGACAAAGCTGATGATGCCCACAAAGGACACCGCCAGCGCCGAGGCCAGCGTGCACATGCCCATGCTTACCAGCGTCACGGTCCGTGTGTTCACGCCGAGGCTGGAGGCCGTGTCCGCGCCGTTTTGCAGCGCGTTGTAGTCCCAGCGGCGGAGCATGAAGTATACAAAGCCCGCGGCGGTCACGACGAGCAGTATCAAAAGCTGCGTCCAGTTGGTGCCGCCGAGGTCGCCGAAGGTCCAGAAGACAACGGCGCTTATCTTGGTGTCGTCCGCGAAGTATTGCAGCAGCGTACTGCCGCCCGTGAAGAGGGAGCTGAGCGCCACGCCCGCGAGCACCAGCCCGCCGGGGCCTATGTCCCGCCTCAGCCGCGAGATGGCGATGACCACCACCGTGGAGAGCGAGCCGAACACAAAGGCGCAGAGCGTCACGATGTAGGGGTTGTCGATCTGGATGGCAAAATCCGCCGCGCCGGTGTTCACAACGCCGCCGCCGAACACGATTATTCCCACGGCCGCGCCGAAGGCCGCGCCCTGCGAGACGCCGAGCGTGGAGGCCGAAGCCAGCGGGTTGTGCAGCACGCACTGCATCACCGCACCGGACATGGCCAGCGCCGCGCCCACGAGTATCGCCGCCGCCGCGCGCGGAAAGCGTATGCCGAAGAGCACCGTGTTCGCCGTGGCGTCGCCCCGGCCTATCAGCGCGCGGAATATTTCGTCCAGTCCGAACTCTATGCTTCCCGTCCCCGCCTCCGCGAGCGCCGCGATTATCGCCAGCGCGCAGGTTATGAGGAGGGCCAGCAGCTTTTTTCTTTGCAGCCCCTCGTAACTCGGGCCGACAGCCGGTTTACCGCTCATTCTTCATCATCCAAGCATGACCTCACCATATCCGGAATCTATGCCCTCCAGCACGGAGAGATAGTCGTCCACGCCGAGGAAAAATTTGAATATCTCGTTCGCCTTGGCGTTGATGTCGATGCCCGCAAAGGCCTCGGGGTAGAGGATGGAGCCGACATAATAGCAGTTGGCGAGGGAGATCTCCATGTTGTCGTAGTAGGCCGTGGAGCTGGGGTACTGGTAGATGTGCCCCTCGTTATAGGCCTTCAGCAGAGCGTAGTAGTCAGGCCGCTCTGCGTAGTCCTGCCTCACCAGCGCGACGCCGCCGCTGTCGAGGAAGATGTAGTCCGGGTCCCAGGAGATTATCTGCTCCTTGTCGATGATGACGGAGCTTTTGACGCCTGTGCCGTCGTCCGCGACGTTTTTGGCGCCCACGGAGAGCATGACCGGGTCGTTCATCCTGATGCCCTCGATGCCGTGCACGCCCTTAAAGGTGGCCGCGGCGGGCAGTACGGTGGGCTTTTCCTCCTCCGGCACCTTGGAGGCGAGCTCGGAGAGCTCGGCAAGGCTGTCGTTTATGTAGGAGATGACCTCCTCGGCCCTGTCGGACACGCCGCAGACCTCGCCTATGATGCGCAGCGACTGCTCAAAGTCCTTGCCGAAGAGCGTCCCCTGGCTGACGGCCACGACGGGGATGTTGGTCTTGGCCTGAATGTCGTCGGCCTCGCCGCTGGTCGCGGTGCAGAGTATGACGTCGGGCGCGGCGAGTATCATCTGCTCGGGATAGTAGCTGGTGTTTCCGGCCGCGTCCGTGCCGACGATGGGCACATCGGCCCAGCGCTCGCTGTTCACATAGGCGTAGGCCACAAGCGGCGTCACCTTCTCGGGGTCCATGCCGCTGTAACCCACCACCTTGTCCGCGAGGCCGAGGTAGGTTATCATCCTCGGGGTGTTGCCGAGGGGGATTATCTTCTCGACGGCGGCCGGGACGGTGACTTCGCGGCCCAGCGCGTCGGTGATCGTTCTCGTTTCCATTTCCGCGCCGGTGACCTCGGGCGTCTGCATGGCCGGGGACGCGCCGCAGGCGCACAGAGACAGCGCAACGGCTGCCGCCAGAATAAAGGCGGCGGTTTTCCTGAGTATTTTCATATGATGATCCTTTCCGGGTACCCTGGTGCTGTGACAATTTTACAGGCTCGTCAAAATCTTCGCAAGCCCCCCGGGGGGATAAAAATGCCCTGCCCGGGCAATTTTTTGCACAGGCAGGGCGTTGGTTGTCTGTTATTTCAGTCGTCGTAGTCGTGCTCGGCCTTGAGGATGGCGCCGGTGTAGGCGTCGATCTCATACTCGTATTCCATGCGGCCCACGCTGAACTCTATCTCGTACTTGTAGCTGCCGTGGTCGCGGTCGAGCTCGCACTTGATGCGCGTGACCTCGCTCTCGGAGACGCCGGCATTGGAGAGGGCGGCGGACTTGGCCGCGGCCTCGCCGATGAAATCGGAGGTGCTGACGGTGCTGGAGCCGTTGCCGTACTGGTTGCCGGTGCCCGCGTTCACGCCGGTGCCGGCGTTGGTGCCGGAGCTGCCGTTGCCGTTGCCGGCGAGGTTGCCGGTCTGCTCCTGCTCGAACTTCACGATGTCGCCGGTCAGGGCGTTGACGCTGCAGTCATACTTGAGGCCGTTGGCGGCGAACTCGAGCTCGTAGACGTAGACGCCGTCGTCGCGGTCGAAGTCGGCCTGGAGCCAGCAGACGTCGGCCTCGCTGACGCCCGCGTGGCTGAGCGCGGCGGACTTGGCCGCGGCCTCGCCGATGTAGTCGCCGCTGACGGTGGTGGAGGGGACGGAGGTGGTCTTGCTCTCGCGGGAGTACTTCACGACCTCGCCGGTCTGGGCGTTGATGTCGTACTCATACTCGACGCTGCCGGCGTAGAACTCGACCTCGTAGACCATGACGCCGTGCTCGCTGTCGAAGTCGGTCTTGACAAAGGTCACGTCGCTGGCGCTGACGCCCGCGTGGGCGTAGGCGGCGGACTTGGCGTCGTCGACGCTGATGTAGGCCTTGGAGCTGGCGGTGCCGGTCTGGCTGACGCTGGAGTCGCTCAGGCTGCGGGAGCTGGCGATGAGGCTGATGTCGTTGACGGAGAGGGGAGCGAGGGACTCGACCGTGAGGGTCGGGTCGGCGGCGACGACCTTGAGTATGAGCTCGGCCTTGCCCTCAGAGATGCCGTACTGCTGGGCAAGAGAGGCGGTCTCGCTGGTGGAGGTGACGGTCTGGGTGAGCACGGAGGCCTCAAAGCCGCCCTCGCCCACGGCGCTGTTTATCATGTCGCTGACCTGCTGCTGCAGGCTCTCGGCCTTAGCCGTGTCGCCGTTGGCGACGGAGACAAGGATGGAGTTGCGGATGTCGTCCAGGTAGCCGTTCATGAGCATGGAGCCGATGAGGGCGTTGACGGTGACGTCGAGGTCGGAGCCGGCGAAGTCCATGTCGCCGATGACGGTCCTGGCGTCGTCGTTGAGGGGCTGGACTTCGATGACCTTGTCGGCGGCGTCAACTATGATGTTGAGGCTGGGGTTGACGTCGAGGGTGATTATGGAGTCCACGGCGGCGTCGCTGGGTACTGTGCTGGGTTCGACTATGCTGCCGGTCACGCCGGGGTCGGCGGCGGAGCCGTAGCTGTATCCGAGGTATCCGCCGAGGCAGACCAGCACGAGGGCGGCGGCCACGGCTATGGGGACGAAGCGGTTTTTCTTCTTCTTGTTGTTATTGTTGATCTCGTTCATCGTTATTACTGTTCCTTTCCGGGCTTCGCAGGCTTCGAGGATACCGGAGAGCTGATCCGGGGCCGTGTGCTCGGCAAGGCGGCGAATTCTTGCTTCCATCATTTCATTATCCATCATTCCGCCTCCTCTGCTGCTTTTCCGAGTTTTTTCATGGCGCGGTGATATTTGCTCAGGACGGTGGGGAGGGCGAGTTCCAGCATATCCGCTATCTCGCGGTGCTTGAGTCCGCCGAGCGCGTGGAGGGAGACTATCTGCCTCTCCTCGTCGGAGAGGGTCTCGAGCAGGGCTCTGAGCGTCAGCAGGTCCTCCTGGGAGAAGTCCGGCCTGTCGGAAAACTGCTCCTGCCAGTCCTCCGGTGTCATGGCCACGGTGCGGCGGCGCTCACGCAGGAGCTGCAGCGCCTCGTTCCGCGCTATGGTCATGAGCCAGGCCATCGGCTTGCCCTGGGAGCGGTACTGCGCTGCCGACTGGTAGGCCTTTACGAAGGTCTCCTGCACCGCGTCCTCCGCGTCCTGTGGGTTCTTAAGGAGAAAGAGCGAAAATCCGTAGAGCGCGGCGTGGGTCCTCTCATAGACCTTGGCCAGTGCCCCGGTGTCCCCGCGGCTCATCTCCGCGATACACCTGTCGATATGTTCCGCATCCGCCGCCGTTAGCGGCGAACCAAAGGCTGTCAGCAAGAGCAGCATGACTTCCTCCCGTTCTGCCATAACAATGCATGGCGATCCTGATTTATTGCACGCCCGGAAAAATTTTTAATAACGATTTTTCTCAGCACATTTCCTGTATGCACAAACGGATTATAGCACCAATTTTGTGGACGGGCAATGGTCGACAGGCGGCAAAGTTCGTGCTAATATGTGCATAAGGAGAATTTTTCAGGAGGCAGATCTGTCATGGAGCATCTTGGAATTAATGTAAACGTAAAAAACGTCCCCGAGCTCGACCCGAAGTATATCCCCCTGCACAAGTTCAACGCCGCCTTCCTCGAGGGCGCAAAAAAGCCGCTCGGCATCGCCGTTGAACGCGCGGGCGGCGAGGTCGCCGTGCTGCGCACCTTCATCCACGGCACCCCCGGCTTCGAGGCCGCGGACAAATACTACGCCGACCGCATGGTAAAGACCATGCTCTGGCTCTACGGCGGCTGGAAGGTATACATCTCCGGCGACGAGGGCATCTATGAATATATCCGCGCGGCCTACACGCCCGAGGGCAGCCGCGCCTTCGACCAGGACTTCATGGCCGGGGTCTATGAGCGCCCCTTCGAGGTCGTCTCCTGCGCCGAGCTCCCCGCCGAAAAGTCCAACCCCCAGGCCATAGGCCGCCACCTCGACGGCTGCCGCATAGGCTTTGACGCCGGCGGCTCCGACCGCAAGGTCTCCGCGGTCATCGACGGCAAGAGCGTGTTCTCCGAGGAGGTCGTCTGGTTCCCCAAGACCACCGCCGACCCGGACTACCACTTCCAGGGCATCGTGGACGCCTTCAAGTCCGCCGCCGCCCACATGCCGCACGTGGACGCCATCGGCGTCTCCTCCGCGGGCATCTACATCGAAAACCGTGCCATGGTCGCCTCCCTGTTCCTGAAGGTGCCGAAGGACGAGTTCGACAAGAAGGTCAAGGACATCTACATCCGCGCGGCCAGGGAGATAGGCGACGTGCCCCTGGTCGTGGCCAACGACGGCGACGTCACCGCCCTCGCGGGAGCCATGAGCCTGGACGACAACAACGTCCTCGGCATCGCCATGGGCACCAGCGAGGCCGTCGGCTACGTGGACGCCAACGGCTGCGTCACCGGCTGGCTCAACGAGCTCGCCTTCATGCCCGTGGACGCCAACCCGGACGCGATGGCCGACGAGTGGTCCGGCGACATCGGCTGCGGCGTCAAGTACTTCTCCCAGGACGGCGTCATCAAGCTCGCCCCCGCAGCGGGCATAGAGCTCGACGAGAGCCTCTCTCCCGCCGAGAAGCTGAAGGTGGTCCAGGGCCTCATGGAAAACGGCGACAAGCGCGCCGAGGCCGTCTACCGCAGCATCGGCACCTACCTCGCCCACGCCCTGGCGCTCTACTACGACTTCTACGCCTTCAAGCACGTGCTGCTGCTCGGCCGCGTCATGTCCGGCAAGGGCGGCGACCTCGTGCTCGAGCAGTGCAAGGCCGTCCTCGCGGACGAGTACCCGGAGCTCGCGGGGAAGATCTTCCCGTCCCTGCCGGACGAGAAGTTCCGCCGCGTGGGCCAGTCCGCCGCCGCCGCATCCCTGCCGGAGATAAACTGAGATGGACAGAAAACACATCGTCTGCTTCGGCGACTCCAACACCCACGGCTATTGCGGCGACGCCGCCGACTTTGACGGCGTGCCCCAGCCCGGCGGCACGATGCGCTATTCGGAGGCCTCCCGCTGGCCTATGCTGCTGCAAAAGGCGCTGGGAGAGGAGTACCTTATAATAGAGGAGGGCCTCAACGGCCGCACCACGGTGTTTGAGGACCCTTACCGCTACGGCTGGACCGGCGCGAGCTATATCCAGCCCTGCCTGATGAGCCACAAGCCGGTGGACCTGCTCATCCTCATGCTGGGCACGAACGACACCAAGGAGTGGTACGGCGCGACGGCGGAGCGCATCTGCGCGGGCATGGAATACATCGTCTGCCGCGCTCAAAACACGCCCTGCTGGACGGAAAAGGGCCCGAACATCCTCGCCATTGCCCCGCCGCCCATCGACGCGGGCTATGTGGACACGGAGAGCCTCCCGGAGTTCGGCCCCGGCGCACGGGAGAAGTCCCTGGCCCTCGCGCCGCTCTATGAGAAGAGCGCAAAGCGCCTCGGCTGCGCCTTCTTCGACGCCGGACCGGTTTCGGAGCTCAACCGCGTGGACTGCCTGCACCTCACGCGCAAGGGCTGCCGCTCACTCGCCGCCGCGCTTGCGGAAATCATTCCCGGCCTGTGCGGCTGAGTAATTGATTTGCAAGAGAATAAAACATTTCCTCCTGTGCAAAATAAGGACACATTTTCATGCACAGGAGGAATTTTTTATGTACACACGCAAGGGGCTTGCGCTCTGTGCGGTCCTGCTGCTGGCGGCTGTGGCGCTCACGGCGTTCGCGCCGGTCATACCCGCCCGTGCCGAGGGCAGCGCGCCCGTGGCGCAGAACATGGAGCTCACCACCTACCGCAACGTCTCCGTCGGCGGACGCCTCACGGCGGTCGACCCTGACGGCGACACGCTGACCTTCCAGATCACCACCGAGCCGACCAAGGGCGAGATAGAGCTCACCGACGACGGCCGCTTTGTCTACACGCCGGACACCAACCGCCGCGGCCGCGACTACTTCGGCTACAAGGCCATGGACGCCTCGGGCAACAGCTCCCAGGAGGCCACGGTCATCATCCGCATCGAAAAGCAGAAGACCAGCACCACCTATTCCGACCTCACCGGCGACCCGAGCGGCTATGCCGCCACCGTGCTGGCGGAGGAGGGCATCTTCGTCGGCCAGCAGCTGGGCGGGAGCTACGTCTTTGAGCCCGACCGCGAGGTCACGCGCGGCGAGTTTCTGGCCATGTGCATGGAGCTCGGCGGCGAGGAGCTGCTGACCGCCGTAGCGGCCACGGGCTTTGCCGACGACGCGGCTATCCCCGTCTGGCAGAAGCGCTACGTCGCCACGGCGCTGATGGACGGCGTCATAAGCGGCACAGAGTCCGACGGCAGCACCGTGTTCAACGCCGAGGACTCCATCACCGTACAGGAGGCTGCGGTCATGCTCAACAACGTCCTGGGCGCCACGGACGTGCCCACCGCGGCATTTGACAGCGCCGTGCCCGCCTGGGCCAGCCAGGCCACGGCCAACCTCACCGCTTGCGGCGTGCTGACCATGTCCGCGCGCTACACGGACACCCTGACCCGCGCCGACGCGGCGGAGATGCTCTGCGCTGCCATGGCCGTGCAGGACAGCCGCGAATAATCAAGACAGGCAAAAAGCCGCCCCAAACGGGGCGGCTTTCGCTGTTATCGGGGAATATTTAGTGCTTACTGCGCGGTGACGGGCGCCTTCTTCGCGGCGGCCGCGCCATATACCATGAGCACGGCGGCGACGGCGAGGACGATGGCGCCTGCGGCCTGCACGGTGTGGCCGGTGAAGCTCACGGTGGCGGCGTAGCCGTACACCAGAGCGGCCAGCGCGGCGATGAGCGAGATTATACCCACCGTCATGGCGGCCTTCTTGCCGGTCAGACCGAGTATGGCGGCGATGATGCCGAGCACCGCCGCGGCTATCATGAGTCCGTAGGTGACGATGCGGCCGGTCAGCTCCTTGGTGGTGACGACGGTCTGCTCGTCCACGGTCTTGTACGCGGCCTCAACGGGGTCCATGCCGCCGTCGATCTTGGCCTTAACGTCGGGGTTCTCGGCCAGGGTGGCGTAGCCGTCCTGCACCTGAGCCTCGCCGGCCTCGAACTCGTCGAGCTGGGCCTTGCCGTCGGCGAGCTGCTTCTCCGCCGCGGCCAGCTCGGCCTCACCGGCGGCTATCTCGTCGGCCGCCGCCGCGAGCTGGGCCTCGCCCGCCGCGAGCTCGTTGGCCGCGGCCTGGAGCTGGGCCTCACCGGCCGCGAGCTGCGCCGGGGCCGGGTCGAGCTTGGCCTTCGCCGCGGCCAGCTGCTGCTCGGCCGCCGTCAGCTTGGCCTGAGCGGCCTCGTACTCCTGCACCTGCTTGAGACCCTCCTCGTAGGGGGCCAGCTGCGCGGCGCCCGCGTCGAGCTGGGCCTTTGCGGCGTCAAGCTGGGTCTTGCCGGCGTCTATCTGCTTCTTCGCCGCGGCCAGCTTCTGCTCCGCGGCCTTGAGCGTCGCGGCCGCAGTCTCGTACTCGGTCAGCTGGGCGAGCCCGGCCTCATAGGTGTCTATGAGCGCCTTGCCCTCGGCCAGCTGAGCGGCGGTGGCGTCCAGCGTCGCCTTGCTCTCGTCAAGCTGCTTTTTCGCCGCGTCGAGCTGGGCCTTGGTGGCCTCGGCCTGCTCCCCTGTGAGCTGCCCGGCCTCCACGGCCGCGTTGTACTGCGCCAGCTTGGTCTCGTACTCGGCCAGCTTGGTCTCGTACTGCTTCAGCCCCGCCTCGTACTTGGTGTTCCCTGCGTTGTACTGGAGCTTGCCGGTGTTGTACTGGCTGCGCATGGAGGCGAGCTGCGCCTTGCCCGCCTCATAGGCCTCGGTCTTTTCGGCGAGAGCGGCCTTGCCGGCCTCATATTCGGCCAGGCCCGCCTCGTACTCCTTGACGCCCGCCTCATACTCCGCGAGCTTGGCTTTGTACTGCTCCAGCCCCGCGTCGTAGGTGGCCTTACCGGCGTCGTAGGCGGGCTTCATGGCCTCCAGCTGCGCCTTGCCGGCCTCATAGGCCTCGGTCTTTTCCGCCAGCTGTGCCTTGCCGGCCTCGTACTCGGCCAGACCCGCGTTGTACTGCGCGAGGCCCGACTGATACTCGGACTTCTTGGCCGCCAGCGTGGCCGCGCCCTGCTCATAGGCCGCGCGCCCGGCGTCAACCTTGGCCTGTCCCGCGGCGTACTCCTCACGGCCCGCCTCGAGCGCCGCCTTGCCGGCCTCGTAGTCCGCAAGCCCCTGTTCATACGCCGCCTTGCCCGCCTCGTAGTCGGCCCGCTTGGACTCGAGCTGCTCCACTCCGGCGGCGAGGGTGTCGATTTGTGCGAGGGTCTCTGCTTTCTCCGCTTCCTTGGCCTGCTTGACGTCGCTGACGTCCGAGATGCCCAAACCCCCCGATACCAGCCCGAACAGACAAGCCAGGATCATCACGACGCTGCACGCCTTCAGAAGTTTTTGACCTTTCATGTCAGATAAATCCTCCCAACAAATTTTTTCAGGGATTGTTTTTCCAAACAGCCCTCTCTGTTCGCTACACATACTGGAGTATATGACAGACAATGTTAAAAAGCAAGCAAATAATATACCTCATGTAAGGAAACTAACAAGCTGCCATATGATGACGCGTAAAATATGTGCAACACGGAGAAAATACTTGTGCAAGTAATACAATAAAGAAATCTTTATATCGGCATTGACATATCCGCCGTGGGATGATAAGATATCATCCCACGAAAGTGGAGATCACAAAAAGCTGAGGTGAGCGCACGTGGAAGGCGGTTCCGGACGAAGTTGCGGAACAAAACGTATAGGATACGGCGAAGCGGGCGCGCTCTCGGCTGCAAGGCTCTGAGCATGCCTTTTCTTCCGTGCGCGCTGCGCCGCCGTGTCCCTTTGGATGCGGCGGCTTTTTGCTGCCCGGAAGGAGGGTATGACCATGACTGTAACCGTACTCAAGGCCCTTCTGCAGGAGAAGAGGCTGAGGTCAATTCACGATGTCCTGTCCATGTACAACCCCGTGGACCTCGCGGAGCTCCTCTCGGAGCTGGACGACCGCGAACTCGCCACGGTGTTCCGCATCCTCGACAAGCCCAAGGCGGCCGAGGTGTTCACGTACATGGATAACGACCTGAGGCAGGAGCTCATCAAGACCTTTTCGAGCGCCGAGATAAAGAGCCTCTTTGAAGAGCTCTACGCCGACGACGCCGCGGATTTTCTGAGCGACATGCCGGCAAACTTTGTGACGCAGCTCTTGGAGAACGTCGGCCCTGAGACGCGACAGACGATAAACCACCTGCTGCAGTACCCGGACGACAGCGCGGGCAGCATAATGACCGTGGAGTTCGTGGAGCTGGACCCGGACATGACGGTGTCCGGCGCGCTGGAGAAGATACGCCGCGTCGGCATCGACAGCGAGACGGTGTACAACTGCTACGCCGTGAAAAAGCACAAGCTGCTCGGCGTCGTGACGGCGAAGGACCTGCTCACGCACGAGGGCACGGAGCCCATCGAGCCGCTGATACTCAGCGACTTCATCTCCGTCAAGACGACGGACGACAGGGAATACGTCGCGAACCTCTTCCGCCGCTACGGGCTCATCGCGCTGCCCGTGGTGGACACGGAGGGCTGCATAGTGGGCATCGTCACCTTTGACGACGCCATCGGCGTCCTCACCGAGGAGACGACGGAGGACATGCAGAAGATGGCCGCCATGGAGGCCAATACGGAGCCCTATCTCAAGACCCCGGTCTGGAAGCACGCCAAGCACCGCGTCATCTGGCTGCTGGTGCTGATGATCTCGGCGAGCATCACGGGCGCGATAATCTCGAAGTACGAGGCGGCGTTCGCGGCGGTGCCGCTGCTGGTGTCGTTCATCCCGATGATAATGGACACGGGCGGCAACTGCGGCTCCCAGAGCTCCACGCTCATCATCCGCGGCCTCGCCGTGGACGAGCTGCACTTTGGGGACACGCTGAGCATACTCTGGAAGGAGCTGCGCGTCGCGCTGCTGGTGGGCCTGGCGCTTGCGGCAGTGGAGTCGGGGGTCATCATGATAAGGTACAACGACCCCGCGCTGGCGGCGGTCGTGTCGCTCTCGCTGATGTGCACGGTGGCCTGCGCCAAGGTCACGGGCGGGCTGCTGCCCATCGCGGCAAAGCGCCTCGGCCTCGACCCCGCGCTCATGGCCGCGCCGCTCATCACCACGGTTGTGGACACTGTGGCCATGCTCATATACTTCACCATCGCTACGGTGCTGTTCCACATATAAAGAAAGCGCCGCAGACAGAACGTCTGCGGCGCTTTAAATTTAGTTTGCGTCATTCAAGTTCCGGGGCGTTGACCTCGGAGGGGGCGCGGGCGGTGAAGCCGTTGTCGTTTATGTAGCTGAGCACGGAGGGGAGGCAGGCGTCCGTCGCGTCGCAGCAGAGGATGCGCGCGTCGAGCCGCGCGGGGCGGTACTCGAGGTAGGCGGTGATGAGCGAGGCGTAGGTGAGGCCGGTGCCGTTCTGGATGCAGTCCGTGTCGTAGTCCCAGAACACCAGGCCGGAGATCTCCGCCACGTGTATGCAGCTCTCGTCATACTCGGGCGCGGCGGAGGCTATCAGCAGCGTCTTGACGCGCGCGGCGTCCAGCAGGAGGGAGGATATCTCGGCGTACTCGGCGCTCGGGTCCGTGGAGCAGAGCGCGCCGACGCTGTGGCCCTCGCCCACGATGCGGCGGACGGTGTCCGGGCTCTGGCGAATCTCGTCGGCTGTGAGGAAGAAGGCGGCCCTGACGCCGTACTCCACCAGAGAATCGAGCAGCGCAGCCGAGGGCAGGCCGACGAAGCTGAGGTAGACGATGCTGCCGGAGTCGGAGGCCGTGCCGCCGCCGCCCCCGCCGCCCCAGTTGCCGCCGCTGTTGCCGACATATGCGTTGTAGCGGCTGACCATGAGGGGCTTGGCGGCGGTGAGGAACTGGTCGTCCGTGAGGAACACGGAGCCGTCCTTGATGCGGCAGACGTCGCCGTATTCGCCGCCGTCGATGTAGGACCAGGTCAGGCCGTACTGGCCGCAGATGAAGTCGAGCGGGACGTATATCTGCCCGCCGCGGCTGACGGGGGTTATGTTGTAGTAGGTGCCGTTCCCGTCGTAGGTCTCGCCGGTGTTGAGGTCGAAGTAGAGCTGCTTGGTGGAGGAGTAGAGCGAGGCGGTGTTGCTGCTCTGGTGGAAGGAGTTATAGACCTTGAAGTTCACAAAGACGGTGTAGGGGACATAGATGGTGGAGTTCTGCCAGTAGGGCTGATAAGTCAGCTCGAGCAGGTTGTCGTTTGTGGCGATGAAGCAGACGCCGGAGCCGGAGGCGGAGGCGGCACTCATGGCCGGGAGCAGGCAGAACACAAGGCAGACGATGAGGCAGAGCGAGAGCAGTCTGCGCATTGGATTCACCTCCAAAAATACTGCGGATATTCTACCATAAAAAAAGTGTCGCCGCAAGAAAACAAAAATCGAAAAAACCCCTTGACATCTGACGCAGGATTTGTTATATTACAAAAGCCGCTTGTGGCCGAGTAGTTCAGTCGGTTAGAACGCTAGCCTGTCACGCTAGAGGTCGAGGGTTCAAGTCCCTTCTCGGTCGCCACTCCCCACGGTGCAAGCCGTGGGGAGAGCTATGCTGCTGTAGCTCAGCAGGTAGAGCGCATCCTTGGTAAGGATGAGGTCCCCGGTCCGAATCCGGGCAGCAGCTCCAAAGAGCACCTGACGAAAGTCGGGTGCTTTTTGTTATGTTGAGAACCGGGGACCTCATCCTGCGCCGGAGGCGCGTGCGATCGCGAGGTCCGGGTCCCCTGCGCATACGCAGTATGCGCAGGGTAGTTTCCCCGGTCCGAATCCGGGCAGCAGCTCCAAAGAGCACCTGACGAAAGTCGGGTGCTTTTTGTTTTATTATGCGCCGTCGGGCTGGCGGACGGGCAGACGCGCCAGGATGGTCGTCCCGGCGCCGGAGCTCTGTTCCACCCACACCCCGCCGCCGTGGAGGGCGGCGATCTCCCAGACCAGCGACAGGCCCAGGCCGACGCCTCCGCGCTCCCGGCTGCGGGACTGGTCCACCCGGAAAAAGGGATGAAAGACGCTGCTCCTGCAGCTCTCGGGGATGCCGTGACCGGTGTCGGAGACCCTTATCTCCAGCTCCGGCTGCCCGGCGGACACCGAGACGAGGACGGAGCCGCCCCGGCGATTGTACTTTATGGCGTTTTCCGTGAGGCTGAAGAGCAGCCGGTATATGAGGGAGTCGCTGCCGGTCATGGCGGCGTCGCCCTCCCGCTCGAGGGTCACTCCGACGCGCTCCGCCAGGGGCGCAAGGTCGGTGAAGATCTCCTCTATCATGGGCCCGAGCTGGATGCGGTCGGTGCGGGCGGCCGATTGCAGGCTGCTCATCTCAAGCAGGGTCTTTGAGAGCTGCGAGAGCCGCTCGGTCTGCTCACGCAGGAGCTTTAAGAATTCGGCCGTCTCCGGAAGAACGTCTGGGTGCTCGGCGGAAAACAGCTCCAGCTGCGCCTGCATCAGGGCCAGGGGCGTGCGCAGCTCGTGTGCCGCGTTGCCGGTGAACTGCCGCTGGGTTTCAAAGGCGCGCTCCAGCCGCTCGAGCATGCTGTTGAAGGAGCGGCCCAGACTGCGAAACTCGGGCGGGACGTCCTCGCCGAACTTCATCTCGGCCAAGTTGCCGGGCTCCACCAGCTCAAAGCTGGAGGTGAAGCCGCGCAGCGGCCTGAGCGCCCGCCCGCTGACGAAATAGGCGAGAGTGCCGCTGAGCAGCGTGAGCGCGGCGGCGATGTACCAGTTGGTCATGCAGAAGGCCTGCTGCGCCTGGCTTATCGCGCCCAGCAGCTCCTGATCGCCTCCCGCATAGCTGCCTATGCGCGACATATATCGCACGCCGGAGCCGCAGAGCAGCAGCTCCATGCAGACACAGGTCGCGCCAATCAGCAGGGACGTCATCAGCGTCATGCGCCATTGAAGGGAGAGCCGCCTCATAGCTCGGGCCCTCCCATGAGATATCCCTCGCCGATGCGGTTGAGGATGGGGTCGTAGCCCAGGGCGGCGCGCAGTTTTTTGCGCAGCGAGGAGATGTGCACGCGGATGGAGTTGCTGAAGTTGTCCACACTGTTGTCCCAGACATGCTCCATGAGCTCCTCCTGACTGACAGGGCGGCCCTGGTGAAGCATGAGATACTCCATTATGCCGGTCTCCTTGCGGGTGAGGGAGACGGGCTGCCCGCCGGCGCAGGCGATGCGGGCCTTTGTGTCGAAGGTCAGCGCGCTGCAGGAGAGCACCACGTCATGCTGGGTGAACTGACGCAGGGTCAGGCTCCGGATGCGCGCCTCGAGCTCTGTGAGATGAAAGGGCTTTGAGAGATAGTCGTTGGCTCCGGCGTCCAGGCCGGCCACCTTGTCAGAGACCTCGTTGCGCGCCGAGAGTATCAGCACCTTGGTGTCCCGGTTCGTGCGCCTGAGCGTCCGCAGCACGGTCATGCCGTCCTGCCCGGGCAGGTTCAGGTCCAGGAGCACCAGGCCGTACTCCTCCGTGCCGAGCAGCTCCAGCGCCCGCTCCCCGTCGCAGCAGAAATCAACGCTGTAGGCCAGCCGCCTGAGGCTGCGCACGATGGTCTCGCAAAGGGCGCGCTCGTCTTCTATGACCAAAAGATGCATGGCAGTCCCTCCATTTGCAGATGGGCTGAAATTGTGGTTATATTATAGCAGAGGGACATAAGGTTTTTGTTAAGTTTCTGTTCTTAACAGGGATCTTAATAGGCGCATTGTATCATATGCCTGCAAAGGGCGCCGCGCGGCCGTACACGCGGCGGGCGCCCGAAGGACAGGAGGTCGATACCATGCATAAAAAGCTGCTGTCACTGCTGACCGCCTCGGCGCTGCTGCTCACGTGCGGCTGCGGGGCGATGCGCGGCCCGGCGCGGGGGACTGAGACCCCGGCGCCGCCGGAACCGACGCCGGACATGTCCGGAAAGGAGAGTATGTATATGGATACAACTGAAAACGTCATTTACCTGGCCGGAGGCTGCTTCTGGGGGCTGGAGCAGCTGATGCAGTCGATACCGGGCGTCATAGACGCGCAGAGCGGCTACGCAAACGGCACCGGCGCGGAGGATGCCGACTACGAGACCGTCTGCACCGGCGAGACGGGCTTTCGCGAGACGGTGAGGGTCGAGTACGACCCGGAGCAGGTGAGCCTTGACGCGCTGCTGCTGGCCTATTTCTACGTCATAGACCCCACGGTGGAAAACAGGCAGGGGAACGACTGGGGCTCGCAGTACCAGACCGGCGTCTATTACACGAACGACGCGGCGAAGGAGACGGTGGAGCGCATCGCCGGGATCGAGCGTGGCCGCAGCAGGGAATTCCACGTGGAGATCGGCCCGCTGATAAACTTCTTCCCGGCCGAGGAATACCACCAGAACTACCTCGAAAAGCACCCGGGCGGCTACTGCCACATCCCCCGGGACGAGATAGAGCTCTTTTCAAAGCTGCGCATAGACCCGGGCGACTACCGCAAGCCCGCCGCGGAGGCCATACGCGACAAGCTGACGGACGAGCAGTACCGCGTGACCCAGGAGAGCGGCACCGAGCGGCCCTTCAGCAACGAGTTCTGGGACAAATTCGAAAAGGGCATCTACGTAGACGTGGTCACCGGCGAGCCGCTCTTCTCCTCCACGGACAAGTTCGAGAGCGGCTGCGGCTGGCCCGCGTTCTCCAAGCCGATAGAGCAGCCCGCGGTGGTGGAGCTGGAGGACAACAGCCACGGCATGCACCGCACGGAGGTGCGCAGCAGGGCGGGGGACTCGCATCTGGGCCACGTCTTCACGGATGACCCGGATTCGCCCAACGGCGTGCGCTACTGCATCAACAGCGCCGCTCTGCGCTTTGTGCCCTACGCCAAGATGGAGGCCGAGGGCTACAGCTATCTGAAATATCTCTTTGAAAACTGAGCGTGAACGCAAAAATAGGGGAGCCCCGTCTGGGGCTCCCCGTTTTTTGCCTGCGGCTCACTTTTCGTAGAGCGGCAGTATCTTCTTGATGAACTCGACGCAGCCGTCCTCGCCGAGCTTGTCGGTGTCGAGGCTGAGGTCGTAACCGGCGGCGTCGCGCCACTCCTCGCCGGTGTAGTAGTGGTAGTAGGCTGCGCGGCGTTTGTCCTCCACGCGGATGTGGCGGGCCACCTCGTGCTGGCTCCAGGCCAGGGAGTAGGACGCCACGCGCGAGAGCCGCGCCTCCAGCGGCGCGTGGATGAACAGCTTCAGGACATATGGCTTATCCATCAGCAGATAGTTCGCGCAGCGGCCGAGGATGATGCAGTTTTCCGTCTCGGCCAGCTCCTTGATTATCTTGGCCTGAAAGCTGAAGAGGTTGCGCGTGGAGATGTAGTCGTCGCTGTCGGGCGGGAGTATCTCGCCCGTGTAGACCTTCTCGGCCGCGGAGAGCATCTGGCGCAGGCCGATGCGCTCGTCCGCCGCGCCGAACAGCTGCTCGTGGATGCCGCTGACCTCGGAGGCCTTGCGCAGCAGGTCGCGGTCATAGTACGGCACGCCCAGCGCGTCGGAGAGCTTGCGCGTTATGTTGTGGCCGCCGCTGCCCGTCTCACGGGCGACGGTGATTACGAATCTTCCCATTTGACGCCTCCTTTTAAGCTCCGAGATACGCCTTGCGCACCCGGTCGTCCTCAGAGAGCGCCGCGGCCTCGCCCTCCATGGAGATGCTGCCGGTCTCAAGCACGTAGGCCCTGTCGCTGACGGCGAGGGCCATCTTCGCGTTCTGCTCAACGAGCAGGATGGTGATGCCGCTCTTGTGCAGCTCCTCGATTATCGCGAAAATCTCCTTGACCAGAATGGGGCTCAGGCCCATGCTGGGTTCGTCCATGATGACCATCTTCGGGTCGGTCATCAGCGCGCGGCCCGTGGCGAGCATCTGCTGCTCGCCGCCGGAGAGCGTGCCGGCAAACTGGCGGCGGCGCTCACGCAGGCGGGGGAAGTGGTTGTAGACCATCTCCATGTTCGCGGCTATCTTCTTCTGGTCGCGGATGGAGTAGGCGCCCATGCGGAGGTTCTCTTCCACCGTCATGCGGGCAAAGACGTGCCTGCCCTCGGGGACGTGCGCGAGACCCAGGCTGATTATCTTGTTGGGCGCGGCCTTCTGCAGGTCCACGCCGTCGAGCGTCACAGAGCCCGTCGCCGCGTGCAGCAGGCCGGAGATCGTGCGCAGCGTGGTGGTCTTGCCCGCGCCGTTGGCACCGATGAGCGAGACGAGCTCGCCGTCCGCGACGGTGAGGGAGACCCCCTTGAGCGCGTGTATCGCGCCGTAGTAGACGTTTATGTCCTTGACTTCAAGCATTTGTGACCCCCCTTATTCGCCCAGATACGCGGCTATGACCCTCGGGTTGGAGGCTATCTCCGCCGGAAGCCCAGAGGCTATGGTCTGGCCGTAGTCGATGACCTGTATGCGCTGGCAGACGTTCATGACGAGGGACATGTCGTGCTCGATGAGCAGTATGGCGATGCCGAAGCGGTCGCGGATGGTGTTGATGACCGAGAGCAGCTCCGCCGTCTCGGTGGGGTTCATGCCGGCGGCGGGCTCGTCGAGCAGCAGCACCTTCATGTCGGTACCGAGCGCGCGGGCGATCTCCAGCTTGCGCTGCTGGCCGTAGGGCAGGCTGGAGGCCAGCTTGTCGGCCTTGTCGGCGAGGCCGCAGATGTCGAGCAGGTCCATCGCCTTGTCCGTGGCCTCGCGCTCGAGGCGCCAGAACTTGGGCGTGCGCAGCGCGGCGTCGAGCATGCCGTAGCCGATGTCCTTGGTGAAGGCGGACTTGACGTTCTCGATGACGGTCATGTCCTTGAAGAGGCGGATGTTCTGAAAGGTTCGGGCGATGCCGGCGGCGACAAACTGGTGGGTCTTCTTGCCGTTCAGAGGCACGCCGTCGAGCAGCACGGTGCCCTCGGTGGGCTTGTAGACGCCGGTGAGCAGGTTAAACACCGTGGTCTTGCCCGCGCCGTTGGGGCCGATGAGGCCGACGAGCTCGCCCTTGTCTATCGTGATGTTGAAGTCCGAGACGGCCTTGAGGCCGCCGAAGGAGATGCCGAGCTTCCTTGTCTCAAGCGTCGGAACATGCTTTTCACTCATGCTGTGCAGCCTCCTTTGCGGCGGACTTTTTGCTCCCGCGCAGCTTTGCGGCCAGGGAAGAGGCCAGGCCCGTGAGCGAGAACTCATAGCTGCCGAAGATGCCCTTCGGGCGGAAGATGATGATGACGACCAGCACCAGCGCGTAGACGAGCATGGGGTATGTGAACACGCCCTGCAAAAATCCGGGCAGGGCCGAGACCCAGGCACCGTTCTTGATCTGGTAGTTGAGCACGTACATGATGACGGCGGAGAAGATGGAGCCCGTGAGCGAGCCCATGCCGCCGAGCACGACCATGACGACGACGAAGGTGGAGTTGAGTATGCCGCCGTTGGTGAAGGAGAAGCTGCTGGTCGAGAGCGAGGCATTGGCGCAGGCGTAGAGCGCGCCCGCGACACCGGCGAAGAAGGCCGAGAAGGAGAAGGTCAGCACCTTGTAGTAGCTGGTGTTGATGCCCGCGGCGCTCGCGGCGATCTCGTCGTTGCGGATGGCGCGGATGGCGCGGCCGTACTTGGAGCGGATGAACATGAACATCAGCACGATGCAGACGATCGTGACGAGCAGCGCGACCCAGATGTACGTGACCTTTGCCGCAGTGCCGAAGCCGAGGCCGGTGGCGTAGAGTGAGGCCGAGGCGGAGCCTTCCGCGAGGCCGTTCTGACCGGCGAAGGGCAGGTTGTTGATGACGTTGACGATGATGAGGCCGAAGCCGAGCGTGATGATGGCGAGGTAGTCGCCCTTGAGCCTGAGCGCGGGGATGCTGACCACGGCGCCGATGACGGCGGCCAGCAGACCGGCGGCGATGATGCACAGGAAGATGATGGCGATGAACACCGCGCCGCTCTTCTCGTCATAGACCCCGGCGCGCTGGAAGGCAAGGCTCATAAGCGCGGCGGTGTAGGCGCCGATGGCCATGAAGCCGCAGTGGCCGAGCGAGAGCTGGCCGAGGAAGCCGAGCACGAGGTTCAGGCTCGCGGCGAGGATTATGAGATAGCAGCACTGCCAGATGCTCGGGACAAGGATGAGCTTGAAGCTGTCCGTGCCGCCAAGGGAGCCCGAGATCAGCATGAAGAGCGCAAAGAGCACAACGAGGACGGCAGTGTTGATGACGTATCCGCGTTTCTGAAGTTTGCTCATACCTTTTCACCCACATTCTTTCCGAGTATTCCGGCGGGCTTTATGATAAGCACCACTATGAGGATGAGGAACACGAAGGTGTCCGAAAGGCTGGAGCTTATGTAGCTCGTGGAAAAACTCTCGACAAGTCCGATGACCAGTCCGCCGAGCATGGCGCCGGGCACGATGCCGATGCCGCCGAGGACGGCCGCGACGAAGGCCTTGAGGCCCAGGAGCGAGCCCATGGTGGTGTACACCTTGGGATACTGCGCGACGTACATGAGGCTGGCGACCGCCGCGAGGCCAGCGCCGATGGCGAAGGTGGCGACGATGGTCGTGTTGACGTTGACGCCCATGAGTATGCTGGCCTCCTTGTCCTCGGAGACGCAGCGCATCGCGCGGCCCATCTTGGTCTTCTGTGTGAAGAGGTAGAGCGCGCACATGATGAGTGCACTGATTATTATAGTATAGATGGTCTTGTAGTCGAGCATGACGCCCGAGACGGTGATGCCGCCGCTGCTGAATATCTGGCTGGCAATCTTGGGGTCGGGGCCGATGGCCGGAATGGCCTGGGCCAGGTTCTCAAGCAGCAGGCTCATGGCTATGGCCGTGATGAGCGCGGACATGTTGGTGCCCTTCTTGCGGACGGGGCGGTAGGCTATGAGCTCGACCGCCACGCCCACCAGGGCGCAGATCACAAAGCCCAGTATGACCGCAGTCCAGGCCGGCAGGCCCGCTGCGGTGAGTATGGGCACTGTGAAGACCAGCGTGTAGCCGCCGACCATGATGAAGTCGCCGTGCGCGAAGTTTATCAGTCTGATGATGCCGTATACCATCGTGTAGCCGAGCGCGATGAGCGCATAGACGCTTCCCAGTCTCAGTCCCACGAATAGAGTTTGTAAAAAGGTCCCCATAAAATCCTCCGCCTTTCCTCTATATACTTATACAGCGCCTCCCCGCCGCTTTTTACACGGCGGGGAGACGCCGCTTGCTGACGTCTCCCCTGTGGGTTGGGAGAGTGGGAGTGGGAGGATCAGGTGAGCTCGTCAGCGGAGATGGTGGTTTCAAGACGCTGCGAGACAGTGCCGGTGGCATCGTCAACGTAGTACTCGATGATCGCGCCGCCCTTGGTAGGCGTGCCGGTCGCGTCGAGGGAGAAGGTGCCGGTGACACCGTCATAGACCACGCTGGTGTCGGCCATGGCGTCGCGCACAGCGGCGATGTCGTCGGTGGTGCCGGCGGTCTCGATGGCGGTCTGGACTATGAGCAGGCAGTCGTGAGTCAGAGCCGCGAAGGACATCGGGGCGGTGCCGTACTCGGCCTCGTAGGCCTCGACGAAGGCTGCGGTGGCCTCAGAGGGGTCGGAGGGGTCATAGTGGTTGGTCCAGAACACGTTGTTGAAAGCGGTGAGGTCGGTGCCCTCGGATATGTAGTCGAGCGTGCCGTCAAAGCCGTCGGCGCCCATTATAGCGCCGGTGTAGCCGGCCGCACGGGCCTGCGGGATGAGGAACGGGCCGACAGCGTCGTAGTAGTAGATGGCGTAGACCAGCTCGGCGCCGGCGCTGACCATGGCGGCCCACTGGTTGGTGAAGTCCTGAGCGTCCATGGTGGCGGTGGACTCGGCGGCGACTATCTCGATGCCGCGCTCCTCGCAGGCGGAGGTGAAGCTAGCGACGAGGCCCATGGAGTAGGTGTCGGCGCTGCACTCAATGGTGCCGACCTTGGTGTAGCCCATGCTGGCGACGTAAGCAGCGGCGATATCGCCCTGGAGGCTGTCGCGGAAGCAGGAGCGGAACACGTAATCGTCCTCAGTGGTGATGGAGTCCGCCGTGGCGCTGGGGGTGATGAGGATGACGCATTCCTCGTTGGCGAGGCCGGTGATGGCGCTGGTGCAGCCGGAGGTGGCGGCGCCGACGATTATCTTGATGCCCTGGGATACAAGGCTGTTGAAGGCGTTGACGCACTCGGTGTCGGTGCCCTGATCATCGGCTACGACCATCTCGACCTGCTTGCCGAGGATGCCGCCCGCCTCATTGATCTGGGAGATAGTGAGCTCGAAGCCCTCACGCATCGAGTTGCCGTAAGCCGCGAGACCGCCGGTCATGGGTCCGATGAGGCCTATCTTCAGGGTATCACCCGAAGAGCTGCTGCCGTCATCGCTGGGGCTGTCGCTTACAGAGCCGCCATCGCTGGGGCTGTCGCTTACAGTACCCTCGTCCGTGCTGCCGCAGGCCGCGAGGCCGAGCACGAGGCAGAGAGCCAACAGGATAGAGAGCAATTTCTTCATTTTCATTGTGTTTCCTCCTCTACGAGTGATCTTCCATATCCCAAATAGCACAAAGGGAGCGCGAACGTATCCCGTTCACACTCCCTTGTGTTGCGTTAAATATTAATGAAATATCCTCGATTTGTCAATCGCCAAAGCGCATCAAAATTTGGCGCTTTAAATAGCTAATTTTGTGTGACTCCAACATATAGTTTTAATTAACCAAACGTTTAGCTGCTCCAAGTGGTCTAACCAGAGGCGGAGGCTCAGAAATGCCGATTATCGCGCGTATAAAAGCGGTATAAACGGAAACTGCGCAAAAAATAAGCCGAGTGTTGAAAAAATGTGTTTGACATTTAACGATACCTTTGTTATCCTTGACAGTAGAAAAGGTGTTTTGGCAAAGCAAATTGGGCAGAAAAACAACTGGTTTACAGAGGGGGATTTGAATGAGAGACCTGAAGCACCTGATTTTCTTTGAAGACCTGCTCCAGGAGGCCAATAACGACCTTGTGAAGCAGGCCAAGGGCGAGGGGAAGCGCGCCTTGGGCTACACATGCTATTTCATGCCGGAGGTCCTGCTTGATCTGCCCGGCTGCTTTGGTGTGAGGCTCCGCGCGCCGAGGTGCACCTCGCCGGACATCGCGACCTACTACATGTCCGGCCGCACATGCCACTACGGCCGCAGCCTGCTGGAGCGCGCGCTCGAGGGCGGCTACAACTTCCTGGACGCCGAGATGGCCACGGAGACCTGCACCGTGACCTGCCGCTTCCAGGAGCACATGCAGATGATGGACCTCATCCAGAACCCGGATTTCTTCTGCGAATTCACCGACGTGCCCTTCAAAAAGACGGAGAACAGCTATGAGCACTACCGCGAGCAGCTGCGTGCGCACGTCCTCAAGCCGCTGAGGGAGAAATTCGGCATCGACACCTCGGACGAGGCGCTCATGCGCACGATCGAGGAGCACAACGAGGTCTGCCGCCTCATAAACGAGATCGGCAACTACCGCAAGATGGATAACCCCACGATTACGGGCTACGAATTCCACGTCATCCAGCTGGTGACGCTGGTGTGTCCGAAGTACCTGATCCTGCCCTATCTGCGCGAGACGGCGGAGGAGCTGCGCAAGCGCGAGGCGGACCCCAAGCCCTGGTTCCGCTGCAAGGTCATGCTCTCCGGCTCCGAGAACGACGACCCGGGCTTCACCAAGCTCATAGAGGGCTGCGGCGCCATGGTCGTTGCGGACCGCTACTGCTACGGTTCCATGCCGGGCAGGGAGGAGATAGTCGTCGCCGAAGGCCAGGAGCCGCTGGACGCCATAGCGAGGCACTACCTGAAGACCAGCATGTGCCCGCGCTTCATGGGCCAGGACGAGATGCGCGGCCGCAAAAAGCAGCTCGCGGACATCGCGAGGGAATACCGCGCCGACGGCATCATCGTCGAGAGCAACAAGTTCTGCGAGTACTGGAGCTATGAGCGCACGATAAACACCATAGTCCTCCAGCGCGACTTCGGCATCCCGGTCTGCTCCATTGAGAAGGAGTACATAAACAGCGCCTCCGGCCAGCTCCGGACCCGGTTCCAGGCGTTCATAGAGAGCATCGAGATCAAAAAGATACAGGAGGGCAAGTGAAGATGAAGATCAAAAACATTAAGAAACTTGCCCGGGATTTCTGGTACGGCAAGCCGCACGGAGAGCGGCGCCTGGGCGATCTGTACATCCCCAAGACCGGCCTCTACAAGCACCGCGAGTGGCGCGGCTTCAAGGACACGATGTACTACTTCAACCGCATCTGGCTCTACAACTACGGCATGATGGTGCACGACGTCATGAAATACGGCGGCGTGGTGAATTTCGCCAAGGGCGTCTGGCGCTACCGCTGGGTGGGTCAGACCTACCTGACCGTCATGCACTGGTTTGACCGCGGCTTCGAGGGCATGCGCGGGCCGACGCTCGCCGCCTCCGCCTGGCATTACAGGGCCATGGTCAACGAGACGATAAGGCAGTTCATGCGCATGTTCTCCGCGGACGCCAATATCCACGGCGGCAAGCGCAACGAGCTCTGGTACAGGACCCCTGCGCACGACGAGACCGTCGCGGGCGCCATCTTCTACCCCTGGCGCGACAGGATGGACGACGTGCCGCTGCAGATGGTGCCGTACTTCGTCACCTGCCACGTCAACTGCCACACCGTGCTCAACTACATAGACGCCGCCCAGTCCATCGGCCTGCCCGGCGACCCCTGCCCGATGTGCCAGGCCGAGGCCGGACTCTCCATCCTCGACGACATGCCGGATTACTTCCCGTTCCTCGTCACCTCGAACGAGGCCTGCGACGGCTCCGTCGGCACGAGCATACTCCAGGACTGGGCCTACGACAAACCGCTCTTCGCCATGCCTCAGCCCATGCAGTTCGACGACCCGCTGGTGCAGGAGCACTGCCGCCGCGAGATCGAAGAGTGCTGGAAGTTCATCGAGGAGCAGACGGGCATGCCGTTCGACTACGACGTGTTCGTGAGTTACATCGAGAAGTACAACAAGCTCACCGTGTTCGAGCGCGAGAAGTGGGACGTCGCGGCCAACACGCCGTATTACCCGATAAACGGCGTCGCCCAGGCGCTCTACCGCATCTACTACTCTCAGGCGGGCTGGCGAGACATCTGGGCGCAGACCGACAAGCGCGTCAAGAAGATCATGTACCGCTGCGTGGAGAAGAAGATAAACACCTTCCCGGAGACCCGCCACCGCGTGCTGGCCTGGAGCTGCGCGCCGCTCTACTACTCCCACTGGTGCACCTGGGCCTACAACTGCTGGGGCCTGAACACCATAATGAACATGGACTCGCTGATGTTCGACATCGTCATGCGCACGGACACGAAGGACCACCTCATGGAGGACTTCACGCTCTACAACGAGTGGGCGCCCATGCGCCGCATGGCCGTCGGCGGCTACAAGCACATCTTCGAGATCTGGGAGAACATGGAGCGCTTCAACTGCGACATGGTCATGATGTACGACCAGGTGCAGTGCAAGGGCATGCAGGGCATCACCGGCATGTTCGAGGACGAGTTCCGCAAGCGCAATATCCACGCCATCTGGATGCCGCACGCGCTGCCCGACAGCCGCACGGTGTCGCGTATGGAGATACGCCGCATAGTGAACGACTACATGTTCACCGTCATGCACGAGGAGCCGCTCGACCCGTCGCTGCTCGAGTTTGACGACTCCATGAGCTGGTAAGGGGGGCAGGAAAATGCGGAAATTCAAAAAGACTCTGGGCATAATCGCGGGCATCGGCGCCGCGGTGTACGCCGGCCTCTTCGCCGTGTTTTACTTCGACCTGGACGGCAAGGCCCTGTTCTATGTGGTCGAGCCGTTCCTCAAGAAGCACTACGACGGCATGGAGCGCCGCGATATCCTTAAGCAGAATTACGATATCGGGAAGTTCCCGAAATACGAATACGACGTGAAATAAAGAGGGGTAAAAGATGAAGTACTACGGAGGATGCGACGTCGGCTCCACCTACACAAAGGCCGTTATACTCGACGAGACCGGCAAGATGGT
>UQYT01000023.1 GCA_900545405.1 uncultured Eubacteriales bacterium | reverse complement strand
TGCACCATTAGCTCAGCTGGTAGAGCACCTGACTCTTAATCAGGGTGTCCAGGGTTCGAGTCCCTGATGGTGTACCAAAACGGCCCGATGGTCAAGTGGTCAAGACGGGGGCCTCTCACGCCCCAAACGGGAGTTCGACTCTCCCTCGGGTCACCAGCCTTGGCTCCCACGTCGGTGGGAGCCGGGCAAAAGTAAATAGTGCAGTTGGTGCTTTTAACGGTGAGGGTCCACCCGTTCCCATTCCGAACACGGAAGTTAAGCTCACCTGTGCCGAAAATACTTGTCTGGAGACGGACCGGGAAGATAGGTCAGTGCCAACACCGGGCCCCTTATGGGGCCCGAGTACTTTGCCTCCTTAGCTCAACAGGTAGAGCATGCGGCTGTTAACCGCAGGGTCGTAGGTTCGAATCCTACAGGGGGCGCCAAAAGAGCCGCCACTCACCCGGTGGCGGCTCTTTCAAATACGGGCCTTTAGCTCAGTTGGTTAGAGCAACCGGCTCATAACCGGTCGGTCCGGGGTTCGAGTCCCTGAAGGCCCACCATCGAAGCAAGCTGCGGCTTGCTTCTTTTTTTGTCCTTATGGTTCTGACAGGGAGCTTGACATCCGGCCGGGCACGGTTTATGATTGGAGTGCAATTTCACATAGGGGCGCTGGGTTTTCCCGGCTGAGATGGGACCAAGTGAGGTCCGGACCCTTGAACCTGATGCGGGTAATGCCGACGTAGGGAACTTCTTTACGCATCGGGTTTTCCCCGGTGCGTTTTCTTTTGCGCCGGGAGAAGGCGAAAGGAGAAAGGAAAATGAGAAACAGGAAACTTCGTGCCATGGCTGAGGGCGCGGTGCTGCTGGCGCTGGCGCTGGTGTTCAACGCGCTCAAGCTCTTCACGCTGCCGAACGGCGGCTCCGTAGACCTCGCGATGATACCGATCTTCATCTTTGCCCTGCGCTGGGGCGTGGGCTGGGGACTGCTGGAGGGCTTCCTCTTCGGCCTGCTGCAGATGCTCATCGACGGCGCCGTCGCCTGGGGCTGGCAGAGCCTGCTGCTCGACTACCTCGTGGCCTTCACGCCGCTGGGCCTCGCGGGCCTCTTCCGCGGCAAGGGCAAGGGCATATACGTGGGCATCCTGCTCGGCTGCTTCGTGCGCTTTGTCGTGCACTACATCTCCGGTGTCACCATCTACGCCATAACCATGCCGACCGTGCTCTTCGGCGTCGTCTGGGCCTCGCCCGCGACGTACTCGCTCATCTACAACGGCAGCTACATGCTCATCGACACCGTCATCTGCCTCGTCATCTTCGGCGTGCTCTACAAGCCGCTGGACAAGTACCTCCAGGCCCGGGACATCAGGGCCTGAACGCAAAGGGACGCGCCCTCTATGGCGCGTCCCTTTTTTTATGTGCCGGAGCCCGTGGTTATCGGCTCGATGACGGAGGCGAAGATGCTGCTGAGCTTTGCCATGCCCTCGGCGGCGGGCTGCTGGGCGGCGCGGGCGTAGATGTCGTACTTGGCCGACTTGTCGCTCGAGCGCGTGTCTCCCGGCTGGTCGTGACCTTGCCGGAGATGGTGCTGGAGAAGCCCCAGATGCTGAGGCTGGACGCCATGGTGCCCTCGCTCGCATCCGTTATCTTGTCGGCGGTGGAGTCCTTGACCTCCATGGTGAAGTTCACCGTCGCCTCCTCCATGGTGAAGGCCGGGATGGGCACCAGGGCGAGCAGCGGGGCCTCCACCTCCACGGTGACGGGCTTGGTCGCGCCGCTCGCGGCGTCCACCACCGTGCGGTTGAGCTTGAACTTTATCGTCCGCGCCTCCACGGCCTCGTCCTTCGTGAGGTCGGGCATCGTCTTGAAGGCGAGGCGGAAGAGCTGGTCGAGGTAGACGTTGCAGAGCTCCGCCTGGCCCTTGGCCACCTCTATGATGGGCTGGCAGATGAGCAACCCTATGGGCAGGCCGGTGAAGTCGTCGGTTATAGCCATATGATCCTCCTTTCAATGCTAGAGCGCGGAGCGCCGGTTGAGCTCGGTCTCGATGCGGGCCATGCCCTCCGAGGGCTCGCGCAGCCGGAAGTGCAGCTCCATCTCGCCGCCGCCTCCGGCCTCGTTCTCAGGCAGGGGCAGCGTGACTTTTACATACTCCATGTTCATGACCCCGTGGCTCATCAGCGCGGCCAGGGGCGAGCGTATCAGCGTCTCGCCGTTGGGCGTGGGGTAGCTGACGGTTATGGTGCGCGGGACGTAGCCGTCTCGCCGCCGCGCTCCTCGGCGTCGAAGCAGGCGGCGATGCAGCCGTCCAGGCTGCGGCGCTCCAGCAGCTCATAGGCCTCCTGCATCGCGCCGCCCACGGCGGAGATGAGCTCCTTTGTGTCCATGCCGCGCCCCCTAACACTCGAGCACGCAGAGCCGCTCGGCGCTCAGATGGTACTTTTCAAGCAGCGCCCCGAGGTCGTCGCCCACGTCCACGACGCAGTTGCCGTCCCCGGCGGTCATCGGCGACCAGACCGCGTAGCGCCCCGGCCCGCCCGCGGCGGCGGAGCTCCCCTCGCCCAGGTCGGTGAGGAAGGGCTGCCTCATAGCAAATTCGCTCCAGTTCACAGACATCATCCTTTCTTTGCCTCATGTATAGGTCTTGCCGGTATAGCGCTCATACTCGGCCACGCCGCCGCTGTGGGGGTTGCTGTTATGGTAGGTCGTCTTGATGAGGTACATTTTGCAGCGATAGCTGCTGCCGCTGTGCCCTATGTTCTCGGCATGGTGCCATGTATAGCCGCTCGGGGTGCCGTGCAGCCCGGCCTTTGCGTTCGCCCTTTTTGCGTCCTCGCTCCGGCTGCCGGACATGGTTATGGTGTAGGCGCTGTGATAGCGGCTGTGTGTGCAGAGTATTTTCAGGTGGCCGCCTGTGGTGACGCTGCCCATGACGTATGAGCGGAAGGCCGCGGGGCCGCCGAAGTAATGATAGTTGTGGTCCTCAAGGCACCAGTCGATGATGTCGGCCACGTTCCTGTCCTGCTCATATGACAGGCCGAACACGGCGATGATGTCCTCGTCGTCCGGGCTGGTTATCCGCCTGCCGGCTATTAAAAGCATCCGTTTGCCTCCTTCCACTGTACATGCTATGAGGGGGCAAGTCCGCTTAGACCTGGGCAGAAAGACAGAGGCGGACGCACCTTCAAGGTGCGTCCGCCTCTGATCGGGCCTGGGTTCAATATACCTTTGCGTCCACGAACTTCGCGAGGTCGTCCGGGGCCAGGATGATCTGCTCGCCGCGCATGCCCGCGCTGACGGCGATCTCGTCGAAGAGGATGTACGTCTCGTCGATGTAGGTGGAGTATTTCTTCTTCATGCCTATGGGCGAGCAGCCGCCGCGCATGTAGCCCGTGAGCGGGAGCAGCTCCTTGACGTGGATCATCTCCAGCTTCTTGTTGCCGGAGATCTGGGCGGCGCGGCGCAGGTCCAGCTCGTCCAGGACGGGGATGCAGAACACCAGCAGGCCCGTCTTGTCCCCGCGCGTGACCAGGGTCTTGAAGACCTGCTCCGCCGGCATGCCGAGCTGCTCCGCGGCGTGCTTGCCGGAGAGGTCGGACTCGTCGTATTCGTACTCCGCCGTGCGGTAGGCTATGCCCGCCGCGTCCAGCAGGCGCATGGCGTTGGTCTTGGTCATCTTGTCCGGCCTCCCATCTCTGCGGCGCGCCGCTCGTATATCTCGCGGACGGCCCCGGCGTCCAGCTCGGGGAAGGGCGTCACGGGCCCGGGCTCGCCCTCCGCGGGCGCGAGCTGCAGGCGGTAGAAGATGAGGTCGTGCCACTTGCCGAGCTTCCAGCCGGTCTTGTAGTCCGTGAACACGTGCGCGAAGCCGAGGCTCTCGTGCAGGCGCTCGCTCGCCGGGTTGGGCGCGGAGACGGTGCCGTAGATGTTCACAAAGCCCTGCAGCCGCAGCAGGTCCAGCAGCGCGCTGTACAGCGGCCTGCCCAGGCCGCGGCCGGTCTCGGCCCGGTCAAAGTAGATGGAGAGCTCCGTGTCCCAGTCATAGGCGGCGCGCTCGCGGTAGCGGTGAGAGTAGGCATAGCCCAGGGCGCGGCCGTCGGATTCGCAGACGATGAAGGGATAGTGCGCGGAGATGGCGGCAATGCGCGCGGAAAACTCCTCGGCCGTGGGCGCGGGGTACTCGTAGGTGATGGCCGTCTCGGTGTAGGGCGCGTATATCGCGGACAGCGCGGCCCCGTCCGAGGGCAGTGCGGTGCGTATTTTGTAACTCATAAATCTTCGCCTCTTTAAGGGAGATTTTAAACTTTACTGAACTCCGCGTCAAGGATTAACGGAAAATTCACAGCTTGGACTTTAATTGTCGCTTGTAAAATACTCATTTGATGTTATAATCGAAAACGTTATATTCTGAGCGCCCATATAAACGGAGAGGTGTCCGAGCGGTTTAAGGAGCCGGTCTTGAAAACCGGTGACCCGGCAACGGGCCATGGGTTCGAATCCCATCCTCTCCGCCAAATCCGACCGGGCACCCGCTTCGATGCACCGGTGTCGAAGCGTGTGCCCGGCCGCCTGCAAGGGCGGCTTTGCAAAATCCCGGGGCCGCGGGGGTGTGTGCTGCGGCGCGGGAACATCTTGATATAAATGAGGGATGAGAATGTCTAAATTCAGGGTCATAACCGACGGTTCGGGCGACCTCTCGCCCGAGCTCTACAAGGAGCGCGATATCACCATGGTGCCGTTCTACGTCATGCTCGGCAGCGGAGAGTACCTCAAGCAGGACGAGGATATCGGCACGGAGGAGTTTTACGAGTGGATGGTGTCGCATCCCGGCGTGTACCCTAAGAGCTCCACGCCCTCGACCCAGGACTTCCTCAAGGTCTTCCGCGAGGTGGCCGAGGCGGGCGAGCAGGCCATCTGCATCTGCATAACCGAAAAGTTCTCGAACTCCTACCAGACCGCGCGCATAGCGCTGGAGCTGCTGCGCGAGGACTATCCCGACGTCAAGATCGCGGTGTACAACTCCATGGTGAACACCGTGCTCCAGGGCCTCTACGTGCTTGAGGCCTGCAACCTGCGCGACGCGGGCTTTACACTGGACGAGGCCGTGGCCCGCATGGACGAGATACGGCCGTCCGGCCGCATCTTCTTCACCATAGGCAGCCTCTCCTACCTGAGCATAGGCGGCCGCATCGGCAAGCTGGCCGGCAAGGTCAGCACCGTGCTCGGCATCAGGCCCATCATCACGCTCAAGGAGGGCGAGATCTTCCCCTCCGGCGTCTGCCGCGGCCGGGGCAAGAGCCTCGACAAGACGCTGAGCGTCGCGCGCGAGTATCTGCGCGAGAATTTCACCTCCGCCGACGAGTTCGACATCGCCGTCGGCTACGGCTACGACTACAACGAGGCCGCCGAGTTCCAGGCGCGCGTCTGCGCCCTGCTCGACGAGCTGGGCCTCTCCACCGAGGTGCCCATCCGCCTCATCAGCTCCGTCATCGCCGTGCACACCGGCCCGCACCCGCTCGGCATCGGCGTCGTGCGCAGGGCAAGGCTCGACAAGTGAACCAAAAGACCCGGCCGTCAAACCCGGCCGGGTCTTTCTTTGTCCTGCGTTTCTCTAGGAGAGATGCAATAACGTTTTCGCCGGCGGCGTGTCGAGCCGCAGGCGAGGCATGCAGCGCAGTGCGTTTAATTCATTGGAGAAGGCGGAGCCTTCTCCAATGAATTAAAAAGCCCGTGAGTGACAGGGGGTGCATCACTCACGGGCTCTCTCCGTCGCTCAGGCGCTGACGCATTGGGCGGTGCGGCGGCGATCCTCGTAGTAGGACGGATAGGTCTCGACGGGAACGGGGAAGAAGTCGAGGCCGAGGGCCTCGCCGCTCACGGCGTCGATGTAGCAGGTGTAGTGCATCTCTTCGGTGGTGAACTCCAGCTCGTAGAGGCTGCCGCTCTCGAGCAGCTTCTGGGAGTCGAACCTCGCGGATGTGACGTTGGCGGCCTCCAGGGCCAGGGCGCGGGCCTGCATCGGGCTTATATAGAGAACGTTCTTTTTCATGGTTGTTAGCTCCTTTTCGTTTTTGTTTTATGTGCCCATTGTAACGTGCGTTTATTAAAGTAACGTTAAAAGAAAAAGTTATTTTAATAACAATTTGCCGATTCCCTTTCTGTGTTACGGGCATAGGATACCAGAGCCTTATTAACAAGTCGTTAGAGCAGGATTAGAATATCATTAAAACCGTAAACATTTTTTGAACGCATAAAATTAATTGTCCTTGCAAAATGCGGCGGCATCTGCTATACTTCGCCATGGATTTTAAGACGGTACTGAGAGACCGGCAAAACCGCTTATATGCTGCCGCGCGCCTGCGCGGGGATTTGGTGTGTCTTGCCGGGACCCGGCAGGACATTTTTTGTTGCGAAGGGGCGGTGCTGAACGTGAGAGAAAAGGCCAGGCTCATGGATGAAGCGGCGGTGAACCGCGCGCTGATGCGTCTCTCACACGAGATAGCCGAGCGCAACCGCGGCGTTGAGAATGTCTGCCTCGTCGGCATCCGCCGCCGGGGAGAGCCTCTGGCGCGGCAGATAAGGTCCAACATCATTAAAATAGAGGGCCTGGAGGTCCCCTGCGGCAGCGTGGACGTGCGCTATTACCGCGACGACCTGCAGCGCCTTTCGCAGGAGCCCATAGTCACGAAGGCGCAGCTGGACTTCCCCGTGGCGGACAAGACCGTCGTCCTGGTGGACGACGTGCTCTACACCGGCCGGACGGCCCGGGCCGCGATGGAGGCCGTGCTCGCCTGCGGGCGGCCGAGGGCCATACAGCTGGCCGTCCTGGTGGACCGGGGCCACAGGGAGCTGCCCATCCGGGCCGACTACGTGGGCAAAAACGTGCCCACCTCCCACACGGAGCTCATCGAGGCGAGGCTCCCGGAGTACGACGGCGAGACCGGCGTATACCTCATGGAGCCCTGAGGCTCCGCATCAACTTTGTGCGTCATCCCAATTAAAATACACTACGGAGAGAGGTAAATCGGGAATGAACAAGAAAACCATCGGAAACGAGCCGATCTACGACGCCCGGACGCTTGGCGCGCCCAGGATGCTCGTGCTCGGCTTCCAGCACATGTTCGCCATGTTCGGCGCCACGGTGCTGGTCCCCACGCTGACGGGTCTGTCCGTCTCCGTCACGCTGCTGTTTGCCGGTCTCGGCACGCTGCTCTTCCACCTGCTGGCCAAGGGCAAGGTCCCTGCCTTCCTGGGCTCGTCCTTCGCCTTCCTCGGCGGCTACTCGGCCATCGCGCCGATGCTCGAGAACCCGGACATGCCGGGCGTGTTCAACATACCCAACACAGAGATGCTGCCCTACGCCTGCTTCGGCGTGGCCTGCGCGGGCCTCGTGTACCTGGTGCTGAGCCTGCTCTTCAAGGTCTTCGGCGTCAGGAAGGTCATGCGCTTCTTCCCGCCCATCGTCACCGGCCCCATCATCATCGCCATCGGTCTGTCCCTGAGCTCCAGCGCCGTCAACAACTGCGAGGCCAACTGGCCCGTCGCGCTGGTGGCCATACTCGTGGTCATCGTCTGCAACATCTGGGGCAAGGGCATGATAAAGATCATCCCCATCCTCCTCGGCGTCATCGCCTCCTACATCGTCGGCGCTCTGACAGGCCAGGTGGACTTCACCGCCGTGCATGAGGCCGCCTGGATCGGCCTGCCCGTCGTCTGGGACGAGACCGTGTTCGGCCTCTTCGCCGGCGGCAACGTCGACAACGCCATGCTCGGCACCGCGGCCGTCACGATAATACCCATCGCGCTCGCCACCATGGTCGAGCACATCGGCGACATGTGCGCCATCTCCTCCACCTGCGAGAGGAACTACATCCAGGACCCCGGCCTGCACCGCACCCTCCTGGGCGACGGCCTGGCCACCAGCCTCGCGGCGCTCTTCGGCGCCCCGGCCAACACCACCTACGGCGAGAACACCGGCGTCCTCGCGCTCAGCAAGGTCTACGACCCCCGCGTCATCCGCATCGCCGCCGTGCTGGCCATCATCTTCTCCTTCTGCCCCAAGTTCGCCGAGGTAGTCCACGCCATGCCCACCGCCACCATCGGCGGCGTGTCCCTGGTGCTCTACGGCATGATCAGCGCCGTCGGCGTGCGCAACGTCGTTGAGAACAAGGTCGACTTCACCAAGAGCCGCAACGTCATAATCGCGGCCCTCATCCTCGTGCTCGCCATCGGCATCACCTACTCGAGCGTCGGCGCCGTCAAGATCGGCAACGTCAGCTTCTCCGGCCTCGCCACCGCCGCCATCGTGGGCATCGTCCTCAACGCCATCCTGCCCGGCAAGGACTACGAGTTCGGCTCCGACCTCCAGGGCGACACCAGCGTGAATTTCAAGGTGTGATAAGGAAAAATCCTTGACAAAACGCGAAAATAATGTATAATTTATAGGCCTGCCCTGAGGGACAGGCCTATATCCTTGCCTGCATAAAGCAGGCCATAAGTCCAGAAGGAGGTGCACAAATTGGCAAAGACAAGCGAGAAGTACGAAGTGATGTACATCCTCAACCCGAACCTCTCGGAGGAGGAGACCGCCGCTCTCGTGGAGAAGTTCAAGACGCTTGTCGAGCAGAACGGCACTCTTGATGAGATGGAGGAGATGGGCAAGCGCAAGCTCGCCTATGAAATCAACTATCTCAGCGAGGGATACTACGTGCTCGTCAAGTTCACCAGCGCTCCCGAGTTCCCGGCTGAGCTGGATCGTATCCTCGGCATAACCGACGGCGTCATCCGCAGCCTGATCACCAAGCGTCCCGAATAAGAGGTGCGCTGATGCTCAATCACATCGTATTGATGGGCCGCCTCACGCGCGACCCCGAGCTGAGATACACCCAGAGCCAGACGCCCGTGGCGTCGTTCTCCCTGGCGGTCGACAGGGACTTCGGCCGCGGTGAGGAGAAGCAGACCGATTTCATCGACTGCGTCGCCTGGCGTCAGACCGGCGAGTTCGTGTCCAAGTACTTTCAGAAGGGCAGCATGGCCGTCGTGAGCGGCCGGCTCCAGATAAGGGACTGGACCGACAGGGACGGCAACAAGCGCAGAAGCGCCGAGGTCGTCGTCGACAACGTGTATTTTGGCGAATCGAAGCGCCGCGAGGGCGAGTCCCGGGACAATTACGGCCCGCGTGACAGCTACGGCTCCCGCGACAACTACAGCTCCCGCGACAGCTACGGGCAGAGAGACAGCAGGCAGGACAGCGCTCCGCGCCAGGCCGCGCCTTCCGCCTTTTCCGAGCTGGACGACGGGGACGGCGAACTGCCGTTCTGAGAATTAAAAGGGAGGTATAACCTTGGCTTTCGATAACAAAGGACCCAAGAATCGCAAGCGCAAGAAGGTATGCCAGTTCTGCGTGGATAAGTGCACCTATATCGACTATAAGGATGCCGCCAAGCTCAGGAAGTTCATCTCCGAGCGCAGCAAGATCCTTCCGCGCCGCACTACCGGCACCTGCGCCATGCATCAGCGCGAGCTGACCGAGGCCATCAAGCGCGCCCGTCAGATCGCTCTTCTCCCCTACGTCACCGACTGATTAGGGGAATATAAGAAAGCCCCCGGACTTTGGGTCCGGGGGTTTTCCTTTTTTCAGATGACGCCGTTTTCCTTCAGCCAGGCCTCTATGGCGGGGCCCGCGCTCTCGACGGCGCTGCCCTTTACAGAGAGGCCCTTCTCCACCACGGCCTCGGGGCAGAGGCGGCGGATGTCGGCCTCGCTGCGGCCCATGCCGCTGCCCTCGTTGGTGCACATGGGCAGGATGCGCTTGCCCGCGAGGTCGCAGCCCTCCAGGAAGGTCCAGACCGGCATCGGCATCGTGCCGCACCAGCAGGGGTAGCAGAGGATGACGGCCTCGACGCCGGAGAGGTCGCCGGGTTCTACGGCAAGCTCGGGGCGCGCCCCGCTCGTGAGCTCCTCCTTTGAGACCTCTACGCACTCGCGGTAGTCATAGGGGTACTCGTGCTCGGCGCGTATCTCGAAGAGGGCGCCGCCCGCGAGCTCAGAGGCCAGCTTGGCGGCCCGCTCCGTGTTGCCGACCTTGAGGTCGACCAGCTTGCCGCCGGCATAGTTCATGCCCCGGCGCGAAAAATAGGCTGTCAGCGTTTTCATTACAAACCTCCAATAAAACGCCGCCGCGCCCGGTGCGGGGCGCGGCTTCAACTCATATGCCCGTGGGCAGGGAGTCGTCGTTGAACACCCAGTCCCGGACGTGGATGACCTTGTGGCTCTCGGAGCCGGTGCGGACCACGACCTGCGTTATGCCCGCGTTTATGATGAGCCGCTTGCACATCGAGCAGGGCATGGTCTCCTCGAGCAGCTCGTGCGTCTTGGCGTCGCGGCCCACGAGATACAGCGTGCCGCCCAGCATGTCCCGCCGCGCGGCGGAGATTATGGCGTTGGCCTCGGCGTGCACGCTGCGGCAGAGCTCGTAGCGCTCGCCGGAGGGGATGCCCAGCGTCTCGCGCATGCACATGCCGACGTCCGTGCAGTTGCGGCGGCCGCGGGGCGCGCCGTTGTAGCCGGTGGAGAGTATCTCGTCGTTGCGGACTATTATCGCCCCGTACTTCCTGCGCATGCAGGTGGAGCGGTTCAAGACCGCGTCCGCGATGTCGAGATAGTAGTCCTCCTTGCCCATTCTTGTATCCATTGCACATACCTCGTCCTTATAGATACATTAAGTTTAGCGTCTGCCCTCTTCCAAGTCAAGCACAAATGTGCTATACTGTGTCGCATGGAAAACTATCAGCGAAAACTGGACAGGGAGCTTGAAGCGCTCGGCGAGAGACGGCCGAGCCTTTTGCTGCACAGCTGCTGCGGCCCCTGCTCGACCTATGTGCTCGAGTACCTTACGCGGCACTTTTCGCTGGGACTGCTGTACTTTGACCCCAACATCCAGCCCGAGGCGGAGTATGAGCTCCGGCTGGAGAACCAGCGCCGCGTCCTGGAGGAGTTCCCGGACGTGAAGCTCCACGAGTACGGCTGGCAGGGCGAGCGGTATGACGCCGCGGTGAAGGGCCTTGAGGCCGAACCCGAGGGCGGCGCGCGCTGCACGGTCTGCTTCCGGCTGCGGCTGGAGGAGACGGCGCGCCTGGCCCGCGAGCTGGGGTATGAGTACTTCTGCACCACGCTGAGCGTCTCCCCGCACAAGGATGCGGAGAGGATAAACAAAATAGGCATGGAGCTGGCGGAGAAATACGGCGTCCGCTGGCTGCCCTCGGATTTCAAAAAGCGCGAGGGCTACAAGAGGAGCATCGAGCTCTCCCGGGAATACGGGCTCTACCGCCAGGACTACTGCGGCTGCCTCTATTCAAAGCCGGAAAACTAAATCGGTGACTGGGCGGGTTTCCACACCCCGCCGGGTTATAAAACCTAAATCAAAATGGGAAGGATGAACTAAAAAATGAAGATCAGTACCCGTAAACTCGCCTCCGCCGCGGTGGTCGGCGCGGCCTATGCCGCCTTGACCTTGCTGCTCGCACCGATAAGCTTCGGTCTCGTGCAGTTCCGCGTGTCGGAGGCGCTCTGCATACTCCCGGCCTTCGTGCCCTTCACCGCCTGGGGCCTCTGGGCCGGCTGTGCCATCGCGAATCTCGCGGGCGGGTACGGCATACCCGACATCGTCTTCGGCTCCCTGGCGACGCTGGGCGCCTCTCTGTGCATGGCCGCGATAGCCAAGGGACGCAGGCAGCCGCTGAGCCTCGGCCGCGCCGTCGCCGTGTGCTTCATGCCCGTCATCTGGAACGGCCCCATCGTCGGCGGCGTCATAGCTTACAGCACCGGCGCCTTCTGGGCCGCGCTGCCGCTCAACTCCCTCCAGATAGCCGCCGAGGAGGCGCTGGTCATGTACGTAATCGGCCTGCCGCTCCTCAAGCTGCTGCCGAAGTCCACGGCGTTCTCCAGGGCCATCGACGACCTGAACAACAAATGAAATGTAAAAAGGGCCGGCGTCCAATCGGATGCCGGCCCTCTTTTTTGCGCTTCAGACGACGCCCTCGGCGTGCAGGCGGGCTATGTCGGCCTCGCTGCGGCCCAGGATGCGCCGGAGTATCTCGTCCGTGTCCTGGCCCAGCGTGGGCGCGCCGCGCCAGATGCGGCCCGGCGTGGCGCTCAGCTTCGGGAATACGCCGAAGGCGCAGACCTCCCGGCCGAGCGTCTGGTCCGTGTACGTGACAAAGTCGTCCCGGGAGCGGAAGTGCGGGTGCTCCATGCACTCGGCCACGGTGTTTATGCGCGAGCAGGGCACCCTGGCGCGGCGCATCGTCTCCTCTATCTCGTCGGCGTCGTGCCCGGAGAACCAGCGCGTGATCTCCGCGTCCAGCTCGAGCCCGGCGGGGGAGTTTATGGCCTCCGGCGTGGCGGCGGCCTCCTCGTAGGGGAAGCGCGCCTCGTCAAAGCCGACGGCGTGCAGAAAGCGCGTGTAGACGGCCTTGCCGACGGCGCCCATGCTCATGTACCGGCCGTCGCGGCTCATGTAGACGTCCCAGGGCTGGGCGGAGGTGGACTTGTTACCGCTGCGCCGGATGTCGCCGAGGCCGAGGGAGCGCTTTGTGAAGGCCTCGCGCATTATCTTGGCCTGGGCCTCGAACTGGGCCACGTCCACGACCTGGCCGCGCCCCGTCCTCTGCGCGTCCATATAGGCCGTCAGCAAGCCGAAGAGGGAGAAGAGGGCCGTCACATAGTCGCTGACCGCCGGGGCGACCATGAGCGGCGGCCGGTCGGGATAGCCGTTGTACAGGGCGTAGCCTGAGAAGGCCTGGCCTATCATGTCGTAGGACGCCCGGGCGCAGATCTCGGGTACGCCGCCGAATTCCCGGTGTCCGAAGCCGGAGATGTGCACGATGACGAGCGCGGGATTCACGCGCAGGAGCTCGTCGTCGTGTATGCCGAGCTTGTCGAGCCAGACCATGTTTTCGATGAATACGTCGCTCTCGCGGATGAGGCCGAGGAAGATCTCGTGCGCGTCGCGGCTGTCGGGCCGGAGCTCCAGGGTCATGGAGAGGCGGTTGCGCGCCTCCTGTATCCAGGCCGCGCCCACGCACGCGCCGTCCTCATCGCGGACGAGGGGACCGAAG
The DNA here is from genome assembly GCA_900545405.1 of uncultured Eubacteriales bacterium. Taxonomy (GTDB): domain Bacteria; phylum Bacillota; class Clostridia; order Oscillospirales; family Oscillospiraceae; genus Scatomorpha. The sequence continues at coordinate 22,004 of UQYT01000023.1, read as the reverse complement.
ATCCGGTAAGTGTCGCCCGCCGAGGGCCGCTCTATCTGTATGACCTCCGCGCCGAACTCGGCCAGCATGCTCGCGGCAAAGGGCATGGCTATGAGCGAGCCGGCGCCGACGACGCGCATGCCCGAGAGCGGGCCGAACTCCGGGATGATGAATTTCCTTTCTGACATGTGTTCCTCCACTGCAAGAATATCAGCGCATACGGAATGTGCCCAACGGGCCCCGTAAAAGGCCCGCTGAGCACATAAAAGGAGTGAAAAGTATCGGGTATCAGAGTCCCCTGACGGGCCGGAACAGCTTGTCCGCGTTCTCGCGCAGCACGCTCTTTTGGATCTTGCCGGTGACGTTGTGCGGCAGCTCGTCCACGAAGGCCACATAGCGCGGCTTTTTGTAGCTGGGCAGGTTGGCGCGGCAGTAGGCGATGAGCTCCTCGTCGGAGAGCGTGCAGCCGGGGTTGAGCACTATGGCCGCGGCGACGGCCTCGCCGAAGCGGTCGTCGTCCACGCCTATGAGCGCGCAGTCGAAGATGCTCGGGTGGTTGCGCAGCACGTCCTCGACCTCCTGGGCGTAGACGTTCTCGCCGCCGGTCTTTATCATGTCCTTCTTGCGGTCCACGAGGTAGTAGAAGCCCTCCTCGTCGCGGCGGAGCAGGTCCTCGGTGTGGAACCAGCCGTCGCGCAGGACGCGCGCGTTGAGTTCCTCGTTCTTGATGTAGCCGCGGAACACGGCGGGGGAGCGGACCAGGCCCTCGCCGACCTCGCCGACGGGCACCTCTTTGCCGTCGTTGTCCACGAGCTTCATCTCGCAGTTGGCGTTTATGCGGCCGACGGTCTTGCAGAGCTCGGGCCTGCGCTCAAACTCCTCGCGGGAGAGCACGGCGCTGCAGGAGGCGCAGACCTCGGTGGAGCCGTAGGACGGGCGCAGCTTGCAGTTGGGGAACATGGTGAAGATCTTGTGCACGTAGTCCATGCTGCACTTGCCGCCGGTGAACTGGGCCTCGCGCAGGGAGCTGGTGTCGTACTTCTTCCAGAGCCCGGAGTCGTAGAGCCGCATGTAGAGCAGCGGGGGCACCATGAGCATCATCGTGACGTGGTATTTTTCTATCTGGTCGAAGATGAAGTCGGAGTCCACCTTGTCCACCAGCACAAAGGTGCCGCAGAGCGCGAGCATCTTGACGAGGATGCTCAGGCAGGCGGTGTGGAAGAAGGGGCAGTGCGTGAGCGCCACCTCGGGGCGGTGGCTGTTGTCGTTCTCGATGGCGAGCATGAGGCCGTATTCGCGCATCATGCTCTGCGTCCTGAGCACGGCCTTGGAGGTGCCGGTGGTGCCGCTGGTGAGGATGATGACGGACTCGTCGTCGGCGGAGAGGTCGACCTGGGCCTCGTGGTCGTCGGCGCCGTTTATGAGCGAGGCGAGGTCGAGCTCGTCGGCGCGGGGCTCGCCCAGGACTATCATGCGGCTGAGCTTGCCGTAGGCCGCCTGAGCCGCGTGGATGGTGTCGGAGAACCTGGCCTCATACGCAACGGCCTTGCAGTCCACCACGTCCATGATGCGGGAGATCTCGCCGGAGAGGAAGTGGGTGTTGATGGGCATGGCCGTGGCGCCGATCTTCTGCGTGGCGAGAAAGACGAGGACGACCTCGGCGCAGTTGCCGAACATATAGGCGACGCGGTCGCCCTTGCCGAGGCCGATGGAGGTGAAGGAGTTGGCCAGCCGGTTCACCGCCCGGTTGAGCTCGGACCAGGTGTAGGACTTGTCCTTGTAGACAAAGGCGAGCCTATCGGGATACATCTGCGCGTTGCGGATGAGGAAGTGTTCAAATTGAAACATTTTTAATACCTCTTGTCATGAGCCGCCGGCCGGGACGGGGCCCGGCCGGGCGGATAATGCTTCGATGCGGTTTTACAGCTCGTTTGCGGGGACGGCGTCCATGAGCGCCTTGTAGCGCGCATAGTCGTCGGAGACCTTCTTGCCGTTGAGGGCGGTCATCACGACGAGGATGACGAGGCCGGTGCCGCAGCCGGGCCAGAAGGGGACGATGCCGAAGGGCTGGCCGGCGAAGTGCCACACCGCGGCGACGATGCCGCCGATGAGCATGGACCAGAAGGCGGAGTTCTTGTCGACCTTCTTCCAGTAGGCGGCTATGACCAGCACCATGCCGGCGACGGCGCGGATCTGGAAGGCGCCGTTGACCTGGGTGAGGATGGAGTTGGCGTAGATGCCGAGGAAGGTGGCAATGACGCCGATGCCGACGATGGCCCACTTGGAGAAGCGCAGCTGCTGCTTGTCGGTGGCGTTCTTATTGAGAACGGCGAGGTAGAAGTCGCGGGTCAGGGTGGTGGAGAGCGTCAGCAGGAAGGCCGGAGCCGTGGAGAACACGGCGGCGATGATGGCCATGCTGGCCAGGGCGCCGATGGCGGGGCCGAAGGTGTCGGCTACGGTGTAGAAGATGGTGCCGGCCTCGGCGTCGGGGTACATGATCTTGCCGAAGATGCCGATGAGGGCGGGGAAGAAGGCAAAGATGATGACCAGGATGGCCGCGGCGAGAACACCGGCGTTGGCGGTCTTCTTGCTCTTCGCGCTGTAGATGTTGGCGACGAGGGAGGTGGAAAGGATGAAGGCGAAGAGGCCGCCGGCGGCGTTGCCGATGACGGAGCTGACGCTGGGCTGGGTCACGCTGAGGTAGGAACCGCCGAGTGTCTCGCGCACGAGATCGAGGCTGCCAACGTGGTTCCAGGCGAGTATGCCGACGACGACGCAGCCGATGTAGAGGATGGAGGAGTGCACGACGTTCATGGCAGCGATGCCCTTGAGACCGACGAGGGCCTGGATGACGAAGATGATGCCCATGACCCAGGTCATGACAGTGACGTCGACGTTTATCATGGGAGCGAGGATGTTGGCCGCGGCCTTCGGCTGCATGGCGAAGAGGATGCCGTAGACGACGAGGACGATGACCATGACGACCATGCGGCAGCGGCGGGAATCGAAGCGGAACTCAAAGGCCTCGGGCACGGAGTAAGCGCCGTGATAGCCCGCGACGCGGTACAGCTTGCTGACGGTGAAGACGAAGACGAAGACGCCGAGAGACTGGCCCCAGTTCGTCCAGGCGGACGACAGGCCGAGATTGAAGGCGGTCTGGGCGCTGCCTACGGTGCTCGAGCCCGCTATCATCTCACCGAACATGATGAAGCAGACGAGGACTGCGCTGAGTTCTTTTTTGCCTACGAAGAAGGAGTTTATGTCGTTGCGCGCCTTGGCGCGGGTGCTGAGTATCCAGCCGATGGCTGTGGTCACGATTATGTAGCCGATCACCAAAATGAGCTCTAACATTTACATTTCCCCCTGTGACATTTTGATTTTGTAAGGGTGCGGTGAACTATAAGAAATTGGCATTTTCTTAACTATTGCCCGCAAACGATAACGGCCCGGTGCGAGGGGCCGTTATCGCCTGCGGTGAGCGGACTCACATGAGACCGAAGACCTTCCACATGGGCACGCAGCAGATGCAGCCTACGATGCAGGCGAGGGTGTAGACCCAGGACATCTTGCTGGTGGAACCGTACTGGACCATGCCGTCGGCGGCGGCCATGGCGGTGATGTAGGTGCCGTTGTTGTAGGAGGCGTTGTAGACGTTCACGGTGACGAGCGCGATGAAGCCGGGGATGAAGGGATGCATGCCGGCAGCGATGGCGAAGGGGGCGCAGGCCACGGTGAAGATGGTCATGAGCGCGGTCTGGGACACGAAGGCAAAACGGACGACCGTGATGACGAGGACGCAGACGACGATCATGATGAACACGTTGGAGAACACGGGCTCCAGATAGGGCGCGAAGGTGGTGCTGACCCAGTCGGTGATGCCGGCGCCGGAGAAGACGCTGCCGAGGCCGGTGGAGCAGCCGATGAAGATGACGCTCTCCCAGGCGATGCTGCTGCGGAAGTCCTTGCGGTCGAGCACGCCGGTGCTCAGCAGAATGCACATGCCGATGAGGGCGACGACGGCGCTGGAGATGCCGTGCCAGCTCTCGGTGACCCAGAGGACGAGGCAGATGATCAGCACGAAGGCGGCGATCTTCTCGTTGCGCTTCATCTTGCCGAGGGCCTCACGCTGGGCGTGGATGACTTCGGCGGAGACGGTGACGTCGTTCTTCGGGGTGTAGAAGATGCGCACGCCGACGTAGGAGAGGATGAGCAGGGCGAGACCCCAGGGCCAGGCGACGCCCAGCCAGGTGAGGAAATCGAAGCCTTCCTGATAGCCCTCGGGCAGCAGGCCGATCATGGTGAAGCACATGGTCGAACCGGTCAGGAAGAAGGGACCGTTGGCGCCGAAGCCCATCCACATGGAGGAGAACAGACCGGCGGCGGGCTTGCTGTTGGGCTCATAGCCCATGGTCTCGCTGTAAGTCTTGGCGAGGGGCGCCGCGATGGCGACCTTGGCCGTGGCGCTGGGGATGAGGGCGTCGACGATGTTGCCCGCGATGATGAAGCCGAGGGACTGGCTCTTGAAGGAGGCCTTGAACTTGCTGAGGATGAAGAGGACTATGCGCTTGAGCAGGCCGGTCTTGCTAAGAGCCGCGCCGACGGCGAGCACCGGGATGACTATCCAGATGACGCTGCCGGAGAAGGCGGAGAACACGGTGCCGAGCGCAGTGGCCTTGGTGGCTATCATGAGCGCCATCATCCAGAAGGCGGTGACGTAGTCGGGGAAGACGGAGCCCATCCACCAGAATATTGCCAGCAGGAAGAGGCCGAGCACCTTCATGCCCTCGACGGAGAGACCCTCAAACGGGGTCATAACAAAGAACAAGACGGCGGCAGCGATGCCGAGAATGAAGAATATGAACTGTTTGGTGTTGAAAAGCGTAAGTATTTTCTTGTTTTCCATTGGGAACCCCACTCTTTTAAGGTTTTAGGAAGCTTATTTGATGCCGAGGCCGCCGGCGACGACGCCCATCTGGGTCTCGGTGGTGCCGCCCATGAAGCGCATGATGCGGGTGTCGCAGAACTGCCTGGAGATGGGTACCTCGGTGCAGATGCCGTAGCCGCCGAAGAGCTGCACGCACACGTCCGCGGCGCGGAAGGCCAGCTCGGAGGTGTAGTACTTTATCATGGAGCAGTCGGTGTTGATGTCCTTCTTGCCGGCCATGTAGTCGAGCAGGACGCAGTCGAGGTAGTTGAGCGCGAGGTTGTACTCGGTGTTCAGCTGGGCCAGCTTGTACTGCGTGTTCTGGAAGGAGGAGAGCGGTTTGCCGAAGAGTATCCTCTGCTTGACGTACTCCTTGGTGAGCGCGAGGGTGTGCTCGACAGTGCCGATGGAGCCGTAGGCGGCCATGATTCGCTCGGCCTCGAGGTGCTGCATGAGGACGTAGAAGCCGCGGTTTTCCTCGCCGATGAGGTTGGACTTGGGGACCTTGACGTTGTCGAAGAAGATCTGGGCGGTGTCCTGAGCCTGCAGGCCGATCTTCGGGATGAGCTGTCTGGTCAGACCCTCGGAGTCGGCTTCTATGAGCAGGAGGCTGATGCCCTTGTGGGCCTTCTCTGCATTCGGATTGGTCCGGACGGCGACCACGAAGAGGTCGGCGACCATGCCGTTGGAGATGAAGGTCTTGCAGCCGTTGACGACGTAGTGGTCGCCCATGTCCACGGCGCTGCACTGGATGTGGGCGAGGTCGGAGCCGAAGTCGGGCTCGGTCATGCACACGGCCATGACGGTCTCGCCGCGGACTATCTTAGGCAGCCACTTCTGGCGCTGCTCCTCGGTGCCGTTTTCGGCAATGTAGGGGGCGACGACGTCGCCGGAGAGGCGGGAGAAGATGCAGTTGAGGCCGCGCTTGGAGTATTCCTCGGCCTTTATGACCGTGTACAGGAAGTCGCCGGTGCAGCCGGCGCCGCCGTACTTCTTGTCCACCCACATGGCCATGAAGCCCGCCTGGCCCATCTTCTCAAAGTAGGAATGGGGGACGCCGTGGTCATTGCACCACTCGTCGTAGTAGGGGACGGCTTCCTTGTCGAGAAAGGCGCCGAAGGCCTCTCTGAACTCGTTGTGCTGCCACTGGAACGGGAGTTTCCTTTCCATCTGTTTTCCTCCTTATCAAATTCAGCCGGGAATCACCGGACTTGTCAGACTTTGTCGGCGTTGGGCTTCCAGTCGGCCATCATCTGGGCGATCTCGTCCTCGCTGTAGCCGAGGCCGGCGAGCACCTCGTGGGTGTTCTGGCCGAGAGTGGCCGCCTTGTGGATGTAGCCCGGGGTCTCGGAGAAGAAGGCGTTGGGGCCGCGGGTGAGGAAGGTGTCGCGGCTGGTGACGTCGTCGGGGGTGGGAGCCTGGACGATGTAGCCCATGTGCTTGACCTGGGGATCGTTCACGACGTCCTGGTCATTGTTTATCTTGCAGCAGGGCACGTCGCAGGCCATCATGTGCTCGATGGCGGCGTCCATGTTGGGGAAGGTGCTCAGCCAGGCCTCGATCTCGGCGATGATCTCCTCCTGGTACTTGGCGCGGACGTTGACAGTGGCGTACTTGGGGTCTGTCAGGAAGTCGGGGCGGTCCATGGCCTTGGCGACAGCGGCCCAGGCCTTCGGGTTGGGCGCGCAGATGATGACGCCCTCGCCCTTGTCGTTCCAGAAGCCGCCGAAGGGGCACAGCGCGCTGTGGTGGCCGCCGTTGGGCTTGACGATGACGCCGTCGTTAAGGCGGTCGATGGTGCTGTTGAGATAGATCATGCCCTGGAGCAGGGAGACGTCGATGTGCTGGCCCTTGCCGGTGCGGCGCTGATAGTGCAGCGCGGTCATGATGGCGGCGTAGGCGTTGGGGCCGGCGAAGTAGTCGGCGATGGTGACGCCGTGCTTGATGGGGTGGCCGCCCTTCTCGCCGTTGACGCTGATCATGCCGGAGAGTGCCTGGCCGAGCAGGTCGAAGCCGGGGCGCTGGGCATAGGGGCCGGTCTGGCCGAAGGCGCTGACGGAGCAGTAGACGAGGCCGGGGTTGATCTCCTTGCAGACGTCATAGCCCAGGCCGAGCCTGTCCATGACGCCGGGGCGGAAGCCCTCGACCAGGACGTCGGCCTCCTTTATGAGCTTCTTGCATACCTCGATGGCGCGGGGGTCCTTGAGGTTCATGACCACGGACTTCTTGCCGCGGTTTATCCAGGCGTGGGTCATGCCCTTGCCGTCCATGAAGGGGGCGTAGGTGCGGGCGGAGTCGCCGGACTGGGACTCGATCTTGATGACTTTCGCGCCGAAGTCGGAGGCCATCGCGCTGGCACCGGGGCCGGCGACATTCGTGGTGAAATCAAGGATCTTCACATCGTCGAGCATCATTTCCATATTGATTCGTTCCTCCTTATATATTGATGCCGGGGGCAATTGTGCGCTGTCAGATGGTCATCGCGAGCTGATAAGCGGACGCGACGGCGTTGTTTATGCGGCCGACGCTGACGGAGTCGCCGATGGCGTCGACCTTCGGGAGCTTGTCCTTGAGCGCCTCGTAGAGGTCGTTGTTCGGCCTGGCGCCGGCGGCGATGACGATGGTGTCGGCGGGGATGGACTGCCTGCCGTCGGCGTTCTCGACCTCAACGGCGCCCTTGCCGAGCTTGAGCACCCGGGTCTCCTTGAGCAGGTTGACGCCGAGCTGCTTGGTGCGGTACATGATGGACCAGCGGCTGCCGGGGTTGATGTCGGGGGCGAACTTCTTGCCCATCTCCACGACGGTGACCTTGTAGACGCCGTTGTTGAGCAGCTGCTTGAGCTTGGCCTCGGGCTCGGTCTTGTAGATCATCATGAAGCGGAGCTGCTCGGCGGTGATGGTGCCGACCTCGGCGATGGTCATGGCGACCTCGACGCCGACGTCGCCGCCGCCGACGACCACAACGTTCTTGCCGAGCCTGGCCTTGCCCTCGAACACGTCCCAGGCGTGGACGATGTCGGCGCCCTCCTCGGTGGGGATGGGGGGCATGACGGCCTTGGAGCCGGCGGCGATGACGACGCGGTCAAAGTCCTTGGAGGCGGCCAGGATGTCCTCGGCGGTGGCCTCCTTGTTGAGGATTATCTCAACGCCCAGGGCGCGGCACTCGCGCTCGAGCCACTGGCCGAGATAGCGGATGTCATAGCGCCTCGGGGGCGTGGCGGCGTAGAGGGAGAGGCCCAGGGTGCGGTTGCGCTTTTCCCAGATGGTGACCTTGTGGCCGCGCAGGGCGCTGACGCGGGCGAACTCCATGCCGGAGGGGCCGGCGCCGATGACGAGGATGCGCTCCGGGTGCTCGCTCCTGACCTCGGTGGGGAGCTTGCCCTCGGCGTTGCGCAGCGCGGTCTCGCGGTTGCACTCGTAGTTGCCGATGCAGCCGACTTCCTTGCCGGCCTGGGCGGCGTCGAGGCAGAGGGCGTTGCAGCCGACGCAGGGGCGGATGCGGTCATACTCGCCGCGCATGGCCTTGTTCACGAGCTGGGGATCGGCCAGCCACTGGCGGCCGATGACCACGCCGTCAAAGTCGCCGCGCTCGACGACCTCCTCGGCCTCCTTTATGTACTGGCGCATGCCCATGATGACGGGGGCCTTGACCTTGGCCTTTATCTGGCGGCCGAGGTAGTTCCAGTTGCCGAAGGGGACCTCCATGGTGATGAGGGGCACGGTGGAGTCGTGCCAGCCGGCGGTGATGGAGAAGCAGTCCACGAGGCCGGTCTTGTCGAGGTACTCGCAGATGTCGGCGATGTCGTCGCCGGTGCAGCCGCCCTCGAGCAGGTCGCTGCCGCTCACGCGCAGCTGCAGGGGATAGTCGGGGCCGACGGCGGCGCGGATGGCGGTCAGGGTCTCGACCATGAAGCGGTTGCGGTTCTCCATGTTCTGGCAGCCGTACTCGTCCTCGCGCTTGTTGGTCAGGGGGGACCAGAACTGGCCGTAGAGGTAGCCGGAGTTGGTCTCGAGCTCAATGCCGTCAAAGCCGGCCTTCTTGGCGATGACCGCGGCCTCGGCCTGCCACTGGACGAACTCGTGTATCTCGTCGATGGTCAGGGCGCGGGGCATCTCATAGTGGGTGAACTTGCGCGGCACGGCGGAGGGGCCCACGGCCTCCAGGCCGTCTATGGTGGCGCGCGGCGCGGAGGTGCCGCGGTGCATTATCTGGGCAAAGACCTTGGCGCCGCCCTCGTGGATGGCGCTGGTGATGGTCTCGAGGGTGGGGATGTACTTCTCATCGGTGAGCAGGGGAACGTTGTGCGCGTGGCGCACCTTGTCCCACTGCATGTTGGCGAAAACTATGAGGCCGACTCCGCCTTCCGCTCTGGTGCGGTAGAAATCGGCGGCCGCCGCGTCAAAGATGCCGTCGACGCAGTGGCCCACGCTCATGGGGGACATCACTACGCGGTTTTTGAGCTCCAGGCCGTTGATCTTCATCGGTGTGTAAAGCTTCTTCATTGGTCTCTCTCCCTTTTTATTCAGAATTGGTGATTTCTGCGTTTTTCTATCTCCTCGGTGATGGCGGGGACGACGTCCCGGAAGTTGGCCGCGATGCCGTACTGGGATATGCCGTATATCGGCGCGGCCTTGTCGAGGTTGATGCTGGCGATGCGCTTGGCGTCCTGCATGCCGACCCGGTACTGCACGGAGCCGGAGACGGCGACGTTTATGATGAGCTCGGGCTTGACGGTGCTGCCGGATTGGCCGAGCTGATACTCGTGGGTGAGCAGCCCGCTCTCGACGAGCGGCCTTGAGCCCGCGACCTGTCCGCCGAGGGCGGAGGCCAGAGCGCGGAGCATGTCGAGGTCGGCCTCGCTCTTGACGCCGCGGCCGCCGGCGACTATGACCTCCGCCTTCTCGAGCTGCACGCCGCCGGCGGGCTTTTCCGCCGTCTCGAGCACCTCGTAGCAGGCGTCGGCGTCCACGTCGACCTGCTCGAACACCGCGCAGCCCCTGCGGGAGGCGTCCGGGGCCAGGGCCTCAAAGACGCGGGGGCGCACCGTGACCATCTGGGGCCTGCGCTCGGGGATGACGATGTTTGCAAACACCTTGCCGCCGTAGGCGGGGGTGGTCTGATAGAACACGCCGTCCTCGTCGAAGCCGAGGTCGATGGCGTCGGCCGTCAGGCCGGTGTTGAGGCTGACCATCATCCTGGGCGCGAGGTCGCGGCCGAGGGTGGTGGCGCCGTAGAGGATGATGGAGGGCCGGTATTTTTCGGCCAGCTGGGTCAGCGCCTGCTGATAGGGGCGGGCGCTGTATTTTTCAAGGTTCTCGTGCTCCGCCGCGATGACCGCGTCCGCGCCGCGGGCGAAGAGCTCCTCCGTGAGGGAGGCGATGCCGCAGCCGAGAAGCACGGCGGTGACCTCCTCGCCGCTGTGCGCCGCAAGCTCGCGCGCCTTGGCGAGAAGCTCGAAGACGGAGGGCTCGATGTGCCCGTGCTGCTGTTCTGCAAATACCCAAATGCCTTTGTAATCGTTTGCTGCCATGTCTAAACTCCTCAGATTCAGATGAGATGCTCGGCTTCGAGCATGTCCACAAACTGCGCCGCCGCCTCCCTGGCGCTGCCGGAGAAGAACTCAACGGCCCCGCCGCGTTTGGGCGGCTGGAATACGCGCTTGGTGGAGGAGGGGGAGCCGGGCGTGCCGGTCCTGGCGGGGTCGGCGCCGAGCTCCGCGGCGGACCAGACGGTCAGGGGCTTTTCCAGGGCGGCGAGTATGCCGAGCGGGGAGGCGTAGGGAGGGTCGTTTATCTCTGCGCACACGGTTATCGCCGCGGGCAGCTTTACGCGGACCTTTTCAACGCAGTTTTTGAGGGACCTGTCGCAGCAGGCCCAGCCGTCCCTGCACTCGAGGGAGGAGGCGAGCGTCACCTGGGGGATGTCCAGGAAGGCCGCAACGGCCGCGCCGACCTGGGCCGTGTCACCGTCGGCGGAGTGCTGGCCGAAGAGCAGCAGGTCGAAGGCGCCCAGCTTCCTGACGGCCTGGGAGAGCGTGTAGGCCGTGGCCAGCGTGTCCGCGCCGCCGAAGGCGCGGTCGGAAAGCAGATAGCTCTCGTCGCAGCCGAGCGCCATGGCCTTTTTCAACACGTCCGCCGCTTGGGGCGGGCCCATGGTGACGGCGGCTACCGTTCCGCCGTGCGCTGCCTTCAGCTGCATCGCCGCCTCTATGGCGTTCAGATCCAGCGGATTTATCACGCTCGCAACGCCGTCGCGGCAGAGATTGCCGGTCCTGGGGTCGAGCCTGACGTCGCTGGTGTTTGGTATCTGCTTTACAAAAACCAGAATTCTCATTTCCCTCTTGTTTAGATCCTTTCCGTGATATTCAGACAACACCGCGGGCGCGGAGGTCCGCGATCTGTTCCTGCGTGTAGCCTATGCCGCCGAGCAGCTCGTCGGTGTGTTCGCCCTTGCGGGGCGGGAAGAGCTCCCGGCGCGCGGGCGTCTCGGAGAGCTTTATGGGGTTGCCGAGCATCTTTACGGTGCCGTACTCGCCCCGGGGGTCGGTCATCTCGATGACCATGCCGCGGGCCCTGGTCTGCGGGTCCTCCAGCGCCTCGCCCACCGTGGCCACGGGCGACCAGCAGCAGTCCACGTCCGCGAGGAACTCCTTCCACTCGGCAAGCGTCTTTTCCTTGAAGATGCGGGAGATCTCCGCCTTCATCTCGTCCTGGCGGGAGAGGTCGCGCTGCCATTCGGCGTACTCGGGGCGGCCGATGACGTTGCAGAAGTTGGCCCAGAGGTGGGCCTCCACGCCGCCTATGCTCATGTAGCGGCCGTCGCGCGTCTCATAGACGTTGTAGCAGGCGAGCTGGCCGAGGAGGATGCCGCTCTCGGGCTCCACGTCCTCGCCCGTGGCGAAGTAGCCGGAGGCGTTCCAGCCCATGAGGGAGATGGCCCCGTCGAACATCGCGGTGTCCACATACTGGCCGCGGCCGGTGGCTTTCGCGCCCATGAGCGCGATGAGTATGCCGCTCATGGCGTAGAGCGCGCCGCCGCCGACGTCGCCTATCTGCACGCTGGGGATGGCCGGCTTGCAGCCCTTCCAGGCCGTGAGGCCCAGGATGCCGGCGCAGCTGATGTAGTTGAGGTCGTGCCCCGAGCGGAGGCGGTACGGGCCGTCCTGGCCGAAGCCGGAGATGGAGCAGTAGACGAGCCTGGGATTGAGTCGGCTCACCGTGTCGTAGTCGATGCCGAGCCTCGCCGCCACGCCGGGGCGGTACTGCTCGACGACGACGTCGGCGCCGCGGACGAGCTTGTAGAAGATCTCCCTGGCCTCGGGCTCCTTGAGGTTCAGGCAGAGGCTCTTCTTGTTCCGGTTGACCTGCAGGTACGGCATGCCGAGGCCGTTCACCCTCGGCTGAGAGAGCCGCCAGAGGTCGCCGCCCTTGGGCGGTTCCACCCTGATGACCTCCGCACCGAAGTCGGCAAGCATCATGGTGCAGAGCGGACCGGGATACATCGTGCTGAGGTCGAGAATGCGGATGCCCTTGAGAGGAAGCTCCATTGTCCTTTCTCCTTTCCCGGGTGTCCGGCCCCGCGCGGCGGCCGAAACCACCCTCCGCAATGTAAAAATATTTGCTGAATCTGAGTTGAGAGACAGCTGCGGGAATCGGCGGTTTGCTTTGTCTAAAAAATATCATGGATCTATTTTTCCGACAATAAACGGCTTTTTCCGCACATTATCCACATTGTTTATGCTTCAACAAAACATTGTTAAGTTACTGACCTATCAATTATCAGTTGCAACATCAACAAAAGATGGCTGGATTTTTTGCTCTAAATTGATTAAACTCACTGTATACATACACATACATGTGCCCATATAATTAGCAGGAAGGAGAATACGATGGATATTAATCAGCTCCGGTATTTTATTGAAATATGCAAATTGGGCAGCATGTCAAAGGCGGCCGTTTCCCTCAATATAAGCCCGCAGGGGATAAGTGCAGCCATACGCCGGCTGGAGGACGAGCTCATGGCAGACCTCTTCTACCGGTCCGCGAACGGGCTGGAACTGACGAACCTCGGCAAATCCGTGTATTCCGAGGCGCTGGTAATTGTCGAGCACGTGGACAAGATCTATAATTTCGGCAAACTCGAGGCGATGGGCAAGACGAGCATCACCGTGGCCGTGACCATGGGGCGCTTCATGAAGCTGCCGCCCTCGCTGCAAAAGCTGCTGCTGACTCCCCCGGACGAATTCAGCGTGAGCCTCATAAACGAATACTCCGCAGTCTGCACGGACATGGTCCTGAAGGGCGACGCGGCCTTCGGCATGGTATACGGCGAGTGCGACACCAGGAAGCTCAACGTTACCGAGCTGGAGAACGTGCAGCAGGTGTTCATCGTCAACAAGAGCCACCCCTTTGCGAAGAAGGGGAAGATCTCCATACGCGAGCTGGACAACGTCCCGCTGCTGATGCCCGAGATCAAGACCGTGCCCGGCACGGCGATAGCGGAGGAATTTGCAAGGCACAACATCAGGCTGAACCTCGCCTACGTCTGCATGGTCCCGCACCAGGCGATAGACATCGTCAAGAAAAACGAAAACCTCGTGGCCAGGACGCTGCAATCGGACATAACCGAGGCGGACCTGGACCAGATCTGCGTCCTGGACCTCGTGGACTACGACTTCACCATGCCCTTTTCCCTGATAACCAAGAAGGGCCGCAAGCTGAGCGTGCACGAGCAGCTCTTCAAGCATCTGATGCTCGACTGCTACCGCCAGCCGTAAGGCCGGAAACAAAAAATCGCCCCGCGGCGGATGACTTCGCTGCGGGGCGATTTGCTTTTTTGTCGGATCAGCTAAGAAAAAATTGTTATAGCCGGGCCCGTCTGATATAATATTGCCATATTGAAAGGACGGTGCCGCGATGAGATCAAAGACGCTCTACACCGTGATAGTCGCCGACGACGAGGACGAGCTGCGCGAGGCGGTGTGCTCCATGATCCCCTGGGAGGAGTACGGCTTCAAGCTCGTGGGCAGCGCCAGCAACGGGCTGGACGCGCTGCAGCTCGTGGAAAAGCTGGAGCCGGACCTGCTGCTCACCGACATACGAATGCCCTTCATCTCGGGCATCGAGCTCGCCCGGCAGGTGCGCGAGGTGCGCCCCGCGACGAACATAGCCTTCCTGAGCGGCTACGACGACTTTGAGTACGCCAAGCAGGCGATACAGTACAACATCATCAGCTACATGCTCAAGCCCCTGACCATGGAGGGCCTGGGCGCGGAGCTGCGCAACATCCACCAGAAGATAGACGCGCAGTTCGCCATGTTCCGCCAGGCCCCGCCGCGCGCGGACGGCCCGGACCTGCGCGCGGCCATGCTCATGCCGCTGGTGCTCGACGACTTCGCCGACCCGGAGGGCGACGCGCACTCGGAGGCCTACGCCCGCCAGTGCGGACTGCTGCGCGACAAGAGCGACCGCCCCTGCTACACCGTCATGGTCTCCACCCTCCTGGGCGAGGACGGCGCCAACCGCACGGCCCCGGCCTTCGTGGCCTCCGTGGACAGGCTGGCCTCAAAATACCTGCGCAGTGTCAGCTTCTTCGCCTCGGGCAAGGTCATTACCGTGCTGCTGGGCAACCCCTCGGACTTCGACGAGTATCTGCACATCCTCGCCGACGAGCTGCCGCAGATGGCCGACCGCGTGCTGGGCCGGCGCTGCCGCATCGGCGTCAGCCGCATGGTCCGCAGCCTGAGCGAGCTGCACGGGGCCTATCGCGAGGCCATGGAGGCGCTCAGGCAGGGCGACCGCAGCGAGGGCGGCGCGCAGTTCATAAGCGACCTCGCCCCCGCCGTCAAGGGCGGGAACCTCCTGTGCAAGCGGGCGCTGGAGACCATCGACCAGAACTACATGGACGCCGGGCTCTCCCTCGTCTCGCTCAGCGGGATGCTGGACGTCAGCCCCAACCACCTGAGCGCCTGCATAAAGAAATACGCGGGCGAGACCTTCATCAACATACTCATCCGCAAGCGCATGGAGGCCGCGCAGGAGCTGCTCGCCTCCTCCTCGCTGAAGGTGCAGGAGATCTCCCGGCGCTGCGGCTATACGGACCAGCACTACTTTTCCTACTGTTTCAAAAAATACTGCGGCGAGTCGCCCAACGCCATGCGGCGCAGGCTGGACTCCGGAAGGGCGGGTGAGGGCGCGTGAGGGACAGAGCGCCCCGCACGAAGCTGCGCATAACCAGCATACTCGTGACCATGGTCGTGGGCACGGTGGCGGTCATACTCATCTGCTGCATAGCCCTGTTCCTGGACCGCTACCGCAGCGCCATGGTGCAGAGCGCCCAGACCAGCAGCGCCCAGGCCGTGTCCCAGGTGTCGAACACCGTCGGCAGCTATCTTAGCGACATGGACCAGGCCATGAGGCTGGTGGAGCAGTCCGTCTCCGAGAGCGGGGAGAGCCGCGACCGGCTGCTGGCCGCGTTTTTGAAGTTTCGCCCCGACGTCGTGGCCGTCACGAGCTATTCCGCGGACGGCGAGCTGCTCGACTGCTGGTCGCCGGACCGCGAGCCCAAGGAGAACATCCTGCAAAACCTCTCCTTCGACCTCGACATGGCCCGCGCCACCGGCGGCTCCTTCATGACGGCGCCGCATGTGGAGACGATATTCGAGGGCTACTACCCCTGGGTCGTCACGATGACGGCCCCGCTCGAGGGCGGGGGCGAGGCCGCCTGGGTCTCGCTGGACCTGAGCTTCTCGGGCATCTCCAGCTACATTAAGAACGTCAGCATCGGCCAGCGCGGCTACTGCTTCCTCATGGACGACGCCGGCAACATCATCTACCACCCCCAGCAGCAGCTCCTCTACGCCGGGCTCAAGAGCGAGGACACGGAGGCGCTGGCGGCGCTGGAGGACGGGGCCTACGCGGACGACACGGTCATCTACTCCGTGGCCAGCGTGGGCGAGAGCGGCTGGCGCGCCGTGGGCGTGAGCTATGTCGACGAGCTGGTGAACCGCAACGTGAA
Organism: uncultured Eubacteriales bacterium; assembly: GCA_900545405.1. GTDB lineage: Bacteria > Bacillota > Clostridia > Oscillospirales > Oscillospiraceae > Scatomorpha. The sequence continues at coordinate 6,084 of UQYT01000023.1, read as the reverse complement.
CGACATGATCCGCCTCTCCTTATGGCTGGCGGTCGTGGTGCTGGCCGTCGCCGTGCTGACGAGCTGGCTGCTCTCGCGGCTCATCGGCAAGCCCCTACGCGGCCTGGCCTCGGCCATGGAGAGCTTCGAGTCCGACGCCGACCACTTCACCTACCGCCCCGTCGGCGGCACGCGCGAGGTGCAGGAGCTCTCGGACTCCTTCGAGCACATGGTGCTGCGCATACAGGAGCTGATGACCACCGTGCGCGAGGAGGAGGTCAACCTCCGCAAGACGGAGCTCAAGGCCCTGCAGGCGCAGATAAACCCGCACTTCCTCTACAACACGCTCGACTCAATCGCCTGGATGTGCGAGCAGGGCCGCAACGCGGACGCCGTCAAGATGGTGCACGCCCTCGCGCGGCTCTTCCGCATCAGCATCAGCCGCGGCCACGAGCTCATACCCATCGCCAAGGAGCTAGAGCACGCCGAGAGCTACCTGCAGATCCAGATGTACCGCTACAAGAACCAGTTCACCTACACCTTCGACGTGGACCCGGACTGCCTGGGCTACTACTGCAACAAGATAACCATCCAGCCCATCATAGAGAACTCCATCAACCACGGCCTGGACCTCATGGTGGACGAGGGCCGCATCGACGTGCGCGTCCGCTTCGACGGGGACGACATCGTGTTCTCCGTGCAGGACAACGGCGTCGGCATGAGCCCGGAGCAGCTGGAGGCCATCATGCAGCACGGCCCAACGGACCGCACCGGCATAGGCATCAAAAACGTCAACGACAGGCTGAAGATATACTTCGGCCGCAGCTACGGGCTGAGCATCACCAGCGAGCCGGACGTCGGCACCTGCGTGGAGATACGCATGCCCAGAATTCGGGAGGGCGACTATGAGACGAAGTAGGCTCGCCGCCGTCTGCGTGCTTATCTCGGCGCTGCTGCTGGGCGGCTGCGGCGCCACCGCCGCTACGGAGCAGCACACCGTGGCGCTCGTGGCCAAGTCCACGCAGACGGAGTTCTGGCTCTCGGTGTTCGCCGGGGCCGAGGCCGCCGCCACGGAGTACAACCTCAAGCTCACCATAACCGGCCCCGAGACCGAGGAGGACTACGAGGCCCAGAACCGCATGGTAGCCGACGCCGTGGCCGCCGGGGCCGAGGCGCTGGTGTTCTCCGCCATCGACTATGAGAACAACGCCTCCGCCATCGACGACGCGGCCCGCGCGGGCGTGAAGATAGTCGCCATAGACAGCTCCGTCGCCTCCGAAATGGTCAGCACCTACATAGGCACGGACAACTACGCCGCGGGCCGCATGGCAGCGCAGGCCGCGCTCGAGCGCGTGGAGGGCGAGCTCACCGTGGGCATCGTGAACTACGACATCAGCAGCGCCAACGGCCAGGAGCGCGAGCACGGCGCCGTCGACCTGCTGCAAGAGAGCGGCCGCGCCGAAGTCGCGGCAGTAATAAACACCCTCGCCGAGGCCGGGCAGGCGAAGGAGGACACCGAGGCCATGCTCGCCGAGCACCCGGAGATAAACGTCCTGCTCGCCTTCAACGAGCCCACCAGCGTCGGCGCCGCCGAGGCCGTGAGTGCGCTCGGCCTCTCCGAGAGCGTGTTCCTCGTCGGCTTCGACTCCAACGTCGTCACCGTGGACGGGCTGCAGGAGGGCAGCGTGGACGCGCTCGTCGTGCAGAACCCCTACGCCATGGGCTACCTCGGCGTGGAGAGTGCCTACAAGCTCCTCGCCGGCCAGGGCGACTCCCTCGACAAGACCGTGGACACTTCGACACAGGTGGTGGATAGGGAAAACATTTTTACCATGGACAGTCAGAAAGCCCTGTTCGCCTTCGAGCAGTGAAAAACTCAACATGTTGAACAAAATGGCATACTCCGATTTAATTAAATTGTCGTATTCAAATAAAATTCTAACTTCCTTTCGGTGATATTTAACCTTGTTTTCGCTGGCAGATTTTAATAAAATTGTAACACCGGGCGGGATAAGAGGAGTCCCGCCAATATTGGAAAAATGAAAAAGGAGAATTGCCATGAAGAAAATACTTGCACTGCTTCTCGCGCTTGTCATGATCTTTGCGCTCGCCGCCTGCGGCGAGGCCAGCACCGACACCTCCAATCCGCCTGCCGACGGCGACACCCCGGCCAGCGAGGCTCCCGCCGATGACGGCGGCGCAGCCACCGTTGCCAACAAGGATAAGCCCCTTGTCTGGTTCAACCGTCAGCCCTCCAACAGCACCACCGGTGAGCTCGACATGGCCGCTCTGACCTTCAACGAGAACACCTACTACGTCGGCTTCGACGCCAACCAGGGCGCCGAGCTGCAGGGCACCATGATCCTTGACTACATAAAGGCCAACATCGAGGGCCTCGACCGCAATGGCGACGGCATCATCGGCTACGTCCTCGCCGTCGGCGACATCGGCCACAACGACTCCATCGCCCGTACCCGCGGCGTCCGCAGCGCTCTCGGCACCGCCGTTGAGGTCGACGGCGTCATCGACAGCACCCCCGTCGGCACCAACATCGACGGCACCTCCACCTACGTCAAGGACGGCACCCTCGAGATAGACGGCACCACCTACATCGTCCGTGAGCTCGCCTCTCAGGAGATGAAGAACTCCGCCGGCGCCACCTGGGACGCCGCCACCGCCGGCAACGCCATCGGCACCTGGGCCTCCTCCTTCGGCGATCAGATCGACATCGTCGCCTCCAACAACGACGGCATGGGCATGAGCATGTTCCTCGCCTGGTCCAAGGCTGAGGGCGTCCCCACCTTCGGCTACGACGCCAACTCCGACGCCGTCGCCGCCATCGCCGAGGGCTACGGCGGCACCATCAGCCAGCACGCCGACGTGCAGGCCTACCTGACCCTCCGCGTCCTGCGCAACGCCCTTGACGGCGTGGACATCGACACCGGCATAGGCACCGCCGACGACGCCGGCAACGTCCTGAGCTCCGACGTCTTCTACTACGACGAGGCCTCCCGCAGCTACTACGCCCTGAACGTGGCCGTGACCGCGGACAACTACGAGGACTTCCTGGATTCCACCGTCACCTATGCGCCCGTCTCCAACCAGCTCGACGCCACCGCTCACCCGACCAAGAACGTCTGGCTGAACATCTACAACTCCGCCGATAACTTCCTCGGCTCCACCTATCAGCCGCTGCTGCAGAAGTACGACGATCTGCTGAACCTGAACGTCGAGTACATCGCCGGCGACGGCCAGACCGAGTCCAACATCACCAACCGTCTGGGCAACCCCGACATGTACGACGCCTTCGCCATCAACATGGTCAAGACCGACAACGCCGCCTCCTACACCGGCATTCTCAGCCAGTGAGCAGGCTGCACAGACACAGTGTAAGCTAACTTAAACCTTTGCTATTAGGGAGAAATAACTTCTCCCTAATAGCAATTTGTAATGAAAATCCGGCAGAATCAGGTTTTCGCTGAAACTGCAAATTTGCAAAACGGGAGTTAACAAGAATGGCAGATGCGAAAAATGATATCGTCCTGTCAATACGCGGCATGAGCAAGTCCTTCGGCCGCAACCGCGTGCTTGACCACATAGATCTGGACGTCAGGCGCGGGACTGTCATGGGCCTTATGGGCGAAAACGGCGCCGGCAAGTCGACGATGATGAAGTGTCTTTTCGGCACCTACCAGAAGGACGAGGGGAAGATCTTTCTAAACGGCAAGGAGATCAGCTTTTCCGGCCCCAAGGACGCGCTGGAGAACGGTATCGCCATGGTCCACCAGGAGCTCAACCAGTGCCTGGAGCGGAACGTGACGGACAACCTGTTCCTCGGCCGCTACCCGACCAACGCCATGGGCGTCGTCGACGAGGGCGGAATGAAAAAGAAGGCTTCCGAGCTTTTCCGTAAGCTCGGCATGACCGTGAACCTGAACCAGCCGATGCGGAACATGTCCGTTTCCCAGCGGCAGATGTGCGAGATAGCCAAGGCCATCTCCTACAACTCTCAGGTCATCGTCCTGGACGAGCCCACCTCCTCCCTCACCGTGCAGGAGGTCGAAAAACTCTTTGAAATGATGCGGATGCTGCGCGATCAGGGCATCTCGCTTATATATATCTCTCACAAGATGGATGAGATATTCGAGATCTGCGACGAGATCTCGGTCCTGCGCGACGGCAAGCTCGTCATGACCAAGCGCGCCGAGGACACGAACATGAACGAGCTCATCGCCGCCATGGTCGGCCGCTCGCTCGAGAGCCGCTTCCCGCCCGTGGACAACACGCCGGGGGAGACCATCCTCTCCGTGCAGCACCTCTCCACGAAGTACGCGCCCTATCTGCAGGACGTGAGCTTCGACGTGCGCGAGGGCGAGATCTTCGGCCTCTACGGCCTGGTCGGCGCGGGCAGGACGGAGCTTCTCGAGACGATCTTCGGCGTGCGCACCAGGGCCGCCGGGCGCGTGTACTTCAAGGGCAGGCTCATGAACTTCACCAACGCCAGGGAGGCCATCGAGCACGGCTTCGCCATGATAACCGAGGAGCGCAAGGCAAACGGCCTCTTCCTAAAGTGCGACCTCACCTTCAACACGACGATAGCCAACCTCAATCAGTACAAGTCCGGCCCGGCGCTGTCCAATCCCAAGATGGTCAAGGCCACGAACAAGGAGATCAAGGTCATGCGCACCAAGTGCATGGGCCCGGACGACATGATAACCAGCCTCTCCGGCGGCAACCAGCAGAAGGTCATCTTCGGCAAGTGGCTCGAGCGCGAGCCGCAGGTCTTCATGATGGACGAGCCGACCCGCGGCATCGACGTCGGCGCCAAGTACGAGATCTATGAGCTCATAATCCAGATGGCCAAGGCCGGCAAGACGATAATAGTCGTCTCTTCCGAAATGCCCGAGATCCTCGGCATCACGAACCGCATAGGCGTCATGAGCAACGGACACCTCTCCGGCATCGTGAACACCAAGGAGACGGATCAGGAAGAGCTTTTGAGACTCAGCGCAAAATACCTGTAAGGTAGGAGAAGCACATATGGTAGCAGAAAAATCAAAGATCCTGACGGCTGAGCAGGAGGCTCAGCTGCTCGCTCCGATCGACGAGCATGTGGGCGCCATACAGGAAAAGATAAACGCCCTGCGCGTGGACGGCACCGACAAGGTCCTGGACATCCAGAACAGCCTTGAGAACCTCAAGCGCGACCGCATCTACACGGCCGAGGAGAAGCAGAAGCGAGCCGCCGAGCTCAAAAAGCAGCTCGCCGCGGCCAAGGAGGTCGAGGCCAAGAACAAGGCCGAGGTCTCCAAGCTCATCGCCGAGGCCGAGAGCTACCTCAAGGCCAACTACGGCGCCTATTACCAGGCCGTGGTCGCCAGCTGCGCCGAGGAGAACGTCAAGGCCCAGGAGAACTACAAAGAGGCCGTCGAGCAGCTGCACAAGGAGCACCAGGAGACGGTGTCCAAGCTCTCCGATCAGCAGGAGCTCAAGGACGAGAAATACGTCCACAAGAACCGCCTCTTCGACGCGAAGATGAACCTGCTCAAGGAAAAGCAGGAGATAAAGGACCGGCGCCACGCCGCCTTCGACCACAAGTACCACCTCATCGACCTGCTGCGCATGTCGAAGTTCACCTATGGTGAAAAGACGGCCCAGTCCTGGGAGAACTACCGCTACACCTTCAACCGGCGCGACTTCTTCCTGCGCAACGGCCTGTACATAGCCATAGTAATCATCTTCATCGCGCTGTGCATAGTCACGCCCATCGTGAAGGGTGTGCCCCTGCTCACGCTCAACAACGTGCTGAACATCCTGTCCCAGGCCTCGCCGCGCATGTTCCTGGCCCTGGGCGTCGCGGGACTCATACTGCTGGCCGGCACGGACCTGTCCATAGGCCGTATGGTCGGCATGGGCATGACCGCGGCCACCATAATCATGCACAACGGCCCCAACACCGGCTCCGTGTTCGGCAAGGTCTTCGACTTCACCGGCATGCCTCTGCTCGGCCGCGTGTTCTTCGCGCTCATCGTCTGCATCGTGCTGTGCACCATCTTCACCACGATAGCCGGCTTCTTCACCGCCAAGTTCAAGATGCACCCCTTC
>UQYT01000022.1 GCA_900545405.1 uncultured Eubacteriales bacterium | reverse complement strand
TCCGCGCTTAAGCGGAGCGCGGGCAGGGGCGCTGCCCCTGCACCCCGCCGCCTTTGAAAAGGCGGGCGAAACTTTCAAACGCGCGCGAAGCGCGCAGCGGAGTCAGGCGCGGAGGACGCGGGCGGAGCTCTCCTCGGCGAACTGCTTGCTGTACAGCTCGTGGTAATAGCCGCGGCGGAGCAGCAGCTCGCGATGGGTGCCCTGCTCGACGATCTTGCCGTCGCGCACGACCAGGATCAGGTCGGCGCGGCGTATCGTGGAGAGGCGGTGCGCGATGATGAAGCTCGTTCGGTCCTTGAGAATGTGCTCAATGGCATCCTGGATGAGCTGCTCGGTCTGGGTGTCGATGGAGCTCGTCGCCTCGTCGAGCACGAAGATGCGCGGGTCGGCCAGCACCGCCCGGGCGAAGGACACCAGCTGCTTTTCGCCGGTGGAGAGCCTGTCGCCGCCCTCGCCCACGTCGCTGTCCCAGCCGTTCTCGAGCCGCTCCGCCACCACGTCGGCGGACACCGCCTTCGCCGCGGCCTCTACCTCGGCGTCCGTGGCGTCGAGCCGCCCGTAGCGGATGTTCTCGCGCAGGGAGCCGGAGAAGAGGTGCGGGCTCTGCAGCACGTAGCCGAGCGACGAGTGCAGCCAGAGCTGACTGCGCTCCCGGTAGTCCACGCCGTCAATGAGTATCTGGCCCTCCGTCGGTTCGAAAAAGCGGCAGGCGAGGTTCACCAGCGTGGATTTTCCAGCGCCCGTCTCGCCGACGATGGCCACCGTCGTGCCCGCGGGGATGTGGAGGTTGAAGTGCGAGAGCACGTCCTCGCCGCCGTCAGGGTAGCGGAAGGTCACGTCGCGGAATTCTATGTCGCCCACGATGGGCTCCCAGTTCTCGCGCTTGGGATGGAAGGCGTCGCCGTACTTTTCGCGCACGGCCGCGCTGTCGCGCACGTCGGGTTCGGTGTCGAGCAGACCGGTGACGCGCTCGATGTTCGCCTGGAGCGATATGAACACCGCAAGGTCCTCGGCGAGTATCTGCACCGGCTCGAAGATGCCCACGGCGTAGGTGACGAAGGCCGAGAGCGTGCTCAGGCCCAGCACCCCGTCAAGGCTCATGTGTCCGCCCTGATAGAGCACTATGGCCACGGCCAGCGTCGAGCAGAAGAGCACCAGAGGGATGTATACGGCGCTTAGCTTTTCGGCCTTCACGCCGGAGTCGCGCGCCTGACCGGTGAGGTCTTCAAATTCCTTGTCGTTCGCGCCCTCGATGACCAGGGTCTTGGAGGTCTTGGCGCCCATGATGCCCTCGTTGAAGGCGCCCGTGATGCGGGAGCTGAGCTTGCGCACGCGGCGGTTCCAGTGCAGGATGCGGTTTTGGAAATACGCCGTCAGCAGCGCCACGACGGGCACCACGAGTATGACCACGATGGCGAGCTTCCAGTTGAGCAGCAGCATCGATATGAACACGAAGATGAGGTAGCACAGCGCCCAGAGCATATCCGCGAGGTTCCAGGCGAGCATGCCCGCGATGCGGTTCGTGTCGTTCATCACGCGGCTGATGAGGTAGCCGACGGGCGTGACGTTGTAGAAGGAGAAGGAGAGCTCCTGCAAATGTGTGAAGAGCCTGCGCCTGAGGTCGCGGCCGAGGTACATCTCGATGCCCATCGAGACGTTGCCGAAGCCCATGACCGAGAGCGACTGCATCAGAATCGCGGCAAAGTAGGCGATGGCGAAGGGCCAGAGGCCGCTCAGCGTGCCGGCCTCGATGAAGTGCGCCACGGCGTAGCGCTGGAAGAGCGGAAGCGCAGCGTCCACCAGCGCGGTAAGGAGGTTCAGGACTATCAGCAGCACAAAGGCTCGGCGGCGGGGCCGCAGGTAGGGCCCGAGGCGCTTCCATATCTTGATATCAAAGGATTTGGTGTATTCCTGCTCGTCATATGCCGGCATGAGCCTCGCCCCCTTCCTCTATGAGCCTGCGGTCGTCGCTGCTCATCTGTATGTCGTATATCTCGCGGTAGATGCCCGGGCGGGAGATCAGCTCCTCGTGCGTGCCGATGTCGGAGACCCGGCCGTTCTCGAGCACGAGGATGCGGTCGGCCTGCATCAGCGTGGTTATGCGGTGCGAGATGAGTATCACCGTCGCCTTCGCGAGGCTCTCGCGCAGCGCGGCGCGGATCTTTGCGTCGGTCTCGGAGTCCACGGCGGAGAGCGAGTCGTCGAAGACCATGATGGGCGTCTCGCACATCAGCATACGCGCAATGGCCACGCGCTGCTTCTGGCCGCCGGAGAGGGTGACGCCCCTCTCACCCACGAGTGTGCCGTAGCCGTCCGGGAACTCGCTTATGGCGTCGTCCACGCAGGCGATGTCCGCGGCGTGGCGGATCTCCTCCTCGCCCGCGCCCGGGCGTGCGGCGGCTATGTTCTCGCGTATGGTGCGCGAGAAGAGGAAGGGCTCCTGCAATACCAGTCCGATGTTGCGCCTGAGGTGGTCCCTGCGTATGAGGCGGATGTCGCGCCCGCCTATCGTGATGGAGCCCTGCCCCTCGCCGAGGTCGTAGAGCCGGTCGAGCAGGTGCACCAGCGTGCTCTTGCCTGAGCCGGTGCCGCCGAGTATGGCGAAGGTCGAGCCCGCGGGCACGGTGAAGCTCACATCGCGCAGCACCTCCGTGCCCTCGTAGCCGAAGCTCACGTGTGAGAACACGATGTCGCCGTCCATCGGCGCGTCCTCGGCCCCGGGCAGCTCGTGCTCGGGCTCTGCGCGCAGAATATAGGCCACGCGGTCCATGGAGACGCCGGCCTTGCTCATGTCGGCCAGCACGCGGCCCAGGCTTCTCACGGGCCAGGCCAGGGTGGAGTTGTAGCTGACGAAGGCGAGGAAGCCGCCGAGCGAGAGCTCCCCGTTCACGGCCTCGATCGCGCCGAGGATGAGGATGACCATGACCTGCAGACAGGTCAGCAGCGTGCCGGAGGCCCAGTACACGGCCAGGACGTGGCCGAGCTTTATCCAAAGTTCGGAGAAGCGGTCGTTCTTGACGTTGAACTTGCCGAGCTCGAAGCTCTCGCGTCCGAAGGCGCGTACCACGCGGACGCCGGTGAGGTTTTCCTGCACCATGGTGGTGAGCTCGCCCTCGGCCTCGTCGGCTGTCTTGAAGCGCGAGGCGATGCGGCCGTAGAAGAGCCCAGAGCTGAGCGCCACAAAGGGCACAAAGGCGAGCGACACCAGCGCCAGTTTGGTGTTCATGGCGAACATGGCCCAGAGGTAGACGGCGATGGTTATGACCGTGCGGATGACGTCCACGAGCTGGGTGCAGACGAAGGTGCGCACGACCTCGACGTCGGAGGTGCAGCGCTGTATCATCTCGCCGGTCTGGTGTGCGGTGTGCCAGGCGAAGGGCAGGCGCTGGATGTGGGAATAGAGCTCGTCGCGTATGCCCTTGACGAAGCCCTCAGAACCCTTGGCGAGGAAGAGGCGCTGCCCGAAGATGGCGAGGCCGCGTAGCACGGCGAAGCACACGACGGCTCCCGCCGCCCAGAGCAGGGCCGCAGCCGGGTCCGCGCGCAGGGCCTCGAGCGGCAGCACGCCGGCTATCAGCGCGGGCAGCTGCGGCTCCTCTGTGCCGAGGATGGAGTCCACGGTGACGCGGACTATCTGGGGAATGAATGCGTTGAAGATCTGGCTGAAGAAGCTCATCAGCAGACCCAGTGCGAAGAGCCAGACGACCGGGCGCAGGTACCGGATCACGAGCTTCGCCTTCCCGCGCCCGGTGAGTTTTTCTTCTTTCATAAGTCCTCCCAAAAACAAAAAACGTGCCCCGGCAAAAACCGGGACACGTTGTGAAAGCCCAAATAAGCGCAAAATGAGCGCACTCAGGGGCAAGCAGAACGTGACGGCCCGCCGGAAGATACGGTTATGCCAACGACGTTTCTATTCATGCGGGTCTTCGTCATCCTGTTCGCCTCCTTTCAAGTAATAGCGCTGAGCGCAGAAAGAGTATATAACAGCGGCCGTACTCTGTCAAGGGTAATCCTCACGCCTTGCGGCCGCCGGGGAAATGTGCTATTATTTACCGCGAGGAGGTTTCCACATGTCTCAGACCACAAAGAGGGCCATTGCCGCCTCGCTGAAGAAGCTGCTCGAGACGACGCCGCTTTCCAAGATAACCATAGCCGACATCGCCGAGGACTGCGGTATCAGCCGCATGACCTTTTATTACCACTATTACAATAAATTTGGACAGGAAAGCCGGGCAGCCAGTCCGGCTTTCTCTCCATCTCGTGCCTAAGCTACAATAAGAGGAGCAACTGGCTGACCAATCACTCCTTTCAGGACATTTATGACCTTGTGAAATGGATATGCCTCGAGGACAGCTCGCGCGCCCTGGCCGGCAAGACTGACGGCGCCGACTGGCAGGAGGGCTTCCACGCGCTCTGCTGCTGCGCGCTCGAAAACCGTGCCTTTTGTGTGAACGTATACCACTCAGTGCAGCGGGAGCAGCTGGAGAACCATCTTTACCGTGAGGTGTTTGAGCTGCTGTGCGGCTTCGTAGAGCAGCAGGCCCAGGGTACGCGGATCAGCGTGCAGGACAAGGAATTCATTGCCGACTTCTACAAATACGCCGTGGTCGGCATGGTGCTAGACTGGGTCAAGGGCGGCATGCGTGAGACGCCGGAGCAGCTGACCGCCAAGCTGAGCCGCCTCTTGAACGGGCAGTTCGCCCTTGCAATCGAAAATTTCCGGAGCGACGCCGCACCCGGCTGAACCGCTCCTTTACAAAACCGCCGTTGTGATAAGTTTTTTATCACAGCGGCGGTTTTGCCTATATACCAGGGGACACAGGGACTGTATACTGTAAGAAAATACATAAAAAACACAAACGAGAGGAGAAACTGTCGTGGATTTAGACACAAGACTGAAAAAAGCCGCGCTGTCCACCGCACTGAGCTACATAGGGAAAAACCCGGAGAAGAACGCCATAAAGCTTTTGGACTGGGTAGACATGGCGGCCGGGGAGGGCGAACACAGTTTGAGCTCTCAGCGGGCCGCTTTCAGAAAGGTCCTAGAGGACCCGGACAACAACATGTACAAGCTCATAATGAACGTCTTCCACGAGATAGACAGCGACGTTCTGAAGGCCATGTTTGAGAACTTCATAGTAAACGCCAACGTCATAGGCACCCCAAAGCAGGCACAGCTGCGTGAAAAATACGGCTGCAACATGCCCTGGGCCATTTTGATGGACCCGACGACCGCCTGTAACCTTCGCTGTATCGGCTGCTGGGCGGCAGATTACGGCAAGGCCCTGTCCATGAGCTACGAGGAGCTGAGCGACATCGTCCGCCAGGGCAAGGAACTCGGTATTTACATGTACCTCTTCTCCGGCGGCGAGCCGCTCACGAGGAAAAAGGACATCATCAGGCTCTGCGAGGAGCACAATGACTGTCAGTTCCTGGCCTTCACGAACGGCACGCTCATTGACGCGGACTTCGCCCGAGAGATGCTGCGCGTGAAGAACTTCGTCCCGGCCATCAGCGTCGAGGGCTTCGAGGCGGCTACTGATGCGCGCCGCGGCGAAGGCACCTACCGCGCCGTCATGTCCGCAATGGCCACGCTAAAGGCGTACAAGCTGCCCTTCGGCGTGTCCTGCTGCTATACCTCCCAGAACATAGACTCGCTCAGCTCTGAGGAGTTCTTTGACCATATCATCGACTGCGGCGCGAAGTTCGCCTGGTTCTTCCACTATATGCCCGTCGGCGTGGACGCCGTGACGGAGCTGCTGCCCCGCCCGGAGCAGCGCGAGCACATGTACCGCAAGATCCGCGAGTACCGTCAGACCAAGCCCATATTCTCAATAGACTTCCAGAACGACGGCGAATTCGTCGGCGGCTGCGTCGCCGGCGGACGGAGCTATCTGCACATCAGCGCGGGCGGCGACATAGAGCCCTGCGCTTTTATCCACTACTCGGATTCCAACATCCGCGAAAAGACGCTGCTCGAGGCGCTGCGCTCCCCGCTGTTCATGGCCTATCACGACAACCAGCCCTTCAACTGCAACCATTTGAGGCCCTGCCCGATGCTCGAGAACCCGGAGAAGCTGGAGAAGATGGTACTCGAGTCCGGCGCGCACTCCACGGACATGCAGTCTCCGGAGTTCGTAGGACATCTCTGCGGAAAGTGCACACCCTATGCCGAAGCCTGGGCGCCAGAGGCGGACAAGCTGTGGAAGGAAAGCCATAAATAAAATTAAAATATAAAACTGCGCAAAAAATCGGCGCGCGGCGGAGAGCAAAAGCTCCGCTGCGCGCCGAATATTTTCCCCTGTCGGGCTTATTTCGCGACGGCGTCCTTCAGAGCCTTGCCGGCCTTGAACTGGGGAATGCGGGAGGCGGGGATCCAAATCTCCTCCTTGGTCTTGGGGTTGCGGCCCGTGCGGCCCTCGCGGGTCTTGACGTCAAAGCTGCCGAAACCGACCAGAGAGACCTTCTCACCGGCGATGAGCTCGGCGGTGATGGCGTCGACGGTGGCGGTGATGACCTTCTCGGTGTCCTTCTTGGACAGGCCGGTCTTCTCGGCCACGGCGGAGATGAGTTCTGCCTTATTCATTGGTATTCCTCCTGAAAAATTGTTTGTGTGTTAAATATATAGAGATTTGCCCCTATTCCACAATTCGGCGCAAATTACTCACGGTGTTCCACTGGGACGGGCTCCTTGCCCTCCAGCTCGTGCCTCGCCTCCTGATAGATCTCCTCCATCTCTTCGAGGCTCATGTCCTCAAGGCGGCGGCCCCGCTTTGCCGCACCCTCCTCGATGTAGCGGAAGCGGCGGATGAACTTCTCGCAGGCCGCGTGCATCAGCTGCTCGGAATCGAGCTTGTAGAACCTCGCCACGTTCACGGCGGAGAAGAGCACGTCGCCCAGTTCTTCCTTTATATTCTCCAGGTCGTCGGCGTCTATACCCTCCTGCAGCTCGCCGACCTCCTCGCGGAGCTTGTCCATCGCCCCGCCGACACAGGGCCAGTCAAAGCCCAGCTTTGCGGCCTTGTTCTGTATCTTCTCGCTGCGCATCAGCCCGGGCAGGCCGTGGGATACGCCGTCCATTGCGGAGGCGGCCGTCTGCTGCGCGCGGTCAGCGCGCTTGATGGCGTCCCAGTTCTCCAGAACCTTCTCCGGCGTGTCCGCCGCCACCTCGCCGAACACGTGCGGGTGACGGTGCACCAGCTTCTTGCAGGCCATGTCGGCAATGGCGTCCATGTCGAATGCGCCCTCGTCCTTGGCCATGCTGGCATGTAAAATGACCTGCATCAGCAGGTCGCCCAGCTCCTCGCACAGATGCTCCGGGCTGCCCTCGTCTATCGCCTCGCAGACCTCGTAGGCCTCCTCCAGCACGTTGCGCCTGATGCTCTCGTGGGTCTGCTCCCTGTCCCAGGGACAGCCCTTCGGAGAGCGCAGATAGTCGATGAGGGCTATGAAGTCCCGAAGGTCATAGCTATCTTTGCAAACAAAATCTACCACACTATAACCCCTTCCGCAAGTAGTTTCTGTCTCAAAAGGCCTTGAAAATACAGGCTTTTTTATTATGTCACCCGTCAGGGCCTTATGCGCAGCAGCCGCGCGAGCTTTTCGCCCTTGGGGATGAGCTTCATGTCCTCATAGGTGACGGCGCGCGTCAGCACGGTGAGGACGAGGTAGACGATGACGGCCGCGCCAATGGCCAGGCACATGCACAGCGCCATGATGAGCCGCCCGGGTTCCACGCCGCCGATGAAGCGCAGCAAGAGCCCATACACCGCCCAGGCCGTGAGGCCCATGGCCGCGCAGCTGAGCACCGGGCGCGCGAGGATGCGGCCCAGCTTCGGCCGGTCGGGCATGACCCGGCAGAGGAAGATGTAGTCCATGACGCACATGACCGCGTAGCAGCTGAGCGTGCCTATCGGCGCGCCGAGGATGTTGATGCCCGGGTCCGCGACCAGGAACCAGTTGACGGCGATCTTGACTATGCCGCCTATTATCATGGAATAGATGGGGTACTTCTCATTCCCGCCCGCCTGGAGTATGGCGTTCATCATCAGCGCCATGCAGACGAAGAAGCTGGCCGCGCCCATGAGCAGCAGCAGCTCCGGGCCGGACTCGTGGCTGCCGGGGTAGATGACCGTCATGATGGGCTGGGAAAGCACCGAGAGGCCCACGCCCATGGGCAGGGCTATGACCGTCGCGATGCGCAGGGAGTTCTCCGCGATGCGTGAGCTCTCGCGCCCGCGGTGCGTTACGCGGCATGCGGCGATGGCGGGCACGACGGAGATGGTCAGCGGCGTTATGAATGCCGCGGGCAGGTTGTAGAGCGTCTGCGCCTTGCCGTAGACGCCGTAGAGCACCTTGGCGTCGGCATAGGAGAAGCCCGCCGCGTCCTGGAGCCGGCCCATGCAGAGGCCGGAGTCGACCAGGTTTATGAGTGAGAGCACGGAGGAGCCGAGGGTGATCGGTATACCGACCTTCAGCAGCGTCTTGAAGATGCGGCCGCTGCTCTCAGGCGTGTCGCCGCCCTCGGGCAGGGCGGAATAGCAGCGCCGCTTGTACGCGAACATGTAGATGAGCGCCACGAGCGAGCCGGCCGTCACGCCGAAGATGGCGCCGGCGGAGACCATGGGTAGGCTCTTGCCCACGCCCTTGAGGTACCAGGCCAGCACGAGGCCGACAACGACCTTTATGAGCACCTCGAGCACCTGGCCGATGGTGGTGGGCGTCATGTTCTCGTGGCCCTGGCAGTAACCGCGGTAGGCGCTGGTCAGGCAGACCAGCAGCACGGCGGGGGAGAGCGCATAGATGCTCTGCGTGGCCTCGACGTCGTTGAGCGCATCCGCGAGCTCCGTGGGGAAGAGGAACATGATGAGCGTGCATATTATACCCAGCACGCAGAAGGTCAGCCACGCGACGGAGAAGGTGCGCCTGACCTGCGCCGGGCGATTCATCGTGTTCGCCTCGCTTATCATGCGCGAGAGCGCCACGGGCAGGCCCGCCGTGGCGACTGTGAGGAACACGCTGTAGATGTTGTAGGCCACGAGGAAGTGCGTATAGCCCTCGTCACCGAGGATGTTCCCCAGCGGTATCTTGTAGATAGCGCCGAGTATCTTCATGATAACAACGCCCGCGGCCAGTATAGCCGCGCCGTGCAGATAGTTTTGCTTTTTGGGCTCAGCCAAGGATATACCCCCAATCAGCGGCGCTTTGCCGCGCCGAAAGCCTACTGTACACTAAAAATATGAAAAAATCAAGTAAATATGCCGCCCGTGGCACATTCTACCTCAACTTTGACGAGAAAGCATACCCAGAGGGGGTACTATAAGCGCAAATAGAGGGGATGCACATAAGCACCAGTAAGCACCCCCCTTCCCCAAGTCGGGCGAGGAACGTATAGTCCACCGACTTGTAGCGCTCACGCGAATGGTGGAGCCGCCAGGGTAAAAAAGCGCTTTTCTTTGGCGGCTCGACACCGTTTCTTTGGGCAAGCACCAAAGAAATGGGGTCGAATGGCAGGACAAGGTAACGAATACCGCCCAACGTAACGGCGCACACGCAGAAACCAAAAGAAAAGGGGGAACCCCCGGCGAGGGTTCCCCCTTAGACCCCCTCCTGCGCTCAAATAAGCACAAAGGGGGTTCCGCGCTCTGCGGAGCGCGGGCAAGGGCTCCGCCCCTGCACCCCGCCGCCTTTGAAAAGGCGGGCGAAACTTTCAGACGCGCTTCGCGCAGCGAGGTATGGGTTAGAGCGTTTTCTGGAAGAAGGCGACGGCGATGGCGCCGGGGCCGCCGTGGGTGCCTATGACAGAGCCGATAAGGCACACGGGCAGGCTCTCCGCGTGGTCCGTCCACAGATATGCGCTGTCATGCACGTACTTCTGCAGCAGCGCGTCCGAGAGGCCGGTATACCCCAGGGTATGCGGCAGCTCAAAGTCCACGCCGCCGCGCTTGTTTATGAACTCCGAGAGCAGATTGTTCCCGTTCTTCGAGCCGCGCGCCCGGCCCACTACCTGCACGCGCCCGTCCTTTATCGTCACGACGGGCTTTATCGCCAGCACCCCGCCCGCAAACGCCACAGCCGACGAGATGCGCCCGCCGAGCTTGAGATACTCCAGCGTGTCCAGCAGCGCTATCACGCAAACGCGCTCGCGCTCCTCCCTCAGCCGCGCCGCCAGCTCCGCCGCGCTCGCCGCCCCCGGCGCCAGCTGCAGCGCCCGGCGCACCAGTATCTGCGTCCCTATCGACGCGTTCAGGCTGTCCACCACCTGCACCCGGCCCTCAAACCGCTCCGCCGCTATCGTCGCGCTCTGGCACGTCCCCGAGAGCTCCGACGAGATGGTTATCACCACTGCCTCGTCCCCAGGCCCCAGCACGCGCTCATACGCCGCTTCAAACTCCGCCGGGGAGGGCTGGCTCGTCGTCGGCAGCTCGTCGCTCTCCACCAGCTTCTCATAAAACTCCCGCGGCGATATCGTCACCCCGTCTATGTACTCCTCAGCCCCGAACCGGGTCCGCAGAGCCACGACCTCCAGCCCCAGCTCCTCCGCCTCGGCCCTGGTGAAATCCGCCGTTGAATCCGTTATTATCCTGATAGCCATGTCAGCCTCCTGATTATACTTAGAATGTTGAGCAGTCAACAAACTATACTCCCAAAATGTTGACTTGTCAATATCTTTGGTCTATTATGTTTATGACAAAGGGGGCTGAAACATGTATGCCGAGAGATTTCAGGAGTTCAGCGGCCTTATATCGCGGGCGGAGAAGGCGCTGCAGCGGGCGAAGGCAGAGAACGTGCGGGGCTACGGACTGCGCAGCGTGCACGTCTCGTGCCTGCTTGCGCTCTACGAGCACGAGGAGGGCCTGACGGGGACGGAGCTGGCCGCGGTCTGCGGCGTGGACCGGGCGCAGATCTCTCGCGTGGCGGCGGAGCTTACGGGCATGGGGCTCATCTGCGAGGCCGCGCCGGGGCCGCGGCGGCGCTATCGCGGCGCGCTGACGCTGACGGAGGAGGGCCGCGCGGCTGCGGCGGAGATGTCGAACATCGTGGACGAAAAGCTCCAGCGCGTGAGCGGCGACATCCCGCGCGAGGACATAGCGGCGTTCTACCGCGTCCTGAGCACGATAGTGGAGAGGCTGGAGGCGCTGTGAGCGCGAAAAAGCCGCCCGGAGGTATCCGGGCGGCTTTGCTTTTGCGGTTCAGTCGAGGTTGTAGATGCGCCAGATGACGGCGCTTATCTCGGCGCGGCTGATGTTGTCGCCGGGGAGGTAGACGAGCTGATTGCCCGCGTAGCTGCCCTCGACGATGCCGGCGTTATAGAGCGCGCCGACGTAGGGGTCGGAGGTGTCGGCAAAGTGTGCGCTGCCGTCGGGCTGGAGGTTCAGCGCGCGGGCGGCGAGCTTGGCGATGAAGAGCCTGGTCACGGGCTCGTCCAGGGAGCGGATGTCGTCGGCGGAGATGAGCCCGCGCGAGACGGCGAGGTCAAGGTAGCCGCTGGCCCAATGCGCGCCGGTGCGCTCCTGCACGGGGTAGCCCGCGGCGAGGAGGATGAGCTTGAGCGCCTCGCCGGCGGTGACGCTGCTGCCGGGGCGGAAGCTGCCGTCCTCATAGCCGTCCATGATGCCGGCGTAGGTGAGGGGGGAGACGTACTCGTAATACCACTGGGTATAGGGCACGTCGCTGAACTTGGCGGGGGAGTACTCGGCCCAGACGCGGTGGAAGAGCTCGTAGTCGCCGTCGGCCAACTCCTTGTACTCGTACTCATAGAGAGGGGTGCCGCCGAACTCATAGTCGCCGTAGAGGAAGATGAGGGCCTCCTCGAGACGGCGCTGCACCAGCGCGTCGAGGGTGCCTTCGCCGGAGGCGCTGTTGCTGTAACGGGCAAAGGTGTTGACGATGTACTCATCTGTGTAGTACTGTATACCCGCGGAGAGCATGTTGTAGAGCCTGTAGCCGCTGTGGAACCAGCCGACGCCGATGTTGTAGGTGAGGCTGGCGAGGGCGTCGTACTGGTGCTGGTTGAGCTTGACGCCGAGGGAGGACATGGCGGAGTCTATGTAGCTCTCGGTCTCGGCGAGGTGCTGCCGGAGCAGGGCGTCGGCCTCGGCCTCGGTGATGCCGTTGGGGTATTCGCCGGGCTCACAGCGCGTGCCGTAGCCGATGGCCCAGCCGAGGGAGTCCTCGTAAGCGGTCTGGGCAAAGCCCTCCTTGTCCTTGATGAAGGCGATACCGGCCTCGCTGGTGCGCAGCGCGGGGGCATTATCCGCGGCGAGGGCGGGAACGGCGAGCACAAGGCAGGCCGCGAGAATAAGGCAAAGCGTTTTCTTTATCATGTCTTTCTCCTTGCTGCAAAGGTATGCTGTATTTTAGCACAGGTGGGGAAAGATTTCAACTTTTTAGCTTCAACCGGGCCGAAAGAGCAGTCCGGGTGGGGCACATGGGAGGTTATTTGATGGAGATCATATGGCACGGGCACTCATGCTTCGAGCTGGTCTCGGGCGGCTATTCCCTGGTTTTGGACCCCTATTACCACCGGGAGCTCTGCGGCTATCCGGAGCTCCGCCTCACGGCGGACGCGGTGCTGTGCAGCCACGGGCACTACGGCCACGGCTGGACGGAGGCGGTGGAGCTGCGCCGGGGCGGCGCGCCGGACCCCTTTGAGGTCGAGGTGCTGGAGACGCATCACGACGTGCTCGGCGGCCGTCTCAGGGGCGGGAACTGCATCCACATCCTGCGCGCCGAGGGGCTGAAGATAGTGCACCTCGGCGACCTGGGCTGCCGCCTCACGGACGAGCAGGCGGAGCGCATCCGCGGCTGCGACGCCATAATGGCCCCAGCGGGCGGGATACTGACCATAGAGCCCTACGCCGCCTACGAGCTCTGCGTGGCCTCGGGCGCGCGGGTGGTGCTGCCGATGCACTACGGCGGAGGTGGGCGCGGCAACCGCCGGCTCCGGCCCGTGGACGAGTTTGCGAGCCTCTTCGGCGAGGGCCTGGTGCGGAGATATGAGACCGACCGGCTCGAGCTCACGGCCGAGACCCCGGCTCAGGTGGCGATACTGACGCCGCCGGAGCTGCACGGGAGGGCGTAGGACTTGGACACGCTGATACTGGTGCTGGAGATCATCGGCACCGTGGCGTTTGCGGCCTCGGGCGCGATGACGGGCGTAAAGAAGAACATGGACATCTTTGGCGTGGTGATACTGGGCCTGACGACGGCGGTGGGCGGCGGAGTCATCCGCGACCTCATCCTGGGCAGCACGCCGCCGCGCACGTTTCAGGACCCCATTTACGCGGTGCTCTCGATAGCGGCGTCGGTGCTCGTGTTCATTGTGGCTCGGCGCGGCTGGTTCGAGGGGCGGCATCAGGCGTATGACATCTCGATGCTGGTGATGGACAGCCTGGGGCTCGGCGCGTTCACGGTGACGGGCATAGGCGCGGCGATAGAGTGCGGGGAGCACGGTGCGTTCCTGCTGGTGTTCGTGGGCGTCGTGACCGGCGTCGGCGGGGGCGTGCTCCGCGACGTGATGGCGGGCGACATGCCGTACATATTCGTCAAGCACGTGTACGCCTGTGCGTCGCTGCTGGGCGCCGTCGTGTGCGTGCTGCTGCGCGGCGTGGCGGGCGAGAGCGCGTCGGTCATCGCGGGCATGGTCTGCGTGGTCGTGCTCCGCCTGCTCTCCGCCTATTTCCGCTGGAACCTGCCCCACCCCTACCCGGATAGAAAAAAGCCCGCCCATAACGAATGAGAGCGTCGCCCGCCGCGGCGCAAAAAATAACCGACCCCCTGAAAAGGGGGCCGGTTTTGTGTTGTTATGGGACTCAGCCGAGCTTCTTGACGTACTCAATGCCGGCCTTGAGAGCCTTTATGTTGCCATCCAGGAAGCGGGCCTTCTTTTCGCCGAGCTCGACGCGGATGGCCTCGATGATGGCCTCCTCGGAGATGACCTCGGGCTTCTTGGCGACGTACGCGCCAAGGAAGACCACGTTGGCGCCCTTGGGGTTGCTGACGCTCTCAGCGATCTCGTTGCAGGGGACATAGACGGCGTCGACATCGTCGCGGGAGGTCTTGATGTCGATGATGCTGCTGTTGATGAGCAGCAGGCCGCCCGGCTTGACGTCGCCCTCGAACTTGAGGAGGGAGGGCTTGTTCATGGCGAGGATGGTGTCAGCCATGGCGATCAGCGGGCTGGCGACGGGCTTGTCGGAGACGACGACGGAGCAGTTGGCGGTGCCGCCGCGCATCTCAGGTCCGTAGCTGGGCAGCCAGGAGACGTGCTTGCCGGTCTCCATGCCGGCCTCGGCAAGGAACTTGCCGATGAGGAGCATACCCTGTCCGCCAAAGCCTGCGAATATACACTGTTCCTTCATATCTTACTCGGCCCCCTTATCCTTGTAGACACCCAGCGGGTAGTACGGGATCATGTTGTCCTCGAGCCACTTCATGGCCTCGACGGGAGAGAGACCCCAGTTGGTCGGGCAGGTGGAGAGGACCTCGACGATGTTCAGGCCGTGGCCCTCCATCTGGTACTGGAACGCCTTCTTGATGGCCTTCTTGGCCTTCATGATGTTGGCGGTGGTGTTGAGGGCGACGCGCTCGGCGTAGTAGCAGTCAGGGATCTGGGAGAGCATCTCGCAGACCTTGATGGGGGCGCCGGACCACTCCTCCTTGCGGCCGTAGGGGCTGGTGGTGGTCTTCTGGCCGATGAGGGTGGTCGGGGCCATCTGGCCGCCGGTCATGCCGTAGATGGCGTTGTTGATGAAGATGACGGTGAGCTTCTCACCGCGGTGGCAGGCGTGGACGATCTCATTGGTGCCGATGGAGGCGAGGTCGCCGTCGCCCTGGTAGGTGAACACGCAGGTGTCCGGGTGGACACGCTTGATGCCGGTGGCGACAGCGGGGGCGCGGCCATGCGCGGCCTCGAACATGTCGCAGTTGAAGTAATCGTAAGCGAAGACGGCACATCCAACGGGGGCGACGCCGATGACGTTGTCCTCGAGGCCGAGCTCTTCTATGCTTTCAGCGACCAGCCGGTGCGCGATACCGTGGTTGCAGCCGGGGCAGTAGTGGAACACGGTATCGGTCA
Organism: uncultured Eubacteriales bacterium; assembly: GCA_900545405.1. Lineage (GTDB taxonomy): Bacteria > Bacillota > Clostridia > Oscillospirales > Oscillospiraceae > Scatomorpha. Next base: position 21,805 of record UQYT01000022.1, on the reverse strand, counting down.
GCATTTTGGTCTTCTCAAATACTACGGCCATTACAATACCTCCCTCATGCTGAGCAGTTTGGCTTTGATCTCCTCCGGCGTGGGCATCTGGCTGCCGTAGTGGCCGAAGAAGTCAACCTTGTTTTCGCCGTTGACGGCGAGCTTCACGTCCTCGAGCATCTGGCCGGCGTTGAGCTCGACGTCGAGCACGGCCTTGATGCCCGGCGCGACGGCGGCGTCATGCAGCGCCTTGGTCGGGAAGGGCCAGAGGGTGATGGGACGGATCATGCCGATGTTGATGCCCTCCTCCTTCAGCTCGTCAATGGCGCTCTTGGCGATACGCGCGACGGTGCCGAAGGCGGTGACGACGATCTCGGCGTTCTCCATGTTGTAGGCCTCGTAGCGGACCTCGTTGGCCTCGATCTCGCGGTAGCAGGCCTGCAGGACCTCGTTGTGCTCGGTGAGGGCCTCGGTGGTTATGTACATGGAGTTGATGATGCTGCGGCCGGACTTCTTGCTCAGGCCGTGGCCGTTGGCGGCCCAGGGCTTCTTCTCGAGGTCGACCTTGTACTCCTTCATCTCGGGGAGGACGACGGGCTCCATCATCTGGCAGATCATGCCGTCGGCCACGATCATGACGGGGCACTGATACTTGTCGGCGGTATCGAAAGCGACGCTCATGAGGTCGATGCTCTCCTGGACGGAGGCGGGGGCGAAGACGACGAGGTGGTAGTCACCGTGGCCGCCGCCCTTGGTGGCCTGGAAGTAGTCGCCCTGGCCGGCCTGGATGGAGCCGAGGCCGGGGCCGCCGCGCATGACGTTCATGATGACGCAGGGGAGCTGGGCGCCGGCTATGTAGGAGATGCCTTCCTGCTTCAGGGAGACGCCAGGGGAGGAGGAGCTGGTGAGCACACGCTCGCCGGTGCCGGCGGCGCCGTAGACCATGTTGATGGCGCCTACCTCGCTCTCGGCCTGCAGGAAGCAGCCGCCGATCTCGGGCATACGCTCAGACATGTACTCAGGGATCTCAGTCTGCGGGGTGATGGGGTAGCCGAAGAAGTAGCGGCAGCCGGCACGGATGGCGGCCTCGGCTATGGCTTCGCTGCCCTTCATAAGAGTCAATGCCATATCTCGTTCCTCCTCATTCCTTCTCGATGCGGATGACCACATCGGGACACGTACGGGCGCAGGACGCGCAGGCTATGCAGGCCGAGATGTCGGTCATCTCAGCCGGATGGTAGCCCTTGGCGTTCAGCTTGGTCTTGGAGAGCTGCAGGATCTTCTTCGGGCATGCGCGAACGCAGAGACCGCAGCCCTTGCACAGCTCTTCGTTGATGGTGAACTTTACCATGCTTCTACCTCATTTCTACGATATTTGTTCATACAGGTTTCTGCGGATGGTTTTTTATTGCCACGCGGCCGAAAGGCTCACAGTCCTTCGCGGGTGAAGGTCTCCCAGTCGCGGTGCATATAGGTTTGTATCGGCATGGGCGCGCCGATGAACTTGGGGTCGTGCCCTTCGGCGAGGAACTGTTCGAGCAGGTCCGGGCGGCCGGTGGTGTAGAGCACCGGAACGCCGGAGCGCTCGCTCGCCTCGCGTACGACCTCATACCCGTCGCGCAGGTCGTCGGCGTTGGCCATGCGGGCGAGGTTGGTGTTGTTCACGAAGCCGGTGACCTTCTGGCGGGAGTGCCGCTCCATGCCCTCCATGAGGTGGATGAGCTTTTCGGGCGTCCCGGCCATGGGCCGGCGGGTGTTGACAACATTGAGCACGGTGAGGCTGCCCTCGGGCAGCGCGTCGAAGTCCTCGCGGTACCTGCCCAGAGCCGTGGCCCCGGCGGGGTCGCCGCCCACGTCAAAGATGACGGTGTCCCAGTCAAGGGCAAAGGCGGACGCGACCTCCGCGGGCAGGGAGAGCGTCTCGACGCTGGAGTGGACGAAGTTCGGGGAGACAAGGCGTATCTCCTTGGACTTGATGAGTCCGCTGCGGTCTGTCAGACGGAAATAGGTGTTGACCATATCCAGGTCGAGCAGCTCGACCTTCTTGCCCTGGTTTGCAGCCTGAAAGGCAAAGTTGAGCGCGAGCTCGGTCTTGCCCGAGCCGTAATTGCCGATGAGAACTATGACCTCTTTCATAACCTACCTCCGTTGCTTCCCGCCTCGCGGGGCCTTGCCGGCTTTAAGGGCGCCTGCGGGCGTCTCAGCCGTTGACGGCGCCGTTCTTCTCGCCGTACTGGTTGTCGTAGTTGTCCTGGATGCAGCGGACTATATCGCTGAGCACGTCGCAGGTCGGGGTGGGGATGTTGAACTGCTTGCCGTAGTCGCTGATGGCGCCGGTGAGGGTGTCGACCTCGGTGCGCAGCTTCTTGTAGAGCATATCCTGAGCCATGCTGGGGTAGTAGTCGCTGATGTTGTCGATGATGTGCTGGTGATCGACGCGGATGAACTCGTCGGCGTCCATCTTGACGCCCTTGGCGTTGGCGACGGCGCAGCACTCGCGGATGACGTTGTGGAACAGCTTCTGGCCGTAGGGGTTGTTCTCGACGAAGCCGATCTTCAGGCGGGTGACGGCGCAGACGGTGTTGACGGTGCAGTTGACGGTGACCTTCTTCCAGATGAAGGGCAGGACGTCCTCACGGAACACGGCCTCGCAGCCGCCCTTGTTGAAGCAGTCCTCCATATACTTGCCGGCGGCCTGGGTGAGCTCGTTGTTCTCCAACGCGCCGAAGTTCATGATGACGCCCTCGCTGGGGGTGGAGATGCAGCCTCCAGGGCCGTCGAGCGCGGTGCCGATGACGCCGGAGCCGACCATGCAGCGGGAAGCGGGGTAGTACTTGAGCAGCTTGTCGTCGTTGCCGAGACTGTTGATCAGGGAGACGAGGACGGTGTTGGGGCCGATGCAGGGCTTGGCGCTGACAATGGCGTTCTCGAGCTGGTTGGCCTTGGTCATGAAGATGACGATGTCCATAATGCCGATGTCGTCAGCGTTGTACGCGGTCTTAAAGCCGGTGAGGACGGTGGTCTTGTCGGGATAGATGGTGAACTTCATGCCGTCCTTGGCGACCTTGTCCATGTGGGCCTTGTACGGATCGACGAGGGTCATGTCGGCCCCGCCCGCGCGGAGATAGCTGGCGAACACGCTGCCGGCAGCGCCGGAACCTACCATTGCGATTTTCATTATTTCTCTTCCTCCTATGCTTGTTGATGCCGCTTTATGGGATTATCGCCCCCTCGCGGGGGCGGAGTGCGCACTTCAGCCGTTTTCCATGCCATACTGATTATTATAGTTGTCCTGCACGCAGGAGACTATGTCGGCGAGGACGCTGTTGTAGGGCGTGGGGACGCCCAGCCGTTCGCCGTAGCGGGCGATGGCGCCGTTGAGGACGTCTATCTCGGTCCTGCGGTGGTGGATGACGGCGTCCTGGGCCATGCTGGGGTAGTAGTCGCCGAGGTTCTCGCGGAGGTTTTCGATGTCGCCCTCTATGAGGGGCCAGATGTCGCCGACGCCGAGCGCCTTGGCCACGGCGCAGCCCTCTTTCCAGACGTTCATCAGGAGCTTCATGCCCCAGTCGTTCTCCATTACGAAGTGGAGACGCAGGCGGGTCACGGTGCAGACGGCGTTGTAGCCGCTGTTGGTGATGGCCTTCTTCCAGAGGAGGACGCGCACGTCGTCCTCAAAGCTGGCGTGGCAGCCGCCGGCCTCGAAGGTCTCCTGCAGGTACTTGCCCGCGCGGTCGGTCTGCGGGGACTTCTCAACGGCGCCGAAGAACATCTGTATGCCGTCCTCAGGCTTGGAGACGCAGACACCGGGACCTTTGAGCTCGGTGCCTATGACGCCGGCCCCGTACATTATACGCCCGGCGGGGACGTATTTTGCGAGTATCTCGTCGTTGCCGATGCCGTTTTGCAGGGAGACGAGCACGGTGTCCGGCCCGACGCAGTGCATGACGTCCGGCATGACGTCGTCCGTCTGGGTGGCCTTGACCATGAGGATGACTATATCCATGACCGGCAGGCAGTCGGCGCAGGCGGAGGTGTGGAAACCGGTGAGGCAGCACTCCTCGCCCTTGCAGCAGAAGACCAGCCCGTCGGAGGCGATCTTGTCCATGTGGGCCTTGTAGCGGTCCACGAGATAGAGCTCCGCGCCGCCGCGGCGCAGATAAGCCGCAAAGACACTGCCTGCGGCGCCGGAACCAATCATTGCGATCTTCATTGCGTGACGTTCTCCTTACTTACTTCTTTTCCGAGGAGCGCTTGACTATCCAGAATGGGTCGTCCGTGTTGTCGGAATAGGCGACGAAGTTCAGACTGGATTTGATGTGCTCCGCCATGGTCTGCCTCGCGAGGGCGGGGATGTGCAGCTTGATGGAGGAGACTATGGCCCCGTGCTGGTGCACCACCTGGCTGGACCAGGGGTTGGACTGGTCGGGGCTGATGAACTTGGGCCAGGAGCCCTGATACATCGTGAGGTTTGGCAGCAGCTCGTTGTAGCTGCGGATGAGATACTTATTGCCGGAGTACTCGACTATGAGCTTGTGGAAGGGCATGTCGGTCTCCTTGAGCCTCTTGCCGTCCATCCTAGGCACGGCCTTTTTGAACTCGGTGGCAAGGCTGTCGAGCTGGGCGATGGCCTCGGGGCTGGCCTTGTCCGCGCAGAGGGCGGCGGCTTCGCACTCTATTGCCGTGCGCGCGTCGTAGAGGTCGATCATGTCCAGCAGGTTCATGTCGGTGACATAAAAGCCGCTGGCCTTCGGCCGCGTTTCCACAAAGCCTATCGCCTGAAGCCGGTTAATCGCCTCGACGACCGGCGTGCGCGAGATGCCGAGGTCAGTGGCTATCTGGTTGATGTTCAGCTTTGAAGTGGGCGGTATATCGAGCACTACGATCTCGTCATAGAGTATCTGCGTGACGACGTCGCTCAGCTTGGCAAAAGGGTTCTTTTCAAGGTAGCTCTCAAGTTTTTCGCGGTTCATTTGGCAAAATCACCTCAGGAGCAAATTCCGCGCGTTTGTCGTCCTTTTGCACAAAAAAGAATCTCTTACGGTAGCTCTAATTTACCACAAGACGGAACAAGAATCAAGATGTGCGCAATTTTTTCGTCAAAGCGTCAATATTGAGTTAAAAGTGATGCTTTTCTGAAAACCACAGCTTTTTGCCTAAAATGATAGATATTTTTTGGACAATCAGGCTGAAATTGGCCTTGCGGGCTGTAGTTTTTTTAACTAATGACATATACGGGCGCGCTTACCGAACTAAAGCGATAGAAATAAATCGAATATAGCGCAATATTGGCGACTAAAATCAAATATTGCACTGGAACTGATGCAATACCAGGCCTTGAACTATAATTCGTCCATGTTGGCCTGTCCAACATAAAAACAGAGGGAGAAACAAAAGGGAAGGAGAACCGAAAAATGAATGAAAACTCGGCAGTGACCAAAGGAACTTGGGCTGCAGGCTTTTCCGTCGCATCCGTGTGGTTTGGCACACACGTCGGCGCGGGCTTCGCAACCGGCAACCAGGTTCTGAGCTACTTTGTGAATTACGGCTGGACAGCCGTAATATTCCCGCTTATATCCATGGGCATACTTGCCTATGTAATATACGTGATCATGAAGTTTGCCCGACTGCGCGGCCTTGACAACTATAACGACACCTTCCGTGAGCTGTGGCAGCCGTACCCGGCGCTGGCGATTTCGTTTGAGATCTTCTACATCGTCATCATCCTCGCGGCAGTTGCGGCGGCCATCAACGGCGCGGCGCTGCTGGTCATGGATGTTGTCCCGTCCCTCGGCACCTGGGGAAGCACCATCCTCGTCGCGATCGTCCTCATCGTGCTCTGCCTCTTCGGCGTCAAGCTGATCATCGCGGCCTCCACGATACTTTCCACCGGCATCCTCATCACCGCCGGCACCATGATAATCGTCGGCATCGCTAATCACCCCGACGAGATCGGCGCCGCCTTCAGCGCCGGCCTCAACAACCCCGGCGAGGGCTTCTGGCGCGGCGTCATCATATACTGCGGCTTCCAGTGCGTGTCCATTCCGCCCATGATAGCCGCGGCCATCACCCTGAACCAGAAGGGCGTCAAGCGCGCCAGCATCCTTGGCGGCATCATGAACGGCGGCATGCTGGCCCTCTCCGGCCTCATGCTCCTCGGCTGGAAGCCCGAGATAGTCGAGGCCGGCCAGACCGCTCTGCCCAACCTCTTCATCTGCAACACCATCGGCTGGGATTGGCTCGTCATCTGCTACTCCGTGCTGCTGTTCTGCGCGTTCATCTCCACCTGCGTCACTCTTATCTACACGATGATCCTCCGCATCGACAAGAAGTTCTTCGTGAAGAGCGACATCCACGAGAAGATCCGCATGTCCATCATCGGCGTCGTCATGGTCGCCATCTGCATGAGCCTGAGCTTCATCGGCATCAGCGACATCATCACCTACGCCTACGGCTACGACGGCTACCTCGCTCTTGTTGCGATAGTCATCCCGGTCATCATCATCGGCAACATCAAGAACAAGAAGTACGTCAAGGAGCACCCCGAGGCGCTTACGAAATAAGGTACTGATATGAAAAAACCGCTCAAATGGGCCATAACCATCCTCGGTATGCTGGCGGTGTTCGCCGTCGTGTACGTCTGCGGGGAGAAATTCGGCGTGACCGCCGGGCCCATTCCCACCCTGGTCCTGATGCTGGCCGTCTATGTGGCGGGCTGGTTCTGGACAAGGGAGCGGCCCAAGTCCGGGGAAGAGGAGAACCCGGACGAGGAAGAGAAATAAGACCCGGAGCCGCCGCATTCACTGCGGCGGCTCTTTTTTGAGTTCGATTTAACATTATTAAAAGGTATATTGCGCTTGAAGCGCGCCGGGAACGGTGTTAGAATAAAATAGTTATAAATATGTGATGCAGGAGGTCCTTCTACATGAATGATATCCGAGACATTAGCCTGGCCCCGTCCGGGGAGCTGAAGATCGCCTGGGTGCGCCGGAACATGGCAGTTCTGCGCGGCATCGAGGCGGATTTTGCGGCCGAAAAGCCCTTCGCGGGCATGAAGATCGCCCTCTCCGTCCACCTGGAGGCCAAGACGGCCTACCTCTGCCGCGTGCTTGCCGCGGGCGGCGCGGAGATGTATGTCACGGGCTCGAACCCCCTCTCCACGCAGGACGACGTCGCCGCGGCACTGGCCGCCGGAGGCATCGAGGTCCACGCCACCCACGGCGCGAGCCCCGAGAAATATGAAAAGCAGCTCGAGGCCGTCCTCTCCGTCGGCCCCAACATCATTATAGACGACGGCGGCGAGCTCGTGGAGCTCATGCGCACCAAGTTCGCGGACCTGCTCCCGGGCGTCATCGGAGGCTGCGAGGAGACCACCACGGGCATCATCCGCCTCAAGAAGCTCCACCGCGACGGCATTCTGCCCTTCACCATGATGATGGTCAACGACGCCGACTGCAAGCACCTCTTCGACAACCGCTACGGCACGGGCCAGAGCGTCTGGGACGGCATAATGCGCACGACGAACCTCATCGTCGCGAGCAAGCGCGTGGTCGTCTCCGGCTACGGCTGGTGCGGCAAGGGCGTCGCCATGCGCGCGGCGGGCCTCGGCGCCAAGGTCATAGTCACGGAGCCCGACCCCGTCCACGCCCTCGAGGCGGTCATGGACGGCTATGAGGTCATGCCCATGCGCGAGGCCGCCAAGGTGGGCGACATCTTCTGCACCGTCACCGGCTGCCGCGACATCATCACCAAGGAGCACTTCGGCCTCATGAAGGACGGCGCCATCCTCACGAACGCCGGTCACTTCGACGTCGAGATAGACATGGCCGAGCTGCGCGAGTACGCCGTCAGGAGCTATGAGGCCCGCCACAACATCACGGGTTACGAGCTGCCGAACGGCAAGACGGTGTTCGTCATCGCGGAGGGCCGCCTCGTGAACCTCGCCGCGGGCGACGGCCACCCGGCCGAGATCATGGACATGAGCTTTGCCATCCAGGCCCTCTCCGCCGAGTACCTGGCGAAGAACCGCGGCTCTCTGCCCTGCGCGCCGCTGAAGGTGCCCGAGGAGATAGACAAGGCCGTGGCGCGCCGCAAGCTGGCGTCCATGGACGTGGAGATAGACGAAATGACCGAGGCACAGAGGGAGTACCTCGGCATCTGATATTCAACTCGGGGAGCGGTGAGCGGGTTTGGAGGAAAACAGCAGCGAACTTCGCCGGGAGCACCTGCGCGAGCTGTTAGATGCACACCGGATGAAGGCCCTCCAGCTTGAGCTGGAGGATATGAATGAATTTGATATCGCAGAATTTCTCACCGAGTTGGGCGAGGAGGACAGCAAGCGCATGGCCACCGTGTTCCGCCTGCTCTCAAAGGAGCGGGGCGCGGAGGTCTTCGCGGAGCTGGATGCACAGGAGCAGGAGGTCATAATCAACTCCATCACGGATACGGAGCTGGCCGCCATCATCGAGGACATGTACGTAGACGACGCGGTCGACATGATGGAGGAACTGCCCGCGAACATCGTCAAGCGCGTCATGCGCAACGCGACGCCGGCCACGCGCAACCTCATAAACCAGTACTTGAAATATCCGGAGGACTCGGCCGGCAGCATAATGACCGCCGAGTTTGTGGACCTCAAAAAGTACATGAACGTGCGCGAGTCCATCGCCCGCATCCGCCGCATAGGCGAGGACAAGGAGACCATCTATGTCTGCTATGTCACCTCCGCGGACCGGAAGCTGGAGGGCGTCGTGACCGTGAAGGACCTGCTGCTCTCGGACGACGAGGCGGTCATTGAGGACATCATGGACACGAACGTCATCTTCTGCCGCACGACGGACGAGCGCGTGGAGGCCGCCGAGCTCATCTCGGACTACGACCTGCTGGCCATCCCCGTCGTGGACAAGGAGGGGCGGCTCGTCGGCATCGTCACGGTCGACGACGTCATCGACGTCCTGCAGGAGGAGGCCACGGAGGACTTCGACCGCATGGCCGGTATCGCGCCTTCGGATAAGCCGTATTCGCGCACGGGCGTCCTGGAGATGTGGAAGCGCCGCATACCCTGGCTGATGTTCCTGATGCTGTCGGCGACGTTCACGAGCATGATAATCACGGGCTTTGAGGACGCGCTCTCGAAATGCGCGGTGCTGACGGGCTTCATCCCGATGCTGATGGGCACGGGCGGCAACTCCGGCTCGCAGAGCTCGACGGCGGTCATCCGCAGCCTCTCGCTTGGCGACACGGAGCCCGGGGATATCCTCTACGTCGTGTGGAAGGAGATCCGCGTGGCCGTGGCCTGCGGCGCAACGCTGGCGGCGGTGAACTTTGTAAAGATGCTCCTGGTGGACAGGATGCTGCTGGGCAACTCCGAGGTGACGGTGCCCGTCGCGGCGACCGTCTCCGTAACGCTGATATTTGTAGTAATGTTCGCCAAGGCCGTGGGCAGCACCCTGCCCATGGCTGCGGAGAAGATAGGTATAGACCCCGCGGTGATGGCGAGTCCGCTGATCTCCACCATAACCGACGCCGTGTCGCTGCTCATCTATTTCACTCTGGCGACCTTGCTGCTGCACATATAAAAAACAACAGGGGAGTCAAGGGGAAGAGCAAGAATGGACATGACGGAAGTCGTATCCCAGATGGGGATACTCGTATTTGTGATGGTGGTGGGCTTTGTCTGCGCCAAGCTGGGCGTGACGAACTCCGACTCCAACAAGCACCTCTCGAACATCGTGATGAACGTGCTGCTGGTGTGCACCATACTGTACTCCGTGATGAACACGGAGATGGAGATGGACCTCGCGGACCTGGGCTTTGTGCTGCTGAGCTTTGTGGCGATGTTCGCCGTGCTCTCGGCACTGGGCTGGGTGACGGCCAAGGTGCTCCGCCCGGGGGCGGAGCGGAAGGGCATAACCTTTTTCGCCGTGACCTTTGCGAACACGGTGTTCCTGGGTTTCCCGGTCATCGAGGCGATGTACGGCGCGGACGGCATCTTCATCGCGACGATATCGAACATACCCTTCAACCTCATGGCCTATACGGTGGGCTACGGCGCAGTGCGCGGGGGCATGAAGGGCCTGACGCTGCGCAAGGCGCTGGCCCCGCCGCTGGTGGCGTCCTTCGTGGCGGTGCTCATCTTCCTGAGCGGCGTCGAGATACCCGAGTTCGTGGCCGACTGCTTCGGCTCCATGAGCGGGGCGACGATACCGATGTCCATGCTCATAGTGGGCACCAGCCTCGGCTCCGTGTCGCTCAAGGGCGCGGCGGAAAACTGGCGGGTCTTCGTGGTCGTGGCGATAAAGCTAATTGTCGCGCCCATCCTGGCCTGGCTTGTGACCAGCCTCTTCGTGAAGGACGAGATGCTCCTCGGCGTAATAGTCGTTCTCTCCTCCGCGCCGACGGCCATGATAGCGACGATCTTCGCCATAGAGGCCGGCCGCGACGAGGGCTACGCCTCCGAGTGCGTGTTCATCGGCACGGTGTTGTCTGCTGTGACCATGCCGCTGATGATCTGGCTGCTTCTTTAATAAAAGGCCGAAAAAGCCGCCCCATTCGGGGCGGCTTTTTGCATTTGGGAAAAGCAAATTATTTGCTGTACACCTCAATCTCCATGTCCGACATCGGATAGGAGCAGCAGGGGTGGAAGTAGTGGTACTGCGTATCCGCAATGCGCAGGCGCTCATAGCGGCTGGCGTGGTACTCGCCCTTGATGAGGCGGCTGCGGCAGAAGCCGCAGTAGCCGACGCGGCACTTGCTGTTCACCGCGAGGCCCGCGCGCTCGAAGGCGGTCAGCACCGTCTCGTGGCTCCTCGCGGGGACGGTGAGCACCTCGTCGCGGTAGTGGACGGTCAGCGTGTAGTTCTTCGGCGCGCCCGCGTCGTAGACATCCTCGGTGCGCTCCATGCGGATGAACTTCTGCGCGAGGCCCAGCTTGGGCAGCTCCTTGTCGAGGAAGTCGCACATCGCGCCGGGACCGACGACGTAGATGCTGTAAGGCTCCGTGCCGGCGTACTTTTTCACCAGCTCCGCCGTGATGAAGCCGTGCTCGTAGCCGGCCTTCTCCTCCTCGCTGAGGACGTAGACGGGCTTGACCTTGCTCGTCGCCTTCGCAATGGCGTCGAAGTCGGCCTTGAACACGAGGTCGGCCTCCGTCCTTGCGCCGTAGAGGAGGATGAGCTCAAAGTCCTCGCTTCCCTCCTCGATGGCCTTGGCCATGGACATGAAGGGCGTGATGCCGCTGCCGCCCGCCAGGGCCACGACGCGCCTGCAGTCGCGGATGCGCGAATAGGTTATGTGCCCGCCGGGGTCGGTGGCGGTCAGCGTGTCGCCAACCTTGGCCTCGTTGTGCAGCCAGGCGGAGAGGAAGCCGCCCTCCTTGAGCTTGACCGTGATGCGGTACTTGCCCTCCAGCGCCTCCTTCGGGCTGGACGAGAGGGAATAGGTGCGCCGCGCGACGGAGCCCGCGAGCATGGTGCGGACATTTATATAGCTGCCGGCCTTGAAGGGAGCCAGAGCTGTGGTGCCCTTCTCCTTGTCGGGGACGAGGACGAAGCTCTTGGCGTCGTGCGTCTCGTCGATTATCTCGGCGATCTTGAGATGCTGCGCCGTGGGGTGCAGGCGCTTGGCCAGCTCGTTCACGCGGTAGGTGCCGGGCAGGGGCTTGGCCTCGGCGGAGGCTATCATCTCGGCGCGGTTCTTGCGGAGGTTCTTGAACTTCAGCATATCGAATACGCCGATAAGTCCGACCTTGACATTCATCTTACTCAGCCTCCTTCTTCATTTCCATGAGCGTCAGCTTGGCGGCGAGGTTGCCGGACAGGTAGGACGAGTTGTAGCCCGAACCGCGCATGGCGTGGCCGCCGCAGAACTGGAGCCCGGGCAGGTGCTTCTCGTCGTACATGCGCATGACGCGGGGCATCATGTTGTCGAGACCCGTGAGCAGGTAGCCGTAGATGGCGCCCTGGGGCGAGCCGGTGTAGTGCGCATAGGTCACGGGCGTGCCGACCTCTATCTCCTCGATGGCGTCGCGTATCTTCGCGCCGGTGCCCTTTTCAAAAGCGTCGATGAGGCGGTCGGCGATCTTGTCCTTGAGCTCGAAGTAGTTTTCGGGCGTCGCAATGTCGCCGAAGAAGTCGGAGAAGTAGAGCGAGGTGAAGTAGAGGATGGTCGTGCCCTTGGGCGAGCAGTCGGGCAGCGCGTTGTTGAGGCAGACCGTCACCTGGGTGGGGTTCTCGATGCTGCGCATGTCGCGGAACTCGGCCTTGGTGTCGAAGCTGTTGTAGATGAAGTAGCTGTAATCGTTTAGCCCCAGTTCCTCGTGGGACTTGTTCAGCCCGAGGAACATGGAGACGCCGCGCCCGGCCAGACCGCGCGCGTTGGCGAGCTTGAGCTCCTCCTCCGGGATGTCCTTGGCGTCGACCATGCTGCCGTAGACGAGGTGCGGGGAGGCGTTGCTGACGATGTGCTCGGTCGCGACCTCCTTGCCGTCGGCAAAGCGGACGCCCGCGACGTGGCCGTCCTTCGTGATGATGTGCTCGACCTCGGAGTTATACCAGATCTCGCCGCCCTTTTCGAGGATGGTGTCCGCAAGGGCGCAGCTTATGCCGTGGGAGCGGTTCTTCGGCACCTGGGCGCCGAGGCTGACGTAGAGCCAGACCATGAGGGCATAGTGCAGGAAGCTGAGCTGGTCCTCGGGCGTGCCGAGATAGGACCAGTAGACGTTGAGAATCTCCTGCGCCTTCTTGGGCATCTTGATGGCGTCGAGCACCTTGTCGATGGGGTAGGCGGCGACGCGCATGAAGTTGGGGTACTCGCTCTTGAGCACGGCGGTGTCCGGGTTGCCGCGCGACTTGGTGAGGTAGCTCATGGCCCGGCGGCACTCGCCGGCGAGCTCGAAGAAGGTGGTGGTGGATTCGCGGCTGCCGGGGACGTAGCTCTCCATCTTGTCGATGAAGTTCTCAATGCCGAAGGGCATGGTGTAGTCCTCCCCGGTGCTCAGGGAGATGCCGCGGTAGGCCTCGGGGACGGTCACGAACTCGATCTTGTCAAGGACGCCGAGCTCCTCGAAGAGGTCGTAGAGGTTGCCGCTGTTGCCGGGGGTGCCCATGTCGCAGAGCTCGTGGAGCGAGGCCTCGAACTCGAAGCGCCCGCGGATGAAACTTGTGGCGAAGCCGCCGGGGAGGTTGTGCCTCTCGGCGAGCAGGACCTTTTTGCCGGCGTTCACCAGCGTGAGCGCCGCGGCGAGACCGCCGTTGCCCGCGCCGATGACAACGGCGTCGTAGTGCAAAGCTGCCATGTCAAATCACCGTGCCTTTCAAAAGTATTCTGTGGCCATACCACAGTATAAACCCCTGCGCCGGAAAATGGAAGAGGGAAAATTAAAAATTTAACGATTGTTAAATAAGCCGTGCGTTTTGCAAGGGGCTGTGTTATATTTATAAAATGTCCAGGGACAAATATATAATAAGGTGGCGGAGCAAATGAAGGACGCATCCAAAAGACTCGTCGTGTTCTCAACGGTACTCGGACTGCTGCTCATCTGCGCCGGCGTGCTGATACCGTACCTGGGCGCGAAGGATCTTGCCGGAGTCATCGGCTTTGAGCGGGCGCAGGTGCGGAGCGTGGACCTGCAGGACGTCTCCAGTCAGGCGGTGCTTGAACTCAGCGAGGAGCAGACGGACACGCTGATGGCGCTGCTGAACCAGCTGCAAGTGCGCCGCGCCGGAAAGGCGCAGGCTCTCCAGGGCTGTTACGCCAGGCTGTTTTTCGAAACCGAGGACCTGGGCGAGATCGAGCTCATGCTCTCCCCGGAAAAGCTGCTCATAAACCCCACCTCCGATTCAGCGGCGTCGAGCTGGGTGTACAGGCTGGAGCAGGCGGACAACGGGCTGCAGGACTACATCACCGGGCTGATACCGGCGTGAGCACAGTAATTTTTCGAAGGGAAAGAAACGGAAATGAAGATAAGCGACATACTCAAAGAGGACCGCGTGACGCTGACCTATGAGGTCTTTCCGCCCCGCGCGGGGGACACCTACGCGGCCGTGGCGGAGAAGGCGAGGACGATATCGGCGCTGCGTCCGGCGTTCATGAGCGTGACCTACCGCGCGGGCGGCGACACCAGCGACTACACCGTGGAGCTCGCCTCGGACATCTCCGGGCGCTTCGGCGTGGAGTCCCTGGCGCACCTCACCTGCGTGTCCTCCACGAGGCAGCAGGTCGCGGACGTGCTCGTGAAGTTGCGCGAGCACGGCGTGCAGAACATCCTCGCGCTCCGGGGCGATATCCCGCCCGAGGGCCCCACGGCGCATGACTACGCCTACGCCGCGGAGCTCGTGCGCGACATAAAGGCCCAGGGCGACTTCTGCGTCGGCGGCGCCTGCTATCCCGAGGGCCACCCCGAGGCGGGCGGCAAGGCCGCGGACATAGAGCACCTCAAGGAGAAGGTGGACGCCGGCTGCGAGTTCCTCATCACGCAGATGTTCTTCGACAACAGCATCTTCTATAACTTCCTCTACCGCATCCGCGAGCGCGGCATAGACGTCCCCGTCGTCGCGGGCATCATGCCCGTGACCAACGCCAAGCAGGTCAAGCGCATCACCCAGCTCTCGGGCAACTACCTGCCGGAGAAGTTCAAGGCCGTCGTGGACCGCTTCGGCGGCGACCCGGCCGCGATGCGCCAGGCGGGCGTGGCCTATGCCACGGGCCAGATCATCGACCTCATCGCCAACGGCGTGAACCACATCCACGTGTTCACCATGAACAAGCCCGAGGTCGCCCAGGGCATACACGCGAGCCTCTCGGAGCTCCTCAAATGAACACGGAGACCTATTGGCGCGAGATATTCCGCTATTTAGGCTATAAAAACGGCGCGCGCCCCGAGGGCGGGACCCTCCGCATGATAGAGCGCGCCGAGGCCGATATCCGCGCCGCGGCGGAGCCCAAGCACGCGAAACGCTATTTTGCCCTGAGCTTCCTCGACAAGGGCGCGGTGGAGATCGACGGCATCCGCATAGAGAGCGCCGCGCTCCGCCGCAACCTCGAGGGCTGCGAGGGCGCCTGGCTCTTCGCCGCCACGCTCGGCGCGGGGGTGGACCGGCTCATATCCCGGCTCACCGCCCTCGGCCGCATGAGCGAGGCGCTGGCCGCCCAGGCCGCCGCCGCGGCCTTCATCGAGGATTATTGCGACGAGGTGAACGACGCCCTCCGGGACGAGGCGGCGGCGCAGGGCATGAAGCTCCGGCCCCGGTTCAGCCCCGGCTACGGCGACTTTTCGATAGAGCACCAGCGCGACATCGCTCGGGAGCTGGACACGGCGCGGCGGCTGGGTCTCACGGTCACGGAGAGCCTGATGCTCGCACCGATGAAGTCCGTGACCGCCGTAATTGGCGTCTCCCGGCGCGAGGGCTGCACGGCCTCGGGCTGCGCCGCCTGCGGCAAGACCGACTGCGAATTCAGGAGGCAGTGAAATGGACATCAGGGAAATACTGGGCAAAAGGCGGCTGTTCCTGGACGGCGGCACGGGCACTAGCCTGCAAAAAATGGGCCTCAAGGCCGGCGAACGGCCGGAGACCTGGAACATCCTGCACCCGGAGCGCATAGAGAGCCTGCACCGCGCGTACCTCGACGCGTGTGCGGACATCATATACACCAACACCTTCGGCGCCAACCGGCTCAAGTACCCGGCGGGCGGCGAATTTTCGCTTGAGGAAGTTGTAAGATCCGCCGTAAACGTTGCAAAAGCCGCCCAAAGGGCCTGCAAGCGTGAGGACAGCTCCTGGGTCGCCCTCGACATCGGCCCCTCGGGCAAGCTCCTCAAGCCGCTCGGCGACCTCGACTTCGAGGACGCCGTCTCGCTCTTTGCCGAGATCGTGAGATACGGCTCCGAGGCCGGGGCCGACCTCGTCGTCATCGAGACGATGGGCGACAGCTACGAGCTCAAGGCCGCCGTCCTCGCCGCAAAGGAGAACTGTGCTCTTCCAATAATCGCCACAGCGGCCTACGACGAAAAGGCCCGGCTGCTCACCGGCGGCACGCCCGAATCCGTGACCGCGCTGCTCGAGGGCCTGGGCGTGGACGCCCTGGGCCTCAACTGCGGCCTCGGCCCGGCGGAGATGCTGCCGATAGCCGAGCGGCTGGCCGCCGCGGCCAGCCTCCCCGTCGCCGCCGCGCCGAACGCTGGCCTGCCGCGCTCCGTGGACGGGCAGACGGTGTTCGACCTCGGCCCGGAGGACTTCGCCCGGGGCATGAGGGCCATCGCCGAAACCGGCGCGCAGCTCCTCGGCGGCTGCTGCGGCACCACGCCGGAGCACATCGCCGCCCTCGTCCGCGAGTGCCGCGACCTGCCCTTCGCGCCCGCGGTGAGGAAGCGCCGCACCGTCGTTTCCTCCTTCTCCACGGCGGTGGAGATAGGCCCCGCCCCCGTCATTGTCGGCGAGCGCATAAACCCGACGGGCAAGCCCAAGCTCAAGGAGGCGCTCCGCAGCGCGAACATGGACTACATCCTTGCCGAGGGCGCGGCGCAGGAGGACGCGGGCGCGCACATCCTGGACGTCAACGTCGGCCTTCCCGGCGTGGACGAGCCCGAGATGCTCGAGCGCGCGGTCTGCGCCCTGCAGAGCGTGACCGGCCTGCCCCTGCAGCTCGACAGCTCGGACCCCCGCGCGCTCGAGCGCGCCATGCGGCGCTATAACGGCAAGCCGATGATAAACTCCGTGAGCGCCAAGGCCGAGAGCATGGCCGCGGTGTTCCCGCTGGTGAAGAAATACGGCGGCGTGGTCGTCGGCCTCGCGCTCGACGAGGGCGGCATACCCGAGACCGCCGAGGGCCGCGTCGAGTGCGCCGAGCTCATATATGACACCGCGGCGGAGTACGGCATCGCGCGCGAGGACGTGGTCATTGACACGCTGACGCTCACCGTCTCCTCCGAGCCGCAGGCGGCGCAGGTGACGCTCGAGGCGCTCGGGCGCATACACGACATGGGCGGGCACACCATCCTTGGTGTGTCCAACGTGAGCTTCGGCCTGCCCGCGCGCGAGAAGATAAACTCGGCCTTCCTGACCCTGGCGCTCAGCGCCGGGCTGGATTGCGCCATAATGAACCCGCTCTCGGCGGCAATGATGAGCGCCTGGCGCGCCTTCGCCGTGCTGACAGCGCGGGACGCGAGGTGCGAGGACTATATCGCGCACGAGTCGAACGCCGAACCGCCAAAACCGGCGGCCTCCTCGGGCATCTCCCTCGGCGGCTGCATAGAAAAGGGCCTAACCGACGCCGCCTCCGCCGAGGCAAAGCGCCTCGTCGCCGCAGGTGCGGAGCCGCTCGAGGTCATAAACAGCGAGCTCATCCCGGCGCTTGACCGCGTGGGCAAGGGCTTCGAGGCGGGCACGCTCTACCTCCCGCAGCTGCTGATGAGCGCGGAGGCCGCAGGCGCGGCTTTTGAGGCGCTCAAGTCCGGCATGAAGGGGGAGCGCGGCAGCGAGTACCCCGGCAGGATCGTCATCGCAACCGTGCGCGGCGACATCCACGACATCGGCAAGAACATAGTGCGCACCCTGCTTGAAAACTACGGCTTTTCCGTCACCGACCTGGGCAAGGACGTCCCGCCCGAGGCTGTGCTGGAGGCGGCCAACGCCCCGGACGTGCGCCTCGTCGGCCTCTCGGCACTGATGACCACCACCGTCGCCTCCATGGCCGAGACGATAAAGCTACTGCAAAGCCGCCTACCCGGCATAAAGATAATGGTCGGCGGCGCGGTGCTCAACGAGGAGTACGCCCGCGAGATCGGCGCCGACTTCTACGCCCGCGACGCCATGGCCTCCGTGCGCTACGCCCGCGAGATATGCAAATGAAAAAGCCGCCCGGCGGAGCATTCCGCCGGGCGGTGTTTTATTTCCCGTGCGCCCTGAGATACGCGCCGCGCACGTCCTCAGGCATGTCCTTGGGCTGCATCCGGGCGAGGCGGTCCTCGTTTCCGTCGTGCATCGCCTCCGTGTAGTACCAGCACTTGAAGCGCAGCATGTCCAGTACGCGCTCCAGGCGCTCTATCTCCGCCTCCACGGCGGCGCGCTGCGTCTCAAAGAGCTCCAGCCGCTGCGGATAGGTCGAGCTCCCCTCCATGCACCAGTCCATGAAGCGCTTGATGTCCCGTATCTCCAGCCCCGAGCGCTTGAGGCACTCTATGACCCGCAGCGCCTCAATCTCCCGCTCGCCGAAGCGCCGCATCCCCGAGGCGCGCTCCATCTGCGGGAACAGCCCCTCCTTGTCGTAATACCGCAGCGTCGAGACCGGCAAGCCGAACATCTCCGACACCTGGCCTATCGTGTACATACCCCGTGCCTCCAAAAAACTTTCAAATAGGTCTTGACCTGAAGTCAACTTTAGGTATTACAGTGATGATAACAGCACAGACTTCACCTGTCAAGCGTAAAGGAGAATGTTAAAATGCAAAAGCTCACTTTGACGGATAAATGGGACAAAACCTTCCCGCAGGACGCGCGGGTGCGGCACGAGAAGGTGACCTTTCACAACCGCTACGGCATAACGCTGGCGGCGGACCTGTACGCCCCGAAGGGGGAGACGGGGCCCTTTGCGGCCATTGCGGTGTGCGGCCCCTTCGGCGCGGTGAAGGAGCAGTCCTCGGGGCTGTACGCGCAGGAGATGGCCATTCGCGGTTTCCTGACCATCGCCTTTGACCCCTCGTTCACTGGCGAGAGCGGCGGTGAGCCGCGGTACGTCGCCTCGCCGGACATCAACACGGAGGACTTCCAGGCTGCGGTAGACTATCTCTCAACGCGGCCGGACGTGGACCCGGAGCGCATCGGCATAATCGGCATCTGCGGCTGGGGCGGCATGGCGCTCAACGCGGCGGCGATAGACACGCGCATCAAGGCGACGGCGGCGATGACGATGTACGACATGACCCGCGTGACGGCAAAGGGTTATTTTGACGCCGAGGACAGCGAGGAGGCGAGGCATGCCAAGCGCGTCGCTATGAACGCCCAGCGCACCGAGGACTACAAGAACGGCACCTACGCCCGCGCTGGCGGCGTGGTGGATCCCCTGCCCGAGGACGCGCCGGAGTTCGTGCGCGACTACTACGCCTACTACAAGACCCCGCGCGGCTATCACGAGCGCTCGCTCAACTCCAACGACGGCTGGAACGTGACGTCAGCGCTTTCGTTTTTGAACATGCCGATACTCCAGTACAGCGACGAGATACGCAGCGCGGTGCTTGTGGTGCACGGCGAAAAGGCGCACTCGTGCTATTTCTCCCGCGACGCCTTCGCCAAGCTGCGCGGCGAGAATAAGGAGCTCATGATAATCCCCAGCGCCGTCCATACGGACCTTTACGACCGGAAGGACATCATCCCCTTCGATAAACTCGAGAGCTTCTTCCGCCAGTACCTGACCTGACCCGCGCCCCTCTGCGCGAAGCGCGTTTGAAAGTTTCGCCCGCCTTTTCAAAGGCGGCAGAGGCCAGGGGCGGCGCCCCTGGCCGCGCTCCGCAGAGCGCGGAATCCCCTTATTGCTCTCATAAGATCAGGAAGGGGGTCCAAGGGGGAAACCCTATCAAGGGGTTTCCCCCTTTATTATTTGCTTTGTGCGTGTGCGCCGTTTTCTTTGGTTGTATTCGTTACCCCCTGCTGCCCATTCCACCCCATTTCTTTGCTCTTGCGCAAAGAAATGGGGTGGAGCCCCAAAGAAACGCGCTTTTGGGTGCCGCCACAGGACATGTTCGGTCCCACCCGCCTCTCCCACGGACTCGAAGCCCCAACATCCCCGCCGACTGCGTCAAGCTGACTTGAGCGCCCGGTCAACCACCAAGCCCCTCCCCAAGTCGGGCGAAGATGAGTTCCGTCCACCGAGGCAGCAGCGCTCACGCGAATGGTGGAGCCGCCGGGGTAAAAAAGCGCTTTTCTTTGGCGGCTCGACACCGTTTCTTTGGGCAAGCACCAAAGAAATGGGGTCGAAAGGCAGGACAGGCCATCGACCCCCACCCAATAAAACGGCGCACACGTACAAGCCCAAAACAAAATTCAGGGGGAACCCCCGGCGAGGGTTCCCCCTTAACCCCCCTCCTGCGCTTATGAGAGCACAAGGGGGATTCCGCGCTCTGCGGAGCGCGGCCAGAGGCTTTGCCTCTGGACTCCACCACCTTTGAAAAGGTGGACGAAACTTTCATTCGCGCGCGAAGCGCGCAGGGCGGTTATTCGTCGCGGATGGTGAGTTTCAGGACGTCGGGGCGCGCGTAGTGGCCGCAGACGTCGTGTTCCATGCGGCTAGCGGGGACGCGGCTGAGGTCGAGATCTGCGTAGATTATGCCCTCGCGGTCCCAGAGCGGCTCGGAGAGCTCGTGGCCGTAGGGGTCGATGACGCAGCTCCCGCCGCGGCACACCACGTCCGGCAGCGCGGCTATCTCCGCCGCCGCGCTCTCCGTCGCGGGGTACATCTCCCGCGTGAAGTACATGTTGCAGTTCACAAAATAGCAGTGGCCCTCTATGGCGATGTGCCGTATCGTGTGCTGCCACTCCGGGTTGTCGTTCGTGTTGGGCGAGATGTAGATGGTCACGCCCTTCTCATAGAGCGCAACGCGCGCGAGGGGCATGTAGCTCTCCCAGCAGATGAGACTGCCCACCGGGCCCCAGGGCGTACCCAGCACGGGGAAGAAGTCGCGGTCAGCGTCTCCCCAGACCACGCGCTCGCTGCCCGTGGGCTTGAGCTTGCGGTGGTTGAGCGCCGTGCCGTCGGGCGCGATGAGCATGTTGGAGTTGTAGAGCGTCGCGGTCACGGCGTCGCGCTCGGAGTAGCCTATGCTGAGGTATATCCCGGCCTTCTTCGCCGCCTCGCGCAGGGCGTGCATCTCCTCGCCGTCGGCAAGGATAGAGTTCTCGTAATAGCCCAGCCAGTCGCGCCGCCCCGGCTGAGTGCGGCTGCCCACGGTGTAGCCGAAGGTCATGCCGTATGGGTAGCCCGGGATGAAGAGCTCCGGGAACACCACAAAGTCCGCGCCGCCCTCGGCGCACTCGTCAATGAGCCTGAGCGCCTTCTCCGTGCTCTCCGCCGCCGAAAACATCACCGGCGCCGCCTGCACCACCGCAAGGCGGCAGCTTTTCCTCAAATCTTGCATATCCTCACCCCAAAAAACGTGTTGCGCCATTATACCACGCGCGCCCCAACCCCCGCAAGCGCGCAAAAGCCCCGGCCAAGAGGCCGGGGCTTTGTCATGCGGTTTATTCCCACTCGGCAAATTCAGATATAGTAGGGTGTATTTGAGGTGATTTCGCAGGAAAAACTTTCGCAAATATGTTAATATTCCACCTGCTATTTTCGGCTGTAAAGTTTATTAGTATCAAAATAGTATCACAAAAGGCTGGGAAATACAACAGAATTATGTGGAGCTCTACATAATTCCGGCACGGACGGACGCTGTCAGGCACAGCGGATAACAGCCTTGCAAGAGGCGTTGTACCTGCGCTGGATATATTCTTGATAGGCTTTCTGGTCTGTCATGGAAATTCCCCCTCTCTGAATAATAGTGCGGGGCGGCAGCACTCCTTGCTGTCGCTCCTTGACTGCCTAACTGCGAAACCGGGCGGGGCTGTCAACGGTGGGCGAAGCCCGTTCATCTTGACCGCCCGCTGGCTCGGCTGGCTTTGCTATTTACCCGACAAACTTGAATTTATTGTAAGGTATCACGTTTTACCTTCTTAAGCCTTACTATCATTACCATAGGAATTTCTTTGTTGGTTTTGAAACATTCTTCATAAAATCCATCAATGACAAATCCAGCTCTAAAACAAAGGTTAAAAATATCTTGTATGGAACGATG
>UQYT01000021.1 GCA_900545405.1 uncultured Eubacteriales bacterium | reverse complement strand
AAACGGTGTCGAGCCGCCAAAGAAAAGCGCTTTGAAGCCTCCACATCACCTTGGTGGGCCCGCCCGCCTCTCCCATTTGGGCGTAAGCCCCAACGGGACGAATTGGTGCGTCAAGTTGGTTTGAGGCTGGTTGGTTAATTGGCCAGGCAAAGTCAGCTTGACGCAGTCGGTGGTGATGTTGGGGCTTCGAGTCCGTGGGAGAGGCGGGCGGGACCGAATAGCTCCCGTGGCGGCACCCTTAAGCGCGTTTCTTTGGGGCTCCACCCCGTTTCTTTGCGCAAGAGCAAAGAAATGGGGTGGAATGGGCAGCAGGTAGCGGCGACTTCTGCCCAGGGAAACGGCGCACACGTGACCGCGCAAGACAAGGCGGCCTCGTCATTGTGCTTTCTGCGTGCGCGCCGTTACGTTGGGCGGTGGTCGGGACGTTCCTCGCCCGACTTGGGGCGGGGCTGATGCAGGGCTGGGCTGGTGCGGGGCGTGGGATGGGGGCGGCGCGCGGCTGCGCAAGATCCGGCTCAGATTTTTCTCTCTCCTGTTGCCTCTGTGCGAACTTTCGGTATATAATATCCCCATGTCTTGCAGGAGGTGCCGCATGCCCACGTCGTGGAAGCGCTCCCCGGAGGAGCTGCACAAGGTTTACATCGAGAACACGGAGGCCTTTTACCGCGTCGCGGGCAGGGCCTGCGCGCGGGAGCTCGACAGCTTCATGCAGAGCTGCGCAGTCGGGCTCTGGGCCAGGGCCGGCTCCGTCACCCAGGCCCAGGTGGACGCCATCAACCAGCTCTACTCCAAGGGCCGCACCAAGGGCACCCGCCTGCTCTGGGAGCTCACCGGCGAGATATGCAGAGCGGGCGAGATACTCCCGCCCATGTTCTTCTGGAGCCTCGCCGAGCGCGACGCACGCGAGGGCCGCGACTGCTCCCGCGTGTTCGTCCGCATGGTCACGAACATCCTGCTCCACCTCGCCGCCGTGGACGACGACGTCAGCTACGCCGAGGCCGAGTTCATCACCGACTGCGCCGACCGGCTCTCCGCTGTCTGCGACTCTGCGGGCGTCAAGCCCTCCAAGAGCGCTCTCAACGCCAAGGACTTCGTCACCAGCGGCGAGCCCTCGTTCATAGACAAGCACCCCGTCGGGAACAGCGCCCAGCCCTCCGGCGAGGCCGCCTCTACCGCCGCCGAGGCCGAGGAAAAGCCCGCCGAGAAGCCCGACTTCGACAAGCTCATGGCCGAGCTCGACTCGCTCATCGGTCTCGAGAGCGTCAAGCGCGAGGTTCGCAGCCTGGTGAACCTCATCAAAGTCCGCCGCCTGCGCGAGGCCGCGGGCCTGCCCAGCGCGCCGATGAGCCTGCACATGGTGTTCACCGGCAACCCCGGCACGGGCAAGACCACCGTCGCGAGGCTGCTCGCCGGGCTCTACGCCGCCGTCGGCGCGCTCAAGCAGGGCCAGCTCATAGAGGTGGACCGCTCCGGGCTCGTCGCGGGCTACGTCGGCCAGACCGCGCTGCGCACCAGTGAGGTCATCAAAAAGGCCATAGGCGGCGTGCTCTTCATCGACGAGGCCTACTCCCTCGCCGCCGGAGGCGAGAACGACTTCGGCCGCGAGGCCATCGAGACCCTGCTCAAGGCCATGGAGGACCACCGGGACGAGCTTGTGGTCATCGTTGCGGGCTACGACGGGCCGATGGAGGACTTCATACACTCAAACCCCGGCCTGGAGTCGCGGTTCAACAAATACATCCACTTCCCTGACTACACGGGCCCGGAGCTCATGGCGATGTTCCGGCTCCAGTGCGAGAAAAACGGCTACACGCTCCCGCCCGAGACCGAAAAGGCCGCCGAGGCGCTCTTTGACCGCCTCTACGACGAACGCGACGAGAACTTCGGCAACGGCCGGACCGTGCGCAACCTCTTTGAGGACGCCGTCTCCCGCCAGGCCGACCGCGTGGCCGCGATAGAAAACCCCAGCCGCGAACAGCTGATGGCCCTCTTGCCCGAGGACCTGAGCGATAAAAACGAGGAGGAAACCGACACTTGAATTACGACGCACTCAAAGCCTGCCGCCTCTTCCTGCTGGACATGGACGGCACCCTCTACCTCGGCGACGAGGTCATCCACGGCGCCATCGACTTCATCCACACCCTGGAACAGACCGGGCGGCGCTATATCTACCTCACCAACAACTCCTCCCGGGCCGGTACTGATTATGTAAACCGGCTCCGCAAGCTGGGCTTCCCCTGCGAGATGGAGAACGTGTTCACCTCCGGCATGGCGACCGGCATGTATCTCGCGGAGGAGTACAAGGGCGTACCGGTCTACCCCGTCGGCACCCCGGCGTTCCTCGACGAGCTGCGCAGCTACGGCGTGCCCCTCACGGACGGCGAGGACGCGGGCGTGGTGTGCGTGGGCTTCGACACGACGCTGACCTACGAGAAGCTAGAGCGCGCGGTGCACTTCATACGCCGCGGCGCGGCCTTTGTGGCGGCGAACCCGGACTGGGTCTGTCCCATGGCTGCGGGCGAGGTCATGCCCGACTGCGGCAGCATCTGCGCGCTGCTTACGGCCTCGACGGGGGTCAAGCCGCTGTACATAGGCAAGCCGAACCGGGATATGGTTGACATAATATCCAATCATACTGGCGTCCCGAACTCGGTGATCTGCTGCGTGGGCGACCGGCTGTACACGGACATCGCCGTTGCGGTGAACGCGGGCGCGCAGTCGGTGCTGGTGATGAGCGGCGAGACGACGCCGGAGATCCTGGCGGAGAGCGAGACGAAGCCCGGCTGGGTCATGGCCGACGTCGCGGAGCTCGCGGACGTGCTGAAAGCTCAATAAACGCAAGAAAACCGCCCCGGTGCGACTTCCGGGGCGGTTCCTTTATGGAATGAGGACAAAATGAAAAAGATGAAACTGTCTCTTGCGAGTATTATGCTACCAGAGAGTTGTTACACAAAAAACCCGTAAGATGTTACAGAAATATTAAGCTGAAAGTTTTTTGCCCCTCTGCACGAGAACGCCTCCTCCCCGCTCAGTATCCCGCACCAGCCCCCACCCCAAGTCGGGCGAGGAACGTCCCGTCTACAAAGCAGTAGCGCTCACGCGAATGGTGGAGCCGCCAGGGTAAAAAAGCGCTTTTCTTTGGCGGCTCGACACCGTTTCTTTGGGCAAGCACCAAAGAAATGGGGTCGAATCGCAGGACAGGGCAACGACCACCTCCCAACGTATCGGCGCACACGTACAAAGTGCAATAAAATAAAAGGGGGAACCCCCGGCGAGGGTTCCCCCTTAACCCCCTCCTGCGCTTATGAGAGCACAAGAAGGTTCCGCGCTCTGCGGAGCGCGGCCAGGGACTCTGTCCCTGGACCCTGCCGCCTTTGAAAAGGCGGGCGAAACTTTCATTCGCGCGCGAAGCGCGCAGCGAAGCGTGGGGTCAGTTACGGCACATCTCGACGATGCTCTCCTTGACGAGGCGCTTGAACAGCGGTGCGGCGGCGTCGGCGGCGGCCTGGACTTCCTCATGGGTCAGCGGCGTGGGCGAGAGGCCCGCGCCCTTATTGCACACGCAGCTTATGCCGCACACGCGCATGCCGCAGTGCCGCGCGGCCGTGGCCTCCACGGCGGTGGACATGCCCACGGCGTCCGCGCCCAGGATGCCCAGCATCCGCACCTCGGCCGGGGTCTCGAAACTCGGGCCGGTCAGCTGGCAGTACACGCCCTCCTTGATGGCTATGCCCGCCCTCTTCGCCACGCCGCGGATGATCTCGCACAGCTCCGGGTCGTACACATGCGACATGTCAGGAAACCGAGTGCCCAGCTCCTCAATGTTCGCGCCGATGAGCGGGTTCGGGAAGAAGGTCATGATGTGGTCGGTAATGAGCATGAAGTCGCCCGCGTCAAACTCCGGGTTCACGCCGCCCGAGGCGTTCGTGAGGAAGAGTATCTCCGCGCCCAGCATGTGCATCAGCCGCGCGGGGAGCACCACGTCGGAGAGCTCGTAGCCCTCGTAATAGTGCACGCGGCCCTGCATGCAGACCACGGGCACGCCGTCGAGATAGCCGAAGATGAACTTGCCCGCGTGGCCGGGCACGGTGGACACCGGGAAGCCCGGGATATCCTTATACGGCACCTCGCAGACCACGTCCAGCGCCTCCGCAAAGCCGCCCAGCCCGCTGCCCAGCACCAGTGCGGCCTTGGGCACGAAGTCGGTGACGGAGCGCACATAGTCGCGGCATTTGAGCAGTTTTTCGTAGCGTTTGTCCATTTTTAACCCTCCATAACGTGCAGGCCCCGTATCTCGGGGTCCTCTATTTTCGACATTATCGAATAGGCATGGGGCTCGAGATAGTCGCCCTCGGCGTCGGTCAGGCCCTGGAGCCGCAGCTCCGAGATGGCCACGGCGGAGGCGGCCTCTATGTCCCGGGCGATCGCGTCCGCGTCGCGCCTCGTGGATGACGCCGCGATGTCCTTGAGATACGGCAGCGCCTCGGACATGGCTACCAGGCCCTCCGCTCCCGCGAACTGCCACTTATAGAACGGCTCGTAGCGGAAGTTCAGCATGTACAGCATCGAGAGCGCGGCGTTCAGGAACTCCGCCAGCGCCAGCCTCGCGCCGAACACGTCGCCGCGCCGCATCAGGCGGTGGTAGTTGTACTGCCCGGACTGCGCCATCGTCGCCGCGCGGGCGGCCAGCTTCTTGAGCCGCACGTCCTCCGGGTAGCAGGGCAGCAGGCCGTTGCGTATGGCGGAAAACTCGCCCAGTCCGTCCTCAAACACCTCGCCCGAGGTGCAGGTGGCGAGGAAGTGCTCCTGTATGCGCACCCAGCGCATCAGCGTGTCGGGCACCCTGGGGCAGCCTATGTAGTAGCGGTAGAAGTCCGAGGTGCGCATGACACCCACGCGCTGCGCGCCCGTGTGGGTCGGCTTGCGCTCGAAGCCCATGTAGGATTTGGGCAGGGCGTCATAGGCCTTTTGCAGCTCCGCGCCGTACTTTTCAAAGTCCTCGTCGGAGAGCCACAGGCAGAAGCCGGGGCCGAAGTCGTGGTCGCGGGAGATCTCGTCGTCGAGCCCGAGGCAGTCCGAGCCCTGGCCCGAAAGTCCCGCCGCCGCGCGGCCCATGACCTCCGGGAACAGCCTCTTCAGCTCCGGTGCTCCGATGTTTTCGTAATAGCTCTTGCAGAGCTCAAGTCCTTTCATTTGCATCACCTACTGTATTTTTACCTATCCGCACGAAAATTGCAAGCCCAAACGCAAAATATTGTGGTATGATGTTGGAGGCTTTAAGCCTGGCGAAACTTTCAAACGCGCGCAAAGCGCGCGGGTGCGTAACTTTACAACTGGGAGTGATACTTTTGGACCCGCTGAAGATAGACACTGTCAGGCTCTCGGACGAGGGGGACGCCCTCGTCATCATTGACCAGACGCTCCTGCCCAACGAGGTCAAATACCTCAGTCTCACAAGGACGGAGGACATCTGGGAGGCCATCCGCGCGCTCCGGGTCCGCGGCGCGCCCGCCATTGGCGTTGCGGCGGCGTTCGGGGCTTATCTGGCGGCCTTTTACGCCCCCGACGCCGAGCTTGAGGCGCGCTTCCTCGCCGCCTGCGACTATCTTGCGACCTCCCGGCCCACGGCGGTGAACCTCTTCTGGGCGCTCGACAGGATGCGCCGCGCCTACGACGGGCTGCGGGGCAGGGCTCCCGGCGACGTCCGCGCCGCGCTCCGCGCCGAGGCCCAGGCCATCATGGACGAGGACATCGAGATAAGCCGCAGCATAGGCAAGTACGGCCTCGAGCTGCTCCGCCCCGGCATGGGCATCCTCACCCACTGCAACGCCGGCACCCTCGCCACCGCCAAATACGGCACCGCCCTCGCCCCCGTCTACGCCGCCCTCGACAAGGGCCTCTCCGGCCTCCGCGTCTACTGCGACGAGACCCGGCCCCTCCTCCAGGGCGCGCGCCTCTCCGCCTTCGAGATGGTCTCCGCCGGCGTCGACACCACCCTCCTCTGCGACAACATGGCCTCCTCGCTCATGAAGTCCGGGAAGGTTGACATAATATTTGTCGGCTGCGACCGCGTGGCCAGAAACGGCGACGCGGCGAACAAGATAGGCACCTCCGGCGTCGCAATCCTGGCCGCGCACTACGGCATCCCCTTCTACGTCTGCGCCCCCAGCTCTACCATCGACGGCGCGATCGCCTCCGGCGAGGACATCCCCATCGAGTTCCGCGACCCCTCCGAGGTCACCGAGCTCTGGTACAAAAAGCGCATGGCCCCCGAGGGCGTCGGCGTCTACAACCCCGCCTTCGACGTGACTGACGCCTCTCTCATCACCGGCATCATCACCGAGCGCGGCATCGTCCGCGCACCCTATGAGGAGGGCTTCCGCGCCCTCGGGCTGGTCTGACCGAATGTGACGAAGCTGCTTTTTTTTTGACTTGTCGTGTCGAAAAGGTGAAGCCTCAGTTACAAAGAGGTTACGGCTGTTTACAATATGGCTTTTTTGCTCGAAGCCCTTGACAAGCGCGAGAGAACACTATATATTGTGATACGGACGCTCCTGGTACCGCAAGATGTGCGAATCCGGCGGGCGCCCGTTTATCGCTGGAAATGGAGTAAAGACAGAAAAATGGACGTATCAGGGCTGCAAAAGCTCACTTTGCTGGACTATCCGGGCCGCGTGGCCTGCACAATTTTTACAGGCGGCTGCGACCTGCGCTGCCCCTTCTGCCACAACGCCTCGCTGGCTCTGCCGGAGCGCGAGCGCGACGTGATAACACATGACGAGCTGATGGCCTTCCTCAAAAAGCGCGTCGGCATACTCGACGGCGTGGCCGTCACGGGCGGCGAACCGCTGCTGCACGCGGACATCGAGGGTCTGCTAGCGGACATTAAGGCCCTGGGCTATTCCATCAAGCTGGACACGAACGGCACCTTCCCCGCGAGGCTGCGCTCGATAGTCGAGGCCGGGCTCGTGGACCGGGTGGCGATGGACATAAAGGCCGCGCCGGAGAACTACGCGCGCGTCACCGGCGTGCCGGGGCTGGACCTCGGCCCAGTGCGCGAGAGCGCGGGCTATCTCATGAGCTGCGGCGTTGACTACGAATTCCGCACCACGGCGGTCAAGGGCCTGCACGTCCCGGAGGACTTCGAGGCCATAGGCCGCTGGATAGCGGGCGCGAAGGAATACTACATACAGTGCTTCAAGGACTCGGGCGACCTCATCGCCGCCCAGGGGCTCTCGGCCTTCTCCGAGGACGAGATGCACGCCCTTGCGGACATCGTCAGGCCGTATGTGCCGGCGGTGCAGCTCAGGGGCATTTGACTGGTTTACAATTTTTCTAAGATATCATAGGAGGACAAACGATGTACAGGGTACGGAAAAGAGACGGAGAGCTTGTCGATTTCAACATCTCCAAGATCAGCAACGCGATAACCAAGGCCTTTGAGGCCACGGGCACCGAGTATAACGAGAGCGTCATCGACTTCCTCTCGATCAAGGTCACGGCGGACTTCCAGGGCAAGATCGAGGACGGCGCCGTCTCCGTGGAAGATATTCAGGACAGCGTTGAGGCCGTGCTGAGCCGCGGCGGCTATGAGCACGTCGCCAAGGCCTACATCCTCTACCGCCGCCAGCGCGAGAAGCTGCGCAACATGCGCTCCACCTACCTCGACTACAAGAACGTCGTGGACAGCTACCTTGACGCCAGCGACTGGCGCGTCAAGGAAAACAGCACGGTGAACTACTCCGTCGGCGGCCTGATACTCTCGAACTCCGGCGCCATCACCGCGAACTACTGGCTCAGCGAGATCTACGACGACGAGATCGCGAACGCCCACAAGAACGCCGACCTCCACCTGCACGACCTCTCCATGCTCACCGGCTACTGCGCGGGCTGGAGCCTCAAGCAGCTCATCCAGGAGGGCCTCGGCGGCATCCCCGGCAAGATAACCTCCTCCCCGGCCAGCCACCTCTCCACCCTCTGCAACCAGATGGTCAACTTCCTCGGCATCATGCAGAACGAGTGGGCCGGCGCTCAGGCCTTCTCCAGCTTCGACACCTACCTCGCTCCCTTCGTCAAGGTGGACAACCTCAACTACAAAGAGGTCAAGCAGTGCATCCAGAGCTTTGTCTACGGCGTGAACACCCCCTCCCGCTGGGGCACCCAGGCGCCCTTCTCCAACATCACGCTCGACTGGACCGTCCCGGCCGACCTCAAGGACCAGAAGGCCATTGTCGGCGGCAAGGAGATGGACTTCACCTACGGCGACTGCAAGGCCGAGATGGACATGGTCAACAAGGCCTTCATCGACATCATGATAGAGGGCGACGCCAACGGCCGCGGCTTCCAGTACCCCATCCCCACCTACTCCATCACGAAGGACTTCGACTGGAGCCCCACCGAGAACAACAAGCTGCTCTTTGAGATGACCGCGAAGTACGGCACGCCCTACTTCTCCAACTACATCAACTCCGACATGGAGCCCAGCGACGTGCGCAGCATGTGCTGCCGCCTGAGGCTCGACCTCCGCGAGCTGCGCAAGAAGTCCGGCGGCTACTTCGGCTCCGGCGAGAGCACCGGCTCCATCGGCGTCGTCACGCTGAACATGCCGCGTCTCGCCTACCTCTCCAAGGACGAGGCCGACTTCACCCGCCGCCTCGACAAGCTGATGGACATCGCCGCCCGCAGCCTGAAGGTCAAGCGCGACGTCGTCACCAAGCTGATGAACGAGGGTCTCTACCCCTACACCCGCCGCTACCTCGGCACCTTTGACAACCACTTCTCCACCATCGGCCTCGTCGGCATGAACGAGGCGGGCCTGAATGCCAAGTGGATCCGCGCCGACATGACCCACGAGAGCTGCCAGGAGTTCACCAAGCGCACCCTCAAGCACATGCTCAGCCGCCTCTCCGACTATCAGGAGCAGTACGGCGACCTCTACAACCTCGAGGCCACTCCCGCCGAGAGCACCAGCTACCGCCTCGCCAAGCACGACGTGGAGCGCTATCCCGACATCATCACCGCTGCCGAGCCGGGCGGCACCCCGTACTACACCAACAGCTCCCACCTGCCCGTGGGCTACACCGACGACATCTTCGCCGCCCTCGACGTGCAGGACGAACTCCAGACGCTCTACACCTCCGGCACCGTGTTCCACGCCTTCCTGGGCGAGAAGCTGCCGGATTGGCAGGCCGCCGCGAGCCTCGTGCGCAAGATCGCCGAGAACTACAAGCTGCCCTACTACACGCTCAGCCCGACCTACTCCGTCTGCAAGAACGACGGCTACCTCGCCGGCGAGCAGTTCACCTGCCCGCACTGCGGCGAGAGCGCCGAGGTGTACAGCCGCATCACCGGCTACTACCGCCCGGTGCAGAACTGGAACGCCGGCAAGACCCAGGAGTACAAGGAGCGCAAGACCTACGACCTCTCCCACAGCCACCTCGACCCCGTGAAGCATCCGGCCGGCTGCGGCTGCGGCCATGAGCCCGACCTCGACCAGCACATCGCCCCCGCGGTCGAGCAGCTCGCCCAGCACGTCGACAAGGTCGGCACGGCCCTGCTCTTCACCACCCCGACCTGCCCGAACTGCCGCCTCGCGGTGACTATGCTGGACAAGCAGCATTTCCCCTATGAGAAGCTCAACGCCGAGGAGAACGCCGAGCTCGCCATGAAGTACGGCGTGAAGCAGGCGCCGACGCTGGTCGTGACGGACGGCGACCACTTTGAGAAGTACGCCGGAGCGGGCGCGATAAAGCAGTACGCCTCCGCGCACATGGCGCAATGACCGACTTCACGCGCCGTATCTACGAAGTCGTGCGAGCAATCCCCGCCGGGCGGGTGATGAGCTACGGGCACGTCGCCGCCCTCGCGGGGAACCCGCGCGGCGCCCGCGGCGTGGGCTTCGCGCTCCACCGCAACCCGGAACCGGGCGTCATTCCCTGCCACCGCGTGGTCTTCCGCGACGGCAGCATCTGCTCCGGCTACGCCTTCGGCGGCCCGGAAGTCCAGCGCCGACTGCTCGAAGCGGAGGGCGTGAGCTTCCTCGCCGATGGCCGCGTGGATATGGAGATGTGCGGAATATAAGCACAGTAAAAGGGCTTCCGGTGCGTTCCGGAAGCCCTTTTGTTTTGCCTTGCTGTCTGTCGTTGAATATTCCCCCATATTTTTGGCCCTTGCCCGAAGACATGGGGGATCTTCCCCTCTCAATGTTCCCAAATTGAAATAAATATGGTATCATTGCAGGGGGGTGATCACCATGCTAAAAAACATGACCGCAAAACTCCAGCAGATACTTTCCTCGCTGCGCGCCAAGGTCCCGGCGCCCATCGTTTGCCCCAACTGCGGTGAAAGGATCACCAACAGCACCATTGCGCTGTTTCATAAGCGGGAAAATCGCCTGCTCTGCCCTAACTGCGGCTCAATTATCCAGCTGCACTGAATCTAAAAACTGTTTTGGGAGAGATCAATATGCTTGCATCTTACGACATCATCGTTGTCGGCGGTGGGCCGGCGGGGTTGGCGGCGGCTATCTATGGCCGGCGCGCGGAAAAGTCCGTGCTCGTGCTCGAGAAAAACGGCTTCGGCGGTCAGATCGCCTGGTCGCCCAAGGTCGACAACTTCCCCGGCGTCCCCGAGGTCTCCGGCGCTGAGCTCGCCGACCGCATGTTCTCCCAGGCCCTCGGCCTCGGCGCCGACGCCGAGCTCGCCGAAGTCACCGCCGTCTCCCCCGCCCCCGGCGGCTTCACCGTCTCCACCCCCGACGGCGACTACGCCGCCAAGGCCGTAGTCCTCGCCACCGGCGCCCAGCACCGCAAACTCGGCGTAGACCGCGAAGACGAGCTCGCCGGCAACGGCGTCTGCTACTGCGCAGTCTGCGACGGCGCCTTCTACAAGGACCGCCCCGTCGCCGTCGCCGGCGGCGGCGACGCCGCCCTTCAGGACGCGCTGCTCCTCGCCAATGTCTGCTCTCAGGTTTACATAATACACCGCCGTGACGAGTTCCGCGCCGAGGCGGCGAACGTCAGCGCCGTGCTCTCGCGCGGGAACATCACATGCCTTATGAACAGCCGCGTCGTGGCCCTTGAGGGCGAGGGCGAGCTCTCCGGCATCGTGGTCGAGGACAAGGCGACGCTTGAGCGCCGGAGCATCGCAGTGGACGGGCTCTTTGTGGCCGTGGGCTACGAGGCGGCGAACGCGGCCTTTGCGCCCATCGCGAAGCTCGACGCCGCAGGCTGGTTCACCGCGGGCGAGGACTGCGCCGCGGGCACGCCGGGCGTCTTTGCCGCGGGCGACTGCCGGGCCAAGACCGTCCGCCAGCTGACCACCGCCGTGGGCGACGGCGCGGCCGCCGCGGTCGCCGCCTGCCGCTACATCGACAGTCTGTAAAGGGGGTACCGCCATGAAAGCCGCGCTCATTCAGATGCGCACCGTCTCCGACAAGGCCGAAAACCTGCGCCACGCCCGCGAGCTCATCGACGAGGCCGCGAAAAACGGGGCCGACCTCTGCGTCCTGCCCGAGATGTTCTGCTGCGAGTACCGCAACCGCTCTTTCATCGAGAATCAGGAGCCCGCGGGCGGCCCGGCCTGGCAGATGCTCTCCGCCGCGGCGCGGGAGAACCGCGTCTGGCTCATCGGCGGCTCCGTGCCAGAGGCCGAGGACGGCAAGCTCTACAACACCTCCTTTGTCTTCGACCGCGAGGGAAACCAGGCCGCGCGCTGCCGCAAGAGCCACCTCTTCGACATCGCCGTCGAGGGCGGGCAGCACTTCAAGGAGAGCGCCACCTTCACGCCGGGGGACGAGATCTGCTCCTTCGACACCGAGTTCGGCCGTCTGGGCCTTTGCATCTGCTTTGACATGCGCTTTCCGGAGCTTGCGCGCATCATGTCGCTCGACGGGGCCTGGGCTGTGTTCTGCCCGGCGAGCTTCAACATGACCACGGGGCCTGCACACTGGGAGATCATGTTCCGCTCCCGCGCCGTGGAGAGCCAGGTGTACGCCCTCGGCTGCGCACCCGCGCGCGACGAGCAGGGCAGCTATGTCTCCTACGCAAACTCCATCGCCGTCTCCCCCTGGGGCGACGTCCTCGCGAGGGCCGGAGCCGAGGAGACGACGCTGTATGTCGAGCTCGACCCCGCCTATGTCGAGAGCATCCGTGCACAGCTCCCGCTCATGTCCGCGCGGCGCACGGACATGTACACGCTCCGCCGCGTCTGAGGAAAAATTAACTCCGTCGCCCTGGAAGTTTGCACTTGACGGGCAGGCGCGGCTGGGTTACGATATCAATGTTTATAAAGATATGGAGGCGATGGATTTGCTGAAAATCACCGAAGCCGAGAAGAAGGCCCTCAAGGGCCGCGGCCTCATCCTCACCAACGACGGTGAGCACTTTATAGCCCGCATAGTCGCGCCCAACGGCGTTTTCACAAATGAGCAGATGCAGATGGTGACCGACGTCGCGCGCAAGTACGGCGACGGGCGCGTTGCGCTCACGGTCCGCCTGACCATTGAGGTCCAGGGCATCCCCTACGAGAACCTCGAGCCCCTGGTCGCCGAGGTGGAGGCCGCGGGCCTCGTCACCGGCGGCACCGGCTCCATCGTGCGCCCCGTCGTGGCCTGCAAGGGCACCGTCTGCGTCCACGGCCTCTTTGACACCCAGGCCTTTGCCAAGAGGATCTACGACGAGTTCTTCGTCGGCTGGCACAACGTCACTCTGCCGCACAAGTTCAAGATCGCCGTCGGCGGCTGCCCGAACAACTGCGTCAAGCCCGGCCTCAACGACTTCGGCGTCTACGGCCAGAGCGTGCCTGAGCAGGACCTCGACAAGTGCCGCAGCTGCGTCAAGTGCGGCGTCATCGAGCGCTGTCCCGTACACTGCGTCTCCCGCGGCCCCGCCGGCAAGATCGTTGTCGACAAGGAGAAGTGCACGAACTGCGGCAAGTGCATCAAGGCCTGCCCGATGCACAGCTTCTCCGAGAAGGAGCGCGGCTACGCCGTTGTCATCGGCGGCATCTGGGGCAAGACCCAGCGCCTCGGCAACAACATCGGCGGCGTGTACTCCGAGGACGAGGTCATGAAGCTCATCGAGAAGGCCATCCTCCTCTACCGCGAGCTGGGCAAGACCGGCGAGCGCTTCGGCCGCACGATCGAGCGTGTCGGCGTGGACGAGTTCATCCGCCAGCTCAAGAGCGACGACGTGCTCTCCCGCAAGGACGAGATCCTCGCCGTCGCCGCCAAGGCCAAGGGCGGCGCAAGCTGCTGAGGCTCCGCAAACAACAAAGCGGGGCGGGAAAACGTCTTTCCCGCCCCGCATATTTTATATCCCTGGATGTGAAGCGCATGAAAAAACTCATTTCCGCCCTGCTGGCTGCCGCCATGCTGCTCAGCCTCGCCGCCTGCGGCGAGGCTGAGGCCGCGCCCACGGACAGCGCGGATGTCTACGTCTTTACGGACGATCTGGGCCGCGAGGTCACGGCGCCCGCGCGCCCGCAGCGCGTTGCGGCGATGATAGGCAGCTTTGCCGACGTCTGGTGCCTCGCCGGCGGCAAGGATACGCTCGTCGCCGCGGCGGACGACTCCTGGACCTCCTTCGACCTCGGTCTGGGCGAGGATGTGGTGAACCTCGGCGCCATCAAGGAGCCGAGCCTCGAGGCGCTCATCGCCGCCGAGCCGGACCTCATCCTCGCAAGCTGCAACACCGCCGCGAATCTCGAGCTTCAGGACACCTTCGAGGCTGCTGGCATGTGCGTCGCCTACTTCGACGTGCAGACGCTCGACGACTATCTCAACATGCTCGGCATCTGCACGGCGCTGACCGGCTGCGAGGAGAACTACGCCGAGTACGGCGAGGCCGTGCGCGCCCAGGCGGACGCGGCCATCGCGCGGCAGACCGGCGAGGCGCCCACGGTGCTCTGCATCCGCGCCACGGGCGTGAGCTGCAAGGTCAAGGGCAGCCGGGACTTCGTCCTCGGCGAGATGCTCGCGGACCTCGGCTGCGTAAACATCGCGGACAGCGACGAGAGCCTGCTCGAGGACCTCAGCCTCGAGGCCATCATCGCCGCCGAGCCCGACTACATCTTCGTCGTGCTCCAGGGCTCCGACCCGACGGACGCCATGGAGACGCTTGAACAGACGCTGCTGCAAAATCCGGCGTGGTCGGAGCTCCAGGCCGTGCGCGAGGGGCGATTCTACACCCTCGAGCACGAGCTCTACAACCTGAAGCCCAACGCCCGCTGGGGGGAGGCATATGAAGAGCTTGCGGACATCCTCTATCCCGACGCGGGCTAAGACCGCGCGGCTCTTTGCGGCGCTCGCGGTGATCTGTCTCGCCGCCTGCGGCATGAGCCTTGCGCTCGGGCCGGTGAAGGTGCCGCTCGCGGACGTGGTGCGCGCGCTCTTCTCCGGCGAGGCCGTCACGGCGGCGGAGCGGATAGCGCTGTATTCTCGGCTGCCGCGCACCTGCGGCTGCCTTATCGCGGGCGCGGCGCTCGCCGTCTCCGGCGCGGTCATCCAGGGCGTGCTCTCCAACCCGCTGGCCGCGCCCAACGTAATAGGCGTAAACGCCGGGGCCGGGCTGGCCGCGGCGCTCTGCTGCGCGCTCGCGCCCTCGGCCTACGCGCTGGTGCCGCTCGCGGCCTTTGTCGGCGCGCTGCTGAGCGTGCTGCTCGTGCTGCTAATTGCCGAGCGCACAGGCGCGGCGAAGATAACCCTCGTCCTCGCGGGCGTCGCCGTCTCCGGCATACTCTCCGCGGGCATCGACGCCATCGTCACCTTCTGGCCCGACGCGCTCAACGGCTACTCCGACTTCCGCATAGGCAGCCTCGCGAACCTCACGATGCAGCGCATTGCGCCCGCATTCTGGGTGGTGCTCATCGCGCTCGCGCTGCTCTTTACGCTGACGAACGAGCTCGACGTGCTCATGCTCGGGCAGGAGACGGCGCACAGCCTTGGGCTCAAGACCGGGCGGATGCGCGTGCTGCTGCTCGCGCTCGCGGCGGCGCTTGCCGGGGCTGCGGTGAGCTTTGCGGGGCTGATAGGCTTCGTCGGCCTCATCGTACCGCACATCATGCGCCGCTTTGCCGGGGACGAGAGCCGGCTGCTCCTCCCCTCTTCGGCGCTCGGCGGAGCAGCGCTGCTCACGCTCTGCGACCTCGGCGCAAGGACGCTGTTCACTCCCTACGAGCTGCCTGTCGGAATAATCCTCTCCTTCTTCGGCGGGCCGTTCTTCATCTGGCTGCTGCTCAGGCAGAGAAAGGGGCGCACGCATGATTGAGACAAAGGACCTGCGCGCGGGTTACGGCGGGCGCGAGGTGCTCCACGGCGTGAGCCTCGCCTTTCCGCCCGGGCGCGTCACGGCCATAGCCGGGCCCAACGGCTGCGGCAAGAGCACGCTGCTGCGCGCCGTGCTCGGCATGGTGCAGCACATGGGCGGCCAGGTGCTCTTTGACGGCGTGCCCGCGGAGGAGCTCAGCTCCCGCGACATCGCGCAGAGGGCGGCGTACATGCCCCAGGACCGGCCCGTGCCGAGCATAAGCGTCCGGCGCATGGCGCTGCACGGGCGCTTTCCCTACCTCTCCTACCCCCGCCGCTACCGGCGCGAGGACCACGAGGCGGTTGAGGCCGCGCTCCGGCGTGCGGACGCGCTCGAGCTTGCGGAGCGGCCCATGCCGGAGCTCTCCGGCGGCCAGAGGCAGCGCGCCTATCTCGCGATGGCGCTCGCCCAGGGGGCGGAGACGGTGCTCATGGACGAGCCCACCGCCTTCCTCGACATCCTCCACCAGCTGGGAGTCATGGACACCGCGCGCGCACTCGCCGCGGAGGGCCGCGCCGTCGCCATCGTGACGCACGACCTCGGCCTTGCGCTCCGGCGCGCGGACGCGCTCGCCGTCATGGAGGAAGGTCGGCTCCGGATGCTGGACGCGCCGGAGGCCGTGTTTAAAAGCGGCGTCATTGACGAGGTGTTCGGCGTGCGGCTCCGGAGGATGGAGACGCCGGACGGGCCGCAGTATTACTTCGCATAGGAGGCGTTTTTTATGGCGCTTTTTCCGCTTTTTATAGAGCTCTCAGGCCGCCGCGTGCTCATAGTCGGCGGCGGGAGGCTTGC
The DNA here is from genome assembly GCA_900545405.1 of uncultured Eubacteriales bacterium. GTDB lineage: Bacteria > Bacillota > Clostridia > Oscillospirales > Oscillospiraceae > Scatomorpha. Next base: position 23,734 of record UQYT01000021.1, on the reverse strand, counting down.
GCTGCACAAGGCGCGGATGCTCCTGCCCTATGGGGCTGAGCTCACCGCCGTCGCGCCCGAATTCTGCCCCGAGCTGGAGGCCATGGAGGGCCTGACGCTCGTGCGCCGGGCCTTTGAACCGCGCGACGTCGAGGGTGCGGAGATAGTCATCGCCGCGACGGACGAGCGGGACGTGAACCGCGCCGTCTCCGCGCTCTGCCGCGAGAGGGGCATACCGGTGAACGTCGTGGACGAGCTTGCCGAGTGCAGCTTCGTCTTTCCGGCTCTGCTCCGGCGCGGGGCGCTCTCCGCGGGCGTGACCACCGCCGGGTGCAGTCCCACCGCCGCCGCCTGGGCGCGCGACCGGCTGGACGAGGCGCTGCCGGAGGGCTTTGAGGACGTCGTCGCCTGGCTGGGCTCACTCCGTCCGGAGCTCAAGGCGCGCATACCTGAGCAGCGGCGGCGCTCGGCGCTCTTCCGTAGGCTCTTTGAGCTGGCCATGGAGCGCGGCGGGCCGCTCACCCGCGATGAGATGGAGGCGGGACTGGAGGCGCAGTCATGAGCGGGCGGGTGTACCTCGTCGGCGCGGGCTGCGGCGGGCCGGAACTGCTCACACTCAGGGCCGCGGAGCTGCTGCGCCGCTGCAGCTGCGTCGTATATGATGATCTCATCGACCCCGCCATCCTCGACCTCGCCGGCGCGGAGGCGGAGCGCATCTACATGGGCAAGCGCTCGGGCCGGCACAACGCGGCGCAGGCCGAGATAAGCGCCCTGCTCGTTGAAAAGGCGCAGGAATATTCTCTCGTCGTGCGGCTCAAGGGCGGCGACCCCTTTGTATTCGGGCGCGGCGGCGAGGAACTGCTCGCGCTGCGCGCGGCGGGCGTGCCCTGCGAGGTCGTGCCGGGCATTTCCTCGGCAATAGCCATCCCCGAGCTCGCGGGCATACCTGTGACGCACCGGGGCCTGAGCCGGAGCTTCCACGTAGTGACCGCGCACAGCGCCGCGACGGGCGACACGCTGCCGGAGCACCTGGACGCCCTGGCGCGCACCGGCGGGACGCTGGTGTTCCTCATGGGTCTTTCGGCTCTGGGCGAACTCAGCCGCAGGCTGATAGCCGCCGGGATGAGCCCGGACACGCCCGCCGCTGTCGTCTCCGGCGGGAACTCGCCGCACCCCGCCGACGTGCGCGGGACGCTCGCGGACATAGCGGAGCGCGCGGCGGAGGTCGAGGCCCCGGCGGTCATCGTGGTCGGCGCGGTGGCGGAACTCTCGCTCGCGGACACCTCGCTACCGCTCTCGGGCGTGCGCGTGGCGCTCACCGGGACGGACGCGGTGCAGTCCAAGCTGCGCGCGCTGTTTTCCGCCGCGGGGGCGCGGGTGTTCTCCGCGGCGCGCTCGCGGGTGGCGCCGCTGGCGGCGCGGGTCTCGGAGGGGCTCGACGGCGCGGGCTGGGTCGTGCTCACGAGCGCGAACGGCGTGGAGGAATTCTTCCGCCGCCTGGCCGCCGAGGGCTTTGATTTGCGGCGGCTCGGCTCGCGGCGCTTTGCGGTCATCGGCCGGGCCACGGGCGCGGCGCTGCGCGCGCGTGGGATAATCCCCGACCTCTGCCCGGAGCGTCAGACGAGCGCGGGTCTCGCCGAGGCGCTGCTCGAGGCGGCGGAGCCCGGGGCCGACGTGCGGCTCTACCGCTCCGCTCTGGCCGCGCGGGAGCTGCCGGAGGCGCTCGCAGGGCGCTTTGACGTGACGGACACGCCGATATACACGGTGGAGACCCGGCTCGTCTCCGACGCGGCGGCGGACTATGTGGTGTTCTCGAGCGCGGGCGGCGCGCGGGCCTATCTAGCCGCGGGCGGCAAGACCGGCGGCGCGGTGTGCGTCTCGATTGGCCCGGTCACGACCGCGGCGCTGCGCGAGTTCGCGCTCCCCACCCTCGAGGCCCCCGACATCTCCGCCGAGGGCCTCCTGACCACCGTATTGAAGCACCGCGCGCAGCGCGTTTGAAAGTTTCGCCCGCCTTTTCAAAGGCGGTGGAGTCCAGAGGCAAAGCCTCTGGCCGCGCTCCGCAGAGCGCGGAACTCTCCTTGTGCTTATTTGAGCGCAGGAGGGGGTCTAAGGGGGAACCCCCGGCGAGGGGTTCCCCCTTGGATGAAAACTTCAAACGCGCGCAGTGCGTCACGCTTTGGGGCCGTTTTTCTTTCGAGCTCGGACGGCGGAGGAGAGGAGGAACTCGATCTGGCCGTTTATGGAGCGGAAGTCCTCCTCCGCCCAGGCAGCGATCTCGTCCCAGAGTGTGGGCGAAAGGCGCAGCAGCACCTGCTTTTTTGCGCCCTCCTTCGCCTTTATGGCGCGCTCGCGCTCCTTTATCTCCCGCTCCAGCGCCTCTATGCGCTCCAGGCGCTCGCGCAGGGCCGCTTCGCGCTCTTCGGGTGTCAGCTTCTCATTTGGCATCAGTATATCGACCCGCTGTTCACTACCGGCTGCGCGTCGCGGTTGCCGCAGAGCACCACCAGCAGATTGGACACCATCGCCGCCTTGCGCTCCTCGTCCAGGACAACGACCTCGTCCTCGCCCAGGCGGTCGATGGCCATCTTCACCATGCCCACCGCGCCGTCGACTATCTTCTGCCGCGCCGCGATTATCGCCGCCGCCTGCTGGCGCTGAAGCATCGCCGCCGCTATCTCCTCGGCGTAGGCCAGGTGCGTTATCCGCACCTCCTCTACCACGATGCCCGCCTCCTCAACGCGCTTTTGCAGCTCAGCCTTCATGCTCTCCGCTATCTCCAGCGAGCTGCCACGCAGCGACTTCTCGCTCGAGCTCTCGTCCTCGTCCTCGTCGAAGATGTCGTAGGGATACAGCCGCGCGATGTTGCGTATCGTCGAGTCCGTCTGGATGGAGAGGAACGAGGGGTAGTCCTCCACGCAGAACACCGCCCGCGTCGGGTCCACCACGCGCCAGATGACCACCGCGCCGATGATTATCGGGTTGCCCAGCACGTCGTTCACCTTCTGCCGGCCGTTATCCAGCGTCATCGTCTTGAGCGACACGCGCCGGCGCGCCGTTATCGCGGAGGAGGCCATGTTCGCCGCGCTGTGAGCGTCCGCCTCCTTCGCCTTCTTCATCGCCTCCGCCGCGGCCTTGTCATACGCCGGGCTCACCGCCGAGCAGAAGGGGTTCACGAAGTAGAAGCCCGGCTCCTTCACCGTGCCGTGATAGCTGCCGAACAGCGTCAGCACCAGCGCCTCGTTGGGGCGCACGGTCTTGAGGCCCGCAAAGCAGATGCAGTCCGCAATAAGCAGTATCGGCCCGACTATGATCGCAAGCACGCCGAAAAGCGGGCTCCCGCTCAGCAGTATAGCGCCACCCACCATCAGCACTATCGAAACCGCTATAAGTACCAGCTCAAGTATGAGCGCCGGTATCCCGTGCGCCGGCTGAAGCACCCGCTCCTGTATGTCGGTATTTTTCATTGTCTCTGTCTCCTTAATATCATTTTGATATCATTACAATACCACGCACATCACACTATGTCAACCCAGTTTCCGCACGAAGGAGAACTCCTCCTGCGCGGGCGGGACGGCCATCGAGGGGTCCGCGAACACGGCGCCGCGGAGCACGGAGCCTGCGCCGAAGCGGCCGCGCAGGCGGTCCACGGCGGCGTCGAGCCGGCGCTGGCGCTCTATGTCCGCGCGGTCGGTGAACATGTCCAGCTGCTCGGGCATGGAAGCGGGGACCAGCTCCTCGGCGCGCACGGCCAGGCTGCGCAGGGGGTCCGGCCAGCTGTGCGCCTCGCTCAGCAGCGAGAGCGCGGTGCCGACAAGCTCGCGGTCGCAGTCCGTGTGCGCCTCCAAGCGGCGGCGGTGGCTTATCCAGTGCAGCTCCGGCGAGCGGAGCTCCAGCGTCAGCACCCCCGCGCGCATGCCAATGCGCCGCAGCCGCGCGCCGACGCACTCGCAGAGGCTCACGACCACCGGCATGGCGTCCGCAAGCGAGCGCATGTCCCGCGGCGTGGTGGTGCCGTTGCCCACGCTCTTGGCCGGGGCGTACTCGCCCTCGCGCAGCACGGGCGAGTTGTCCAGCCCGTTTGCGTAGGCGTGCAGCACCTCCCCCATCTTCCCCAGCCGGAGCTTGAGCACCCGCTCCTCCGTCCGCGCGATGTCGCCAATCGTGTGTATGCCCAGCGCGGCGAGGCGCACGCGGGTGGAGCGGCCGACGTACAGCAGCTCCTCCGCCGGCAGCGGCCAGACGATGTCACGGAAGTTGCCCCGGTCTATGACCGTCACGGCGTCGGGCTTTTTGTAGTCCGAGCCGAGCTTGGCAAACACCTTGTTCCACGACACGCCGACGCTGACCGTCAGCCCCAGCTCGCGCTTTATCCGCACGCCTATCTCCCGCGCCGCGCGCTCGCCCTCGCCCGCGCGCAGGCAGCCCGTGATGTCCAGCCAGCTCTCGTCTATGCCGAAGGGCTCCCGCCGGTCCGTGTACTCCGAGTAGATGCGCTGCACCTCCCGCGAGTAGTGGATGTACCGGTCGAAGTGCGGCGGGACGACGACGAGCTCGGGACACAGGCTCCGCGCCTGCCACAGCGTCATGCCCGTCTTTACCCCGGCCCTCTTTGCCTCCTCAGTCTTGGCCAGGACTATGCCGTGACGCCGCTCCTCGTCCCCGCCCACGGCCACGGGCCTGCCCCTCAGCTCCGGCTGAAACAGCAGCTCCACGCTCGCATAGCAGGCGTTGATATCCGAATGTAAAATGACCCTATCCATATAAGACATTGTACTATCTTATACGGATAGAGTCAAGTATAAACTATCTTGTAAGGATATTTTCCAGCTCATTCACCGTCTCGGCGAGATATATCGCCCCGGCGGAGAGGAGCTCGCCCGGCTCGGCGTAGCCCCAGGCGACACCTATGCAGGGGATGCCGCATTTTTTGGCGCCGTTGACATCGTTGTCGCGGTCGCCCACCATGACGGCGTCCTCGGAGCCGTAGCGCTTGAGGAGCTCGGCGATGACCTCCCACTTCTGGCTCCTTGTGCCGTCGAACTCGCTGCCGAGCACGTCGTCGAAGAGGCCGCCCAGGCCGTTGCGCTCGAGGATGTCCACGGTGAACTTTGTGGGCTTGCCGGTGGCGATGACGACCTTGCGGCCGCTTTTTTTGAGCCGCTCCACCAGCTCCGGCACGCCGGGGTAGACGGAGCACTCGTTGAGTCCCTCTTTTGAATACCGCTCGCGGTATTTGGCGGTCATGGCGCGGCCCGTGGCCTCGTCCACACCGTAGCGGCGCATGAAGCTCTCCACCAGCGGCGGGCCGACGAAGCAGCGCAGCGCCTCGAGCTCCGGCTCGTGATATCCGAAGGCCTCCGCCGCGTACTGCACGCTCTTGAGGATGCCCTCGCCGGTATCGAACACCGTGCCGTCAAAATCGAATAGTATTGTCTTATACACGCTCTCACCTCGCTTTTGGGATTATACCCTGCCCCGCGGGCGTTGTCAATCGGGCGGCGGGCGGCATAAGTTGTAGGGAAAACGTGTTTGAGGGGTATGCATATATGGAAAAGCAGCTTATAACGCGCTGGTTTCTCGGCTCCAACTCGGTAAGGGGCTTTTGCTCGCTCTACGACGGCTACTGCCGGGGCGAGGGCGATTTTCTGCGGGTGATAAAGGGCGGGCCGGGCTGCGGCAAGTCCAGCTTCATGCGCCGCATAGGCGAGGCGGCCTCGGGAAAGGGCCTGGACGTGGAGTACATCCACTGCTCCGGCGACCCGGACTCGCTCGACGGAGTGTACATCCCCGCGCTGAGGCTCGGCTATGCGGACGGCACATCGCCGCACATCATGGACCCTGTCTGCTTCGGCGCGACGGGCGACTATCTGAACCTCGGCGCCTTCTGCGACTGCGCGCGCTCGCGCGGCGCTGCCTCGCAGCTGGAGGGTCTGACCGCGGCCTATAAGGCGCACTACGCGCGGGCCTATTCCCTGCTCGCTGCGGCGGGCGCCGCCGCCACGGGGCCCGCGGGGGCCTATCTCGCCGCCGGGGACCGGGAGGCCGCGGCAAGGCGGGCGCGCTCCATGGCCGGGCGGGAGCTGCCGCGCGCGGCCAAGGGCGCGGAGAGGGGCCGCGCCGCGCGCCGTTTCCTGGGCGGCGTCACCTGCAAGGGCCGGGTGTTCTGCACGGAGACGCTGCCGGCGCTCTGCGCGCGCGTCTACCGGCTGGAGGGCCGCTTCGGCCTCGCCTCCGTGTTCATGCAGGCCATGGCGGAGGAGGCGCTCTCGCGCGGACTGGACGTACTGCTCTGCCCCCACCCGCTGCTGCCGGATACGCTCGAGGCGCTGGCGGTGCCCGCGCTGGGGCTGGGCTTTGTCGCGGATTTGGGCGACGGGACGGCGCTGCCGGAGACCTGCCGCTGCCTGCACCTGGACCGCCTGAGCGCCGCGGCGGAGGACCGCGCCGTGCGCCGCGCGCTGAAGGCCGAGGCGCGGATGACCGGGGGCCTCTGCGAGATGGCGGTGCTCAGTCTCGCCGCGGCCAAGGCGCTGCACGACGAGCTGGAGGCGGTGTACCGCCCCTTTGTGGACTTCACCGGCCTCACCGACGCGGCGAACTGCGAGATAGCGCGGCTCGGCCTCGCCTGAAACGCGCTGCCCGCGCCGCTCAGCGCGCGGCGCGGGCAAACTACCCTTGATAAACGCCCCCGGGCTGTGGTATGCTGGGGTGTAAAACTTCCCGGGGAGAGAACGCTAATGATAACTGTTGAGAATCTCAGCCTGCAATACGGCGGGCAGGTGCTTTTTTCAAACGTAGATCTGCAATTCACAGCCGGCAACTGCTACGGCATCATCGGCGCCAACGGCGCGGGCAAGTCCACCTTCCTCAAGATACTCTCGGGCGAGATAGACTCCACCAGCGGCCACGTCTACGTGGACCCCAAGGCCCGCATGTCCGTGCTCAAGCAGAACCAGAACATGTACAACGACCACACGGTGCTCGAGACGGTCATCATGGGCAACATGCGCCTCTACGAGTGCGGCAAGGAGAAGGACGCCATCTATGAAAAGGCCGACTTCACGGACGAGGACGGCATCCGCGCCAGCGAGCTCGAGGAGGAGTTCGCGGAGCTGGGCGGCTGGGAGGCCGAGAGCGACGCGGGCCGCATACTCCAGGGCCTCGGCGTGGACACGGAGTTCCACGGCACGCTGATGGGAGACATGGACCCCCGCCTCAAGGTCAAGGTGTTGCTGGCTCAGGCGCTCTTCGGCAAGCCGGACATCATCCTGCTCGACGAGCCGACGAACAACCTCGACCTCAAGAGCGTGGTCTGGCTCGAGGACTTCCTCATGGACTACGAGGGCACGGTCCTGGTCGTGAGCCACGACCGCTACTTCCTCAACAACGTCTGCACACACATCGTCGATATCGACTACGGCAAGATCAAGATGTACGTCGGCAACTACGACTTCTGGTACGAGTCCAGTCAGCTCATACAAAAGCTCATCAAGGACCAGAACAAGAAGGCGCAGCAGAAGATAGAGGAATTGCAGAGCTTCATCCGCCGCTTCTCGGCGAACAAGTCGAAGTCCCGCCAGGCGACGAGCCGCCGCAAGCTGCTCGACAAGCTGACCGTGGAGGAGCTGCCCGCCTCCAGCCGCCGCTATCCCTGGGTGGGCTTCAAGGCAAACCGCGAGCCGGGCAAGGACAGGCTCTTCGTCACCGACCTCTGCAAGTCCGTGGACGGTGTACCGGTGCTCAAGAACGTGAGCTTCATCATGGGCAAGGAGGACAAGATCGCCCTCATCAGCCGCAACGAGCTCGCGGTGACGCTGCTCTTCAAGCTGCTCATGGGCGAGGAGGAGCCGGACTCCGGCGAGATAAAGTGGGGCGTCTCCACGACGCAGGGCTACATGCCCACGGACTCCAGCGCGTATTTCGAGGGCTGCGAGCTCTCCATCATGGACTGGATGCGCCAGTTTTCGGAGGACAAGCGCGAGAGCTATCTGCGCACCTTCCTGGGCCGGATGCTCTTCTCCGGCGACGAGGTGTACAAGCCCGTGAACGTGCTCTCCGGCGGCGAGCGGGTGCGGTGCATGATCTCCAAGCTCATGCTCTCCGGCGCGAGCGTGCTGCTGCTCGACCAGCCGACTAACCACCTCGACCTCGAGAGCATCGCCGCGCTCAACAACGGCCTCGAGGCCTTCCCCTACAACATCATCTTCTCGAGCCACGACCACCAGCTGACCCAGACCGTGGCCAACCGCATCATCGAGATAAACCCCGACGGCTCCATCACGGACCGCATGTGCACCTACGACGAGTACATGGACCTCGCCGCGCTGGAAGAGGGAAAATAAGCTAAAGCGCCGCCCGCGGGCGGCGCTTTTTGCGGCTCTTGGGCTGGAACAAACTTACTGTTTCCCCCGTCATAAGGGCAAAACCGAGGGGAGGCGGCAACATGAAAAAAGCGCTCATCATCCTGCTCTGCGTGCTGCTGGCACTGTCTGCCTGCGGCGAGGCCAGCCCTGATCCGACGTCCGCTCCCGCGCAGGAGACTCAGGCTGCCGTGACGCGCATGGTCTCGGAACCCGTGGCTGCGGACTTCTTCGCTCGCGTTACCGACGTCTGCGGCGGCGAGCTCTACGCCATGGCCGACGGGGCCCTCTGCCGCTGGGACGGTGCGCTGCTCGAACCGCTCTTTGATTTCGCCGGCCTCTCCGAAGTAAAGAAGATCGCCGCTGCCGAAGAGGGTATCTGGCTCGAATGCGTCCGCGAGGGCGAGAGCCTGCCCGTTCTGGAGCTGCGCTCCTACGACGGCGAGCTGCTGACTGAGATAGACCTCTCCGGGCTGGAATTCGTGCAGAAATGGGGCATGCTCGGCGAACTTGAAGCCGGAGGAGGTCTGGTATATGCAGACTGCGAGGAGCAGATATTTGTCTACACTGCGGACGGCGAGCTGAAAGGCTCCGTCGAGACCGAACGCAACGTGTCCGAGGACATCGTGCTGACCGGCGCCGGGCTTACCGTCATGCAGAGCGACGGGGACTACACGAACTGCTATGACATCGACCCGGAGACCCTGGAAGCGGGCAAGCCCTATCGCCTCGGGCGCGCGATGCGCCATATCTACTCCGGCGGCGGCGTATATGACTTCGTCGCGGTCGACCGGGACGCGCTCGGTCTCTGGGCCGTCGAGTGCGGCAGCGGCGATGTGGAGCCGATACTCCTGCTCCGCGACGTCGGCCTGAGCTTTGAGGGCGGTTTCCTCCCCTATGTGCTCGGCGAGGACGACTTTGTGCTCAGCCCTGTGGGCAGAGGTGTGCCCATGCACTGCTTTATGGGCGACGAGGAGCGCCCCGTGCGTCAGGTGATAAGGCTTGAGTCGCTCGGCAGCGTTCCCGAGCTGATGAGGTATGCGGCCAACTTCAACGCCTACAATGAGGAATACTACGTCGAGGTCGTCGACCTCATGTCCTCGTTCCCCAACATAGACGACAGGCTCAAGGACCTCAGCACGCGGCTCGCGGCGGGCGACGGGCCGGATATCATCTGCTTCAACGGCCTCGACCCCGCGCCCTATGGGCAGTCCGGGGCGCTTGTGGACCTCTACGAGCTCATAGACTCGGACCCGGAACTCTCCCGCGAGGAGCTTGTCGCGCTCAGGCCCTTCGAGAGCGGCGGCGCGCTCTGGTCGCTCGCGCCCTGCTTCTATATAAGCACCTGTCTGGGGCTGGAGAGCGTCGTGGGCGACGGCCTCGGCTGGACCTTTGAGGAGTTCTTCGCCCTGAGCGATTCTCTGGAAGCAGATCAGAAGATGTTCGCGACAACGTCGCCGCTGATATTTGTTCAAAACACCCTGAGCGGCGTGCTTCCGGAGCTCATAGACTACGAGACGGCGAGCTGCAGCTTTACAGACGGGAGGTTTGAGGAGTATCTGCGCCTCGCCTCGGGGCTGGAGACGGCGGACGAGACCGACTGGGAGAGCTTTAACGCGCGCTTTGCCGCGGGCGAGATCATGCTCTATGACACCACGCTGAGGGACGCCGCCGACCTGGCCGCGCTGGAGGAATACTACGGTCAGGCGCTGACGCCCATAGGCTGGCCTAGCCTGGACGGGAGCTGCGGCTCGAGGCTGACGGCCTGGGCGGATATGGGCATCGTTTCGTCCGGGGACGTCGGGGCGGCGTGGGAGTTCATGCGCTTTCTCCTGAGCGACGGTGAGCCGCAGTCCGGCCTCTTTGCAGGGAGCTTTCCCATGTGCCGCACAGCCCTTGAGGCGCTGCTTTCCGAAGGGCCCGACGCCGCCGGGGCCGGGGAATTGCTCACCCTGATCGGCGCGCTCGAGTACCGGGACCTTTCCAGCACTACCGCGGCTCAGATAGTCTGCGAGGAGGCGGAGGCCTGCTTTTCCGGCGCGCGCGGCTTCGGCGAGACGGCGGAGCTGGTGCAAAACCGGGTCGGGCTCTGGCTCTCGGAGCAGTTCAGTTGAGAGGAACGAAAAAACAGCAGCCGCAAAGAGCGGCTGCTGTTTTTTATTTGGTTCTCTTTATCCGGCGCAGCGGATTATCACGGTGTCGGTGGCGCCGAAGACGGTGACGGTCACGTTGCAGCTGCCTGCGCCCACGCCGGTTATCACGCAGTGGGTCGGGTCGTCCGCGACGGGCTCGACGGTGGCGACGCTGGTGTCGCTGCTCTCCCAGATTATCGCATCCGACGGGATCTCAACGGTCATGGGGTAGATGGCAACGGACACGGTCAGCGGGGTGGTGACGGTGACATCGTCGCCCAGGACGTCCCCGCCGTAATAGAGCGTGGCGCTGGTTATGGTGGGCGTCGGAGTAGGCGTCGGCGTCGGGGTCGGAGTCGGGGTCGGCGTCAGGTCATCTGTGGGGGCCGCGGGCAGGGTCGGCGTGGTGCGGACGGCTCCGCTGCTGTTGAGGCTCATGGAGATGAGCACGACGACGGCCAATATGACCGCGACAAGCAAGATCGCGCCGAAAATGAGCTGCCAGCGCGCATTCACAGCCGCCCTCTGGCCGGACGGCGTGGACATATCCTCGCCGGGCGTCGGGCCGGGGACCCGCTCGCTCTGGCGGACACGCCGCGTGCCGCAATATGGGCAGCGGCCTCTCATCCCGGAAAACTGCCGGCCGCAGCGGCGGCAGGTCACGCGAGGAATAAAGCTCATGGGAGTTCCTCCGTTCCTTGAAGAAGAGTAATATATACATCTCCGCATAAAATGCTAACATAATATTACTCTTTTCCGGGCCATTCGTCAAGTGCGGCCTATTTCAATTTTGGTCTGCGCGCCCGTTTTAGCGTCCACGTACACGGTGACCTGGGAGCCGTCCTCGGCCTCGCAGGGGAACACGTAGCACAGCCGCTCGCCGCCGCCCTCGGTCAGCGCGGCCGTGAGCTTGGGCTCCGCCGCCTCGAGGTCATCGGGCAGGGCCTCCGCCGCCTGCTCCGCCGTCACGGCGGGCTCGCCGAGGTCGCGCTCGGTGTGGTTGAGGATATACTCCGTGGCGTCGTAGGAGCAGACGGAGCCGTCGTCTAGAGCTATCGAGATGCTCACGGCGTCCGCCGGGTACATCACGCCGTTCTCGCTGCCCGCGAAGGTGAAGGCCGCGAGCCCCCCGTCCTCGCTGGAGCTCACGAGCTCCGTGACATTCATGCCCGCCTGCTCAAGGAATTCCTCAGCCGCGGCCTGCGCCTCCTCGGCGCTCAGCTGCTTTGCGCTGACGCGGCGGGAGCCGGTCACGCTCAGCACCTGACCGCCCTGCTCAGAGACGCTTATCATGCGGAAGTCGCCCTCGTCCTCCTCTATGCTGAAGCTCCAGCAGGGCAGGTCGCAGGCGGCGCGGCCCACGCTCTCGAGCTCGGACTCGTCCACTCCGAGGAAGTCCGCGGCAACGGACTTTGCCTCCTCCTCCGTGACGCTCTCCGCGCCCTCGAGGGACTTGGCCGTGACCGAGAGGGCCGAGGCGGAATATTTGCCGTCATACTCGAGCTCCGGGAACTCGTCGAGCTCGGAGTCTATGCGCCGCAGTTCGCCGCCTATGGTGTTCTCCTCGGCGTCCTCTGCGCCGGCGCCGTAGCTGTCGAGCTTCAGCGCGCCCTCGGTGAACTGGGTGCCGAGCTCGGAGGCCTGGGCGGCGAGGTCGGAGACGGCGGAGGATATCTCACGCAGCTGCTCCATCGTCTCCTCGTCGGGCAGGCGGCCCTCCGCGCCCTCGCGCGAGAGATACAGCGCCCAGTCGCCCGCGCCGTTTATATAGCCCGAGAGCTTCTCGAGCTCCGTCGTGGTGTACGGCATGGCGGCAAGCGCGCTCACGGCCCCCGAGGCGTTGGCCGCCGCCTTGGCGCACAGCTGCGAGAAGAGCGGCGCGTTGGTGGCATAGGTGCTCTCACGCAGCGCCTCGTCCATGGAGCTGAGCGACGAGGCCAGCTCGCCCATCGCCGTGCTGCCGTAGTTCTGGCCCGCGCGCCAGGCGTCCAGGCCCGCCTGGCTCTCCTTCCAGGCAAAGAGTCCCGTCACTATGAGCGCCACGCTCAGGACGGCTATGATGATATATGCAGTTGACTTCTTCATCATTTTTAAAAAACACCTCCTTCGGTATTTTCTCCGAAAGAGGCATTTTCACAATATGCAATTTTTAGCCCAATTTTTCAAGGCCGACCTTTAGGCGGCGGAGCGTCTCGTCCCGGCCCAGGATGCGGCATATCTCCACCGCGCCGCCGGGGGTGACTGTCTGGCCGGAGGCGGCGATGCGCACTGGCCACATGACCGCGGCGTTCTTCACGCCCTCGGCCTCGGCCAGGGACTTCATGGCCTCGAGGATGCTCTCGTCGTCCCAGCTCGGGAGCGCGGCGAGGCGCTCGGCGGCGAGGGCGAGGAACTTCTTCGCGCTCTCGAGGGTGGACTTGGACTTCTTGTTCTCAAAGAGCTCCGGGCCGTACTCGGGCAAGGCGTCGAAGAAGCCGAGCTTGCCGGGGATGTCCGTGAGCACCTCGGTGCGCTGCTGCAAGAGCGCGGCGACGGCGGCGGGGTCTATGGCCTGGTTCTTCACCGCCTCGCGGATATAGGGCTCGGCGGCCTTGGCGAAGTCCTCCGTCGACATAGCGCGGATGTACTCGCTGTTGAGCCAGCGGAGCTTCTCGATGTCGAAGATGGCCGGTGACTTGGAGAGGCCGTGGATGTCGAACACCTGCTCGAGCTCGGCGAGGGAGTATATCTCCCGCTCGCCGCCGGGGCTCCAGCCGAGGAGGGCGACGTAGTTCACTACGGCGGGGGTGAGATAGCCCTGGGCGATGAGGTCCTCGTAGGAGGGGTCGCCGTGGCGCTTGCTCATCTTGTTGTGCGCGTCGCGCATGACGGGCGAGCAGTGGACGTATTTCGGTATCTCCCAGCCGAAGCCCTCGTAGAGGAGGTTGTACTTCGGCGCACTGGAGAGGTACTCCGTGCCGCGCACGACGTGGGTTATGCCCATGAGGTGGTCGTCTATGACGTTTGCGAAGTTGTAGGTGGGCAGGCCGTCGCGCTTCATTAGCACCTGGTCGTCGAGGTCGGCGTTCGGCGCGGTGATGTCGCCGAAAATCTCGTCGTGGAAGGTTGTCGAGCCCTCGTGCGGGATGCGCTGGCGGATGACGAAAGACTCGCCCGCGGCGGCGCGGCGGTCGGACTCCTCCCTGGACATATTGCGGCAGGGGTCGTCCTCGTGCTTGAAGCCCTCGGCGCTCTCCTCGGTCTTTTCGCAGAAGCAGCGGTAGGCGTGGCCGCGCTCTATCAGCAGCTCGGCGTACTCCATGTACAGCGAGCGCCGCTCCGTCTGCACGTAGGGGCCAACGGGGCCGCCCACGTCCGGGCCCTCGTCATGCGTGAGCCCGCACTCGCGCATTGTCTTGTATATGACGTCCACGGCGCCCTCGACAAGGCGCTCCTGGTCCGTGTCCTCTATTCTCAGTATGAATTTGCCCCCCGCGCGGCGCGCGATGAGGTAGGTGTAAAGCGCGGTGCGCAGATTGCCCACGTGCATGTAGCCCGTCGGGCTGGGCGCGAACCGGGTGCGGACCTCGCCCTTGGGTATGCGCGCCTCCATGGCTTCAAACCAGCTTGAGTCCTTCATGTAAACAGCCTCCGTGCATATTTTATCCGGAAAACCCCTTTATCTTATTTTATAGTTCGGTCTTTGTCAAGGGCGGAGGGTAAAAGCTATTGTATTGGCGAGAAAAATGTGCTAAAATACCTGCAATCGGCAGCGCGGGACCACAGGCCGCGGCGGACTGCGGCGAAAGTACGGCCAAAGGCCGGACAAGCGCGCCCACATTATAAGGATCAGAGGTCTTCTGCAATGGATGAAAGAAAAACCATGTTCTCGGGTATCCAGCCCTCCGGCGACCTGACGCTCGGCTCCTACATGGGTGCCATCCGCAACTGGGTGGATATGATCGACGACTACAACGCCTATTACTGCATCGTGGACATGCACGCCATAACCGTGCGTCAGGTGCCCGCAGACCTGCGCCGCCGCACCATGGAGCAGCTCGCGCAGTACATCGCCTGCGGCCTGGACCCGCATAAGGTCACGCTCTTTGTGCAGAGCCATGTGCCCGCGCACGCCGAGCTCGGCTGGGTGCTCAACTGCTACACCATGTTCGGCGAGCTCTCCCGCATGACCCAGTTCAAGGACAAGAGCGCCAAGCACGCGGACAACATCAACGGCGGCCTCTTCACCTACCCCGCCCTCATGGCGGCGGATATACTGCTCTACCAGGCAGACTTCGTCCCCGTGGGCGACGACCAGAAGCAGCACGTCGAGCTCTGCCGCGACGTGGCCATCCGCTTCAACAACATCTACGGCGACGTCTTCACCATCCCGCAGGCCTATATCCCGCGCGTCGGCGCCCGCATCATGAGCCTCACCGACCCCACCAGCAAGATGAGCAAGTCCGACAAGGACCCCAACGGCTGCGTGCACCTGCTGGAGACCCCCGAGGAGATCATGCGCAAGTTCAAACGCGCCGTCACGGATTCGGACACCTCCGAAAACTGCGTGCGCTACGACCCCGCCGAGAAACCGGGCGTCGCGAACCTCATGCAGATCTACTCCTGCGCCACCGGCGAGTCCTTCGACGAGATTGAGAAGGAATTCCTCGGCCACGGCTACGGCGCCTTCAAGACCGCCGTCGGCGAGGCCGTCGTGGAGCAGCTGCGCCCCATCCGCGAGGAGACCAAACGCATCCTCGCCGACAAGGCCTACCTCGAGAGCGTCTACCGCATGGGCGCCGAGAAGGCTGCCGCCACCGCCAACAAGACCCTCCGCAAGGTCTACAAGAAGCTCGGCTTCATCGCGCGCTGAGGCGCGGAGTCCCGCTTTAATACTACCAATGTCTCCGCCGCGCCGGATGCGCTTCCGGCGCGGCGGAATTCAGGAGTGTGAGCTATGTTCCTCAACACTGAGCTGTGGCTTCGCGCGCTCTTAGCCATAGCCATAGGCTTTGCCGTCAGCTTTGCCTCAACGCCCATAGTCAAGACCTTCGCGCAGAAGGTCGGCGCCATGGACGTGCCCAAGGACGCCCGCCGCGTCCACGACCACCCCATCCCCCGCATGGGCGGCCTGGCCATCTTCCTCGGCTTCATCCTCAGCGTCGTCCTCTTCGTGGACATCACCCGCCAGGTGCGCGGCATTCTGCTCGGCGCCGTCCTCATCGTCGCCTGCGGCGCGATAGACGACATCATCTCGCTCCGGGCCTGGGTCAAGCTCATCATCCAGATCATCGCCGCCATCGTCGCCGTGGCCCACGGCGTCGTCATCGAGGTGCTGATGAACCCCAACATCTTCAGCGAGAACGAGGCGCTCATCCTCGGCGTGCTCGCCGTGCCCGTCACCATCCTCTGGATAGTCGGCATCACCAACTCCGTCAACCTCATCGACGGGCTGGACGGCCTCGCCGTCGGCGTCTCCACCATCTCCTCGGTCACGATGTTCGTCGTGGCGCTGCTGGTCGCCGAGGGCAACGTCGCCGTCATCCTCGCGGCGCTCATGGGCGCCTGCGTGGGCTTCATGCCCTACAACTTCAACCCCGCCAAGATCTTCATGGGCGACACGGGCGCGCTGCTGCTCGGCTATGTGCTCTCCACCGTGTCCGTCGTGGGCATGTTCAAGTTCTACGCCATCGTCACCTTTATCGTGCCGATACTCGCGCTGTTCCTGCCCCTTTTCGACACCACCTGCGCCTTTTTCCGCAGGCTGCTGCACGGACAGAGCCCCATGCACCCGGACCGCGGCCACCTGCACCACCGGCTCATAGACATGGGCCTCTCCCAGAAGCAGGCCGTCGCGATACTCTACTCCATCTCCGCAATTCTCGGCCTCTGCGCCGTCGTGCTGGCTACCAGCGGCACCGTGAGGCTCTACCTCGTGGTCATAGCCGCCGCCTCCGCCGTCGCCGTGGGCATCTTCATAAAGCGCACCCTCAAGGGCCACAAGTACCACCCGCCCGTCGACCCCACCACCTGTGAACCACTGGAGGACAAGGATGGCAAAGCTTAAAGTCATGTCCGTCTTCGGCACGAGGCCGGAGGCCATAAAGATGGCCCCCCTCGTTCTCGAGCTCCGGCGCAGGCGCGAGCTCGAGAGCGTCGTCTGCGTCACCGCCCAGCACCGCGAGATGCTCGACAGCGTGCTCGACGAGTTCGGAATCAGGCCGGAGCACGACCTCAACATAATGAAAAGCGGCCAGACCCTCGCGGACATAACCTCCCGCGTGCTGCAGGGCCTCGGCCCGGTGCTGGAGCAGGAGAAGCCGGGGCTCGTCCTCGTCCACGGGGACACGACCACGACCTTCGCCGCCGCGCTCGCCGCCTTCTACGCGCGCATCCCCGTCGGCCACGTCGAGGCCGGGCTGCGCACCTACGACCGCTGGAGCCCCTGGCCCGAGGAGATGAACCGCCGCATGACCGGCCAGCTCGCCTCCTTCCACTTCGCCCCCACCCAGCGCAACGCTGAGAATCTCCGGCGCGAGAACGTCGAGGGCGGTATCTGGGTCACCGGCAACACGGTCATAGACGCCCTGCGCTACACCGCCTCCGGCGAGGGTTTCTCCCGGCCGGAGCTCTCTGATATCGATTATGTAAACCGCCGCGTCGTGACCCTCACCTGTCACCGGCGCGAGAACTACGGAAAGCCGATGCGCAACATCTTTGAGGCCGTGCGGAACACAGCGCTGCGCTTTCCGGACGTCATCTTCGTCTACCCGGTGCATCTGAGCCCCGTCGTGCGCGAGGCGGCGGGCGAGCTGCTCTCCGGCGTTGCCAACATAAAGCTCATAGAGCCGCTGGACGCCGTGGACATGCACAGGCTCATGGCCCGCAGCTACATGGTGATGACGGACTCCGGCGGCATCCAGGAGGAGGCCCCGGCGCTGGGCAAGCCCGTGCTGGTGCTCCGCCGCGAGACGGAGCGGCCCGAGGCCGTGGACGCCGGGACGGTGGCCCTCGCGGGCACGGGCCGGGAGAACATCGAAAAGCTGGCCGCAGAGCTCCTGACGGACAGGGCGGCCTACGACAAGATGGCCCGCGCGGTCAACCCCTACGGCGACGGCCATGCCTGTCCCAGGATAGCGGACGCCATATGCTATGCCTTCGGCCTTTCGGAGCGGAGGCCAGAGGAGTTCAAGCCCCAATGAGCAAGAGGTCGAAGTTCATCATAATACTGCTTCTCGTCCTGACGGCGGCGGTCATCGTCTGGGCGCTCTTCGGCATGGACCAGGGCGTGGAGACACCGCCGGTGGAGCTGCCCACGGCTGAGCCGACGGACGGCTCCTCCGGCCCCGGCGGGGGCGAGGAGGACGTGGTGGCCCTGACGCCGGACACGGTGCAGGCCGTCATCTCCATGCTCACGCGCGCGGACAGCTATTCCCGCACCGTGATGGTGGAGGACTTCTGGGACGGCGGCAGCAGCAGCGCGGAGCTCAAGGTCTGGGAGGACCACGGCCGCAGCCTCATCCGCGTGGAGCGGGACGGCTATGTCCGCAACATCCTCATCTCCGGCGGCAAGCTGTACATCTGGTACGACTACTCCGCCGACGTCTTCACCTCCGACAAGGTGGACGGCACCGAGGCCGACGAGTGGCTGCGCTGCATAAGCTATGACGAACTGCTCGACCTCCCCTCCGCCTCCATCCTCAACGCGAGCTACGAGCTCTTCGGCGGGGAGTCCTGCATCTATGTAGAGTACGTCTCCGGCGAGTTCGGCTATAAGAGCTGCGTGTACATCTCCGTCTCGACCGGCCTGCTCATGGGCGCGCGGGTCTATGACGGGGAGACGCAGGTGTATCAGATGAACTCCTCCACCCCGGACCTCGCCACTCCCGGCGAGGAGGTCTTTGCCCTGCCCGGCGCCTCGCCCTCCCCGGAGCCCGAGGCCTGAGCTAGAGCAGCAGCATCGCGCCGAGGACTATCAGCAGCTCCTTGTCCCCGCTCTCGCGGTACATGAGATAGAGGATCAGCATCAGCAGCAGGTCCTCCGTCTCCAGGCCGCCGCGGAACAGGCCGCCTATGGCGTCGGTGACGCCGCTGAGCAGTCCGCCCAGGTCGCCGGAGCTCCGGCGCTGCGCATACGGGCCGTCTCTCCTTGCGGGAGGCGGCCCGGACTCGTTCCGGCGCGGGGAGCGCTCCTCGTGGCGCCGGTGCTCATCCTCCCGGTGGCGCGGCGGCTCCTCGTGATGCGCAGCCGGCTCCTCCCGGCGCGGCTGGGGCGGCGGCGGGCGGCGCAGGGCGCTGCGCTCCGGCATCTCCGGCTCCGGCATGCGCACAAAGCGGCCGGTGTTGCCGTCATAGCGGTTATACATCGCCGTCACCCTCCCCCAGGCCCAGCTCCGAGGCCGCAATCCCCGCGAGAGAGGCCAGGCGCGCTAGCTTTATGGCCTTATCCATCTTCTCGCGCCGACGCTCCGAGAGAAAGGGCTTCATCGCCTCGAGCAGCGCGCGCTCCTCGCTCTTGACCCCTTTGCGCTTCATGAGGGACATGACGCGGCTGATGAGCCCGGGGTCGAGCTCCGGCTCCTCGCCCTTCGTTTCCTGGTCCCCGCCCATGACGGACTTGGCAAGCTCGCCGATGCGCGAGAGCGCGGCGGGGTCGTTGAGTATGGAGTTCAGCTTATCCCCAAAGTCGTCCAAGGCGGGCACCTCCCTGTCACTTCATCGCTTCGTTTATCTTCTGCGCCACGCGCTTGCCCTCCTCGGTGCTCAGCACCTGGCGCAATATGCCGCCAATCGCGCTACTGTCCCCGCTGGCGACGGCCTTTGCCACGGTCGCGGCGTCCAGCATCGCGCCGAGGGCGCGGCAGTCCTCGGAATCGGCCAGCTCGCGGAGTTTGTCGGCCTTGCCGCTGCGTTCGAGCTCGCCGGTGATCTTTTCGATGTCCATGCCTTTCACCCCTTCTGAAGCATTATATTCAATTTTCACCGAGAGGTGCATAAACATGATCCTCGCCGTCTTTTCCGACACCCACGGCTCCACCGCCGGCATGGCCGCCGCGGTCAGGCGCGTGCGGCCCGATATCCTGGTTCACTTGGGCGACCACATCCGCGACACCGCCGTACTCGAGCGCGAGTTCCCCGACCTCCCGCTCCACGCCGTCCCCGGCAACTGCGACTTCGCCGCGCGCGAGTCCGACCCTGATATATTCTTCGCCGGACCTGTTCAGGTCTTTGCCACGCACGGGCACCGCTATTCCGTCAAGCTGGGGCTGGACGGCCTGCTCAACGCCGCGCACTTCTCCGGCGCGGGCCTCGTGCTCTACGGCCACACGCACATCGCGCGCGTGGACTACTACGGCGGCATGACCGTCGTGAACCCCGGCAGCTCCGGCCTCGGCTCCAAGCCGACTTTCGCGCTCATCGAGGTCACGGACGAGGGCCGCGTCTCCGCGCGCATCATGAACATCATACCGTAAGGCAAAAAGAAGGACCCCGCGCCTGTCGGCGCGGGGTCCTTTCAGCCTTTCGAAAAGCCTCGCAGAGTTTCGCGGCCACAGCCGCGAAATAAATTTCAATCATTTTCGGCGGCGGCGTGTACGTCGCCGAAAATACTTCTCGCGGAGCGGAGTGTCGAATTGTCCGCCTTCGGCGGACAACCGAGGCGCGCAGCGGAGTGCAAGCCCCTTTGTCGAAGAAGGCTCTGCCTTCTTCGACAAGCTGAGACCCCGCGCCATATTGGCGCGGGGTCCTTTGCGTTTTAATATCAATAGAAGGTGGCGACGGGCTGCTCGGGCGGCTCGGCCTTCTCCCAGGAGAGGGCGGTCATCACCGGGCCGCGGCGGCCGTAGGCGCGGTGGAACTTGTAGTCCATCTTCGCCGTCAGAATGACCCAGGTGTCGTTCTCCGGCTCCGGCGCGTCGCCGCAGACGCAGATGAAGGCCGAAAACTGTATGTCCGCCTCGCAGCAGGTCATGATGTGCCTGCCCGCGATGACGCTGCCCGCGGGGATGCCCTTGCGCTTGAGGCAGCGCACCTTGACGCGGACGGTCTTGCCCGCGTATTTCTTGGGCTCCTCGGACACGTCGCGGTACCAGAGCGCATAGTCGCGGTCCTCGATGTTCACGATGGGCGCGTCGAGGTCGAAGGGCAGCGGGTCCTCGATGTCGTCGTAGGTCACCTTGCCGTCGGCGGTCTCGTAGGCGATGTCCGCCCGGCGGGACGCGCCGCGCACGACCTTGTGGAACTCCATCTTGTCCATCTCCGGCTTGAAGCGGTTGAACACGATGAGCTCCGCGCTCTTCATCTTGTCGTAGCAGAGCTGGCGCATGTTGGCGTTGTAGGTGAGGAAGGTGCCCGCGTCCGCGAACATGAACTCCTGGGCCACCAGCCAGTTCTCCGGCAGCGCGCCGTAGAGCGAGTCGAGCATCCACATGCCGTTGTACTCTACCATGACGCGCTCCGCTCCAGCGGCCTTGAGCCAGGCCGAGAGGTTCTCCGGCGTGAGCTCGCTCTCCTCCTCAACGGCCTTGAGCTTCACGCGGCTGCCGGAAAACTCCTCGGGCTCGTATTCCTCGATGCCCTCCTCGCAGACCAGCAGCAGCGTCGGCTCGCCGTTGTTGAAGCGCTTGTCCTCAAGCGTCTCCTGTATGAATTTCGTCTTTCCGGCCTCGAGAAAGCCGGTGAAAAGGTAAACGGGTATCTGAGTTTGCTCAGCCAAGTTTAAACAGCTCCTTGAGTCCATCTTCGTCCAGGCCCGAGCCGATGACGCAGAGCCTGCCGGTCACAGCCGGGGCGCCGTGCCTCAGCTCGCGCTCGCCGGGGACGTAGTCGAAATAGATCCAGTCCTCGCCGTCGGAGGCAACGTATCCCTTGGCGCGGACCACCTGGCCGTAGCGCAGGCTGTCGAGGCCCGCGAGCATCTCGTTTATCTCGGCCTCGGTGAACTTGCGGGCGGTCTCGGCGCCCCAGCTCACGAACACCTCGTCCGCGTCGTGGCCGTGGTGATGGTGGTGATGATGCTCGTGGTCATGCTCGTGCTCATGGTCATGGTCATGATCGTGGCCGCAGGTGCACTCCTCGCCGTCCTCGTGGTGGTGATGGTGCTCGTGGTCGTGGTCATGGCCGCAGCAGCACTCGTCATCGTCGTCGTCGGCATCGCCGTACTCGGCGGCCAGGCGGTCGAGCTCGGCCTTGAGGCTGTCCTCGTGCTCCATGGCGGCGCGGAGGGTCTTGCCGTCCAGCTCGTCCCAGGGCGTGGTGACGATGACGGCGTCCTTGTTGTGCTCGCGCAGCATGTCCACGCAGGCGGCGAGCTTGCCCTCGCTCATGCCCTTGGTGCGGGAGAGCACGATGGCCCCGGCGTTTTCGACCTGATTGCACCAGAACTCGCCGAAGTTCTTCATGTACATCTTGGCGCGCGTGGCGTCCACCACGGTGGTGAAGGAGCCGGGCACGAGGTCCGGGTCGCCCACGCCCTGCACGGCGCGGATGACGTCCGAGAGCTTGCCGACGCCCGAGGGCTCGATGAGGATGCGGTCCGGCGCGAACTGCGTCTTGACCTTCTTGAGCGCCTCGGCAAAGTCGCCGACCAGGCTGCAGCAGATGCAGCCGGAGCTCATCTCGGTTATCTCCACCCCGGCGTCCTTCAGAAAGCCGCCGTCAACGGAGATCTCGCCGAACTCGTTTTCGATGAGGACCAGCTTTTCGCCGGTGTAGGCCTCGGCGATGAGCTTTTTGATGAGCGTGGTCTTGCCTGCGCCCAGAAAGCCCGAGAATATGTCGATCTTAGTCATTTGTTACGCTTCCTTTTGAAATTGTAATTACGGTTCAATGGGGTTATAATCATAACCAATATATTTTACCACCTACAGGCAAGGGGGTCAAACCTAAAAATGAAAATTTTGAGAAAAGCAGCCGTCTGTTTTGCTCTTATATTCGCCCTTGCGCTCTCGGCCTGCGGCCAGGCGCCCGCCATCACGCTCCCGGACCCGGACGCCGACGTCACGTCCACGCCGGAGCCCACTCCCGAGCCCACGCCCACGCCCGACCCCGTCAAGGTCAGGGCCGAGGAGCTGCTCTCCGGCATGACGCTGCGGGAGAAGCTCTGCCAGCTCATGATTGTCCGCCCCGAGGTCCTCACCGGCGAGAGCCCCGTCACCGCCGCGGGCGAGACCACCCGCCTCGCGCTCGAGACCTACCCCGTCGGCGGGCTCATATACAGCGTGGACAACCTCGTGACTCAGGAGCAGACGCGCGAGATGATAACCAACACGCAGTCTTACTCCAAGCTCCCGCTCTTCATCAGCGCGGACGAGGAGGGCGGCAACGTGGGCCGGCTCATGTACAAGCTCGGCACCACCTGGGTGAACTCCATGTACAGCTACAAGGACCAGGGCGCGGACACGGCCTACTCAAACGCCAAGACGATAGGCACGGACATGGTGAGCTGTCTCTTCAACACCGACTTTGCCCCGGTGGCGGACGTCTGGACGAACCCGGAAAACACGGTCATCGGCGACCGGGCCTACTCGGACGACTTTGAGCAGGCGGCGGAGCTCGTGGCCTCGGCGGTGCGCGGCTTCACGGACGCGGGCGTCATCTGCTGCCTCAAGCACTTCCCCGGCCACGGCGACACCTCCACCGACACGCACGAGGGCGCCGCCGTCGTGAGCAAGAGCCTCGACGAGCTGCGCGCGGGCGAGTTTCTGCCCTTCGTCTCCGGCATTGAGGCCGGGGCGGACATGGTCATGATAGGCCACATCACGGTCACCTCGGTTGACCCCGAACCCGCGACGATCTCCAAGGCCATCATAACGGACGTCCTCCGCGGCGAGCTGGGCTGGGACGGCGTGGTAATAAGCGACTCGCTGGACATGGGCGCGCTTGCGGGCTACGACAACGGCGAGGTCTGCGTAAAGTTCCTCGAGGCGGGCGGCGACATCCTCCTCGGCATCCCGGACATCGAGACCGCCCTGACCGCCCTGGAAGCCGCCGTCACCGACGGCCGCCTGACGGAGAGCCGCATCGACGAGAGCGTCCAGCGCGTGCTGGAGCTGAAGATCTCGCACGGCATAATCGAGTGAGCAACCGGGGTACGCGTGCACCCAGCCTCCGTCCCGCACCAGCTCCGTCCCGCACCAGCCCCGCCCCAAGTCGGGCGAGGAACGTATAGACTACCGACTGGTAGCGCTCACGCGAATGGTGGAGTCGCCGGGGTAAAAAAGCGCTTTTCTTTGGCGGCTCGACACCGTTTCTTTGGGCAAGCACCAAAGAAATGGGGTCGAA
>UQYT01000020.1 GCA_900545405.1 uncultured Eubacteriales bacterium | reverse complement strand
CCCCCGCCTGCCTCTCCCCCCCTTGTTTTTTTTTAATAAACACACCCTCCTCGCGTTTTTTTTATTAAAATTCCCCCCCCAAAAAAAAAAACCCCCCCCCCGGGGGTTTGGGGGGGGGGGGCGCCGCTTTTATTATATTGTACCCGGCCTTATTTGACGCCGAAGAGCAGCTCGCCGTAGGTCGGGAAGGGCCAGGCGTCCTTGGCGGTGATGGTCTCCATGTCGTCGCAGGCGGCGCGGAGGGCGCCCATGACGGGGAGCACCTGGTCGTGCAGGAAGAAGGACTTCTCCTGCGGCGACTGCAGCTGGTCGGCGCGGACGAGCAGGTCCTCCAGCCGGCGGACCAGGCCGCTGGCGGCGTCGGAGAGCTGCACCAGGCTGCCCGCGGTGCTGAGCTCAAACTCGGGGCAGGCGGCGGGCAGCGCCGCCTGGAGCGCCGCGGCGGAGGCGGCGAGGCGGCTTGCAAAGGCGCTGACGGCGGGCAGTATCTCGCGCCTGGCCATGGCCAGGGCGGTCTTGCCCTCGATGACCACCAGCTTGCAGTACTCCTCCTGCCTTATCTCCAGCCTTGAGCGCAGCTCGGCGTGGGAAAAGACCCTGTGCCGGGCGTAGAGCTCGGCGTTGGGCGCGTCGAGCAGGTGGGGCAGGGCCTCGGGCGTGGAGCGGAGGTTGTGCAGCCCGCGGCGCTCGGCCTCCTCGACCCAGGCGGGGTCGTAGCCGTTGCCGTTGAAGATGATGCGCTTGTGCTCGCGCACGACCCGCTTGATGAGGCCCTGCAGCGCGCTCTTGAAGTCGGCCGCGCTCTCGAGCTCGTCGGCGAACTGACGCAGCTCCTCGGCCACGGCGGTGTTGATCGCGATGTTCGCCGAGGAGATGGAGGCCGCCGAGCCGGGCATGCGGAACTCGAACTTGTTGCCCGTGAAGGCGAAGGGCGAGGTGCGGTTGCGGTCCGTCGTGTCCTTGGGGAAGCGCGGCAGGGCGTGGACGCCGACCTTGAAGAGCTCCTTCTCCCGGACGTCGCAGGCGGTGTCGTTCTCGATGGACTCGAGTATGCCGGTTAGCTCCTCGCCGAGGAAGAGCGAGAGTATGGCCGGGGGCGCCTCCGCGGCGCCGAGGCGGTGGTCGTTGCCCGCGCTGGCGACGGAGATGCGCAGCAGGTCCTGATAGTCGTCCACGGCCTTGATGACCGCGCAGAGGAAGAGCAGGAACTGGGCGTTCTCACCCGGGGTCTCGCCGGAGTCGAAGAGGTTGATGCCCGTGTCGGTGGCCATGGACCAGTTGTTGTGCTTGCCGGAGCCGTTCACGCCCTCGAAGGGCTTTTCGTTGAGCAGGCAGACGAGGCCGTGCTTCTTGGCGGTCTTCTGCATGACGTCCATGACGAGCTGGTTGTGGTCGGCGGCGATGTTGGCCGTGTTGTAGACGCAGGCGAGCTCGTGCTGGGCGGGGGCGACCTCGTTGTGCTCGGTCTTGGCGGTGACGCCGACGCGCCAGAGCTCCTCGTTTATCTCGCGCATGAAGGCGGCGACGCGGGGCTTGACGGTGCCGAAGTAGTGGTCGTCCAGCTCCTGGCCCTTGGGCGGCATCGCGCCGTAGAGGGTGCGGCCGGTGTAGATGAGGTCCTGCCTCTGCTCGTACATGTCGCGCTCGACGAGGAAGTACTCCTGCTCGGCGCCGACCATGGGCAGCACCACCGTGGCCTCGGTGCCGAAGAGCTTGAGCACGCGCAGGGCCTGACGCGAGAGGGCCTCCATGGAGCGCAGCAGCGGGGTCTTCTGGTCGAGCGCCTCGCCGCCGTAGGAGCAGAAGGCCGTGGGGATGTACAGCACGCGGTCGCGGATGAAGGCGTAGCTGGTGGGGTCCCAGGCGGTGTAGCCGCGGGCCTCGAAGGTGGCGCGCAGCCCGCCGGAGGGGAAGGATGAGGCGTCGGGCTCGCCGTGGATGAGCTCCTTGCCGGAGAACTCCATGATGACCCCGCCCGCGCCGTCCGGGGCGAGGAAGCTGTCGTGCTTCTCGGCGGTGACGCCGGTCATGGGCTGGAACCAGTGCGTGAAGTGCGTGGCGCCCTTTTCAAGTGCCCAGTCCTTCATCGCCGCGGCCACGACCTCGGCGGTGTCAGGGTGCAGGCGCCGCCCGCTGCGCATCGTGCGCTGCACCGCCGCGTAGGTGTCCTGGGGCAGCCTCTCGCGCATGACGGCGTCGGAAAATACCATCGTACCGAATATCTCTTCTATGCCGGACAAAGCTCATCACCTTTTCAGTTCAAAAAATACATGAGACAGATTAACGCAATTTCACCTCTGCGTCAAGAATTCCCTTGACTTTGCTGAAAAAAAGTACATAATATCCGCATACCATGAAAGTGAGGGACGAAAAATGAGAAATTATGCTGAAGAAACGTCCGCTCGCGTGGAATATATCCGCGCGTACCTCAAATCGAGCGGTGCCAGGGGCATCGTTTACGGCAACTCCGGCGGCAAGGATTCGGCCCTGGTCGGCATCCTGTGCAAGATGGCCTGCGAGAACACGGTCGGCATCATCATGCCCTGCGCGTCGAAGCGCAACTACGGCATGGACAAGGCCGACGGGCTCGAGGTCGCGGAGAAGTTCGGCATCGAGACCAGGACGGTGGACCTCACGCCCGTCCGTGAAGCAGAGATGGCCGCGCTCAAGGGCGTGACCGAGCTGACGGACATGGCCGTTGCGAACATCGCCCCGAGGCTGCGCATGACGACGCTCTACGCCGTGGCCCACGCCGAGGGCCGTGTGGTCGCCGGCACCGGCAACGCCAGCGAGGGCTACGTGGGCTACTTCACCAAGTGGGGCGACGGGGCCTATGACTTCAACCCCATAGCCGACCTGACCGTCGGCGAGATATACGCCTTCCTCGAGTACCTGGACGCGCCGCGCGCGGTCATCGAGAAGGCCCCCAGCGCCGGCCTCTTCGAGGGCCAGACCGACGAGAGCGAGATGGGCATCAGCTACGCGGACATCGACAAGGTAGTCCTCGGCGGCGAGATCGACCCCGCCGTCCGCGCCAAGATAGAGCGCATGCACGCCGCCTCCGAACACAAACGCCGCCTCCCCGCCTGCTACGGCGAGTAATAAATGTAGAATTCCCGGGCCCCCGGCCCGGGAATTTTTTATTCCGCCTCGATGTACAGCTCCTCGCACACCTGCTGCGCCCTTCTCAGCACCTCCGCCGCCTCCTGCTCGCGCCCTGCCTTCATCAGCCTCAGCGCATCCGTAACGGCGTTGAACAGCAGCAGATAGAGCTTCTTGAACCCGGGCATATGAACACCTCCATGTACACAAATTATGATTGCTAATATGTACATTATAATGCTTCGCTTTTGCAATTACAATATCTATCGGAGGCGAGGACATGGAGCCGTTTAAAATCAACACCGAGGACGAGAAGCTCAGCACGGTAAGCCGCACGATACGGATGAAGGCCTCCACCTTCGACCGCATCTGCGAGCTCAACCTGAAAACGGGCGTGTCCTTCAACAAGATAGTCAACCAGTGCATCGAGTACGCGCTGGAAAACTACTCCGAGGATTGAACCGCCGCACAAAACCCACGCCGCCGCCCCGATGGGCGGCGGTGTTTTTTTGTTCATTATTCTCTTGAAGTCGGCCTGATTTTTGCCGTTTCCTATCATTGTCAAATGTTTTCTGACAATGCTCGGAAAGCCGCTTAGCACCTCCTGAGATAGCCCGCGCTCCTGCCCTGCTCAAGCTCCAATACACTTTCACTTTTCTTGAAGGTATGATAATTCTACGAGAAAAGCAGAAAAATATGTACATAATGGTAGATGTTGCAGCCGACATATGGTAAAATAGATTCAAAATCATGAAATGGGGTTTGGATATGAGCAAAAAACTGTCAACCGTGTTGCTCACGGCGGTTATGCTTATTCTGATACTTTCCGGCTGCGGATGTGAGCATGAGGTCGTATTTGACGAGGGATACCCGGCGTCCTGCACGCAGGACGGCCTGAGCGACGTGGAACATTGAGCGCTGTGCGGCAAAGTTCTGAAAAAGCAGGAGATCATCCACAGCACGG
Organism: uncultured Eubacteriales bacterium; assembly: GCA_900545405.1. GTDB lineage: Bacteria > Bacillota > Clostridia > Oscillospirales > Oscillospiraceae > Scatomorpha. The sequence goes on along the minus strand of UQYT01000020.1, from coordinate 37,853 downwards.
GACACGTGGAGGAGCGTCTGCCCGAAACCGAACCTACCTGCACTGAACCGGGACTGACTTGGGGAAAGGTCTGTTCTGTCTGCGGAGAAATACTGGTTCCTCAAGAGAAAAATGCTGAGCCGCTCGGGCACGATTTTGAGGACGGCGTATGTGTGCGATGCGGTGAAAAGATACCCATCTGGAATTCTGAGCCGTTGACGAATGAGTTCGGGGACGAGACGGGAGAGTTTATAATATTGAACCAGGTCGCTTTTAACACAGACGACACCTTCTATGATGAAGCATATATCGCCGTTGACGGAACGGACGAAATGAGGCTTATGTACGTTCACAGAGGCGCCCTGAACTCCTCATATGAATATTTCTTTAGTTCATTGTTTAAGGTGCTGATACGACAGGGAGGCGGAGAAGCCTCAGAGCTCATAGGTTGGGGTTACGGAAATTACATAAGCATACCCTTCGAGGAGGATCGGGAACTGTTTCTCAATTATCTCTCGGGCGACGAGACCGTGGACATCTACGTTGAGGGCCACGAGAACCCGGACGAGCACTACCTCTTCAGCGCCAGGCCGGACAATTTTGCGGAGCTTTACGAAGAGATATACGGTCAGGGATAAGCGCGTATAACAGCCAAACTGCCCATTGCAGATTTCTCATTCTGCAATGGGCAGTTTTGTCCCCTGGTTCTGGTCTTTTAAAGACCAGTTGGTTTTTGAACGTCGTGGACGATAAATGTTTGACAAGCCCGTCAATATGTACTATAATTTTAACACATAATGGCGGGTTTGTTGTGCAAATCAATTTCAATACTTGACAAATAAAAATCAAGGGGGCTGCAAATTGAAGGATCTGAAACACCTGATCTACTTCGAAAACCTCCTGCAGGAGGCTCAGAACGAGCTGGTCTCGCAGGCGGTCAACGATGGCAAGATCGCGCTGGGGTATAACTGCTATTATATCCCCGAAGTCCTGCTGAATCTTCCCGGGTGCTTTTCCTCGCGCCTGCGCGCGCCGCGTTGTTCCTCCCCGGACGTCGCCACTTACTACATGACGAACCGCAACTGTCCCTACGTCCGCTCCATCCTCGAGCGCGGCATCGAGGGCGGCTACAACTACCTCAGCGCCCTCTTCGGCGCCGAGAGCTGCGCCGCCATGGAGAGGATGCAGGAGCATTTCTTCCTCATAAACCCCGTCAAGAACGACAAGTTCTTCGTCACCATCATCGACCCGCCGATGAAGGGCGACAAGACCTCCCTCGACTACTACAAGGCCCAGCTCAAGCTCAAGGTCGTGGACGAGCTGGAGAGCCGCTTCGGCATCGACGTCTCCGACGCCGCCATGCGCAAGGCCGTCGAGGACTTCAACGAGCTCTGCGACGTCATCACCGAGATCGGCAGCTTCCGCAAGCTCGCGAACCCGCCCATCACGGGCTATGAGTTCCACGTCATCCAGCTCGTGAGCCAGGTCTGCCCGCACGAGCTCATCCTCCCGTACATAAAGGAGACCCTCGAGGAGATCAAGACCCGCGAGCCGGAGCCGAAGTTCCCCTTCCGCGCGAGGATAGTCATCGCGGGCTCCGAGATAGACGACCCCGATTTCACCAAGCTCGTGGAGATGTGCGGCGCCATGGTCGTGGCGGACCGCTACTGCTTCGGCAGCTTCCCGAGCCGGGAGCGCATCGAGATCGCCCCGGGCGAGAGCGCCTTCGACGCCATCTGCCGCCACTACCTGCACTGGAACCAGTGCGCGCGCTTCATGTCCGGCGACAAGATCGACCAGCGCCACCTCGAGGTCAAGCGCCTGGTGGACGAGTTCCACGCCGACGGCGTCGTGTACGAGAACATGAAGTTCTGCGAGTTCTGGAGCTACGAAAAGGTCCTCGGCTCCTTCGTGCTGCAAAACGAGATGGGCGTGCCCTGCTGCACCATTGAGAAGGAATACGCCCTCGGCTCGGTGGGCCAGCTCCGCACCCGCTTCCAGGCCTTTGTCGAGAGCCTGGAGATCAAAAAGATCAACGCCTGAGAAAGGGGGAGAAGACGATGAAAAATCCGATAACCGCGTTCATAGACAAGAAGCTGGAGAAATTCGACCCCAAGTGGCAGGCGGAGCACGGCGTGGGCGGCCTGCGCAGCCGCTATTACGACAAGACCGGCATCGCCAAATACCGCGAGTGGCGCGGCGTGCACGACACGCTTGCCGACTACGTCGCCTGGCTCAACAACCTCAAGAGCATGGGCATCATGGTCGCGAGCGCCCCGCTGCCGGTGCTCAAGGGCATGTGGGAATACCGCTGGATGGGCTCGTATCTGGGCACCTTCGCCTTCATCGACCGCCTGTTCGAGGGCTTCCGCGGCCCTGAGCTGAAGATAGCCCACCTCAACATGCACGCCATCGTGCAGAGCCTGACGAAGAAGATAGCCCTGGTGCTCGCGAACGACCGCAGGCTCGGCGGCGGCCCGCTGACCGACAAGATCGTCCCCATGGACGAGGTCATGCCGCCCCTCTTCATGACGGGCTTCCCGAACCTCATCCCCATCCCGCTGCAGACCCTGCCGGAGTTCATCATCTGCGACATCGACCAGAACCTGCAGCCGCACTACATAGACGTGGCGGAGAGCTTCGGCCTCGCGGCGGACGTGTGCTCCCGCTGCTCGGCCGAGACGGGCGTCACCTTTGACGACGACTTCCCGCTGGTCGGCAAGGCGATGCTCACCACGAACATGCCCTGCAACGCCAGCGAGGCGACGAGCATGTTCCAGCGCCGCCGCATAGGCCTGCCCGACTTCCCCATCACCATGGCCATGATCCACAACGAGCCGGGCGCGCACCCCTACTCCACCCAGGTGCTCAAGGACGCCATCGCCTTCATCGAGAAGGAATACGGCGAGAAGTACGACTGGGACGCCCTCTTCGAGCGCGCCAAGCAGATGAACGAGCAGAACACCATAGAGCTGGAGAAGTGGGACATCTTCAAGACCCCGTACTCCGCGCTCTGCGGCATTGCCGAGACGCTCTACCGTCTGTACTCCTGGGCCAGCGTCAACGGCCAGGAGGACTACTTCACGAAGGTGGACCGCAAGGTCATCAAGATCATGCGCCGCTGCTACAAGAAGAAGTACGAGCCCTTCGGCGGCAAGACCCGCCACCGCGCGTTCCTGTGGGGCCCCTCGGCGGTGTACTACACGGACTTCCCCACCTGGATCCAGAACTGCTGGGGCGTCAACATCGTGCTGAACATGGACTCCACGATGGGCCACAACATGATAAGCACGGACGACCCGGAGCAGGCGATAAAGGACCTCGCGCTGTTCTCGGAGAAGGCCGTCATGCGCCACCACGCCGTCGGCGGCTGGGACAACGTCAACGCCATCTGGGACTGGGCGAAGAACTTCAACTGCGACATGGTGCTCATGAACGACAACGTCGCCTGCAAGGGCATGAACGGCGTCCACGCCATGATGGAGGAGCAGGCGCGCGACCTGGGCTTCTACTTCATCTTCGTGGAGCACGACCTTGAGGACTGTCGCACGATCTCGCGGCGCGACATGCGCAAAATCGTCAACAACTACATGTCCGTCGTCGTGGGCGAGGAGCCGCTCGACCCGACCCTGGTCGACTTCGACGACTCCGAGGCGTGGTAAGGAAAGGCAGGTAAAGCGAAATGAAGAAAGCAAAAAAGGCAAAGGTCCCCGCGAAGAAGCGCGCGCTGAAGCTCTTCGGCAAGCTGACGCTGCTGGGGTTTCTGACCTTCCTGGTGACGTTCACGATATACATGTTCAACCTCGAGAACAAGCTCATCTACTACGTCATCAGGCCCTTCCTGAATAAGCACTACGACAGCCAGAAGCGCGACAGACGCATAGTGTGAACAAAACCCCGCCGGCCGATCGCCGGCGGGGTCTCTTTACCACAACCCGCGCCACCCCCTCCCCAAGTCGGGCGAGAAACGTACAGTCCACAAAGCAGTAGCGCTCACGCGGATGGTGGAGCCGCCGGGGTAAAAAAGCGCCTTTCTTTGGCGGCTCGACACCGTTTCTTTGGGCAAGCACCAAAGAAATGGGGTCGAACGGCAGCAGGGGGCAACGACAACCACCCAACGTAACGGCGCACACGCACAAAGCACAATGACGAGGCCGCCTTGTCTTGCGCGGTTACGTGTGCGCCGTTTTATTAGGCAATAGACCGCACTGGCCCTGCCCGTTCCACCCCATTTCTTTGCTCTTGCGCAAAGAAACGCGCTTTTGGGTGCCGCCACGGCAGCTGTTCGGTCCCACCCGCCTCTCCCACGAACGCGAAGCCCCAACATCCCAGCAGACTGCGTCAAGCTGACTTGAGCGCCCAGTCAACCCACCAAGCCCCTCCCCAAGTCGGGCGAGGAACGTACAGTCCACAAAGCAGTAGCGCTCACGCGGATGGTGGAGCCGCCGGGGTAAAAAAGCGCCTTTCTTTGGCGGCTCGACACCGTTTCTTTGGGCAAGCACCAAAGAAATGGGGTCGAATCGCAGGACAGGCCATCGACCACCTCCCAGCGTAACGGCGCACACGTAGAAGAGTAAAGAAAAGAGGGGGAACCCCCGGCGAGGGTTCCCCCTTAAACCCCCTCCTGCGCTTTAATAAGCACAAGGGGCTTCCGCGCTCTGCGGAGCGCGGGCAAGGGCTCTGCCCCTGCACCCCGCCGCCTTTGAAAAGGCGGGCGAAACTTTCAGACGCGCTTCGCGCAGCGAAGTGAATAAAATAGCGCGGGGAGGTGACCCGCGCCTTTGCCGTCCGCGGCTTATGCGGACTGCTTTGCCTTGACTATATACTTGCCGCCGGTGACGCCGCCGAAGAGGTATTTGCCCTCGGCGTTGGTCTTGGTGGCCGCGATGAGCCTCTCCACGCGCGCGGCGCCCTCGCCGGTTACGGCGTAGAGGCCCACGAAGCAGCCGGAGACCGGCGCGCCGTTTGAGCCGCGGATGATGCCGCTGACCGTGCCGCTGTAAGTCCGGCTGTCGAGGACCATCGTGACGGCCACGTTGGCGATGGAGCCCCTCGTGATGGTGACGGCGATGGGCGCGGTCACGAGATAGCCGTCGGCCGTGGCGAGCAGGCTGTAAACGCCGTCGGCCACGTCGTAGAACACGAACTCGCCGTCGTCGGCTGAGGCGGTGGAGGCCACGGCGGCGCCGGTCAGGTCGCGCAGAGTGATGGTCGCGCCCGCGACGGGCAGGATGCCCTCGAGCCCGGTGGAGGTGATCAGGCCCGCGATGGCGCCCAGGGAGAGTGTGGTCTCAGGCGCGCACACCAGGGGCACCTGCAGGCTGTCACCGCCGGTGAGCGTCAGCCCCGCGCCCGGGCTCATCAGGTGTCCGGCGCAGGCGGCGGCTACGGTGTAAGTCCCGGCGGGGACGTTGGTGAAGGCGTAGGCGCCCTCCGTGTCCGTCAGGACGTGGCGGTAGGGCACGCCCTGGCTGTCGAACAGCTTTACGGTGGCGTTGGGCAGGGGGTTGGTCCCGTCGGTCACGGTGCCGTAGACCGTGGCGGCGGCGGGGACGGCGGGGCTGAGGCTGAGGTTGATGTCGGCCTCCTGCATGCCCTGTATATCGAAGCTCTGGCTGTAATTGAGTTTGAGAAGATCAGTGATCTCGGCCATTGTTGCATATCCTCCTCAGGTTATGGCTGGTTTTGATTCCGTTTTTGCTGCCGGTCCGGCTATCAGGCAGCCGACGCAGCCGGAGACGAAGTCGCGAAACTGCGCCAGGGTGGCCGTTGCCGAGTCTGACGCGGCGAGGCCGGGGTCCAGCAGCGCAGCGGCGCGGAACACCAGCAGCGTCAGCAGGCAGAAGAGCCCGATGCCGGCCGTCGTGACCACCTGCAGGCTGTTGTCCGGGTCGTCCTCGCCGGGTGCGGCCTCCAGGCGGTAGTTGGCGCTGAGGAAATAGCCGAAGACAGCCGCAGTGGAGGTGCGGACGATGATGTCAATGCCGCCCGTCTCCGTGCCCAGGGCGGCGGCCGAAAAGAGGCTGTACGCCGACTGCGCCAGCAGTATGGCCATATAGGCGAGCAGGCACCTGTCCATGAGCCGGATGCGGCCCTTTCGCCTCGCGGTCGAGGCCGTGCGTTTCATGTCGCTCATGTCTCCTTCCCGGCGCACGAGGCGCCGCAAGCCCACTCTATGCCGGCGCGTCCGGGCTTGACACACGCGCCGCCGCCCCGCGCGGAGAAACTAAGCCTTGCACATCCCGGACGGAAATGGTAAAATACCAAAATTTGAGACCTGGTCAGACCTGCCCGGTCTCGCTGAACTGCTTTCAAATCCGTCATGACCGCAAGGAGGAATCGTAATGTCCAGCGAATAGAACAACTACCAGCAGCTGCTCGAGCAGCTGCTGGAGACCCCGCGCTGAAGGAGAAGCTCGTCGGCGCGTCCGCCGAGGAGTTCATGGCCATGTGCCGCGAGTGCGGCCTCGGCGACATCTCCGCCGAGAAGGCGGAGGAGCTGCACAAGCAGCTCAAGGACGCCATGGGCCAGGGCCTCTCCGACGAGGAGCTCTCCAACATAGCCGGCGGCTTCCTCGGCTACTTCATCCAAAAGCACCACCCGGAGGCCAACCGCTGACCCCGGCGGCCCGAGGGCACATCAGCAAAGGCGCGGACACGCCGCCCCGTCCCCGCGCCCTCTCAAACAAGACGAAATCCCGAACGCGGTTGCGTTCGGGATTTTTTATACATCGCAGCAGTATGGATGCCGCAGCCCTCCGGCTCGCACCCAAAGCCAAATCGAAGCCCAGCGCAGCGGGTTCGATTTGGAAAGGATGAGCAAGGGAGCGGGCGGATGACGTCTTTTTTGCCGCAGGCACAAAAAGACGTCGGAGCAAAGCGGGCTTTGCTCCGACGTGGTGCAGTTGAGCAATCCAAATCCGAACCCGTATTCTTGTTAGACAATGCGGTTTTGAGGTCATCAAAAGTGACAGTGTCCGTCCCGTCCTTGTAGTTGAAGGTTATCACCATCTTGTCATCATACAGGAAAATGGCATTGATAAAAGTGTCAATCAGCATCTTACGGTGGGACTTTTGCCGTACATCCAGCTTGCGGAAGCGGTGGAGCCAGAAGGTCATAAACTCGGCGCTCTCCTTGGGCTTCGCCAGTTTCTCGCAGGCAATCTTGGTTTCCAGTTCCTCTTTCATGGCTTCCAGTTCTTCCAGACGGCCTTTCGTGGACTTGGTCAAGATACCCTGCTGGATGGCGTTCAAGAGGTTTTGAATGGCCGTGTCCGTTTCCCGTAATTGCTGTTCATAGAGCGGCAGATTGACATTCTCTCTGTCCTGTAAGTCCATCAGCATGGACACGATGGCCTCAATCGCCTTATCGTCCATTACCAGTCTCATGGTTTCGCTGACCACCAAATCCTCGATCCACTCTTTACGGACAGATTTTTTATGGCACTCGGTGCGCTTCTTTTTCACCGACACGCACTTGTAGTAGTGGTGGACAGTACCTGTGTGGCTGGTGCCACTCTCGCCGCAGAGGTAGGCCCCGCAGTAGCCGCAGAACAGCTTGGTCGTCAACAGATAATCGTCCTCGGCCTTGTGGCGGGCCGGGGCTTTCTTGTTCCTCGCCAGCTTCTCCTGCACCCGGTCAAAGAGGTCTTGGGGGACAATGGCGGGAAAACCGTCTGGCACTACAATGTCCCGGTAGGTGTACTCCCCGATATAGCGGCGGTTGTTCAAAAGGTGCTGTACGCTGTTGTAGGTCATCTTCTGACCCCGTGTGTTCTTCACACCCTGCTCGTTGAGCCAGTCACGGATGGCTGTCATGGTAGCTCCCTCGTCGTAACGCTGGAATGCCTCCCGGACAAAGGGAGCAGTAAGCGGGTCAAGCTGGAAGTACTGATCGCTGTCAATCAGATAGCCAATAGGACGAGTGCCGCCGTTATACTTGGATTTCAGGGCATTCTCCGTCATGCCCCGGACTACCTTTTCGGACAGATCGGCGGAGTAGTATTCAGCATATCCTTCCAAGACGCTTTCCAGAATGATACCCTCGGCCCCGTCTGAAATGACCTCGGTTGCAGACACCACCTTGACCCCGTTCTTTTTCAAAGTGGTTTTGTAGCGTGCGCTGTCATAGCGGTTTCGGGCAAACCTGTCCAGCTTCCAGACGATAATCATATCAAACAGACGCTTGCCGCTGTCTTTAATCATGTTCTGAAATTCCGGGCGGTTGTCGGTCTTGGCGGAAAAGGCTCGATCTATGTAATGACGCAAAATGGTGATATTGTTCTTTTCAGCAAAGGCGGTGCACTCCCGGATTTGGCCTTCAATACTTTCTTCTCGCTGATTATCGGAGGAATAACGGGCGTAAATAACTGCTTTCATTTTCTTCAACCTCCTTGTTTCTACGCATTTCAAAGCCGTTTTAGCGGTTAGCGTAAGGAATTATATTACCGTAGTGCTGACACACCGCCAGAAGCCGTATATTACTTCGCCTTTTGCGTCTGAAATGCGTAGATATGATACTGATTGGTGGGCGCAAGCAGCTTTCTGCTTGCACCCACTTGGTTACTGCACAGCAAAACCGGGGAATGACGTCAAGGGCGCGAAGCGTTCATCTTGACCCTTGCACGGCATTCCCCGGCTTTGCTATTTCTTCGTAATGGCCTGCATCAACTTACTTTGCAAACGGACTTTCATATATGGGTCTACTTGCTTACAAGTCTGCCCGCTTTCATCGACCATTGTCCGCAAACACAACTTGTTGATATAAGCATCATAGTGCTGCAAAATCTGTTCCATCGCATCGGCCTCTCCTGCGCGGGCTGCCTCGATAACGGATAGAAGTGGTGGGGGCTTGTATTTGCCGCTTGATTCTTTCATGGCAGTTTCCTCATCAGTTGTTCCCGCATATTCCGCAAAACACTTGTACGGCGGCGCTGAATGGCACTTCTGGAACAGCACATCCTCCTGCCGATTTCTCGGTCGTTCAGTTCCAGCACAAAGCGCAAAATCAAAAGTCGTCGCTCTGACTGCGGTAGCTTCTCAATGATATTTGCCAACTGCTCATTGCTGATTTGCAGTGTATAACCATCCGCTGAAAAGGTTATGTAATCGCTAGGGTACTGATCTGTTGTACAGATTTCATCCATAATCGGCTGCGGCAAATAATTCAGAGATACCAGCCATTTGTTTTGATATGAAAATTCCCGAAAACAGTCCAGCATTGCATGGCGCAGGACAACTTTGCAGAAGGAGTCAAAGCGGTGGCGCTCCGCAGTATCTTCATAGACCATCATGTTACTCTCCTTTGCATAACGGCTGCAAACGGTCAATTCTCCCGGCCTGAATATCTGAAATATGCTGCTTTATTTTTTCTTCAGGCCAGTCCCACCAGTTAATTTGCAGCAAGGCTGCGATGGTAGCATCCGAGAAGCGTTTACGGATTGTTTTAGCGGGAACGCCGCCGACAATCGTATAAGGCGGCACATCTTTTGTTACGACGGCGCGAGTGCCGATGATTGCTCCATCTCCAATGGTAACACCAGACAGAATCACCGCCTCATATCCAATCCACACATCGTTGCCGATGATAATATCGCCTTTATAGTCCCATGCGCTCGTTATGTTCTGGACATCCAGTCCCCATTCCTCAAAAAAGATCGGGAACGGATAGGAGGACAAGGATGCTTGTGTATGATTGGCGCTAGTGAACAAAAACTTTGCCCCGCAGGCGATAGAGCAAAATTTTCCAATGATAAGTTTGTCATGGTTGATCGGATAGTGGTACAGTACATTGTTCTTCTCAAACTGCCGTGGGTCATGGACAAAGTCGTTATACATGGTAAAGTCCCCGACAAGGATGTTGGGATTTTTGATGACATTTTTCAGATATACGGTTGCGTGGTCGTTGGTGCGAGGATAAATATTCTCTGGATTCATGACTTTCCTTCCTCTCGAAGTTATGAGAACTCGTATCTTTCAATCTGTGAAAAATGGTTGTTCTCCACATGGTAAACAGCATGTTCCTTTGCCGAATAAACGAAAGAAACTCTGGTAGCCCAGATCCCTTCCTGCCGGACGGCTTGAAGTACAGAAAACGCATCGGTGACAGTAAACTGCTTTCCGTAAGTGTTCAGAAGTTGAGCAGCCCTTTCGTATCGGTCATCTCCCGGCACAAGAAAGGGCATTGTGCTTTCGGGTGCAAGGACAGAGTAATTGGTAATCAGCGAGTAGCGTCCATCATCTTCCCGCCAGCCAATACCCGGTTCAACGATCAGGGTGCGGCCCTGCCTATCGGACAGCATGGCCTGCATGGTGGCATCCGGGGCATAGACGATCTTCCGTTCCTGCACGATTTGCAGGACATCGTCAAAACTGATTTTTGCCTGCACAAACTGTTCTGTCAGGTCTGCGATTGTCATGCAGTTTTGGAAACCCTGATAGGCTCCCGCCGTGTTTCCGTGAACATACAGCAGGGTTCCCACATTTCCGTTGCGGTTCACGCCATGATAGGAATGACGCACCCCATCGGGCCGTAGGATGCCGATATAAAAGCGGTCTTATTCTGTTATGATTTTGTGATCCCATACGGCAAGGTCAATGTCAAAATTAAAGCCGGTGATGGTGTCGTCACCTCGGTAGACAAATCGAGTACACATGGTCTTTTCCTCTCTTGTGATGTATTTGTTATTTTTATCGTACTGCCGATACGAACGCTTTTCCATCCACCAGACAATACCGAATCAATCTGTATCAAACAAAAAGCAGGGGTTGCATTTCTGCAACCCCGCCGGTTCATTTCTGATAAATGATTTTACGAATGGCTGATACGGACAGGAAATATTTTTCCGCTAACGCCTCCATAGAGGTTCCGTTCTGAAACTCCTCTACGATTTGGCGGTTTCGTTGCTGTAATTCCTGCCGGTAGCCCGAAGATTCTCCCCATCGTTTTTGCTGCGCTTGATCAGCGGGAACATAAAGATAGCCCCCTTGAATATAGCTTTGCAATTCCTTGACCAGCGCATCGGGAAGAAGTTTTTTTGCATTGATATATTTCATGCAGGCTTCCTCCTTGAGATGATCGTCAAGCAGCAAAGCCAGCATATTGATTATGCGACGATTTTTACTCCATGCAAACGTCGCAATCCACTGGCTTTGCATGGAGCCGCACTTCGTTGAGTTTTGTCATTCGACACCACTTCTTTCTGCTTCATAGCATCTTTATCATACCACGCAACTTGAAATCGCTCAACGATTTTTTGTAAATCCCGGGTAGAAACGTCTAGTTTGAGCGTATTATTAGCGAAGCAATCAAGAGAGGGTTTGGGATACTCCCAACAAGAAAAAATCTCCGCTCCGGCAGCAGGCCGAAAACGGAGATTTTATGGGAGTGTGGCCACACTCCCTATGCTTGCTCTCTTTTAGTTCACCCGGAATGGAAAGGAAGGGGATGTGGGATTTTGTAACGGAATTTGAAGGAGTATGGTGGAAGGCGCAAAGCCTCCGACGGATTGACAGCAGCAATGTAACCAGTAACTTGAAGCTGACAGACCGGATGGAGGGATTCTTTGGGCCGAAGGAAAAAGCTAATCAATAACACCACCATACCACAACATCAGATTGAAGCCATTGCCCGTTGCATTTTACCTGACATTCTAGCTTTCTATGAAAGTGAAGAGGGGCAGAGGGAATTTGCAGATTGGCAGGTGCAGAAAAAAGATCCCAGAGAAGCATGGGAAAAACAGCATAGTGATTAGAAAAAGGCGGAGCATCACCGTTTTGGATGTTGCTCCGCCTTTCTCATTTATATAGCTTCTCCTATTCCATTGTTCTCTTAGCTTGATAGCAATCTTATGTTGCCAATGTTCAAAATATATTTTACATTCTGGAGTAGTAAAATTTATTTGAAAGAACATCATTAGATTAGATAAGAAGATTTATATTCGATTCACGAGTTGGCGCTTGAAATTGTATTGTTGTAGTAGTTGCTTCAAACATTTGAGCAGGTGCATCTTCAATACCATTATAAGAGAAGTCATCGTCATCGGCGATGATAAAGTGGTCGATTAGTTCTTGACTCCACCCTATTTGCTTGAACAAATCTGCTTTGTTCATGAAATCAATCCGCCTTTCAAATTATTTTGCCTGCATTTCTCCACGGAAAATAGTATAATCACTTGAACTAGCAAATATTTTTGTGGTCATTGAGTTTTCTAATAAAAAACAATTCAAAGCCCAAAAGCGTCTGAGCGCACTAGCCAAACCTATATCCTCTGGGTATGTAATCTTTAGTTTACAAGTGTCCCATGCCATTTTACGTGTTATCCGGCTGGAATGTGATAACCATAAGGAATGCTCACACAATTGCATGGCAATTTCTCCCGCACGTGTTTTTCTATCTACATCTGTTACAGGAACACCATTTTGATGTGTTTCCCAGTTCTTAAACTTGTACTTCTCAAGATATTCAGATACAAGATTTGTAGATAATTTGCTTGCATTCAGAGCATTTCCAATTTCTTTTGCATCCAAATTTCTCAAAATCTGAATATCTGTCCAGTTGGGCTGTAATCCTTTTGCTAATTGTTCCTGTCCGCGCGTCTGTATATCTGCAATGAGAGTAGTAATGGACTGTGCTGGCACATACCTTCCATTTTTGGATGGAACTTGGGGATCAATCGGCCCGAAAAAAGCCCTTTCATCCATTATCAAATCATCGCCAGATAAGCAAAAAATGGTTCCTGCACTCATTGCCATATATGGCAAAATAAATGCAATATGATCAAATCTGCTTCTTAATTGTTTGACCCAATAATCAACTGTTTCTGCTGACCCACCAGGGGTCACAAGAATAATATCAAGTTCTTTTTGATTAGCAGGAATGCTCTTAACCGTTTCTAAAAAAGGAGCATCGTCAGCACTATCAATAGAAATAGATTGAGTAATACGGCTATTAAGGACATTTGCAATGTAACAAGCAACCGGTCGATTGCGTATAGCTTCTATTTCATGAATACTTCTTAAGAGTTCAGTTCTAGCATCAACATTCACATTCTTAAGTCCTATGGTGCTGGAATATTCTTCTCCCTCTTTCATGTTGTCTAAAACTGAGGTTATTATTGGTTCCTTGTGAACAGGTGGATGCGGATTGTAATTGGGTATCGCTCGTTTACGTCCTCCCATATAAAGCACACCCCAATGATTATTTTTAAATTCCAAAGTCGTTTCATTGTCAGATTTGCTATGGCTTCATTATATCAAATTATTTGACACACAATCAATACATGGGCAAAAAATGTGTGGACTGTGTTATATTGCATTCTCACATTAGCCGTTTCTGTGGTGATATTTCTTTCGTGGCCCTCTAGACTTAGATGTAGGTTTCCGTTTCACCCCGTTGCGAAAATAGGCGGTTTCGTAACGGTCAAAAAAACAAATAATCCGAACCCGTCTCCTATCGGAAACAAGTTCGGATTATATTGGTTTGGTGCCGGTGGCCGGACTCGAACCGGCATGGATCGCTCCGCCGCATTTTGAGTGCGGTGCGTCTGCCAATTTCGCCACACCGGCGTGGGAACAATTATATAGCATGGCCCCATGTATTTCAAGAGCAGATTTTCGCCCCGTCGACGCGGATAAGGCGCTCCGGGGGCGGCTCTACCAGGCTGGCCGCGGCGGCGGAGCAGCCGGGGATGTCGGCGTAGACACGGCACTGCGCGCCCTCGTGCGGGGGGACGATGAGCCCGCCGCGGCGCTCGAAGCGCAGGCTGCGCAGGCTGCCCTCGCCCGTGAGCTTGTAGAGGCTCTCGCGCAGGCTCCAGAGCTCGTAGAAGTCGAACTGCTCCCGCTCGCTCTCGGACATGAGCCGCCCCGCAAGGCGCTCGCCCCGGCCGTCGCGCAGCTGCACGTCCGCGCCCACCGGCGCCGCCGACACCGCCGCGAGCACGAAGCCCCGCGTGTGGCTGAGCGAAAAGTGCCAGTCCGGGCGCTCTCGGAAGTACGGCTTGCCGCGCCCGTCCGTGGAAATCTCCGGCAGCTCAGGCGCGCCCTTCCAGACCTCCAGCGCGTACCTGAGCAGCGAATAGGCAAAGGCGCTGCCCGGCGCACGGCTCCGCCCGCGGCAGAGCGCCCGGCCCTCGTCCAGGCCGCGTGTGTCCGCATAGAAAATTAACATGCCGCGCCGTCCTCCCAATAGTGCAGTTTTCCGAATTTTCACCGCTTCGCCACAAATTATACTACATTTTGTAATCTTATGCTACCACTATTGCAAATGATGTGCTATAATGTTCTGGCTGAAAATTTCGGCATAAAACAGCGCAAGAAAGGGGCGTGGACGACATCAAGAAGATACTGGTGCTCGAGGACGAAGCCGGCATCCGCAGCTTTGTCGTCATAAATCTCCGGCGCTCGGGCTACGAGCCTGTCGAGGCGGCCACGGGCGAGGAGGCGCTTCGCCTGCTTCAGGAAAACGACGACATAGGCGTGGCGCTGCTGGACGTCATGCTGCCGGACATAGACGGCTTTGAGATCTGCCGCAGCATCCGGGCTTCCGGCTCCAAGATGGGCATAATCATGCTCACGGCGCTGGGCCAGGAGATGGACAAGGTCACGGGCCTGATGACGGGCGCGGACGACTATGTCACAAAGCCCTTCTCCCCTGCGGAGCTGCTCGCGCGCGTGGACGCGCTCTACCGGCGCATCGGCGCGAACCAGGAGCCGGAGGAGCCGGAGCTCGAGAGCGGGCCCTTCCTGCTCAACCCGCGCAACCGCACGCTGGACAAAAACGGCCAGCGCGTCAAGCTCACGCAGACCGAGTACTCCATCATGAAGCTCTTCATGGAAAACCCCGGCAAGGCGCTCTCGCGCGAGGACATCCTCGAGAACGTCTGGGGCCCGGACTACAAGGGCGAGCTCAAGATAGTCGACGTCAACATCCGCCGGCTTCGCATCAAGATAGAGGACACGCCGACGGCGCCGGAATACATCACCACCATCTGGGGCTACGGCTACAAGTGGGGTTCCTGAGGCGATGGAAGAGAAAAAGGGTCCCGGCCTGCCCGCAAGGGCGCTGGCCGCGGCGAAGCGCTTTTTAAAGGGCGAGCGGCCCGAGGCGCTCAAGGGGCTCAAGGGCGCCTGGCTCATCATCAGCTGCATCGGCGCGCTCTGCGTACTGCTGACGCTGATCTTCGCGCTCGTCGGGCTGGTGAGCTGGGCGGGCATCTTCGCCGGCTGCGCCATAGTGCTGCTGCTGCTCTCGAACCTCTGGTTCCGCGAGCGGGTGACGAACCCCATCCTGGGCCTCGGCGACACGGCGCGGCGCATAGCCGACGGGAGCTACGGCACCCTGGCCGAAAAGCTGCGCGACGACGAGATAGGCCGCTTTGTGGACGCCTTCAACGACATGTCCGTCAAGATAGGCGAGGCGGGCAGGACGCAGTCGGAGTTCATCTCCTCCGTCTCGCACGAGCTGCGCACGCCGCTGACGGCCATAACCGGCTGGAGCGAGACGCTGATGTACGACGAGGCCATCCAGGGCGACTCCCGGCGCGGCGTGGAGATAATCTCCTGCGAGGCCGGGCGGCTGACCGGCATGGTGGAGGAGCTGCTGGAGTTCACGCGCATACGCGACGGGCGCTTCACGCTCAACCTCGAGGAGGTCGACCTCGACTCCCTGCTCGAGGAGGTGGCCTTCACCTACGGCGAGCTGCTCAAGCACGACGGCATAGAGCTCGACTACGAGCCCGCGGAGGAGCCGCTGCCCCCCGTGACGGGCGACCCGGCGAGGATAAAGCAGGTGCTGCTGAACATCCTCGACAACGCCGCCAAGTACGGCCGGCGCGGCAAGAAGCTGGAGCTCACCTCCGGCGTGGAGGGCGAATACGTCCGCATGAGCGTGCGCGACCACGGCCCCGGCTTTGCCGAGGAGGACCTGCCCCACGTCAAGGAGCGGTTCTACAAGGGCCGCGGCAAGGAGCGCGGCAGCGGCATAGGTCTCGCCGTCTGCGACGAGATAGTCACAAGGCACGGCGGACGGCTCACGACGGCCAACGCCGAGGGCGGCGGCGCGCTGGTGAGCGTGGAGCTGCCCATAAAGACACAGTGAAATACAGATTTGAGGTCAGTAAATGTCAAAAGAAAATGTTCAGACCTGCTTCAGGACGTCGATAGGCGGCCAGGCGCTGATAGAGGGCATACTGATGCGCGGGCCGGACAGGCAGGCCATAGTCTGCCGCACCGGCGAGGGCATGACCGAGAAGGTGGAGGAGCTCAAGTTCGTCAAGGACAAGCACCCCGTGCTCGGCTGGCCCTTCATCCGCGGCATCGTTATCTTTGCCGATTCGATGATAAAGGGCATGGGCGCGCTCTCCTACTCTGCCAGCCTCCTGCCCGAGGAGGAACAGGAGGAGCCGACCAAGCTCGACCTCTGGCTGGAGAAGAAGCTGGGCAGCGAGAAGGCGCAGAAGGCGGTCATCGCCATAGCGGCGGTGCTCGGCGTTGTGCTCGCGCTGGCGCTGTTTCTGTTCCTGCCCACCTTCCTCGCCGGGCTGATACCCGGCCTCGAGGGGCAGTATACCCTGCGCAGCCTCATCGAGGGCGCCATAAAGCTGGTCATCTTCCTGGTCTATCTCTGGCTCTGCTCGAGGATGAAGGACATGAAGCGGCTCTTCGCCTACCACGGGGCCGAGCACAAGACCATCTTCTGCTACGAGAAGGGCCTGCCGCTGACGGTGGAGAACGTGCGGCCGCAGAGCCGCTTCCACCCCAGGTGCGGGACCAGCTTCCTGCTGGTCATAATAATACTCGGCATTTTTGTCGGGCTGCTCATACAGGTGGACAACACCCTGCTGCGCTTCGGCCTGAGGCTGCTGCTGCTCCCGGTCATAGTCTGCGTGGGCTATGAGATAAACCGCTGGGCGGGCAGGCACGAGATGAACATCGTCTCCAGGATAGTCACCTGGCCGGGCAAGCAGATGCAGCACCTGACGACCAACGAGCCGGACGACGGCATGATAGAGTGCGCCATCCGCGCGCTCGAGCTGGTTATTCCAGAAGAAAAAGGCAAAGACGCCTGGTAATTGCTTCACTTTAAGAGGCAGAGCCTCTTAAAGTGAGAGTTGCAGCCCGCTGCGCGCACTCCGCTGCGCGTCGCACACTTACGGGCTGAGCGGTGTTTTTTCCGAGGTACACGCCCCCGGAAAAAACTTATTGCAATCTCATGCACACTTCGGGCGAAGCCTTTGCAGACAATGAGGGGGATGGGGATATGCCGCGGACATACAGCGAGCTGTATATATCTGTGCGCAACCGGCTGCGCGACGCGGGGATAGAGGCCGCGGAGCTTGAAGGCAAGCTCATAGTCGCGACCGCCGCCGGAAAGACGACTGAAAAGCTGCTGCGCGACATGCGCTTTTACGCTACGGACGAGGTGGAGCGCCGGGTCGACTCGATGCTCCGCCGCCGCCTCGCGGGCGAGCCGGTGGCCTATATAACCGGCATATGGGAGTTCCGGGGCCTGCCCATGGAGGTGAACCCCTCGGTGCTCATACCGAGGGTGGACACGGAGGTCCTGGCCGAGACGGCGATAAACTGGCTGCACGGGAGGAAGATGGACGCGCGCGTCCTGGACCTGTGCAGCGGCAGCGGCTGCATCGGCTGCGCGATAGCGGACGCCCTGCCCCAGACGCGGGTGGTGCTCGCGGACGTCAGCCCGGAGGCCATGGACGTCAGCCGCCGCAACGTGAGGCGCAACGGCCTGGACGGCCGGGTCAGCTTCCTGCTGGCCGACGTGATGAAGCAGCCGCCCATTATGACGGGCAGCTTCGACCTCGTGGTCTCGAACCCGCCCTACATCCCGACCTTCGGCATCCTGACCCTCGACCCCTCCGTGAGGGATTACGAGCCGGTCTGGGCGCTCGACGGCGGGGACGACGGGCTGGATTTCTACCGCGCCATACTCAAAAACTGGCACGGCGTGATCCGCCAGGGCGGCATGCTGATGTTCGAGGTCGGCGAGGACCAGGCGGGCAGCGTCAAGGACCTGATGCGCATGGCCGGGCTGCACGACGCGCAGAGCGTGCTCGATACGCGCGGCGTCGAGCGCGTGGTCACCGCCAAGGCGTGAAAAAAACGACTTTTTATAATTGATTGAGGTGTGACATGGCAGAAAAGAAAAAGGCGGCGCCCTCCGCGGCGCCCAGTCCCGCGGGCGACAAGAAGAAGGCCCTTGAGACCGCCATCGCCCAGATAGAGAAGAACTACGGCAAGGGCGCCATCATGCGCCTGGGCGACGACATCCCCGTGAACGTGGAGGCCATCTCCACGGGCTCGCTCTCGCTGGACCTCGCGCTCGGCATCGGCGGCGTGCCCCGGGGCAGGATAGTCGAGATATACGGCCCCGAGAGCTGCGGCAAGACCACGCTCGCGCTGCACGTCGTGGCCTCCGCGCAGAAGAACGGCGGCGAGGCGGCGTACATCGACGTGGAGCACGCGCTCGAGCCCGCCTACGCCCGCGCGCTGGGCGTGGACATAGACAACCTCCTCATCTCCCAGCCGGACACCGGCGAGCAGGCGCTGGAGATAACCGAGCAGCTGGTGCGCTCCGGCGCGCTGGACGTGGTGGTCATCGACTCCGTCGCCGCGCTGCTGCCCAGGAGCGAGCTCGAAGGCGAGATGGGCGAGAGCAGCGTCGGCGTAGTGGCGCGGCTGATGAGCCAGGCGCTGCGCAAGCTCGCGGGCGTCGTGAGCAAGACGGGCTGCATCGTCATCTTCATAAACCAGCTGCGCGAGAAGATAGGCGTCATGTACGGCAACCCGGAGACGACCCCCGGCGGCCGCGCGCTCAAGTACTTCGCCAGCGTGCGCATAGACATGCGCCGCATAGAGACGCTCAAGAACGGCTCGGAGATGATAGGCAACCGCACCCGCGCCAAGGTAATCAAGAACAAGGTCGCGCCCCCCTTCAAGGAGGCGGAGTTCGACATCATCTACGGCCAGGGCATCTCCAAGGTCGGCGAGATAATCGACCTCGCCGTCAAGCTGGAGCTCATCGACAAGGCGGGCGCCTGGTTCACGGTGGGCGACGTGCGGCTCCAGGGCCGCGACAACGTCCGCGAGTACCTCGAGCAGAACCCCGAGGTCATGGACAAGCTCGAGCAGGAGATACGCGCCAACGCGCACAAGCTGATGACGCCGCAGGCCCGCAAGGCCGCGATAGCCGCCGGCCGCGCCGTGGACATCTCGGCGGACGACTTTGAAGGCTGAAGATCCGCGCGAGAGGGCGAAGGCCCGCGCGCTGCGCCTGCTTGAAAAGCGCGACTACTCAAAGGCCGAGCTGGCCGCAAAACTCGTCGAAAAGGGCGAGGACCCCGCCGAGGCCGAGGCGGTCTCGGAGCGCATGGCGGAGCTCGGCTTTGTGAACGATGAAAACTACGCCGGAATGGTCGTCCGGCACTACGCCGCCAAGGGCTGCGGCCGCGCGCGGATACGCGAGGAGCTGCGCCGCCGGCGCGTGCCCCGCGAGCTCTGGGACGCCGCGCTCTGCGAGCTGCCGGAGCAGGCGGACACCGTGGAGCGGCTGCTCGCGGCCAAGCTGCGCGGCCGGGCCCCGGAGGGCGACGACCTGCGCCGGGCCTGCGCGGCGCTCATAAGACGCGGCTTTTCCTGGGAGGAGGTGTCCTCCGCCGCGAAAAGGCTCAGTCATGGATTGGAGTTGGACGAATGAAAGTCGGTATGATCTCTCTCGGCTGCCCGAAGAACCGGGTCGCCTCGGAGCAGATGCTGCAAAAGCTCACTGACGCCGGCTACGAGCTGACGAACGACGAGACCGAGGCCGAGGCCATCGTCATAAACACCTGCGCCTTCATCGAGGACGCAAAGCAGGAGGCCATCAACACCATACTCGAGACGGCCCAGCTCAAGGAGACGGGCTCGCTCAAGCGGCTCATCGTCGCGGGCTGCCTCTCCGAGCTCTACCGGGGCGAGATACTCTCCGAAATGCCCGAGGTGGACGCCGTCATCGGCGCCGGGAGCTATGCCGACGTCGTCACGGCGCTCGAGGGCGCCGTGCGGGGCGAAAAGCCCGTCATCATCGGCGACAACTGCGCCGCCGTGTCCGAGACCGGGCGCATCATCAGCACCGGCGGCGTCTGGACCTACCTCCTCATCGCCGACGGCTGCGACAACTTCTGCTCCTACTGCCTCATCCCGAAAATACGCGGGCGCTTCCGCTCGCGGCCCATGGAGCGGGTGCTCGCGGAGGCGCGGCAGCTCGCGGAGCGCGGCTACAAGGAGCTCATCCTCGTGGCCCAGGACCTCACGCACTACGGCTTCGACCTCTACGGCAAGCCCAGCCTCGCCGCGCTGCTGCGGGAGCTGTGTAAGATAGACGGCCTGCGCTGGATAAGGCTGCACTACCTCTACCCCCGCGAGCTGGACGACGAGCTCATCGAGGTCATCGCCTCGGAGCCGAAGATAGTCAAGTACATCGACATCCCCATCCAGCACATCGACGACCGCATATTGAAGCGCATGAACCGCCGCGACACGGGCGAGAGCATCCGCGCGCTCTTCAAAAAGCTGCGCGAGCGCATACCCGGCCTCGTACTGCGCACCAGCCTGATCACCGGCCTGCCCGGCGAGGGCGAGGAGGAGTTCGAGGAGCTGTGCGAATTCCTGCGCGAGGCGAAGATAGAGCGCGCCGGGGTCTTCCCCTTCTCGCCCGAGGACGGGACGCCCGCCGCGAAGATGGAGTACCCGCCGAAGGACGTGGCCATGGAGCGCGCCGCGCTCGTGGAGCGGCTGCAATCCGAGGTCATGGACGCGTGGGAGGACTCCCTCGTCGGTCGGGAGATAGAGGCCATCTGCGACTACATCGACCCGGAGACCGGCCTGGCCGTGGGCCGGAGCTGCTTCGACTCCCCCGGCATAGACGGCAGCGCCGTCCTGGAGGGCGAGTGCAAGCCCGGCGACATCGTGACATTCCGCGTCGAGGCCGCCGAGGACGGCCAGCTCAGAGGGAGGATCATATGAAGCTCACCACCGCAAGCAAGATAACCATAGTCCGCGTAATCCTCATCCCCGTCGTCGTGGCGCTGATGTACCTCGACTTTGCGGGGCACATGTACTGGGCGCTGCTGGTGTTCGCCGTCGCCTCCGTCTCCGACTTCGTGGACGGCTACATAGCGCGGCACTGCAACCAGGTGACGAACTTCGGCAAATTCCTCGACCCCCTGGCGGACAAGCTGCTGGTCATCTCGGTCATGCTGGTGTACGTGGACACGGGCCTCTTCCCCGCCTGGGCGGCCATGATAGTCATCGCGCGCGAGCTGGCCGTGACGGGCCTGCGCCTCGTCGCCGTGGAGGGCGGCAAGGTCATCGCCGCCGCCTGGTCCGGCAAGATAAAGACCGCCTCGACCATGGTCTGCTTCATCCTGCTCATGCTGCCCGTGCCGGATTGGACGGTCACGGCCTGCTGGATAGTCGTGCTCGCGACCACCGTGTACTCGGGCATCGAATACTTCGTCAAGAACGTCTCGGTGTTCAAATAAGCCCACGTGCCGGCGCGGCGGGTCAGCCCCGCCGCGCCCTTTTTAAAAGGTGCCTATGGAAAAGACCGCTCACAAGAAAACATCCGTCCGCCGCATGGCGCCCGTGCGCCTGGGCCTCGCGCTCTTCGCGCTGGCCGCCGTGGCGACCGTCACCTCCCTGCGCGGCAGCGACGAGGCCATGGTCTGGGTGTACGACCACATAACGCGCCCCTACCACGCCTTCATGTCCCGGCTCTGCTCCCACGTCAGCTTTTCGGTGGCGGAGCTCTTCTACGCCGTGGTCATAATCGGCCTCGCGGCCTACCTGCTCTGGAGCATCTACCGCATGATACGTTTCCCGGGAAAACTCTGGCAGCTCTACCGCCTCGTCCTCACGCTGGCGATGGCCGGGGCGCTGTTCTGGGCGGGGCTCACCGTCATGTGGACGCCCTGCTACTACGCGCCGAGCTTCTCGGAGCAGTCCGGCGTGGACGACGGGCCGCTGGAGGTCTCCGAGCTCGAGACCGTCACGCGCTGGTTCGCATTGCTCGCCAGCGAATACGGCGGCGAGGTGGCGCGCGACGAGAACGGGGCCTGCATAGCCGACCGCGAGTCCGTGCTCGACCGCGCGGCGGAGGTATTCGAGGGCGCGGAGGCGCTCTATCCCTTCCTCGACGGCGCGCCGCTCCGGCCCAAGCCGATATATTTCTCGCGCATCATGAGCTACCTCGACTTCACGGGCTTCTTCTTCCCCATGACCGGCGAGGCGAACCTCAACATGGACTCCCCCGCCTTCCTGCTGCCCTCCACCAGCCAGCACGAGATAGCGCACCAGCGCGGCGTGGCGGCGGAGCAGGAGTGCAACTTCGTGGCCGTCCTCGCCTGCCTAGAGTCCGACTACGCGGACTTCAACTACGCGGGCGCGGCCCTGGCCTACATCTACCTCGGCAACGCCCTGGCCGGCGCGGACTACGACGCCTACGCCGAGATCTACTACACCCTCTCCGACACCGTGCGCGCCGACTTCAAGGCGCAGTCGGCCTACTGGGACCAGTTCCGCGACAGCGTGCCGCAGAAGGCGTCGAACACCGTGTACGACTCCTTCCTCAAGTCCAACGACCAGGAGCTCGGCATGCAGAGCTACGGCGCGTGCGTGAATCTGCTGGTGCACTACTACATCGACGAGGCAAGGGAGGCGCTGGGATGAAGGACCGCGCGTTTTCTGTCTGGAGCGCGGCGGTGGACCTCGTCGCGCTGGGCGTGCTGACGCTCATACTCTGCATCCCCGTGGTGACGATCTGCCCGGCGGTAACTGCGCTCTACTACTCCGTGGCGAAGTCCGTGCGGCGCGGCCGCGGCGGGCCTTATAGGGAGTATTTCCGCTCCTTCAGGGAGAACATTTTGCAGGGCATCGCGCTCTCGGTCATCCTCGCGCTCTTTTGCGCCGTGGGCTTCTTTGCGGCGGTGTACGTCGTGAACCGGCCGCAGAGCGGGGCGGTGGACTTCTTCTACCGGGCGACGTTCTTCTTCTCCGCGCTCGTGGTCTTCGTCGTGCTCGCCTTCGGCTGCCCGGTGCTGAGCCGCTTCCGGTTCAAGACGGCGCAGATACTGCTCTTTTCCCTGCGCGTGGGCGCGAGGTTCCCGCTCAGGACGCTGGGGCTGCTGGCGCTCTGGGCCGCGCTGGGCGCGCTCTGCTGGTTTTTCCCGCCCGCACTGATGATAGCCCCGGGCGCCGGGACGCTCATCTCCACCTTCCTGCTCGACCCCGCCTTCCGGCACTACATGCCCGAGCGGAGCGAGTTCGACGAGGGCACCGACACCTGGTATCTGGAGTGACGGATATGAAGCTGAAAAGAACGATATGCCTGCTCCTCGCGCTCTCGTGCCTCGGCACCTGCTGCCTCGCGGCGTCGGACCCGGCGGACGAGCCGATGTTCCTCGACAGCCGCACCGTGCTGGTGGGCGACTCGCTGACCTGCATGCTCATAGCCCAGTGGCTCCGGCCGGGGAACCTCCTCGGCGGCGCGGGCCGCATCGCCGCGCCGAGCAGCGCCGTGACCTTTTTCTTCGAGGACTGGTGGCCGCTGGAGCCGCTGGAGCAGAACTCCTATTACTGCGAGGCCTCGCCCGGGCTGGAGGGATTGAGCTTTGCCGAGGCCGTGGAGGCCACGGCGGGCAAATACACGCGCGTGCTCTTCCTCATGGGCTCGAACGGCAGCAGCAGCACCACCGTGGAGGACTACACCGCCGCCGTCGACTGCATGCTGGAGAACTGGCCGGACGCCGACATATACATGCAGACCGTGCCGGACTCCTCCACCGGGGCCGTGGCGACGGAGCGGATAAACGGCGTGATAGCCGAGACGGTGGCCGCATACGAGGCCGCGGGCGAGACCCGCGTGAAGCTGCTGGACACCAACTCCTGCTGGGACTCCGGCTGCTACCTCTCCGACGGCGTGCACCTCACGATGCTCGGGCTGCAAAAGTGGTACGAATACCTCGCCGCAAACCTGGGCCCGCAGTGCAGCCCGGGCGCGGAGCTCTCCTCCGGCAGCCCCGCCGACCTGCGCCGCGCCAAGGCCGAGCGCCGCGCCGCGTACCTCGCGCGGTACTGGTTCGTGGTCTCCCCCCTGGAGCGCTGAGGCGCAAAAAGTCGAATAACGCGGACGGACCGCAGGGCCCGCCCGCTTTTTTCATTTTCCGAGCGCGATGATATTCGACACTTTTTGACATATCGTTTATTCGACATCCGGTCGAAACGTGTCGATTTATGTAAACAAAAAAACTTTGATTTTGGGAAGCTTTGTATTGCAACATCAGAGCCTTTGTGCTAAATTATTACTACAAAACGGCTTTCCTGCTTAAAAATATAGATCGCAGTCCGTGATTTGTAATAATAACGGAGGTTCGGATTATGGAAACCAAAACGCGCGTTCTCATTGCGGAGCCCGGAGAGGATTTGAGGAATTTACTGGCATCGCACATACAGGAGGACGAGGGCATGGAGCTTGCCGGCGCCACGGGCGACGGCGAGGAGGCGCTCGCCCTGGTCTCGCAGCTGAGGCCGGATGTGCTGCTCACGGAGCTGATGCTGCCCAAGCTGGACGGGCTGAGCCTGCTGCGCCGCGTGGCGGAGGTGAGCCCCGGCACGCGCTGCGTCGTCGTCTCCGGCTTCTGGAACGAGAGGGTCATCGCGGAGTGCTCCGAGCTCGGCGTGTGCTACTTCATCCCCAAGCCCTGCGACGCGGCCTCGGTGCTCGCGAACGTCCGGCAGCTCACCTCCGCGCGCCGCCCGCAGGCCGGGCGCATGGGCGTGGCCCAGCCGCACGCGGAGCCCAGCCTCGAGGCCATGGTCACGGACATCATCCACGAGATAGGCGTCCCCGCCCACATCAAGGGCTACCAGTACCTGCGCGAGGCCATCCTCATCACGATAAACGACATGGACGCCATCAACGCCGTCACCAAGGTGCTCTATCCCGCCGTGGCGCGCAAGTTCTCCACCACCCCCTCCCGCGTCGAGCGCGCGATACGCCACGCCATCGAGGTCGCCTGGGACCGCGGCGACATCGAGACGCTGCAGAAGTTCTTCGGCTACACCGTCTCCAACATAAAGGGAAAGCCCACGAATTCCGAGTTCATCGCCATGATAGCCGACTGCATGAGCCTGCGCCGCAAGGCCTCTGCCGCCGCCAACTGAACACCCCTCCGGGGCGCCGCGGGAAGACTGCGGCGCCCTTCTGCCTTTTTCGCGGCGCGGACGGCTTATAATTGCCGGGCCTTTGAAAGGAGGTCTGGTACTTATGAAGCAGCTTGCGCAGTTTTGCTCCGCCGGGCCGGTCACGGCCTTTGTGGCGGCGCTGGCGCTGTGCGCCTCGCTCTCCGGGCCCTGCCGGGCGGACTTTGACCCCGGCACCGACTACGGGGAGCTGATGATCGAGGCCGCCGCCTCCGGCGACGGGGAGGCCGGGCTGGAGGCGGAGGCCGCCCGGAACGAGAAGATAGACTTCTTCGGCCTCGACGAGGAAAAGATAAGCTATGAGGATCTCGCGCTGCTCGCCAAGGTGATACACACCGAGGCGGGCAGCGCCTGGCTTTCGATGGAGTGGAAGATGGCCGTGGGCGAGGTGCTCTTGAACCGCGTGGCCTCGCCGGAGTTCCCGGACACCCTCGCCGGGTGCGCCTTCCAGCCGGGGCAGTACACCGCCGCGGACGAGGACTGGTTCGAGGTGCTGCTCCCCTTCCGCGACTGCGTGGAGGCCGCCTTCCGCCTGCTCTCGGGCGAGAGGGTGTTGAACGACCCCACCGTCGTGTTCCAGTCCGGCGGAAAGCAGGGCAGCGGCGTCGCGCTCGAGCTCGAGGACAGCATCTACGGCAGCGTGTACTTCTGCTATACCTCGCACCCCGAGTTATACGGCTGAGACGCGCTGAATGTTGAAGAAAAAATGAAGAATTGAATTGTATGCCCCTCTCTGTTGTGATAAACTATGCTTTGTTTAAACAGAGAGGGGCGTGTTTTGACTTGTTTGATCCCAACAATACATTCATGTACTGCCTCGTCGCCGTGGTGATAGTCTTTGTCATCGCCATGTCCGTGAGGTTCATCGTCCTAGCCTGGCGCCGGGCGAAGAAGCTCGGCATCAGCACACAGGTGCTCAGACGCACGGCGATCTCCGCGGCGGTGTTCACCATCGTGCCCGCCATCTCGATACTGCTGGGCGTCATCGCGCTCTCCAAGGCGCTGGGCTTCCCGCTGCCCTGGCTCCGGCTCTCGGTCATCGGCGCGCTTACATACGAGACGCCCGCGGCGGCCAGCGCCGCTCAGGCCGTCGGCATGGACCTCAGCCAGCTCATCACCGACCCCAAGGTCTTCGCCGCCATCGCCTGGGTCATGACGCTCGGCATCGTGCCCGGCACGATCCTCGTCCCCGCCTTCGGCAAGAAGATAGAAAACGGCATCATGCGCATCCGCTCCAAGGATGAGAAGTGGGGCTCCATCTTCATGTCCGCCCTCTTCCTCGGCATGATAAGCGCCTTCCTCGGCATGGTGTTCGGCACCATCCGCGACGGGCTCCAAGGCTGGATACCCTTCTTCGTCATGGTGGTCTCGGCGCTGCTCATGTGCGTGTGCGCCGTGTTCGTCAAGGTCCTCAAGTGGAGCTGGATGGAGCAGTACGCCCTGCCGCTGAGCATGCTGGGCGGCATGTTCCTCTCCATCCCCATCACGAACCTTGTGGATTCTCTCGTCTGAGGAGGCTTATGATATGGACAGCTACGATGCTTTCAGAGATTACGAACACCGCGTGGGCCGCTGGTGGATGCTCACCGGCTTTGCCCTGCTGCTGGCCGTGCCCACGGCCATCTGCGTGAGATACGACGCCTGGCCGCCCATCACCTGGGTGCTCAAGGGCCTGCTCGGCGTCGCGCCCATCTACTGGACCGTCGGCACCATAGAGGTGCTGACCTACGTGCCCATGCTCGGCACCGGCGGCTCCTACCTCGGCTTCTTCACCGGCAACCTCACCAGCCTGAAGGTCCCCTGCGCGCTCAACGCCATGGAGGCCGCGGACGTGGAACCGGGCACCGAGGCGGGCGAGGTCATCTCCACCATCGCCATCGCCGTCTCCGCCCTCGTCACCACGGCGGTCATCGCCATCGGCGTGCTGCTGCTCAGCCAGATACGCGGCTTCCTGGAGTCACCCGCGCTGCAGCCGGCCTTCGACAACATCCTGCCCGCGCTCTTCGGGCCGCTCGCGGTGGTCTATGTGGCGAAGAACTGGAAGGTCGCCATGACCCCGCTGGTGTTCATGATAGTGCTCTTCATATGCGTGCCCTCCCTCGCCTCCTCGGCCAGCGTCCTGGTCCCCGTGGGCGCCCTGCTGGCCATAGGCGCGGCGCGCATCCTCTACAAGAAAGGACTGATCTGAGTGAAAAAGCTCATTGCCGCCGGGGCAGCCGGGGCAGCCGCCGCGCTCGCCGGCGTGGTCGCCGCGCGGACCCTGGCCTTCAAGCCCCGGGCCGAGGAGCGCCCCGCTCCCGACGCCGCCGGGGTGGACGAGAAGAAGGTCGTGGACGACCTCGCGGCCATGATACGCTGCCGCACCGTCTCGAACCTCGACCACAGCCTGGAGGACGAGGCCGAGTTTGAAAAATTCCGCGCCCTGCTGCGCGAGCGCTTCCCGCTTCTGCACGAGCGCTGCGCGCCGGAGCGCATAGGCCGCTGCGGCCTGCTCTTCACCTGGAAGGGCCGCACGAGCGAGACCCCCTCCGTCCTCATGGCGCACTATGACGTCGTGCCCGCGGACGAGGCCAACTGGTCCAGGCCGCCCTTTGACGGCGTCATCGAGGACGGCGTCCTCTGGGGCCGCGGCACGCTGGACACCAAGAGCACGCTCTGCTGCGCGCTGGAGGCCGCCGAGCAGCTGCTCGGCGAGGGCTTCACGCCCGCGCACGACCTCTACTTCGCCTTCTCCGGCGAGGAGGAGATAGCGGGCGACTCCGCCGCCGACATAGTGGACGAGCTGCAGCGCCGCGGCGTCGTCCCGGCCTTCGTGCTCGACGAGGGCGGCGCGGTCGTCTCCGGCGTGTTCCCGGGCGTGGACGCGCCCTGCGCGCTGGTGGGCACCTCCGAAAAGGGCCAGATGCAGCTCTTCCTGGACATGAAGAGCGAGGGCGGCCACGCCTCCGCGCCCCCGCGCAGCACCATCGTGGGCAAGCTTGCGAAGGCCGTCACGCGCATCGAGAAAAAGCCCGCGCCCTTCACGCTGACCCCGCCCGCCGCGGAGATGTTCGACACCCTCGGCCGCCGCTCCACCCTGCCGGTGCGGATGGTCTTTGCGAACCTCTGGCTCTTCCGCCCGGTGCTGGACCTCGCCACGCGCCTCATGGGCGGCGAGCTCAACGCCCTCGTGCGCACCACCTGCGCCGTCACTCAGATGCAGGGCAGCCCCGCCAACAACGTCCTGCCCCCCGACGCCACCGTCGGCGTCAACCTGCGCATCATGTGCGGCGACAGCGCGGACAAGGCCGAGGAGCGCATCCGCCGCACCATCAAGAACGACGCCATAAGCCTCCGCCGCGGCCCCTGGGCCGAACCCTCGCCCTACTCCGAGACCGAGGGCTCCGAGGGCTGGGCGCGGCTCAAGAGCGCCATACAGCGCACCTGGCCGGACGCCATAGTCTCCCCCTACCTCATGCTCGCGGGCTCCGACTCCCGCCACTACGGCCGCATCAGCCGCAACGTCTACCGCTTCGGCCCGATGGAGCTCTCCAAGGAGGAGCGCGGCACCATCCACGGCAACAACGAGCGTGTGCCCGTCTGCAAGGTGGTCAAGTGCGCCGAGTTCTACCTGCGGCTGATACGCTCCTGCTGACGGGAACGGAGGACCGATAAATGACTGTCAAAAAGACCTTCTCGCGCACCACTGCGCTCATCGCGGGCACGGCGATGCTGCTCATAAACGGCGTCATCTACGCCTGGAGCATCTACTCCATGCCCTTCGGGGCCGGCTTCGGCTGGTCCAGCGCCCAGCTCGGCGCCTGCTTCACGGTGATGCTGGCGAGCTTCTGCCTCGGCGGCGTCTTCGGCGGCGCGGTGGCCAACCGCCGCGGCGTCCGCGTCTCCATACCCATCGGCGGCATACTCGGCTGCATCGGCTTCGTGCTCTGCATGTTCCTGCAGGCCCACCTCATCTGGCTGCTGTTCGTCTCCTTCGCCATCTCCGGCATAGGCGTCGGCTTTGTGTATAACGGCGTCATCTCCGCCGTCGTGCCCCGGTTCCCGGACAAGAAGGGCCTCGCCTCCGGCGTGCTGCTCATGGGCTTCGGCGCGAGCTCGCTGGTGCTCGGCGGCCTCGCCTCCAGGCTCATCGCCTCCCCCGGCTTCGGCTGGCACCTCACCTATATCCTCACCGGCGCGCTGCTGCTGGCCGCCGCGTTCATCGGCCTGCCCTTCGTCCTGCCGCCGAGGGTCGACCGCGACACCCACGCCGCCGCCCCCGCCCGCGGGCTGACGCCCAGGCAGATGCTGCGCACAAGGCGCTTCTGGCTGCTCTTCGGCTCCGCCGTCATCGGCACGGGCTTCGGCTCCGGCCTCATCGCCCACGCGAGCTACATCTTCGTGGAGGGCGGCGCCTCCGAGAGCGTGGCCGCGCTCGCCGTCGGCCTCGTCTCGGTAATGAACGGCCTGGGCCGCATCGTCTTCGGCATGCTCAACGACCGCTGCGGCTTCCGCATCTCGCTGCTGGCCGACGCGGTGCTCTACATCGCCGCGGGCCTCATCGCCGCGCTCGTGCTCGGCTCCTCCGCCGTGGTGCTCGTGGTGGTGATGATGCTCATCGGCGCCTGCTACGGCGCGGTGCCCACCATCTCCGCCTCCCTCGCCGAGGAGTTCTTCGGCCCGGCGCACTACGGGCGCAACCTCGGCATCGTGAACCTCAGCATCCTCGTCGGCTCCTTCGCCTCCACCGCCGCCGGCGCCATCCAGACCTCCACCGGCTCCTATGCCCAGGCGTTCTACCTCTTCGTCGGGCTGGAGGCCGTGGCCCTGGTGCTGATCCTCCTGCTGGGCAGGACGAAGAGCATAGAGTATTGAAAAAAGCCCGGTGCTTTCTGCACCGGGCCTTTTCTTTTTCATATCTTGCCCCAGCCGTCGAGGGGGAGGCGCTGCATCGCGCCGAAGACCTTGTTCTTGAGGTCCGGATACTCCGCCGAGAGGCGGGCGATGAGGGCCTTTATCTCCGCGCGCTTGCTCTCCTTGTCCTCCGGGCAGGTCGTGGGCACCAGGGGCAGGCCCATCTCCCGCACGAAGGAGACGATGCTGCCCTCGCCTATGTACAGCATGGGCCGTATCTGCGTCACGTCCGCGCGGGACATGTAGGTGCTGGGCTTGAAGCAGCCGAGCTGGCCCGTGAAGAGCAGGTTCATGAGGAAGGTCTCCACCGCGTCGTCAAAGTGGTGGCCGAGGGCGAGCTTGTTGCAGCCGCGCGCCTTGATGGCGTCGTTGAGCGCGCCGCGGCGCATCTTGGAGCAGAGCGAGCAGGGGTTCTCCTCCTGCCGCGCGTCGAAGACTATCTCGCGGATGTCGGTCTTGACTATGGTGTGGGACACGTCGTGCTCGGCGCACCAGGCCGACACGGGCGCGAAGTCCATGCCGGGAAAGCCCATGTCGATGGTGATGGCCTCCAGCGCGAAGTGCGAGGGGTGATAGCGCCGCAGGTGCGTGAGTGCGGCGAGCAGGGCCATGCTGTCCTTGCCGCCGGAGACGCCCACCGCCACGCGGTCGCCGGGGACGAGCATGCCGTAATCGTCCGCGCAGCGGCGGACGTAGCCTGTGAATCTGTCAAGTTCCATAGTGCGCTCCAATTTGAAAATCGAAATCGAGAATACGCGAGCATAAGCGAGGAAAACGGAGAATACGCGAGTTCTCATAGTTGAAATCAAAAATGCTGTTGACATTCGCTCCCAGGGGTGCTATAAAAGTAGAGCGCGTCCCCTGTATTGTAAGGGGCGCGGTATGATTTGTCAAAGCATTTATCATATAATTGGAGGCTAAGAAATGTCCACTACCATGCTTAACAAGGACACCGTCGTCCGCAAGTGGTACGTTATCGACGCTGCCGGCAAGCCCCTGGGCAAGACCGCCGCTCTCGCGGCCGACCTGCTCCGCGGCAAGCTCAAGGTCGACTACACCCCGCATGTTGACTGCGGCGACTATGTCATCGTCATCAACGCCGAGAAGGCGGTCCTGACGGGCAAGAAGCTCGAGCAGAAGTACTACCGCACCCACTCCGGCTACCCCGGCGGACTCAAGGAGACCCGCTATGACCGTCTGATGAAGCAGAAGCCCGAGCTGGCCATGCGTCTGGCCGTGCGCGGCATGCTCCAGAAGAACACCATCGCCGACTGGCAGCTCAAGAGGCTTCGCGTGTTCCGCGGCGCAGAGCACACCCACGCCGCTCAGAAGCCCGAAGTCTGGGACCGCTAAGGGAGGTAAAGTATAATGGCTACCTATAAGAGCAAGAAGGCTTATATGTACGGCACCGGCCGCAGGAAGAGCTCCGTGGCGCGCGTGCACCTCTTCCCCGGCGGGACCGGCTCCATCACCATCAACGGCCGCGACATCGACGACTACTTCGGTCTCGAGACCCTGAAGCTGATCGTCCGTCAGCCGCTGGTCACCACGAACACCCTCGGCAAGGTGGACATCGTCGCCACCGTCACCGGCGGCGGCGTGACCGGCCAGGCCGGCGCCATCCGCCACGGCATCGCCCGCGCCCTGCTGGCCGTGGACGAGAGCTTCCGCGCCCCCCTCAAGGCCGCCGGCTTCCTGACCCGCGACCCGAGAATGAAAGAGCGCAAGAAGTACGGTCTCAAAGCAGCACGTCGCGCTCCGCAGTTCAGCAAGCGATAATCGACTGCTCAGACTATATCAAAATGGTTCAAAAACCCCGGAAAATCAAGGTTTTCCGGGGTTTTCTTATACCTAAATGGGCTGATATAGTTTGACCAAATTTGGCAAAACGAGAGCCGTTTTCACCCAATTTTTAGTGGTTAAATATAGGACAACCGCCAAAAATGGGGTCAAAAAACGGTCTTAGTGGTTAAAAAATAGGACAACCAGAGAGCAATTTCGGGGGTATTTTTGAGGGTGATTTTGGCACTCTCAGACACCGGAATTTTCGCTGGAGGGTTTGGCATAATCTGACCAAATCTGAACAATTAAATACGATTCTAATGCAGGCACTCAGTAACAAATAACTGGGTGCTTTTTTGTTTCAGAGATTCCGGCACTAGAAAGGGCCGTCACTTTATGATTTTGAAGTGGCGGCTTTTTCTATTTCCAGAAGCAACAGCAATAATTAGAAATGAGGTGAAGTCAATGAACACGCAAATCATCGCCATTGCCAACCAGAAAGGCGGCGTTGGCAAGACAACGACCTGTGCCAACTTGGGAATCGGGCTGGCGCAGGCCGGAAAGAAAGTCCTGCTGATCGACGGGGACCCGCAAGGCAGCCTGACCATCAGCCTGGGCCATCCCCAGCCGGACAAGCTGCCCTTTACGCTGTCGGACGCTATGGGGCGTATCCTGATGGATGAGCCGCTTCGTCCCGGCGAGGGTATCCTGCACCACCCAGAGGGTGTAGACCTGATGCCTGCGGACATCCAGTTATCCGGTATGGAGGTATCCCTGGTAAACGCCATGAGCCGTGAGACTATCTTGCGGCAATATCTGGACACGCTGAAGGGGCAATACTCCCATATCCTCATCGACTGTCAGCCCTCCCTGGGGATGCTCACGGTCAATGCGCTGGCCGCTGCGAACAGGATCATTATTCCCGTTCAGGCGGAGTATCTGCCCGCCAAAGGGCTGGAACAGCTGCTCTCCACGGTAAACAAGGTAAAGCGGCAGATCAACCCCAAGCTCCAGATAGACGGTATCCTGCTGACGATGGTGGACAGCCGAACCAACTTTGCCAAAGAGATCTCCGCGCTCCTGCGTGAGACCTATGGCAGCAAGATCAAAGTATTCGGCACAGAGATTCCCCACTCTGTCCGGGCAAAGGAAATTAGCGCAGAGGGAAAAAGTATTTTCGCCCATGACCCTGGCGGCAAAGTGGCAGAGGGGTATCGAAATCTGACGAAGGAGGTGTTGAAACTTGAAAAGCAGCGCGAAAAAAATAGAGCTGGCCTCGGTAGATGATCTGTTCTCCACCGAAGAAGGCCGTCAGGATGCAAAGCTGGAAAAGATTCAGGAGATTCCGCTGTCTGAACTGCATCCCTTTAAGAACCACCCATTCAAAGTCAAGGATGACGAAGCCATGATGGAGACCGCTGACAGTATCAAGCAGTATGGCGTTCTGGTTCCGGCGATTGCCCGACCAGACCCTGAGGGCGGCTATGAGCTGGTAGCCGGACACAGGCGGCGCAGAGCCAGTGAGCTGGCAGAAAAAGAGACCATGCCTGTCATTATTCGGGATTTGGATGATGATGCCGCCACGATCATTATGGTTGACAGCAACTTGCAGCGAGAAAGCCTTCTTCCAAGCGAAAGGGCTTTTGCCTACAAAATGAAGCTGGAGGCTGTCAAACATCAGGGCGCACGAACCGATTTAACTTCTCGCCAAGTTGGCGAGAAGTCGCAGACCTCTATTCAAAAGGTTGCAGATCAAGCTGGCGAAAGCCAACGGCAGGTACAGCGTTATATCCGTCTGACAGAGTTGATTCCTGAATTGATGGATATGGTGGATGAAAAGAAGATTGCCCTGAACCCTGCCTATGAGCTGTCCTTTCTCAAAAAAGAGGAACAGGTAGACCTGCTGGACGCGATGGACAGCGAACAGGCTACCCCTTCCCTTTCCCAAGCCCAGCGGCTCAAGAAATATAGCCAGGAGGGGCATCTGACCCTCGATATGATGCGTGTCATCATGGGTGAGGAAAAGAAAAGTGATCTGGACCGGGTGACATTTACCTCTGACACTTTGCGGAAGTATTTCCCTAAAAGCTATACGCCCCAGCGGATGCAGGAAACCATCATCAAGCTGCTGGAGGCATGGCAGAAAAAGCGTCAGAGAGACCAGGAACGATGAAAGGAGCCGCCTATGAGGGATATTTCAGCCCGTGAGCTGAAAGGACACAACATTCTCGCCGTAGAGAGGTTTTGGGATAACACCCGCTGGATGATCGAGTTTTCCGTCCTGCGTCCCAGCACTGCTTACGGAAGCCCCGGAGATGAAATGCGGCTGTTTTTGACTGAGGACGGTTATCAGGCCGCCCTGCAAAGCCAGCAGCGCCGGGAGATCAAAATCAAAAGGTACGCCCGTGTAATTGAGGGTCATGTCTTGGATGTAAAGAAAAAACGGAGAAAATAAGATGTTTAGAGAAAAAGAAATTTGCAATGCCATCAGGACGGCGTATCTTTATCTTTTCCCCGACAAAAAGGAGCGGAAAAGGGCGCTCTCCAGATTGAACATGGAACTTGTGGCGCAGTCTGTCCGCTATCGTGGGGAAAGTGTCCTTGCTTACCAGACCGCAGGAAACCATGAGTGTTCCTTGAACTACTATGGGCCAGAGTTGTTTCCACAGCGGGGATTTTGCATTTACCAAAAAACTATCCAGAGTCATTCTACGCAGGTGGATGCTTCTTGCATCCGGGAACTATGGCTCTTGGAGGACGGGCGGTTTGTGGATGTCTCCTGCGTGAATACGAAATACTGTTCGGCGTATGAAAGGTTTTCTACCTGTTACCGTACTATCCATCATATCGTCAGGGAGCGGGACTGGCAGGACTATCCAGCGGAGGAGGTTGCCGACGCCTTTGAGGACATCAGCCGCTATCCCTTTGATGGGAGACCAGGAGTTTTCTATGAAGTTTGAGCCGCGTCTTTACTGACAGCGGCTTTTGTTATTTTCTGACCACAGGAAGGAGTGAAGTGAATGGCAGTTTACCGCGTACAACGGACACGCGATTACACCGTTATGTCAAATTATCATCTGAAGGATAAGGGGCTGACCTTAAAGTCTAAGGGTCTGCTCTCCATGATCCTGTCGCTCCCAGAGGAGTGGAATTACACTACAAGAGGGCTTGCTTCCATCTGTAAGGAGGGTGTGGACGCCATTGGCTCTGCGCTCAAAGAGTTGGAAACAGCTGGCTATATTGTCCGCAGGCAGCTTCGCGGTGCGAATGGCCGTATTACTGATACCGAGTACATCATTTATGAGCAGCCACAGCCAAAGAAGCTGGATATGCTGCCGTCAGATGTGGTTTCACCAGATACGGAAAACCCGGATATGGTAAAACCGGATACGGAAAAGCCCGCAGAATTAAATATAGAGAAATCAAATACAGAAAAATCAATTACTTATGGATCAAGTACCGATTCCATTCCCTTCCGGGAAACAGCGGCGGCAAGACCGCCGGAACGGAAAGGAAGAGATGCGATGTCTGTCACAGAGATAGAAAATTATCGGGAATTGATTTTGGAGAATATCGAGTATGACTGTCTGAAGCAGCGTTATCCTCTCTACCTGGATGACCTGAATGAGATCGTAGAGCTGTTGGTAGAAACGGTCTGTGCCAGACGAAAGACCACACGGATCTCTGGGGCAGACTTTCCTCACGAGATCGTGCGTTCCCGTTTTTTGAAACTGGACAGCTCCCACATCGAGTTTGTCATGGACTGTCTGCAAAAGAACACCACCCAGGTACGCAACATGAAGCAGTACCTGCTTGCGGTGCTGTTCAATGCGCCTACCACCATGAATAATCACTTCACTTCATTGGTCAACCACGATATGCACGCAGGCGGCTGGTAAAGGCCGCCTTTTATCATGCCAAAGGAGGCACGACATGAACCAGATGGAAATTTTCAAAAACCCGGAGTTTGGCAGTATCCGGGTCATCGAAGAAAACGGCAAATACCTGTTCTGCGGAACGGATGTGGCCGCTGCGCTGGGGTACAGCAATTCCCGCGATGCAATTATCCGCCATTGTAGGTATGTCGTGAAACGCGACGCACCTCACCCACAAAGCCCCGACCGCAAAATCAGTATGACTTTTATCCCCGAAGGAGATTTGTACCGCCTGATTGTTCACAGCAAATTGCCATCGGCAGAACAGTTTGAACAGTGGGTATTCGATGAGGTTCTGCCTACCATTCGCAAGCACGGGGCCTATCTCACAAGAGAGATGCTTTGGGAGGTAGCTACTTCCCCGGAGGCTCTGATGAAGCTCTGCTCAGACTTGTTGGCTGAGCGTGAAGCAAATATTTCTCTGCGTAAGGAAAATGCACAGCTGGAGGGCAAAGCCGCTTTCTATGACCTGTTCATCGACTTAAAGCACAGCACCAATCTCAGGACAACCGCCAAAGAGTTGGATGTCCCGGAGCGCCGGTTTGTTCGGTTTCTGATAGAACGACGGTTTGTGTACCGCACAGCATCCGGCAATGTGCTGCCCTATGCCAATGTGAAAAATACGGGGCTGTTCTGTGTGAAAGACTACTGCAATCACGGGCATACCGGCTCCTACACGCTGGTTACGCCAAAGGGAAAGCTCTACTTTGCTCAGCTGCGGGAGATGATCTTGCTGGTCTCATAAGAACGGAAAGGAAGTGGGTTTTATGCAGGAAGGCAAAACAATCGGGCAGCTGATGGAGGAAATGCGCCAGAAAGCCGGGGCGCAGAACTATCACGGTCATGACTACATGGATCTCCAGCGATTTGCGGAGAACACCCGGCACATGATTATTTTTGATGTACTGACGCATGACTCCCCGGTTGGCTGGAAAGGAGAACGCACCCGCCTGTTTTTGTCAGATATAGGCTATGAAAAAGCTCTGGACAGTCAGGCAAATGGGCAGATCAAGATTCTCAGCCATGCAAAGGTCAGAAATGGAGATTTGTTTTATGACCACAAAGAACAGATACGATAGGAGGAATCCGATATGAATGAGGAAAAGAAAGTACCCTTTAAGTGGGAATATGGGGAAGAAACCATATCGCTGCAACTTGGAATGTATGCGAATAATCAGCGGCTTTATATCGGCATGATTACCCATACAGAAGATGGAGCAGAGGCGTTTGCAGATATGACGGTGAACCTACCAGGATATTCCCTGGACCCCGGAGAGGCGTTTATTTCCGGTGACATCAGCAAGGACCTGCTGCGATTCATCAAAGAGAACAAGTTGGGGAAGGTGCTTCCCTATCAGGTGCAGTCCGGTTATGGAAAATATTCTGCCGTTGCCTTTGATCTGGAGAAGCTGAAGGCATTTGACCCCAAAGGTGTGGCAGAGTTTCGGGAAGAGTGGAATCTGCCGGATAAGAAGCCGGTAAAGAAAAAGAACCGCGGGATGGAGCGATGAAGAAATATTTTCTCCGGCGGCTGGTGGTCCCGCCTTAGAAAGAAGTGCACCACCCCTGCACATTTTGTGGAAAGGAGGCGATGAAAATGCAGGAAGAAGTGGAAAACAGGACTTTAACACTGGTTGTCAGTGGAACAAAGTTCACCGGCAGGCTGCTCAAAGCCGCCATCAGCAAGTACATGGCCCACTGCAAGGAAAAGAAGCTGCAAAAGCAGAGAAGCCGTGACGCTCCTGTGACACCCCACGGCAAACAGACCGTCAAGCAGATCATTGGTCAGAATCAGGGGATCTCCAATATTGAGATCACAGACCCATCTATCAAGGAGTTTGAGAAGATCGCCCGGAAATATGGTGTGGACTATGCGGTGAAGAAAGACCGCAGTAGCTCCCCACCCAAGTACCTGATCTTTTTCAAAGGCCGTGACGCCGATGCGCTGACCGCTGCATTTACCGAGTACACCAGCAAAAAGGTCAAGAAGGCCGAGAAAACGGA
>UQYT01000019.1 GCA_900545405.1 uncultured Eubacteriales bacterium | reverse complement strand
ATGTCGTCCTCGCGGTTGAGGTAGACGATGTTCGGGTGGTCGGCCATTATCTGCTTTGAAAACTCGCGGCAGACCATCGGATACGCACCCGGCATGGAGGCGAAGGCCTTTTCAAAGTGCACGTCGAAGGTGTCGGTCGAGATGACCTCGCCGACTGTGAAGCCCACGAGCTTGCCGTCGGCAAAGAGGACGCCGCCCTCGAGGCCGAGCGCCTTCCAGCGCATGAAGCCGCGGACGATGGCCGCGTGCTCGTCGTCCAGGCCCTCGGGCGGGGCCTCGTAGCTGCCCTGCCACTCGCCGAGCATGCCCATGCACCAGGGCATGAGCTCCGGTGTCAGGCGCTTGAACTCCCAGGAGTGCTCCTTCTCGAAGCGGTTGCAGAAGTTGCGCTTGCCGTGGAGCTTCTTGCCGGCGAAGGTTGAGAGTTTTTCGATGGAATAGACGTAGTCGAAGCAGTCGCGGTCCTCAAAGAAGCGGAAGCGGCCGGGATAGGCCTCCTCGAGCAGGGCGCGGTGCTCCTCGGTGATGCCGCGGATGGCGAAGGGATAGCGCCGGTGCGCGGCAAACTCGGTCAGCGCCTCGATGGAGGGCTTGACGTCGCCGGAGCCGATGGGGAAGGCGAAAAAGGGCATGTCCTCGTAGCGGAGCTTGGTCAGCAGACGCCCGTCGACCGAGGTCAGGTGCTGACGGAACGCGCCGTCCCACATGTAGATGTTGCCGAAGTTGTAGTCCGCAGAGCGGGAGTTTTCGGCCTCGATAAAGGGCTGGGCCCAGGCCCGGTCGGTGATGGAGAGCTTGCGGAAGTGCAGCATAAAAATTTGCCTTTCTGTATCAATAGGTGTGGTCGCAGACGGCGCGTATCTCCGCCTGGAGCCGTTTGAGGTCGTCAAAGGTCTCGGGCCGCTTGTTCGGGTCGCGCAGCAGCGCAGCGGGGTGGTAGAGCGCCATTACACGGCGGCCGTCCACGTTGAACCACTGGCCGTGCTCCTTCGTGATGCGGAAGTCCGGCTTGATGAACTTCATCGCGGAGATGCGGCCCAGGCAGACGATGAGCTTCGGCTGCAGGAGGTCGATCTGTCTCCGGAGCCACTCGGCGCAGGCCATCTGCTCGGTCTCCAGCGGGTCGCGGTTCTTCGGCGGGCGGCACTTGACCATGTTGGCGATGTATATCTTCGTGCGGTCGAGGTCGATGAGCTCCAGCATGTCGTCGAGCAGTTTGCCCCCGCGGCCGACGAAGGGCTCGCCCTTGAGGTCCTCCTGTTCGCCGGGGCCCTCGCCGATGAAGAGCACCTCGGCGTTCTCGGGGCCGACGCCGAACACTACGTTGTTCCGCGTCTCGCACAGCGGGCAGCGGCGGCAGTTGAGGCACTCGCTTTTGAGCTTTTCCCAGTTGTCCATTATCCCATAACCTTTCTCTCAACTAGTTTACATAATATATCCGCCCTGTTGTCGGCGGGGTGGTCGATGACGTGGTTGAGCAGTCGGTCAAGCTCCCGGCCCAGCTCCGGGCCGGAGTAGCCGAGCTGCTTGAGCTCCGCGCCGCCTATTGCGAGGTCGTGGAGCGCCCAGCACTCGCCGGAGCGCAAAACCTCCCGCAGCGCGCGGTTTTTGGGGTGCGCGGCGAGGACGGCGGGTTCGCCGTAGTCGCGCAGCAGGCGCTTCCAGTCCCGGCGGCCAGACCTGAGTATCTCCACCGCCGAGGCTGTGGTGCGCACGGCGGCGCTGTCGAATCGGAGCGCGGTGAGCAGGGAAGAGGTAGACATAATATACCCGCACAGCTCCAGCGCGAGACAAAAGCGCGCGAGGCGCGCATACTTCGGCGCGGGCGAGAGCGCGGGCCGCTCCGCCGAGGCGTCCCCGGAGCTGAGGAAGGCGTCCAGCAGCCGGAAGTCCACCAGCTGCCAGACCACGTCCGGCCTGGGACTGCGGAGGGTCTTGACGAGCTCGTCCCTCACGCGCTCGGCCGAGAGCGAGGCCGCGAGCGGCGCGAACTCGCGCACGGCCTCCATCGTGCGCGGCTCTATTTCGAAGCCCAGCTGGGCGGAGAAGCGGATGGTGCGCAGCATGCGCAGCGCGTCCTCGTCGAAGCGGCGCTCCGGCTCGCCAACGCAGCGGAGCAGCCCGCGCTCGAGGTCGGCGCGGCCGCCGAAGGGGTCGGTGACATGCCCAGCGGCGTCCATGGCCATGGCGTTCACGGTGAGGTCGCGCCGCGCGAGGTCGGCTTCCAGCGGACAGCCGAAGGCGACGCGGTCTGGACGGCGGTGGTCGGAGTAGGCGCCCTCGGCGCGGAAGGTGGTGACCTCGACCTTGCCGCCGGGGGCGAGGACGGTGACCGTGCCGTGCTTTATGCCCGTGGGCACGCAGCGCGGGAAGAGGGCGAGCACCTCCTCCGGCATGGCGGAGGTGGCGGCGTCCCAGTCCGAGGGGCGGCGGCCAAGCAGGCTGTCGCGCACGCAGCCCCCGGCGAGTACGGCCTCGTGACCGGCCGAGCCGAGGGCGCTTAGGATGTTGAGCACATATTTCGGCGGCGCTTTCATCTTTGCTCCTGTAAGTGATAATAAGGATAATTTATTATAAACCGGCTGAAATGACAAGTGCATTTTTAAAAAAACACCGCCCGCGATGGCTCACGGGCGGTGCTCTGTCTCACGCCTGACGGCTCTGGCCGTAATAGGCGTTTTTGCCGTGTTTTCTGAAGTAATGCCTGTCCTGCAGCCCTGTGGGGGCCGGGGCCACGCCGGGGGTGAAGCCGCGGGTGGCGAAGGCCATGTGCGCCGTGGTCTCCAGCACCAGCGCGTTCTCGACGGACTTTACCGTGCTGCCGCCCCAGGTGAAGGGCCCGTGCTTGCAGACGAGGACGCCGGGCACGGCCTCGGAGTCGATGCCGCGCTCGCGGAAGGTCTCGACTATGACCTTGCCGGTGTTGAGCTCGTACTCGCCGTCGATCTCCTGCTGGGTGAGCGCCCGCGTGCAGGGGACGCTGCCGTGGAAGGTGTCGGCGTGGGTGGTGCCGTAGCAGGGCAGGTCGAGCTCCGCCTGAGCCAGGGAAGTGGCCCACAGGGAATGGGTGTGCACCACGCTCCGGACGCCCGCAAAGCTGCGGTAAAGCTCCAGATGCGTGGGCAGATCGGAGGACGGCCTCAGTTCTCCCTCCACTATGCTGCCGTCCATATCGACGACCGTCATCATGCCGGGCTCCATGACCGAATAGTCAACTCCGCTCGGCTTTATGACCACGAATCTGCCGTCCTCCGAGATGGCGGACACATTTCCCCAAGTCATTATGACCAGACCGTATTCGACCAGTTTCAGATTGGCCTCGCACACGGCCTCTTTCAGCTTTTCAAGCATTGGACGACCCTCCAACCAGTTTTTCCGCCTCGGCATAGCGCTCCTGGAGCCACTTTGCGGCGGAGGCGATCTCCGCCGTGTCGCTGGTGCCGTCGGCGTACCACATCTCTATCATGTACGGGCCCTTGTAGCCCAGCCGCTCGAGCTCGGCGAAGCGCGCCGTGAAATCGACGCAGCCGCTGCCGAAGGGCACGCATTTGAACTTCCCCTCGCAGCTGTCCGTGACGGCGATCGTGTCCTTGAGGTGGACCGCCACGATGCTGCCCATGCCGCGGGCGAGCTCCTGCGCGGGGGCGTTCTCGCCCCAGGCGCTGAGGTTGCCGAGGTCGGGGTAGACCTTGTACCAGGGCGAGCGGATCATGGCCTCGTAGCCCATGTGCTTGGTGATGGAGTTCATAAACGGCGTGTCCATTATCTCCATCGCCAGCATGACCTGGCTGCGCTCGGCCCGGCCCGCGGCCCAGAGCATCCCCTCGCGGAAGGCCCGCACCGACTCCGGCGTGGAGGGCTCGTAGTACACGTCGTAGCCGGCGAGCTGGATGACGCGGATGCCGAGCTCGCAGGAGAAGTCAATGGCCCGGTCCATGATGTCCCGCGCCCGGGCCCTGACCGCCGCGTCCGCGCTGCCGAAGGGGAAGCGTCGGTGCGCGCTCAGGCACATGGACTTTATCTGCATGCCCGTGTTCGCGCAGGCGGCCCTGAGCTCGGAGAGGGCGGCTCCGGAGTCGTAGAGCCGCGCAATCCTCTCGTCCTTTTCGTCTATGCTTATCTCGACGTAGTCAAAGCCCAGCTCCCGGGCGCGGAGCAGCCGCTCCTCCCAGGAGATGGCCGGGTCGAAGGCCTTTTCGTATATGCCCGAAAGGTGGTCTCCAAACATAGAGTCTCTCGCCTCCGGACGGCGCTCAGCGCTTGACGCGGGCACTGCCTCCCGCCGCGAGGGACTCGGCCTCCTGCCTGGAGACGAGGTTCCAGTCGTTGCGGATGGTGTGGCAGAGCGCGGAGAAGGCCGTGGCGAAGTCGATGGTGCGCTGGCCGTCGTAGCCCTGGAGCATGCTGTATATGAGCGCCGAGGCAAAGCTGTCGCCGCCGCCGACGCGGTCGTTTATCTCGATGTTCTCGTACTTCCTGGAGACGAAGAAGCCGTCGCGGGTCATCATGCAGCCCTGCCAGTTGTTCAGCAGCGCGGTCTTGACCTCGCGCAGGGAGGTGCCGACGACCTTGATGTGGGGGTACTTCGCCATGACCTTCTCGGCCACCTTCTTGTAGTTCATCGGGTCGATGGAGGAGAAGTTCTCGTCGGTGTTGTCGGCCTTGATGCCGAGCATGGTGTCGAAGTCCTCCTCGTTGCCGAGGATGACGTCGATGTAGGGCATCAGCGACTCGGCGGCGGCGCGGGCGGCCTCCTTGGTCCAGAGCGTGCTGCGGTAGTTGAGGTCGTAGCTCGTGACGGCGCCGTTTTTCTTGGCGGCCTTGAGGGCTGCGAGCACCTCGGTGGCGGTGTGCTCGCCGAGGGCGGTGACGATGCCGGTGGTGTGGAACCAGCGCGTGTCGAGTATCTTCTCCCAGTCGATGTCGCCGGGCTGGATCTTGCTGAGCGCGGTGTGGCCGCGGTAGTAGAGCTGATAGCTGGGCCTGGGACCGATGCCGACCTCGATGAACGCGAGCCCGTTGCGGGTGCGGCCGATCTTGTCATAGGGCTCGACCACGACGTTGGACATGTCCACGCCGTACATCTGGGCGCGGGTGACGATGTACCGGCCCGTCCAGTTGTCCACCAGCTTGGTGACGTATGCCGTTTTCATCGTGGGCAGCAGCTTCTCCACGCTGAGGTTGGAGATGTTGACGCAGCAGTTGAGCTCCGCCGCCGCTATGCCGAGCTTGAGCTCGTCGCCCTGACCCAGGCGGTCATGCTCCGGCGGGGACATGCGGATGTTGGGCTCGCCGAAGCTCATGAAATCATATTTTGCCATCTCTAAACATTCCTCTCCAAAGATTAAAGGCTGTTTACCGTGTAGTAGGCTATCTCGTTTATCTCCCTGTTGGCGGAGAGCAGGATGTCCTTGCCGTCCACCACGCTGTGCAGCACGTTGGCGGGGCCGACGTCGCGGTCCAGGACCTCGACGACGTACTCGCCGTTGAGGTAGTACACGGCCAGGAGCTCGCGCTCGCCCTTACGGTAGCCGATTATGGCCATGTTCCGGCCGCAGATGGTGCAGCCGCATATCGCGTGGGCGAACTCTATCTTCTTGGCGCACTCGAAGACGGGGGCGTAGCCGCTGCCGGACTTCTTGTAGATCCTGAGCGTGTCGCCGTGGAAGGGGCTGAGCGTGAGCAGCTCCTTCTCGCCGTCGCCGTCGAAGTCCACCATGACGGCGTCGCTCGCGGCGTCGGTGATGAGCGTCTCGATGGTCCACTCGCCGCCGCGCTCGGCGGGGGGAGTGAAGCGGAACACGCCGGTGTCGCAGGTGACTATGCCGGTCTGCACGCCGTTGTGGATATCCCGGGAGTAGCCGTGGTTCTTGAGCATGTTGTCCTTGAGCAGCACGAGCGGGAGGCGGTAGTCCTCGGGCTTGGAGAGCAGGTCGTCCGGCAGCTCGCAGGCATAGGTCATGCCGGGGAAGCGCCAGTCGTCCTTGTACTCGTAGTTGCTCTTGATGCAGCAGGCGATGAGATAGGTCACGCCGCCGCGCTGGAGTATGTCGAAGCGGTGGACATAGGGCAGGTCCGCAACGGTGGTGACCTTCCAGCCGCCGTCGGCGGGGCGGCAGAGGACTATGCTGGCCTCCTTGGAGTTGTTGGGGGAGTAGAAGCGGTGCGTGGCGAGGAAAGCGCCGTCCGTACCGGGGACCTGCACGGCGGACATGGTGCCGCCGGGGCCCTTCCAGATCTCGTCCACCTCGTTGCCGTGCTCGTCGAAGAGCAGGCAGGAATATTCCTTTTCAGAGGCGACCAGGAAGTGGGGCTTGTCCTTGTACCTGAGCGGAGCCACGCAGTAGCAGAGCGTCAGGTTGGAGATGACCTTCTTCTCGATATCCATGACACAGTACCTCCGGCGGCCTTACAGCATGGAGCGGAAGGGGATGTTCTGCGGCGCCTCGAAGCAGTCCTCGAAGCCGCGGCGGTGATGATAGGCCATCTTGTCCTTGTCGGTGGGGTAGACGTACTTGCCGCCGACTTCCCAGAAGAAGGGGTGGAAGGTGTAGCCGAGGCGATCCTTCTTCATGTCCCAGAGCACCTTGATCTCGGCGGTGTCGGCCATGAAGTTGGTCCAGACGTCGTAGTGGATGGGGATGACGACC
The DNA here is from genome assembly GCA_900545405.1 of uncultured Eubacteriales bacterium. Lineage (GTDB taxonomy): Bacteria > Bacillota > Clostridia > Oscillospirales > Oscillospiraceae > Scatomorpha. Next base: position 40,597 of record UQYT01000019.1, on the reverse strand, counting down.
TCGCAGCGGAGAGCCTCAGCCATGCGCAGGATGTCGCAGGAGGTCATCTTGTCGGCCATGCCGACGGGGTTCTCGCCGTAGGAGCCGAAGGCCACGTCTATCTTGTGGTCCTTGCCGTGCTTGGCGAAGTATATGGAGTAGTGGCTGTCGCCGGAGTGGTAGATGTTGCCGCCGGGGGTCTTGAGGAGGTAATTGACGGCCTTCTCGTCCATGTCGGTCGGGCAGATGCCGGTCAGCTCCTCGCGGTCGGGGCCGGTGGAGTCGGTGGTGACGAGGCAGGTGCGGTCAAAGGAGTCGAGGCAGACTATCTCGATGTCCTTGACGCGGAGCACGTCGCCGGGCTTTACGGTGATGCAGCGCTCGGCGGGGACGCCCCACTTTATCCAGGTCTCAACTGACTTCTTGGGCCCGATGAAGGGGACGGGGATCTCCTTGCCGTTCTCGTCGACGGTGGTCATGCCGCTGTTGATGACATGGGCCGCCCACTCGGCGCTCATGTGGTCCTGGTGATAGTGCGTGGCGAGGACGGCGTCCACCTGCTTGAAGCCGAAGGGGTCGAAGACAAAGGGGATGGCGCGCAGATTGGGCTGCATCCTGCGGGCGCCGCACATGTTGGCCATCTGATGGCCGACCTTCATCTTGTCGTCGCCGTGGGTGCGCTTGCCGTTGCCGCACCAGAGGTCGATGGAGATGTTGGCGCCGCCGGGGGTCTTCATCCAGATGCCGGTGCAGCCGAGCCACCACATGGCCACGGTGCCGGGCTTGACCTCTTCGCGCTCAATGTCCTCGTTGAGCCAGGTGCCCCACTCGGGGAAGGTGCTCATTATCCAGGATTCTCTCGTCATATCGCTGATCTTGCTCATAACAGTTTTCCTTTCAGCGCCGGTGTTCGGGCGCGTTTTTTGAAGAATTGTTTTTTGTGTGTCCGGCTCAGCCGAAGATCTTCTTGAAGCCGCGCTCGAGGTCGGCTATCAGGTCGTCCGCGCACTCGAGGCCCGCGGAGACGCGGATGAGGTCGGCGGGGATGCCCTTCTCCTTGTCCTCGGCCTTGGGGCTGATGAGCGAGTGCGCCTCGCCGAGGCTGACCCAGTGCTTGAAGAGCTTGAGCTCGGGGAGGAACTCATTGAAGAGCGTGTCGTGGTCGGTGTCGAGCAGGAAGCAGAGCATGCCGCCGTAGCGCTTGAGCTGCCTACCGGCGAGCTCATGGCCGGGGTGCCGCTCGAGGCCGGGGTAGATGAGCTGCTTGACAAAGGGCTTGGTGTCGAGATACTCCACCAGGCGCTCGGCGTTGTCGCAGTGCTTCTCCATCCTGATGGGCAGGGTCTGAAGCCCGCGGGAGATGAGGAAGCTGCTGAACGGGCTCAGGCAGGGGCCGAGCACGCCCATCATGCGCTGGAGCTGGTAGTATATCTCGTGGTCGTTGGTGCTTATCGCGCCGCCGAGCGTGTCGCCGTGGCCGTTGATGTACTTCGTGGCGCTCTCGGAGACTATGTCGCAGCCGTAGTCGATGGGCCGGCAGAGATAGGGCGAGGCAAAGGTGTTGTCCACCATGATCCTGGCGCCGTACTTGTGCGCGAGCTCGCAGCACTTTTTGAGGTCGATGACGTCCAGCATGGGGTTCGTAACCGTCTCCGTCACGACGAGGGAGGTGCCGCCCTTTTTGAGCTCGGCCTCCAGCGCGTCGGTGTCGGTCATGTCCACCATGACGACCTCGGCGTCAAGCAGCCGGGGCAGGTCCTCGCGGACGAAGAAGTAGGACCAGATGTAGAGGTCCTTGTGGCAGATTATCCTGTCGCCGTGCTTGAGCAGAGCCAGCATGGGCAGGGTGACGGATGCCACGCCGCTCGCGGTGACGAGCGTGTACTTGGCGTTTTCCAGGGACGCGATGTTGCTGCAGAGCGCGTCGCGAGAGGGGTCGCCGTGGCGCTGATAGGTGGTGCCCGAGGTGACCGAGGCATATATCGGCACAGCGGAGCGGTCGGTGTAGTTGCCGACCTCTATCGCGCGCGTCGCGAAATCCATGCCTTCAAACTCGGCGTTTCTGTCGAATATGCTCACCCGGTCGATAGTGGGCATCAGGTCTTCGCTTCTTCCCATAATTAGCCTCCAATATCATTAAAAGTGGCATAAAATGCGTTATTGCTCCAGGAAACAGGCGACCTGATGGCCGTTGCCTATGTCCCTGAGTTCGGGCTCCTCGTGCTTGCAGCGCTCCATGCAGCGGCTGCATCTGGTGTGGAACCGGCAGCCGGAAGGCGGGTCGATGGGGTTGGGCACCTCGCCCTCGAGGATAATGCGCTCGCGCTGGAAATGGGGGTTCGCGTCGGGCACGGAGGATATGAGCGCCTGCGTGTAGGGGTGGCGGCAGTTCTCAAAGAGCTCCTTGGAGTCGGCGATCTCCACGATCTTGCCGAGGTACATGACCGCGGCCCGGTCGGAGATGTGCTTGACCACCGCCATGCCGTGGGCGATGAACAGGAAGGACACCCCGAGCTCATGCTGCAGCCGCTTGAGCAGGTTGAGTATCTGCGCCTGCACGGAGACGTCCAGCGCCGAGACCGGCTCGTCGCAGACGATGATCTTGGGCTGCATGGCCAGCGCCCTGGCGACGACTATCCTCTGCCTCTGGCCGCCGGAGAACTCGTGCGGATACTTCTGCAGGTCGTATTCGTTCAGGCCGACCTGCTTGATGAGCTCGCAGGCGCGGTCGTAGATCTTCTCCTTGGGCAGCAGGTTGTATTCCTTTATGGGCTCGGCGAGCACGGAGAGTATGCTCTTGGTGGGGTCCAGGGAGCCGTAGGGGTCCTGGAACACCATCTGAAAGCCCTGGCGCGCCTCGTGCAGCTCCTTTCGGCTGAGGGAGCCGACGTGCTTGCCGTCTATCACTATCTCGCCGGAGTCGGGCTTGATGAGCTGCATGATGAGCTTGCCCACCGTGGTCTTGCCGCAGCCGGACTCGCCTATGAGGCCGAGCGTCTCGCTCTTGTTTATGGTGAAGGTCACGCCGTCTACGGCCTTTACGTAGCCGACGGTCCGCCTGAACAGGCCCTTCTTCACGGGAAAGTGTTTTGTAAGGTTTTTGATTTCGAGTACCGCTTCAGACATGATGCCGCCTCCTCTCAAAGAGTGCCGCTGCTGCGCCTGTGGCAGGCACAGAGATGGCCGCCCCCGATGTCCTTCAGCACGGGCTCCGACTTGGTGCACTCCTCGGTGAAGTAGGGGCAACGCGGCCCGAAGGTGCATCCGCCGGGCAGGGAGCCGAAGCTGGGGATGGAGCCGTCTATGGAGTAGAGCTCCTCAACGTCGCTGCTCATCTTGGGGATGGACATTATGAGCCCCTGGGTGTAGGGGTGTGCCGGGTGGTCGAAGAGCTCGCAGACCTCCGCGACCTCCACGATCTTGCCGGCGTACATGACGACCACCCTGTCGCAGTTCTGCGCCACGACGCCGAGGTCGTGGGTGATGAAGAGCACGGACATGTTCAGCTTCTTCTTCATGTCCTTAATGAGCTGGAGTATCTGCGCCTGTATCGTCGGGTCGAGCGCCGTGGTGGGCTCGTCGGAGATGAGCAGGGTGGGGGAGCAGGACAGGGCCATGGCTATCATGACGCGCTGCCGCATGCCGCCGGAGAGCTCATGCGGATAGCAGTCCACCCTGGTCTCAGGGGACTGCACGCCCACTTCGCGGAGCATCTCGATGGCCATCTGCCGGGCCTCCTTCTTGCTGACGCCCTTGTGCAGGCGGATGACCTCCATGATCTGATCGCCGCAGGTGTAGACGGGGTTGAGGGAGGTCATGGGCTCCTGAAATATCATGGATATCCGGTTGCCGCGTATGCTGCGCAGTTCGTCGTCGCTCATCTTGAGGATGTCGCGGCCCTCGAACAGAATCTCCCCGCTGTCGATGCGGGCGGGAGGCGTGGCGATGAGCCTCATTATCTCTCGCGAGGTCACGCTTTTGCCGGAGCCGGACTCGCCGACCATGCCGAGCGTCTCGCCTTGCTTGATGTCAAACGACACGCCTCGTATAACGGGGGTCATCACGCCGTCGTATTTGAAAGAAATCTGCAGGTTCTTGACCTGAATCAAAGTGTCGTCCATTGCCGCCTCCTGTTTCTCAGTCCGCTCTGATCTTGACGTCCAGCGCGTCGCGCAGGCCGTCGCCGAAGTAGTTGAGCGCGAGGACCGTCAGCACGATGGCTATGCCGGGGAAGATGCTCAGCCAAGGCGCCATGGAGATGTAGTCGTAGCCCTCGCGGAGCAGGGAGCCCCAGCTCGCGTTCGGCGCCTCGACGCCGAGGCCCATGTAGCTGAGCGACGCCTCGGTGATGATGGCCGCCGCGGCCGACAGGGTTATCTGCACGATGAGCACGGACATGAGGTTGGGCATGATGTGCTTGACCATTATCTTGAACTTGCTGAGTCCGGCGCAGATCGCGCTGTCTATATATTCACGCCTTCTGAGCGTAAGTGTCATGCTTCGGGTGAGCCTGGCGAAGGCCGGCGTGCTCGCCAGGCCGATGGCCAGGACAACGTTTATGATGCTGCCGCCTTCCATGATCGCGCCGAAGACAAGGCCGAGCAGGATGGTGGGGAAGGCGCACATCGCGTCGATTATCATGGAGAGCACACGGTCGACCGCCGTGCCGGTGTAGCCGGCGACGACGCCGATTATGGTGCCGACGACCGCCGCAACGAGCACCGAAAGCACGCTGACGGCGATGGAGATTCGCGCGCCGTAGAGCACGCGGCTGAGCACGTCGCGGCCGAAGATGTCGGTGCCGAACCAGTGGGCCGCGGTGGGGCCGGAGAGGGCGTTGGCCGTGTCCATGGCGGCATGGTCATAGGGGCATATCATATTCCCGAAAATCGCGAGGAACACGATGAAAAGGAACACCGCTCCGCCGAAAACGGCGGTTTTTCTCTTGGTGAACCGCTGTATCCTTCTGCGACGCTCGGTCATAGGCTTTTTTTCTCTGCTGTTCACGTCGAAACTCCTCCAAACATCTGTGCTGATATCCTCATTTCTCCGAGAAGGTGATCCTGGGGTCGATGTAGGCGTTGAGGATGTCGGCAACAAGGTTGACGATTACTACCGTGATGACGACCGCCATGGACAGACCCATGACCACCGGGTTATCGCGCTGGTTTATCGCGTCCACCATCGACTTGCCCATGCCGGGGATGAGAAACACCGTCTCGACGACGAAGGCGCCGCCGATGAGGCCGTTGATCTGGTTGGTGATGGAGGTGACGACGGGGATTAGCGCGTTCCTGAGAGCGTGTTTCCAGAAGACCAGCTTGTTCTTGAGGCCCTTGGAATACGCCGTGATGATGTAGTCCTGAGAGAGGGCGTCGAGCATCGCGCTCCTGGTCTGCCTGGCTATGGGAGCGGCCAGGGAGAGGCCCAGGGTGACGGAGGGGAGTATCATGGTCTTGAGGTTTTCGATGGGGTCGACCGAGAACTTGACAAAGCCGGAGGCCGGCAGCCACTGCAGCTTCACCGACACCAGCATGATGAGCAGCATGCCGAGCCAGAACGCCGGCATGGCGACGCCGACCATCGAAATGGTGCTGAGTACGTAATCCGTGGGTTTGTTGCGCTTCACCGCGCAGATGAGGCCGACGGTGACGCCGACCAGGATGGCTATGATTATGGAGATGAGGATAAGCTCCAGCGTCACGGGGAAACGCTCCGCCAGGCGCTCGCTTACCTCCTGGCCGCTGAAATGCGATACGCCCATGTCGCCGCGCACAAAGTTGGTGAGCCAGGTCCAGTACTGGACGTAAATGGGGAGGTCTAGACCGTATCTCTCCATCAGTTTCTGCTGCTGCTCTACAGTTCCGCCTTCGCTGAGTATGCTGTCAACAACATTACCCGGAAGCAGGTTCATAAAGAGAAACATTATAATGCTGACTATCAGCAGCAGGGGTATGATGCCGATAATCTTTCTTATGATGTAAGAACCCATGTTGAATCTCCTCTTTTTGGGAACGGGAGCAAGACGTATCTTGCTCCCGTTGGTGTTGTCATATTACAGGCAATGGAAAGCGCTCACTCGCTGAGCCAAGCGGAGGAATAGTAGCAGGCGGTGTCGCTGTCCCAGTAGAGACCGTTGAGGTTGTTGCTGTAGGCCGTGTAGTTCGGGGCGTAGAAGAGGGTACAGATCGGGGTGTCCTCGTAGATGAGCTCCTGCATCTGGCCGAGGATGGAGGCCTGCTCCTCAGTGTCGAAGGTGCCGCTCAGGCTGTCGAGCAGGGCCTGGAACTCACTGTTGTGCCACTTGGAGCAGTTCTGCAGCGCGGTGTCGCCGAAGATGTAGTCCATGGAGATGCTGGCGGTGACCTTCGGGGTGCCGTTGTTCTGCAGACGCATTCCGGCGGGAGCGTCGTCATTGTCGACGGCCCAGGTGGACTTGATGGCGGCGCCGTCCTGGCCGACCAGCTTGATGTCGAAGCCGGCGTCCTTGGCCTGGGCCTGCACCATCTCGCAGACCTGCTGCATCACGCCGTAGGTGCCGTAGTAGAGCTCGACCTCAACGCCGTCGGGGTAACCGGCCTCGGCGAGCAGCTCCTTGGCCTTCTCGGGATTGTAGGTGTAGTTCTCGAGGTCCTTGTAGTAGGACTGGAAGCTCATGATGTTGGTGGGGGACTGCAGGCCCTGGTTGGAGCAGAAGGTGGCGTTGAACTCGTCGAAGTTCACGGCGTAGCACATGGCCTCGCGCACGAGCTCGTTGTCGAAGGGGGCCTTGGACATGTTCATGTAGAGGAAGTACTGATAGCCGCAGGTGAGGGACTTGACGGTGACGTTGGAGGCGTTCTGCAGCTGGGCGAGGGTGGTGATGCCGGAGAAGTAGTCGAGGGAGTTGATGTCGCCGGAGAGCATGTTCTGGGTCATGACGCTCTCATCGCTGACTATCTGGACGGTGACGCCGTCGAGGTAGGGGAGCTGGTTGCCCTCGTCGTCGGTCTTGAAGTAGTTCTCGTTCCTGACGGTCTTGATGCTCTCGCCGTCGATGAACTCGGTCATCTTGAAGGGGCCGCAGCCGCCCTCGCGGGCAAAGACCTCGTTGTCGCCGGTGGACTTGTAGGTCTCAATGGCGCTGGGGGCCATGATGTAGCCGATGGGGGTGGTCATGGCGGCGGGGAAGTCGGAGTTCGGGGTGGAGAAGTTGAACTGGACGGTGTACTCGCCGACAGCCTCAACGCTCTCAAGGCCGGAGATGTAGTCGATGAGGATGTGCTGATACTCGGGGTCCATGTAGAGGTTGAAGGTCTCGACGACCGCCTCGGCGTTCACGGGCTCGCCGTTGAAGAACACAGCGTTGTCCACAAGCTCCATCGTGATGGTCAGGCCGTCGTCGGAGACGGTGTAGCCGGTGGCGAGGTTGGGGAGCACGTTGGCTTCCTCGTCGGTCACGAGCAGGCTCTCAAAGAACAGGCCGTAGACGTTCTTGTCTATCTGGACGGCGCTGGTCTGCATGGGGTTGATAACGGTGGTGCCGGAGCGCCTTATGGTTATCGTGCCGCCGTACTTGCTGTCGGAAGCGACGGGGGCGCCGGAGGCGTCGGGCGCGGTGGACGCATCGGGGGCGGTGGTCTCGGTGCTGCTCTCGCTTCCGCAGGCCGCGAGGCTGAACACCATGACCAGAGCCAGACACAGAGCAAGGAATTTGACTGTCTTCTTCATCTTTTTAGTCCTTTCTTTTCATATTTTTGCTCGGTTCATTTCATTTATCAAACTAATTAGTATCTTACAACGACTTTTTATAAAATTAAAGTGACAATAATTACATACTTTGTGTTCTCTGTTTGTCGTTATTGACGAATCGAATCATATAACACTCGTTTTATTGCAAATTAAGTTTCATATATCTAGGCTATATGTTGACTTATTGAAAAGGGGGTTGTATACTGTACGATAGAAAGAACTGACAGCGAAACCGGAGGGCCAGCCTAATATATGTAATCGCGCGCGTATGCTGATTTGGAGGGACAGCGTATATGAAAACCAGCAAAAGTGTCATACTCTCGCGGCAGGACGAGATACTCAGCTATATCCAGCGCAACAACTACATAAAGATATCCGAGCTTGCAAAGGCGTTCGGGGTGTCCACCGCTACAATCAGGCGCGACATAAGCACGCTTGAGGAGAGCGGCGAGGACATACGCTGCAAGGGCGGCATATGCATAGCCGATACGGGCAACGCCCTGCCAAAGTTTGATAACGAGCGTTACTTTTCTTCCCATACCCAGGAGAAGGAAGCCATTGCGCGCAAAACGGCAGAGTTCATCGAGGACGGCGACACAATATTTATAAACGGCAGCTCCACTGCTTTTCGCATCATTCCGCATATAAAAGGCAAGTCGGTCACGATCATCACCAACAACGGCCGCAGCCTGTTCGCGGACAGGAACTACGGCACCGACCTCATAATCATCGGCGGCGAGGTCATCGGCAACGCCATGGCGGGGAACATGAAGATGTCCATGACCGGCGCGCTGGCCGTTGAGATGATAAGCCGCATCTCCACGACCAAGTGCATCCTGGGCGTGAGCGGCATCAGCGCCGAGGGCGGGCTCACTTCCATGGCCGTGCAGGACCCGGCGGTGAACCGGGCGATGATCCAGCACTGCAACGGCCCGGTCATAATCGCGGCCGACCACCGTAAGGTGGGCATAAGGCACAACTTCCTCTTCGGCAGCCTCTCCGATGTCAGCCGCCTGGTCACCGACACGGGCAGCGACCCCGAGGAGCTTGAAAACATCCGCCGCGCGGGCGTTGAGATAACGCTGGTGGACCCGGATAAGTGAATATGCGCACGAAAAAGGAGGGACCGCGTTATTTCTGCGGTCCCTCTGACTGCTTTTGTTTTAATCCTTGTATTGTTAAGCATAATGTATTATAATCTCTTGGAAATGCTGAGAACAAATTTTCAAAAGGTTTGGAGCATATATGTCAGACTTTGAACAATTCTTAAAACCCGGGAAGCGCGGCCACCTAATCGGCGCGGGCGGGGTCTCAATGGCGCCGCTGGCGGAGGTGCTGGCCGGCATGGGTCTGGTCATCGACGGTTCAGACATGGCCGAGAGCGACAAGACCCGCTATCTGCGCAGCCTGGGAATAGACATCAAGATAGGCCACTCGGCCATGAACGTCGCGCCCGACATCCAGTTCGTCGTCCGCACCGCCGCGGTGCATGACGACAACCCCGAGATAGTCGAGGCCCGCGCCCGCGGCGTGCCCATTTTCGAGCGCGCTCAGGCCTGGGGCGCTATAATGAAGGACTACGACAACGCCCTGTGCATCGCGGGCACCCACGGCAAGACCACGACCACCAGCATGTGCACCCACATCCTCATGGCCGCGGAGAGGGACCCGACCGTCATGATAGGCGGCACGCTGCCCCTGCTGCACGCCGGACACCGCGTCGGCGGCGGGGACACCATCATCCTCGAGAGCTGCGAGTATCACGACTCGTTCCTCTACTTCTGCCCGACGATAGCCGTCATCCTCGACATTGAGGCCGACCACCTCGACTACTTCTCCGACCTGGAGGACGTGAAGCGCTCCTTCCGCGAATTCGCCGCCAAGGTGCCGGAGCGCGGCAAGATCGTCGCCAACATCGACGACCGCAACACCATGGACGCCCTCGCGCCCCTGGGCCGCGAGCTCTTCACCTTCGGCCTCACCGACAAGGCCGACGTCTACGCGCGCAACATCCACCGCGTCGGCGCCAACAGCGAGTTCGATATCTACTGCCACGGCAAGCTCTTCACCAGCGTGACGCTGCACATCCCCGGCATACACAACGTCAAGAACGCCCTGGCCGCAACGGCGGCCTGCATCTGCCTCGGCGTGCGGCCCAACGCGGTGAAATACGGCCTCGCGGGCTTCAACGGCGCGGGCCGCAGGTTCGAGTTCAAGGGCAAGTTCAACGGCGCGGACGTCTACGACGACTACGCCCACCACCCCGGCGAGCTCAAGGCCCTGCTCGACGCCGTGGAGCCGCTCGGCTACAAGCGGACGATACTCGTCTTCCAGCCGCACACCTACACGCGCACCGCTGCGCTCTTTGACGACTTCATAGTGCAGCTCTCCCGCCCGGACATCACCTTCCTCGCGGAGATCTACGCCGCGCGCGAGCACAACACCCTCGGCATCTCGTCGGCCGACCTCGCGCAGCACATCCCCGGCTGCCGCTTCTTCCCGGATTTCGGGCAGATAGAGGAGGCCCTGCGAGAGACCGCGCGCCCCGGCGACATTATCCTGACCGTCGGCGCGGGCGACGTCTACAAGATAGGCGAACACCTCGTAAACGGTTGAAATATTGAATATTCCCCCGGTATCCGTCGGATGCCGGGGAATTTTTTGCACCTTAAACGAAACTTAATTGAATTATAATGCGTCTTACATTGACAGCTGCTGCAAAGTGAGCTAAAATACCCTGTGTTATAACGATTAATACGGCTAACGGAGGACAGAAAATGAAGAAACGCACCAGATTTGCGGCGCTGCTCATGGCGGCGGCGCTTATGTTGACGCTCCTGGCGGGCTGCGGAGGCGGCCCGGACAGCGACCAGACCACCGACGAACCGGGCAGCGACGCCTCGGGCCTCGTCTGGGTGTCCGAGTTCACAAAGGTCAGCGGCATAAACGACTACATAAGCAGCCCTGCGATCTCCGGCGACAAGATATACGTGTCCATGAGCGGCTATGACGAGGCCACAGGCACCTGGACGCCCAGCATCTACGCCATCGACCTCACCACCGGCGAGGCTGCCAAGCTCGAGGGCTATACCCCGGTCGCGGCGCCCGAGGGCTATGACGACGCCTATGTCAGCATAAACAACATCTCCGCCGCTCCCGACGGCGGCATCATGGTGAGCGAGAACATCAACGCCACGGTGTTCAACCTGCCCGAGGGCTTCAACGAGGAGACCGACGACAGATATCAGTACGCAGAGAGCTTCACCACCTCCACGCTGCGCCATCTGGACGCCACGGGCGCCGAGCTTAGCTCCATCGACCTTACCGCCGCCCAGGAGGCCGCCGAGGCCAATTCCGACGCGTCTTCCGACATGTACGGAGGGTCCATATACCTGAACAGCTTCGGCTCCGACGCCGAGGGCAACATCGGCCTGCTCTACAACCAGAGCATCGTCGTCATGCTCTCGGGCACCGGAGAGGTGCTCTACTCCGGCTATCAGGAGGGCTGGTGGGACCGCTTCGTGACCCTCCCGGACGGCAGCCTGGCGATGAGCGGCAGCGGCAATACCGGCTATGTGCTCCGCCCGCTGGACTTCTCCGCCAAGGGCTTCGGGGACGACGTGGAGCTCCCCAACGGCGCGTATAACATCTACCCCGGCGGCGGTGAGTACACCGTCAGCTACATAGACAGCTCCTATGTCTACGGCTTCAAGGCCGAGACCGGCGAGGCCGTGCAGCTCGCATCCCTAATCAACTGCGACGTGAACGAGGAGAACATCAACGCCCTCGCCATCACCGACGACGGCGGCATCCTCTGCCTGCTCTTCAGCTATGACGACAACAGCGCCGAGATCGCCCGCATAGTGCAGAAGGACGCCTCCGAGGTGCCCCAGACCAAGACGCTGCGCCTCGCCTGCAACTACCTCAGCCAGGACCTGCGCCGCCGCGTGCTCGACTTCAACCGCTCCAACAGCGGCGTGCGCATCGAGGTCGTCGACTACTCCCAGTACGCCACCGAGGACGACTACTCCGCGGGCGTTACCAAGCTCAACACCGAGATAATCAGCGGCAATGTGCCCGACCTCTTCGTCGCCGACGAGCTGCCCATCGAGCAGTACGGCGCCAAGGGCCTGCTCTGCGACCTCTACGAGTTCATCGACTCGGACGAGGAGCTCTCCCGCGACGACTTCTTTGAAAACATCCTCACCGCCATGGAGTCCGACGGCAAGCTCTACTCCATCGCGCCCACCTTCGGCATCGTGAGCCTCGTCGGCAACGCCGACGTCGTGGGCGAGGAGATGGGCTGGACGCTCCAGGAGCTGATGGACGTCTCCAAGGCCCACCCGGAGGCGCAGTACCTGCTCGACCCCTACACCACCAAGGCCGCCATGCTCCAGACCATGCTCGCGCTCAACCTCGGCGAGTACGTCGACTGGGCCACGGGCGAGTGCAGCTTCAACAGCCAGGACTTCATCGACGTGCTGAACTTCTGCAACATGTTCCCCGAGAGCTATGACTACAACAGCAGCAACCAGGAGAGCACCCCGGCCCTCATCTCCAGCGGAAGGCAGCTGCTCGCCAGCTACTCCGCCAACGACTTCGAGCAATTCCAGATGTACGAGGCCATGTTCGGCGGCCATCTGGCCTTCAAGGGCTTCCCGACCAGCGAGGGCATCGGCAACGTCGCCGTCCCCACGGGCAGCCGCCTGAGCATCAGCGCCACGTGCAGCGACCCGGAGGCCGCCTGGAGCTTCGTGCGCACCGCGCTGCTCGAGGAGACCTACCCGCAGGACCGCTACTACTACGTGAACGGTTATCCGCTCAACAAGGCCTCCTTTGAAAAGCTCAAGGCCAAGGCCATGGAGAAGCAGTATGAGACCGACCCCGAGACCGGCGAGCAGGTGGAGGTCTCCACCGGCGGCTGGGGATGGGACGACTTCTACATCGACATCTACGCCATGACCGAGGAGCAGGCCGCCCAGCTCGACGCGCTCATCGCCTCCGTCGACCGCACCTACTCCTACGACCAGAACATCATGAACCTCGTCACCGAGGAGTGCGCCGACTTCTTCGCGGGCACCAAGACCGCCGAGCAGGCCGCCAGCCTCATCCAGGACCGCGTGTCCATCTACGTGAACGAGCAGAGATAAGCAGACCGGCGGAGCGAGCTCTGCCGGGGGGTAAAAGAATGGTCAGTGAAACGGAATGAGTAAAGAGATCAGAGGCAAAAGGATCATCTTACGCGAGCAGAGGGAAGAAGACGCGCCGTTTTATGCCTATTGGTTCAATCAGCCGCAGGTAATGTTCCAATGCGGCTTTGAGAAGCCCACCGATGAGGAAGAGGTCAAAACCATTATCAGCGTCAACCACAGGTCGGCCGACTCGGTGTGGTTCACGATCACGGATCTCGACGGCAGCATCATAGGCGAGACCGGCCTGCTGCGAATGTTCCCCGCCTGGCACCAGACCGACCTCACGCTCATCATTCCCGACCCGGAGATGCAGCACAAGGGATACGGGACGGAAGCGATCCGCATAATGCTCGATATGGCCTTCAAGGAGTATGAGATGCACCGCGTCTCCATCGGTGTGGTTGGCCTGAATACACCCGCACTGGAGTTTTACCGGAAGATCGGCTTCAAGCAGGAAGGCATCCTGGAAGAGGCGTATTACTACAACAATGAGTACAGCGACTTTGTCATGATGCGGATCCTCAGCCACGAATGGCAATAATGTACGAATCGGATATGCCGCAAAGCCAAGGCTTTGCGGCATATCTTTTTTTAGCCCTCCCCAAAATTAATGGAAAGTTCACAGACGCCTCCTTGACGTATTGCCTGCGGGATGGTAACCTAACTGTGCTACTACACGTAGTACAGATACCCCAAATAACAATACGGAGGATCCAGAGATGAAACACAGAAAACGCGCAGCAGCGCTTATCATAACGGCGGCGCTCGCGCTCGGTCTGCTCGCAGGCTGCGGTGCGGCAAAAACGCCGGGAAAGCCGGGGGCGACGCCCGGAACGGCCGCGGAGGGTTCAGGCAGCGTCTGGCGCGCTGAGAAGCGCAAGATAGACGGCTTGGAGGGAAACATGGACGCCAAGGCCGCCGCAGGGGACAAGCTGTATTTCTCCACAGCCCCCGGCTATGATGCAGAGGGGGAGAACACAGACTCCGTCCAGCTCTGGTCCGTGCCGCTGGAGGGGGGCACGGCGGAGAAGCTCTCCGGTTATAAGGCGATGGCCACTCCGGAGGGACTGGAGGGCACACGCGTGCAGATCGGCGCGATAGCGCCCTCCTCTGAGGGCCTCTGGCTCTACGAGACCGTCAGCGGCACGAAGTACAACCTGCCCGAGAACTACTCTGGCGGCGAGGACGGCAAGTATGAGTACGCCCAGGAGGTCAACCTCACCAGCCTCCGCCTGGTGGACGCCTCCACCGGCGAGGAAAAGCGCAGCGTCGAGCTGGACAAGGCCATGGAGGAGGTCAAGAAGCTCTCCCAGGACATGGGCGACTCGGTGTTCATGTCCGCCATGAATGCGGATGACGAGGGCAACGTCTGTGTCATCTACAACCTGAGCGCGGCGGCGCTGTTCTCCCCTGAAGGCGAGTTCCTCGGTGCGCTTCCCCTGACCGGCTGGTGGGACAGCGTGGTCCGTCTCTCCGACGGGCGCGCGGCCATAGGCGGGCGAGGCGACGACGGTTACGCGCTCCGGCCCGTGGACTTCAAGTCCAAGGGCTTCGGCACCGACATAAGCCTTCCCGGCAGCACCAGCCGCATCTTCGCCGGATCGGGCATGTACGGCGCGGGCTTTGCCGACAACCTCTACATATACGGCGTGGACACCGCCAACGGCCAGACCACCCGCCTCGCGGGAATGCTCGACTGCGGCATTGACGAGAGCCAGCTCGCCGGCATATTCTTCAGCGACAACGGCGGTCTCTACTGCCTCGTCAACAACTACGACACCGACAAGACCGAGCTCATGCGCCTCACCGAGCTCGACCCGTCCGAGGCGGCCAAGATAGTCACCCTCCGCCTCGCCTGCAACTGGCTGAGCCCAAATCTGAGCAAGGCCGTGCTCAACTTCAACAGCTCCAGCACCACCGCCCGCATCGAGGTCACCGACTATTCGCAGTACAACAACGACAAGGACTTCACCGCGGGCGTGACCAAGCTCAACACCGAGATAATCAGCGGCAACGTGCCCGACCTCTTCGTCACCACCGACCTGCCCATGGGCCAGTATGCGGCCAAGGGCCTGCTCAAGGACATCTACGAGCTCATAGACGCCGACGGCGAGCTCAAGCGCGAGAGCTTCATGACCCCGGTGCTCAAGGCCCTGGAGACGGACGGCAAGCTCTATTCCATCGCCCCCGGCTTCGGCATCGTCACCCTGGTCGGCAAGAGCGACGTGGTCGGCAAGGACATGGGCTGGACGCTGGCCCAGATGCAGGACGTCATCAAGGCGCACCCGGAGGCCAAGTACATCCTCGGCCAGGGCGTGACCCGCACCTCCGTGCTCAGCGACATGCTCAAGGGCGGCCTCGACCGCTATGTGGACTGGCAGAGCGGCAAGTGCAGCTTCAACAGCCAGGACTTCATCGACGTGCTGAACTTCAGCCGCCTCTTCCCGGAGGAGTTCACCTATGACGAGCTCGGCACCAGCCCCTATCAGATGCTCGCGGACGGCCGCCAGCTGCTGATGCCGATGGAGATACGCGACTTCACTGACTACCAGACCTGCACCGCCATCACCAAGGGCCTGGTCACCTTCAAGGGCTATCCCACCGCCGAGGGAATAGGCAACATCGCCACCTTCTCCGGTGACCCGCTGAGCATCAGCTCCACCTGCAAGGACATGGATTCCGCCTGGAAATTCGTCCGCGGCATGCTGACGGACGACTCCTACGGCTCCGGTAGATACGTGGACGGCCTGCCGCTCAACGTCAAGGCCTACGCCGCCGCCGAGGCCGAGGCCATGAAGCGCGACACCTACAAGGACGACGAGACCGGCGAGGAGAAGGAGTGGCCCAAGGGCTCCGCCGGCTGGGGCGACTACTCCGTGGACTTCTACGCCATGACCCGCGAGGAGGCCGACGGCCTGCGCAGCCTCATTGACGCCACCGGCCGCGCCGTCGCCTACGACCAGAACATAATGAACATCATCAATGAAGAGATTCAGACCTTCATGAACGGCACCAAGACCGCCGAGCAGACCGCCTCCCTCATCCAGGACCGCGTCTCGCTCTACGTCAACGAACAGAGATAACACAGACCTGACCACCGCCGCGGGCAAACGCCCGCGGCGGAATTTATGTCAACCTCAGCATAAGTGCCTCTAAAAACCCAAAAGTCAACAGCGCCGAGTGACATGGTTTTCATAACCGAACCCCCTATAATTTATGTAAACTCTATCGCATCGGAGGCGTTGGTATGGCGGCGAAGGACAAACTCAGTGGACCGGACTCTTCCACGGGCCGGGCACAGGCGCGAGACTGGACCGGGGCGCTCGGCGCCGCGGGCACTTATTTTCTTACGGGCTTTTTGATGTCCGCAGCGAGGATAGCCGGTTCGGCGGCGCCCTTCGGCGCCGCCGTTGTCGCCCAGGCGGGGGCGGGCCTGAACGGAGTGGCCTCGCTGGCCGGGGCCTGCCTGGGCTATCTCGCCGTCGGCGGGCTGGCCTGGGGCATACGCTATGCCGCGGCCTGCGTGCTCATCTTCACCGTGGGCTTTATCTTCATCGACTCGCGCGTGCGGGGGCGGGTGTGGTTCATGCCCGCCTGCGCCGCGGCGATTATGGCGGCCACGGGCCTGCTCGGCGGGCTCTCCTCTGGGCAGGAGCCTGCAAAGCTCATAGTTCCGGCGCTGGCCGAGGCCGTGCTCTCCGCCGGGGCGGTCTGCTTCTTCCGCGAGGCGCTGAGCACCGCGGAGCGCACCACCGAGGCCGCCGTAAAGCGCCACGACGCCGCCGTCATAGTGTTCGCGGCCTGCGCGCTGATGGCGCTCTCACGGCTGAACATAATGGGCGTCATCTCGGTGGGCCGGGTGCTCTCGCTGCTGCTGGTGATGACCTGCGCGCTCAAGGGCGGCTCGCTCGCGGGAGCGGGAGCCGGCACGGCCTTCGGCCTTGCAATGGACGCCGCCTCCGGGCTTGCGCCGGTGTACACGATGGTCTACGCCTTTGCCGGGCTGATCTCGGGCATGTTCTCCCGCTTCGGGCGGCTGAGTTATGTCGTGAGCTTCATCCTCGCCGACGCGCTGGCCGTGCTCTGCGCCTGGAGCTGGACGGAGCGGCTGGACGCGCTCTTCGAGGTGTTCGCGGCCTCCGTGGGCTTCATGCTGCTGCCTCCGGGCCTGCTTGCGCGGGTCGGCGCGCTGATCCAGCCGCTCTCCGCGGGCATGGGTGAGAGCGGGCTGCGCAAATACGCCTCCCGCCGCGTCGAGGGCATCGCGCGTGCCTTTGACGACGTCTCCGCCGTGGCGCGCCGGAACAGCGAGTTCGTGAACGACAACGACATCGCCCGCGTGTTCGACCGCGCGGCGGACGCCGCCTGCATGCGCTGCAAGAGGCGCGACGAGTGCTGGGTCAAAAACTACATGGAGACGCTCGACGCGCTCAACCAGGCCACGGCGGCCATGACCGAGCGCGGCCTGCTCGAGGCCGAGGACATACCCGAGTGGTTCCGCGACAAATGCACCGGCCTCGCCGCCTTCGTCGCCGCCGTGAACGCCGAGCTGCGCGCCAGCGCCGGACGCAGGCAGTTCCGCGCGAGGATGGAGGAGAGCCGCTCCGCCGCCTGGAGCCAGTACGAGGACTTCGCCGAGATACTCATAGACGTCGCCCGCGAGCTCGGCAGCCTCAACGGCGCGGACCCCCTGGCCGAGCGGCGGCTGATGCGCTACCTCCGCTCCCAGGACATCGAGGCCGACGCCGCCGTGTTCCGCGACTCCACGGGCCGACTCCGTGCCGTGGTCGAGTCCGGCAAGCTCTCGGCCCTCACCAGCGACCCCGCCTATCTCGACAAGCTCTCCGCCGTGCTCGGCGTGAGGCTGTGCAGGCCGAACTCAGGCGCCGAGGGGCGGCTCACGCTGCTCGAGGCCGAGCCCCTGGCCGTCTCGGTCGGCATCGCGGCGATGAAGAAGAAGGGCGAGAACGTCTCCGGCGACCGGGGCACGTACTTCAAGACCGACGCGGGCGTGCTCTGCGTCATACTCTCGGACGGCATGGGCACCGGCGAGGACGCCGCCGCCGAGAGCGTCGAGGCCGTGGAGATACTCGAGCGCTTCCTCCGCTCCGGCGTGGAGCCCGCGACGGCGATGAAGATACTCAACTCCGTCATGCTGCTGCGCAACGGCGACGAGTGGGGCTTCGCCACCGTGGACCTCATGTGCGTGGACCTCTTCACGGGCGAGACCAGCTTTTACAAATACGGCGCCGCGCCGTCCTATGTGCGCACGGGCAAGAGCGTCCGCCGCGTCACGGGCGAGAGCCTCGCGGCGGGGCTGATGAGCGGCGAGGGCGCGGCCCCCGACGTGGTGCGTATGCGCCTCAAGCCCGGCAGCGTGGCGGTCATCGCCTCCGACGGCGTAATAACCGGCGACGACGACGCATGGCTCCGCGAGCAGCTGCGCGACGAGCCGGACGACAAGGACATGAAATCACTTGCAAGGGAGGTGCTGCGGAAGGCGGCGGACGAATACGGCGCGGGCGACGACATGACCGTGCTGGCCGTCCGGGTCGAAGCGCGCGCATGAGAGAACAGGAGACCGTAAAGGGCGTGGCCCGCCGCGTGGTGATAGTCCGCTCGCCCGCCGAGAGCGTGTTCGAAGAGGCCATTTTCATCGTCCGCGAGGAGGCGGAGCGCTCCGGCGGCGTCAGCAGGGAGGAGGTGCTCAGCGAGGCCCGCCGCGCCGCCGGAGCCTATGTCGGCGCGGTGTCGCCCCCTCGCCGCCGCATCGGCTGGAAGACCTGGGCCTTCCTCGGCACCTGCGCCGCCGCCCTCGCCCTCGCCCTGGTCATAATCCTCATATGACCCGGGAAATAAATCTGCACAGCAAAAAAGACGCCCGTGAGGGCGTCTTTTTTTCACACCTGCATCTGGCGCAGCATTTCGCGGTGGAGGCGGGCGATTATTCGCTTTTCCAGTCGGCTTATGTAGCTTTGTGAGATGCCCATCATGTCGGCCACCTCCTTTTGCGTGTACTCCGTGCCGTCCACGAAGCCGAAGCGCATCAGGATTATCTGCCGCTCCCGCTCGCCGAGCAGGGAGATGGCCGCGCGCAGCATCTCGCGGTCGGCGTCGTCCTCCAGGGGGCGGATGATCTCCTGCCCGTCCGTGCCGAGGATGTCCGAGAGCAGCAGCTCGTTGCCGTCCCAGTCCGTGTTCAGCGGCTCGTCAAAGCTCACCTCCGCGCGCTGGGAGCCGCATTTGCGCAGGTACATGAGTATCTCGTTCTCGATGCAGCGCGAGGCGTAGGTCGCGAGTTTGATGCTCTTGGAGGCGTTGAAGGTGTTGATGGCCTTGATTAGCCCGATGCTGCCTATCGACACCAGGTCCTCAAGGTTGATGCCCGTGTTCTCAAAGCGGCGGGCGATGTAGACGACGAGACGGAGGTTGTGCTCTATGAGCAGCTGCTTTGCCGCCTCGTTGCCCTCTGCAAGACCGCGAATGGCGGCCTCCTCCTCGTCCCGGGGCAGGGGCGGGGGCAGGACGTCGCTGCCTCCGATGTAGTGGATGGGCGGCGCGGCGAGGCCGAGGTGCTCGAGAGCGAGACGCAGCGCGCTGCGGAGCGCGGTGAGCAGGCGGTTTTCTGACATTTCAAATTACCTCCCTTTCGTCAGATTATCGCGTCATAGTCCCCGTCGCCGGAGAGCGGGGCGGGGCAGAGCCCGATGAGTATGTCCTCCCGGCGGCCCGAGACCTCGGCGGAGTCCGGCCTGAGCGCGGCGATGAGACCGTGACCTGTGCCGAGCGCGGAGTAGGGCAGGAGCGAGACCCGCCCCGCGAGCCCGGGCAGGGCCGCGAGCGCCTCGCAGAGCGCAGCGGGGTCGGTGACGCCCGGCGCAAGGCCGGGCAGCAGCGGGCGCAATGCCTCAAGCTCCGCCACGGCGGCGGAGCGGCCCGAGACCGGGTCCGAGAGCCCGTTGCCCGTGTCGCGGAGCGCGCGCAGAGCGACGCTTTTGCCCCCGAGCGTCACCACGAGGGGCAGTATCTCCCTCTCTGCGCGCTTTCCGATGCGCCGGAACACCAGCGACACCGCGGCGTAGCACAGCGCAAAGGAGAGCACCAGCACCCGCATGGACACCGGGACGTAGACCTGCCCGCCGTAGGCATCCGTCCCCGCGAGCATGGACGCCGCCCAGACCGCGCCGCCGAAGGCCGCGGACACGGCGAGGAAGATGACAAGGCAGCGCCAGAGCCGCCGCTCCCCGCCGAAGGCGATGAGCGCCATGAACACGGCGGGCACGAGCTTCATCGGCGCGTATGTAAGAAAGCCCATGCCCGGCAGGACACAGGCCACGGCCCAGGCGCCGCCCAGCAGGGCGGCGAGGGCGAGCCTCCAGCGGCGCAGCACCGCCCCCGCCGCCCGCGCGGAGCAGAGCAGCAGGAAATAGTCGATGACCGCGTTGAGCGCAAAGAGGCTGTCAAGGTAAATAGTCTCCACGGACAAATCATACACCGCCTCGATTGCGGATATTGTCATTTACAAGCGCTCTCCGAATGTGGTAAAATACTTCGAGATTGGACTTTGCGGAGAATATTTACAAATTCGCCCTTTTAATATCCTGCAAAAGATATTACAATTTACTTTTAGTAATGCTTGAGGTGATAGGGATGGACCAGAAACCCGTTTACAAGCGCGTTCTGCTCAAGATAAGCGGCGAGGCGCTTGCGGGAGAGAAGAAGACCGGACTTGACTTCGGCGTCATCGGCGAGGTCTGCGAGGCGGTAAAGCGCTGCGTGGACATGGGCGTCGAGGTGGGCGTCGTCATAGGCGGCGGCAACTTCTGGCGCGGCGTCAAGGACGGCGAGGGCAAGATAGAGCGCACGCGGGCAGACCACATGGGCATGCTTGCGACGGTCATGAACTGCCTCGCGGTGGCGGACGTCATGGAGCAGCACGGCGTGGACGTGCGCGTGCAGACTGCCATTGAGATGCGCGCGATAGCCGAGCCGTATATCCGCCTGCGCGCCATGAGGCACCTCTCCAAGGGGCGCGTGGTGCTCTTCGCCTGCGGCACGGGCTGCCCGTACTTCTCCACGGATACGGCTGCGGTGCTCCGCGCGGCGGAGATAGAGGCCGACGCCATACTCCTCGCCAAGAACATCGACGGCGTGTATTCGGCCGACCCGAAGATAGACACCAGCGCCGTAAAATACGACGCCATCAGCTATGACGAGGTGCTCGCGCAGCATCTCGCGGTCATGGACACCACGGCGACGAGCCTGTCCATGGATAACGACATCCCCGTCATCGTCTTCGCGCTCAAGGACCCGGAGAACATAGTCCGTGCCGTTTTGGGAGAAAAGGTCGGCACGGTAGTAAAAAAATAAACAGGAGGAATGAACATGGCCACCGGTTATGAAGAATTTGAAGCGAAAATGAAAAAGACCTCGGAGCTGCTCGGTGTGAGCTTCGCCTCCGTGCGCGCTGGCAGGGCCAACGCCGGCGTACTGGACCAGATCCAGGTCGACTACTACGGCACCCCGACGCCCATCCAGCAGATAGCCACCATCTCGACCCCCGACCCCCGGAGCCTGCTCATCCAGCCCTGGGATTCCTCCACGCTCAAGCCCATCGAGAAGGCCATCCTGGCCTCCGACCTCGGCATCAACCCTCAGAACGACGGGCGCAGCATCCGCCTGGTGTTCCCGCAGCTGACCGAGGAGCGCCGCAAGGAGCTGGTCAAGCAGGTTAAGAAATACACCGAGGACGCCAAGGTCGCCGTGCGCAACATCCGCCGCGACGCCATGGACAAGTTCAAGGCGCAGAAGAAGGCCTCCGAGATCACCGAGGACGACTACAAGATCGCCGAGAAGGACCTGCAGAAGCTTACCGACGACTGGATAAAGGAGATTGAAAAGATCTCCGAGAAGAAGGAAAAAGAGCTCTTCGAGATATAAAATGGGCATATTCAAAACCAAAAAGGCGGAGGAGACGGGCAGCACCCGCCTCCCCCGCCACATTGCCATCATACTCGACGGCAACGGCCGCTGGGCCAAAAAGCGCGGCCTGCCCCGCACCGCGGGCCACGCGGCGGGCGCGGAGACCTTCCGCCGCATCGCCACCTACTGCAAGAACATAGGCATCGAATACCTCACGGTGTACGCCTTCTCCACCGAGAACTGGAAGCGCCCGCGCGAGGAGATAGACGCCATAATGAACCTCCTCGGCAAGTATCTGCGCGAGTCCGTGGAGACCATGGAGCGCGACCACATAAAGCTCAAGATACTCGGAGACCCCGCCGTCCTCTCGCCGGAGCTGCGTGAGCTCATAGACGAGACGGCGGATATTTCCACGCGCTACGAGGGCTTTCAGGCCAACGTCTGCCTCAACTACGGCGGGCGGGACGAGATAGTCCGCGCGGCCATGCGCTACGCCGAGGACTACAAGGCCGGAAAGGCCGGACCGCTGACCGAGGAGAGCTTTTCAAACTACATGTTCTCGGCGGGCATACCCAACCCCGACCTCGTGATACGCCCCGGCGGGGAGATGCGGCTCTCTAACTTCCTGATGTGGGAGTCCGCGTATTCGGAGCTCATCTTCACCGACGTGCTCTGGCCGGACTTCACGGAGCGGGACATAGACGCGGCGCTGGAGGAATACCGGCGGCGCGACAGAAGGTTTGGTGGGATAAAGAAATGAAGCAGAGACTCATAGTCGCCGGCATAGGCATACCCGTACTGCTTTTGATACTCCTCGCGTGCCCCGCCTGGGCCACGGCGGCGATGTGCGCGCTGCTCTCGGCGGTGGGCTGCTACGAGCTCATGCACGCCGTGGGCGGGGAGGAGTGGAAGCGCCTCGCCCCGCTGACCGTCGCCTCCGGCGCGCTCGCCTTCTGCGCGGGCCACGGCATAATCGACGGCATGGCGATCATGGCCTGGGTGTTCCTCACCGTGGTCTACGTCTTTGCGACGGCCATAGTGACGCACGGCAAGCCCGGCGCGGTGAGCTTCAAAACGGACATGGCGGGGCTCTTCGGCGCGCTGGCGCTGCCCCTCGGCTTCGCCAGCCTCGCGATGCTCCGGGACCTCTCGGCGGCCGTGGTGCTTGCGCCATTCGTCGGCGCATTCATGAGCGACACCGGCGCCTTCTTTGCGGGCCGGGCCTTCGGCAAGCGCAAGCTCGCCCCGGCGGTCAGCCCTAACAAGACCGTGGCCGGCTGCATCGGCGGCTTTGCCGGCAGCATAGTCGGCATGGCGGTGTTCCACATCGTCGTCAGGGCGGTGGTGCATCTCGACATCGGCTGGGCGAATATCCTCATAATGGGCGTCCTCGGCAGCCTCTTCGGCCAGCTGGGCGACCTGAGCTTCTCAGTCATAAAGCGTGAATTCGGCATCAAGGACTACGGCACCATCTTCCCCGGCCACGGCGGCGTGCTCGACAGGTTCGACAGCGTGCTCTTCGTGTCCCCGGCGTATCTGCTGTTCCTCCTTTTCTTCTTCGCATGAGGTGGGATAAAAGATGATAAAAAGCACAGCGATCCTCGGCTCCACCGGCAGCATAGGCCGCCAGAGCGTCGAGGTCTGCAAGCGTCTGGGCATACACGCCGCGGCGCTCACCACTAACAAGAATATAGGCCTGCTCATGGAGCAGATAAAGGTCCTGCACCCGGAGTACGTCGCCGCCTTCGACGCGGACGCAGCCGAGCGGCTGCGCGCCGAGCTGCAGGGCACGGACGTCACCGTCGGCCCGGCGGGCGAGGCGGGACTCATAGAGGCCGCGACCTGGGAGGGCGCCGAGTGCGTAGTCACCGCCGTCTCCGGCTCGGTGGGCCTGCGCCCCACGCTGGCCGCCATCGACGCAAAGCGCCGCATAGCCCTCGCCAACAAGGAGACGCTGGTGTGCGCGGGCACGGTGGTCATGGCCCGCGCGCGGGAAATGGGCGCGGAGATAGTGCCGGTGGACTCGGAACATTCCGCGATTTTTCAGTGTCTAACGGCCAGACGCGGAGAGCTCAGAAAGATACTGCTCACCGGCTCCGGCGGCCCCTTCCGGGGCTGGACCCGGGAGCAGACAGCCGACGTCACCCCCGAGATGGCCGTGAAGCATCCGAACTGGTCCATGGGCGCCAAGATAAGCGTCGATTCGGCCACGATGATGAACAAGGGCCTCGAATTCATAGAGGCCATGCACCTCTTTGCGGTCAGACCGGAGGACATCGAGATACTCATACACCCGGAGAGCGTGGTCCACTCGGCGGTGGAGCTCCTCGACGGCACCGTCATCGCCCAGCTGGGCGTGGCGGACATGGAGCTGCCCATCCAGTACGCGCTGACCTGGCCGGAGCGCCGCCCCTCGGCGGCGGAGCGGCTCGACCTCACCGCCCTCGCCGGACTGCACTTTTTGAAGCCGGACTTTGAAAAACTGCCCTGCCTGGCGCTGGCTGTGGACTGCGCGAAACGCGGCGGAACGGCGCCGACGGTGCTGTCCGCGGCGAACGAGGCGGCGGTGGCGCTGTTTTTGTCGCGCCGGCTTGGGTATAATGAGATATATGACTGTGTTGCCGCGGCTCTCGGCAGCATAGATTTCATTGCGGAGCCATCCCTTGAGGACATCCTCGCGGCGGACGCCGCGGCCCGCGCATTTGTAAGGGAGCGTTTTTTCTGATGTATATCATCCTCGCGATCATCTTCTTCGGCGTGCTCATCGCCATCCACGAGTTCGGCCACTTCTCGGCCGCAAAGCTGCTGGGCGTCAAGGTCAACGAGTTTGCCATAGGCATGGGCCCGGCCATATTCAAAAAGCGCCGGGGCGAGACGCTGTACTCCCTCCGCTGCCTGCCCATCGGCGGCTACTGCGCCATGGAGGGCGAGGACGAGGACACCGGCGACCCGCGCAGCTTCACCGTCCAGCCCGGCTGGAAGAAGTTCATAATCCTCGTCGCCGGCAGCTTTATGAACTTCCTGCTCGGCCTTCTTATCGTGCTCATCATCTACTCGAGCGCGGCGGGCTTCTACTCGCCGGTCATCTCCGGCTTCGTGGACGGCTGCCCCTACGAGGGCGAGAACGCCCTGCAGGTCGGCGACGAGATCTACAAGATCGACGGCCACAGGATATACTTCTCCTCCAACGTCACCACCATCCTCTCCCGCGGCGGCGAGACGCACGACATCGTCGTCATCCGCGACGGTGAGAAGGTGGAGCTCGAGAACTTCACCCTCACGCCGAGGGAGTACGAGGGCTATACCGCGCCCATGTACGGCTTCTCCTTCACGGTGGAGGAGGCGACGCTCTGGAACACGCTGAAGTACTCGTGGTACAACACGCTCGACTTCGTGCGCACCGTCTGGTTCGCGCTCTCGGACCTCGTGGCGGGAGCTGTGGGCGTTGACGAGCTCACGGGCCCCGTGGGCATAGTCGACCTGATTAACGACGTCGGCCAGAGCGCGGAGTCCACGAAGATGGCCATCTCCGACATCGCCTATCTCGGCGCGTTCATAGCCGTGAACATCGCGGTGATGAATCTGCTGCCCCTGCCCGCGCTCGACGGCGGCAGGGTGTTCTTCCTCATCCTCAACGGCCTGGTGCACCTCGTCTCCAGGCGGCGCATCCCCGCGCGCTACGAGGGTTATGTCCACGCCGCGGGCATGGTGCTGCTGCTGGGACTTTCCGCATACGTCATGTATAACGATATTGCGAGGCTGATAAAATGACAACGAGAGACAAGACAAAGAGAATATACGCAGGAGGCGTCGCCATAGGAGGCGGCGCCCCTGTTTCCGTTCAGTCCATGTGCTGCACCAAGACCCAGGACGTGGACGCCACGCTCCGGCAGATAAGCGCCCTGGCCGCCGCGGGCTGCGACATAGTCCGCCTCGCCGTGCCGGATATGGACGCCGCCCGCGCCATCTCCGCCATAAAGGAGCGCTCGCCCCTGCCCATCGTGGCCGACATACACTTCGACTACAAGCTCGCCATCGAGGCGGCGCAGCGCGGCGCGGACAAGATACGCATCAACCCCGGCAACATCGGCGGGCCGGACAAGGTCGCCGCCGTCGCGCGGGAGTGCAGTTTACATAACATACCCATCCGCATAGGCGTAAACGGCGGCAGCCTGGAAAAGCCGCTGCTGGCCAAGTACGGCCACCCGACGGCGGAGGCGATGCTCGAGTCCGCGAAGGGGCACATAAAGCTGCTCAACGACTGCGGCTTTGACGACATCTGCCTCTCGATGAAGGCCTCGTCCGCGGCGCTGACCGTGGCGGCCTACCGCCTCGCGGCCCAGGAGCTGCCGTATCCGCTGCACCTGGGCGTGACGGAGACGGGCACGGCCTATAACGGCGTCATCAAGTCCGCCGTCGGCATCGGCACGCTGCTCATGGAGGGCATAGGCGACACCATCCGCGTCTCGCTCACCGCCGACCCTGTGGAGGAGGTGCGCGCGGGCGTGGCGATACTCAAGGCCGCGGGGCTCAAAAAGGGCGGAGTGCGCTTTGTCTCCTGCCCGACCTGCGGGCGCACGGAGATAGACCTCATCGGCCTCGCCCACGAGGTGGAGGACAAGCTCCGCGGCATGGACTGGGACATCACCGTCGCCGTCATGGGCTGCGTCGTGAACGGCCCGGGCGAGGCGCGCGAGGCCGATTACGGCGTCGCCGGCGGCAAGGGCTGCGGTCTGCTCTTCAAGAAGGGCGAGATAGTGCGCAAGGTGCCCGAGAGCGAGCTCTGTTCTGCGCTCATGGAGCTCATAGAAAGCGGGGAAGGCGAATGAGCGCGGGCTGCATAGGCTTCCTCGAGATCTTCCCGGACTGCGCCGCGCTGGGCGACATGTGCGGCGGCCTCGACAAGGCCGAGGTCAGCTCCGTCGTGGTCAACCGCGCGGAGCGGACGATGGAGATAGAGGCCCGCTTCACCCGCGCCCCCGCCCCGGCGGAGCTGAGCGGGCTCGAGCACGAGCTCTGCGAGGTGTTCGGCCTCGCCAACGTGCGCATCGCCGCGGACTACCCCCGCCAGGGGGCGGAGCGCAAGAGCAGCTCCTCCCGCGTGCTCTTCGGCAAGGCGCTCAAGGAGCCCAAGCCGGTGGAGATGTCCACGCTCAACCTCGAGAGCGGCACCGTAGTCGTCAAGGGCGAGGTCTTTGCCGTCAACAACCGCGAGATACAAAAGCGCGGCGCCTCGGTGCTCAGCTTCGACATGACCGACTACACCGGCAGCGTCCGCATCAACAAATTCTTCGACAAGAGTGAGGACGCCGCCGTCCTCGGCAAGATAAAGACCGGCGCGACGCTCATCGTCCGAGGCCGGACGACATACAACAAGTTTGACAACGACATGGTCATCGAGCCCTACTCGATAATCGAGTCCGAGGCCGAGCTGCGACCGGACACCGCCGAGGAGAAGCGCGTGGAGCTCCACTTCCACACCCGCTACTCGACGCTTGACGCGCTGACCGACCCGGCGAAGGCCGTGCAGCGCGCCGCCGCCTGGGGGCACAAGGCCATAGCCGTCACCGACCACGGCACGGCCCAGGCCTTCCCCGAGATGAGCAAGGCGGGGAAGAAGTACGGCGTCAAGATACTCTACGGCATCGAGGGCTACTACGTAAACGACGTGGAGGAGCGCCCCGCCGTGCGCGGCAAGTGCGACAGCCTGCTCGACTGCGAGTTCGTCGCCTTCGACGTGGAGACCACGGGCCTCTCCGCGGTGACGGACCGCCTGACCGAGATCGGCGCGGTGCTCTTCAAGGGCGGCGAGGTGCGCGACAAGTTCAGCACCTTCGTGGACCCGAAGATGCCCATACCCGCGAACATCACGGAGCTCACCGGCATCCGCGACAGCGACGTCGCCGGGGCGCCGAGCGAGGCGGAGGCCATGCGCGCCTTCCTCGACTTCGTGGGCGACCGGCCCATAATCGCGCACAACGCGAGCTTCGACACCGGCTTCATGGCCGCCGCCTGCGAGCGGAGCGGCATATACTTCGAGCCCGTGGTGCTCGACACGCTGGTGCTTTCCCAGCGCCTGCTGCCTGAGCTCAAGCGCCACAAGCTGGACATCGTCAGCAAGCACCTGGGCCTGCCCGCCTTCAACCACCACCGTGCCTTTGACGACGCCGAGGTCGTCGCGCGCATGATGGAGAAGTTCATCCCCATGCTCCAGAGCCACGGCGCGGAGCGCGTCTCGGACATAGACGGCGTGCTGCGCAAGCTCTCGGGCGCGGGCACGCGCAAGGTGCGGCACATCAGCCTGCTGGTGCGCAACAAGGTGGGCCTCAAGAACCTCTACAAGCTCATCTCCGCCTCCTACCTCAAGCACTACAACCGCAACCCGATAATCCCGCGCAGCCTGCTGGAGCGGCACCGTGAGGGGCTGCTCATAGGCTCCGCCTGCGAGGCGGGCGAGGTGTTCGACGCCGTGCTGCGCGGCGCGCCGAACGCGGAGCTCAAGAAGATAGCCTCGTTCTACGACTACATAGAGGTCATGCCCATCGCGAACAACCGCTTCCTCGTGGAAAACGGCACGGTGCGCGACGACGAGGGCCTGCGCGACCTCAACCGCCGCGTGGCGCGCCTCGCCGCCGAGCTGGAAAAACCGCTGGTCGCGACCGGCGACGTCCACTTCCTCGACCCCAAGGACGAGATTTACCGCCGCATTCTCCAGGCCGCCAAAAAGTTCTCCGACGCCGACCGCGAGAACCCGCTCTATTACCGCACGACGGACGACATGCTCGCGGAGTTCGCATATCTCGGCCAGCGCGCCTGCTACGACGCCGTGGTCACGAACACGAACAAGATAGCGGACATGTGCGAGGACATCCAGCTCCTGCCCGACGGCCTCTTCCCGCCGAAGATCGAAAACTCGGCGGAGATATTGAAGGACCTGGTCTACGGCCGCATGACCGAGATATACGGCGAAAACCCGCCCGACATCGTCAAAAAGCGCGTCGAGACCGAGCTGGGCGACATCCTCTCCCGGCACTACGACGTCATATACATGTCGGCTCAGAAGCTGGTCGCGGACTCGAACGCTCACGGCTACCTCGTCGGCAGCCGAGGCAGCGTCGGCTCCTCCATCGTGGCCTACATGTCCGGCATCACGGAGGTCAACTCGCTCCCGCCGCACTACGTCTGCCCGAACTGCCACTACACGGACTTCGACTCCGGCGCGGGCTTCGGCTGTGGCGCGGACATGCCCGACAAGGACTGCCCCGAGTGCGGCACGAAGATGAAAAAAGAGGGCTTTGACATCCCCTTTGAGACCTTCCTCGGCTTCGGCGGCGACAAGGTCCCGGATATCGACCTCAATTTCTCGGGCGAATACCAGGCCCGGGCTCACAAATACACGGAAGAACTCTTCGGCTCCGACCACGTCTTCCGCGCGGGCACGATAGGCACGCTGGCGGAAAAGACGGCCTACGGCTATGTGCTCAAGTACCTCGAAGAGCGCGGGCTGAAGGTCTCCAAGGCGGAGGAGAGCCGCCTCGCCCTCGGCCTCGTCGGCGTCAAGCGCACGACGGGCCAGCACCCCGGCGGCCTCGTCGTCATCCCGCAGGACATGGAGGTGGAGGACTTCTGCCCCGTGCAGCACCCGGCCGACGACCCGGACAGCGGCATAATCACGACCCACTTCGAGTATCACAGCATGGAGGCCAACCTCCTCAAGCTAGACGAGCTGGGCCACGATGACCCGACCATGCTCAAGATGCTCGAGGACATGACGGGCGTGAACGTCCGCACCATCCCGCTGGACGACCCGGAGACGCGGCGCATCTTCAAGACGCCGGAGCCGCTGGGCCTCGGCGACGACGACCCCATCATCGGCAAGACCGGCACCATCGGCATCCCGGAGTTCGGCACGGGCTTCACTCGCCAGATGCTGGTGGACACGCAGCCGGAGCAGTTCGACACGCTGGTGCGCCTCTCGGGCTTCTCCCACGGCACGGACGTGTGGCTGGGCAACGCCAAGGACCTCATCTTGAGCGGCACCGCCACCGTCAACGACACGATAGGCTGCCGCGACGACATCATGCTCTACCTCATCTCCAAGGGCATGCCGGACAAGCGCTCCTTCAAGATAATGGAGTCCGTCCGAAAGGGCCGCGGCCTGCCCGAGGGCGCCGAGGCCGAGATGCACGACGCGGGCGTGCCGGACTGGTACATCGGCTCCTGCCGCAAGATAAAGTACCTCTTCCCGAAGGCGCACGCCGTGGCCTACGTCATGATGGCATTCCGCATAGCGTGGTTCAAGGTCCACAAGCCGCTGCAATTTTACAGCGCCTACTTCTACCGCCGCAGCCAGAAGGACGCCTTCGACGCCGGCATGATGCTCAAGGGCAAGGACTTCGTGCGGCGCAAGATTAACGAGATACGCGCCAAGAGCGACGCCACGGCCAAGGAGGACGACCTCCTGACCACGCTGGAGGCTGTTTACGAGTTCTACATGCGCGGCTTCGAATTTGCGCCCATGGACCTCTACGAGTGCGACGCGACAAAGTTCCTCGTCGTGGACGAAAAGCGGCTGCGCCCGCCCTTCGTGGCCATCTCCGGCCTCGGCGCCGCGGCGGCGAACGACCTCATGAACTGCCGCACGGGCGGCCGGCGCTTCATCTCGGTGGAGGAGCTCTCCATGGCCTGCCCCAAGGTCAGCCAGGCGCATATAGAGCAGCTCAAGGCCGTAGGCGCCCTCGGCGAGATGCCCGAGGAGAGCCAGATGACCCTGTTTTGAAAAAATAAAAGCGGCGGACACGTCTTTCGTGTCCGCCGTCTTTTTATGTACTCACATGAACACCTTGATGAGCACCAGCAGCACGAGGCCCGGTATGCCCAGGACCCCGGCCACGAGGGCGTTCGTGGCGTTCATGCCGAGTGAGAAGTCGAAAAAGCCGCCGATGAAGTTGAACACAAAGAGCAGCACCAGCCCGCTGAGCATGTTCAGCAGCAGCTTGAAGAGGAGTTTTATCGGCAGCTTGATTATCTTCAGCAGCAAATACAGCAGCAGGGCGCAGATGACTATTGTAATGATGGATGCGGTCGGCGGCATTTCATGCCCTCCTTATCAGAGAAAATAGGATTTCAGGTTCCTCACCGCGTAGTTGTACTTCGCCTTCAGGGCGCTTATCTCGTAGATGCAGGTGTCGAGCGCGGAGGGGTCGGTCACGTTGTTGAATTTGACGTAGCTCTCGCCGAGCTGGCAGCGGATGGAGTCGAGCTCCTCCACGGCCTTCTTGACCTCGGCCTTGCGGGCCTTGGCTTCTCTTGAACGTTTGGACAAGTATATCACACTCCCTTGTCCATATTGTATTCAGCTCAAGAGAATTTTAACCGAAAAGGCCAAAAACTTCTTGTAATACGCCGCCGCTCCGGTGCCATACTAGACTCGGACTTCAAAAGAGAGCGGTCCGGCAGGGCGAGAGAGAAAAAACCCAAGGCCGGTGCCGGTGCGCAAAAGCACCATGAGGCGAATGGCCGTCCGCATGAAAGCGGGCTGCCGGAAGGAGCCGTAAGCCTTGTTCCCGGAGCGGGATAAGCGCAGGCCCCAACACGCGAGAGAATGAAGTCAAGTGCCGCAAAGGCGAAGCAGAAGCTGCGCCGGAGACGGCGCGGCGGGGAGGCGCAAAAGCGCAGCCCCGCTTTTTTTCTTGCAATTTAGGGGCGGGTGGGATATACTATATAAGTAAAATTATGCAATTTTGCGCTACAACATATTGATTTAGTGAGGGAAAAACTGCAAATGGCAAGAAACACTCCCGAGTCCTACGGCAACGAGAGCATATCCCAGCTCAAGGGCGAGGACAGGGTCAGGAAACGGCCTGCGGTGATCTTCGGCTCGGACGGGCTCGAGGGCTGCGAGCACGCGGTGTTCGAGATCCTGTCGAACTCCATCGACGAGGCCCGCGCGGGCAATGGCAGCATTATAACACTGACGCGCTATCTCGACAAGAGCATCGAGTGCGAGGACTTCGGCCGCGGCTGCCCCGTGGACTGGAACCAGGCCGAGAAGAAATACAACTGGGAGCTCGTGTTCTGCGAGCTCTACGCCGGCGGCAAATACCGCAACAACGAGGGCGGCGACTACGAGTATTCTCTGGGCCTCAACGGCCTCGGCACCTGCGCGACGCAGTACTCGTCCGAGTACATGGACGTCGTCGTCCGGCGCGACGGCAAGAAATACACGCTCCACTTTGAAAAGGGCCGCATAAAGGGCAAGATGACCGAGGAGCCGACTGACCGCAAAAAGACCGGCACGGACATCCGCTGGCGGCCGGACCTCGAGGTCTTCACGGACATAGACATCCCGCTCGAGTACTACACCGCCACGCTCAAGCGCCAGGCCGTGGTCAACGCGGGTGTCACCTTCCGGCTCAAAAACGAGATAGCCGCGGGCAAGTTTGAGACGACGGACTTCCTCTACGAAAACGGCATCCTCGACTACGTCGCGGAGATAGCGGGGGAGGAGACGCTCTCCACGCCCTGCTTCATCCAGGCCGAGCGCAAGGGCCGGGACCGCGCGGACAAGCCCGAGTACAAGGTCAAGCTCTCGGCGGCGTTTTGCTTCTCGAACAAGGTCAACGCCATCGAGTATTACCACAACAGCTCCTTCCTCGAGCACGGCGGCGCGCCGGAGAAGGCCGCAAAGAGCGCCTTCGTCAGCGCCGTGGACGGCTACATCAAGAAGGTGGGAAAGTATCAGAAAAACGAGAGCAAGATAAGCTTTCAGGACGTGGCGGACTGCCTCGTGCTGGTGACGAACTGCTTCTCGACCCAGACCTCCTATGAGAACCAGACCAAGAAGGCCATCACGAACCGCTTCATCCAGGAGGCGATGACGGAGTTCCTCCGCTCCCAGCTGGAGGTGTACTTCATCGAGCACAAGGCGGAGGCCGACCGCGTGGCCGACCAGGTGCTCATAAACAAGCGCAGCCGCGAGCAGGCGGAAAAGGCCCGCCTTAACATCAAGAAAAAGCTCACGGGCAGCATGGACATCTCCAACCGCGTGCAGAAGTTCGTGGACTGCCGCAGCCGCGACGTCTCGCGGCGCGAGATATACATCGTGGAGGGCGACAGCGCCCTCGGCGCCTGCAAGCTCAGTCGGGACGCGGAGTTCCAGGGCATCATGCCAGTGCGCGGCAAGATACTCAACTGCCTCAAGGCCGACTACGGCCGCATCTTCAAAAGCGAGATAATAACCGACCTCATCAAGGTCCTCGGCTGCGGCGTGGAGGTGCCCAAGCACGCCAAGGAGCTGCCCGCCTTCGAGCTGGAGAGCCTGCGCTGGAGCAAGATAATCATCTGCACCGACGCGGACGTGGACGGCTTCCAGATCCGCACGCTCATCCTCACGATGCTCTACCGCCTCGCGCCCACGCTCATACGCGAGGGGCTGGTGTATATCGCGGAGTCGCCGCTCTACGAGATAGAGTCCGGCGGCAAGACCTGGTTCGCGTACTCGGACCGCGAGAAGGCCGAGATCGTGGAGGAGCTCGGCGGCGCCAAGGCGGCCATAAACCGCTCCAAAGGCCTCGGCGAGAACGACCCGGACATGATGTGGCTCACCACCATGAACCCGGAGACCAGGAGGCTCATCCGCGTCATGCCCGAGGACGTGGAGCGCACCGCGGAGATGTTCGACCTGCTGCTCGGCGACAATCTCAGCGGCAGAAAGCAGCACATATCCGAATTCGGCAGTCAGTATCTCGACCTCGCCGACATATCATAAGGGGGCCCGGCAATGAAGCTCAATACAGTCAAGAAAATCACCGTCATAGGCCTGCTGCTCTCGGTCCTGCTGTGCCTCATCGGCATGTTCGGCATGGAGCCGTCGTCGCCTCAGGCCTCGAGCATGGCCGTCTGGGCCGTGGTCGTGCTGCTGTTCACCATGGCCGTGGTGCTCAAGTGGAGCCGCTGCCCCTGGTGCGGCGGACTCATCATCAAAAAGCTGTTCAGCATCAAGGAGTGCCCCCACTGCGGGCGCGACCTTGAGACCGGCAAGAAGAAAAAAGGCAAGGGCGGAAAGAAGTAAATGGCTCGAAAGAAACCGGCTCAGGAGCCGGAAAGCAAAAAAGTTACCAACGAAAACGTGATGGGCCTGCGCGCCGAGGTGCTCGAGCAGCCCATAACCGAGACGCTGGAGACGAACTACATGCCCTACGCCATGAGCGTCATTGTCTCCCGCGCCATACCCGAGATAGACGGCTTCAAGCCCTCTCACCGCAAGCTGCTCTACACCATGTACAAGATGGGCCTGCTCACCGGCTCGCGGACCAAGTCGGCCAACATCGTCGGCCAGACCATGAAGCTCAACCCCCACGGCGACGCGGCCATATATGAGACTATGGTGCGCCTCACCAAGGGCTGTGAGGCGCTGAACACGCCCTTCGTGGACTCCAAGGGCAACTTCGGCAAGGTGTATTCACGCGACATGTCCTACGCCGCCTCGAGGTACACGGAGGCCAAGCTGGCCCCCATCTGCGCCGACATATTCCGGGACATAGACAAGGACACGGTCGACTTCGTGGACAACTACGACGGCAAGATGAAGGAGCCGACACTGCTGCCCACGGCCTTTCCCAACGTGCTCGTCTCTGCTAACACCGGCATAGCCGTCGGCATGGCCAGCCAGATCTGCGGCTTCAACCTCACCGAGGTCTGCGAGACCGCGATAAGCTACATCCGCGACCCGGAGTGCGACCTCATGGCGACCCTGCCCGCCCCGGATTTCCCCACGGGCGGCGAGATAATCATGGAGCCCGGCGTCATGGAGGAGATATACCGCACCGGCCGCGGCAGCTTCAAGGTCCGCTCCCGCTGGCGGTATGACGCCAAGGAGAACGTCATAGAGATCTACGAGATACCCTACACCGCCACAGCCGAGGCCGTCATGGACAAGGTCGCGGAGCTGGTGAAGGCGGGCAAGGTCAAGGAGATCTCCGACATGCGCGACGAGACCGACCTCGGCGGCCTGAAGCTCGCCATCGACCTCAAGCGCGGCGCCGACCCGGAAAAGCTCATGGCAAAGCTCTTCAAGTCCACGCCGCTGATGGACTCCTTTGCCTGCAACTTCAACATCCTCATCGCGGGCACGCCGAAGGTCATGGGCGTGCGCGAGATACTCGGTGAGTGGACGGCCTGGAGGCTCGACTGCGTCAAGCGGCGCGTCTACTTCGACCTCAGCCGCAAGCAGGAGAAGCTGCACCTCCTCAAGGGCCTCGGCAAGATACTGCTCGACATCGACAAGGCCATAGACATCATCCGCAACACGGAGCGCGAGGCCGACGTCGTGCCGAACCTCATGGCCGGCTTCGGCATCGACAAGACCCAGGCCGAGTTCGTGGCGGAGATAAAGCTGCGCAACATAAACCGCGAGTACATCCTCAAGCGCACGGCGGAGACGGAGCAGCTTGAGCGCGACATCGCCGAGCTGGAGGCCACGCTGCAGAGCCGCCGCAAGCTCCTGAACATCATCGTCAAGGAGCTGGAGCGGATAATAAAGGACTACCCCTCGCCCCGGCACACGGGCATAGTCTACGCCGACGAGCTGCCCGAGGACATGGACGAGGAGCCGGTGGAGGACTACCCGGTCCGCGTGTTCGTCTCGCGGGAGGGCTACCTCAAGAAGATAACGCCGCAGTCCCTGCGCATGTCCGGCGAGCAGAAGTACAAGGAGGGCGACGGCCCTGCGGAGGAGTTCGACGCTGCGAACCGCTCGGAGCTCCTGGTGTTCACGGACCGGCAGCAGGTGTACAAGACCCGCCTTGCGGACTTCGAGGACTCCAAGGCCTCGCTGCTCGGCGTGTACCTGCCCGGCAAGCTGGGTATGGACGAGGGCGAGCGCGTGCTGCAGGTCATCGACCCCGGCGATTACACGGGCCAGCTGCTGCTCTTCTTTGAAAACGGCAAGGCCGCGCGCCTCACGCTCTCGGCCTACGAGACCAAGACCAACCGCAAAAAGCTGCTGAACGCCTATTCCGACAAGAGCCCGCTGGTCTGCATCCTCCAGCTCACGGAGGAGCTGGAGATCGCCGCGTTCTCCACGGAGGGGCGCGCCATCATCTTCAGCAGCGCGCTGCTCGCGCCCAAGACCTCGCGCTCGACCCAGGGCGTGGCGGTAATGACGATGAAGCCGAAATACAAGCTGAGCGGGGCCCGGCCGCTGCATGAGACGGGCATCAAGAACCTCTCCCGCTACCGCGTCCGCAGCCTTCCCGCCGCCGGCGCGCTGCTCCGGGACGAGGACAGGGGAGAAAAACAGCTTTCTCTGTTGGAGGAATGATATGCTGCACTCTAAGACGTTCAAGGACTATCTGCAGGAATACGCCCTGATAGTGGTAGGCTCCGTCATCTACGCGGCCGGCTTTCGGTTTTTCTACTACCCCAACGACATCATCGCCGGCGGCGTCACCGGTATCGCGATGATAATCAACTACCTGACGGAGATCCCCGTCGGCGTCATCAACATCGTGATAAACATCCCGCTGTTCATCCTGGCCTGGCGCGCCTTCGGACTGAAGTTCATCGTCGGCTCCTTCGTGGCGACGATGCTCTCCTCGGTGCTGATGGACGTTTTCGCCCTCATCCCCATCTCGGTCACGGACAATCTGCTGCTCGCGGCCATCTACGGCGGCGTCATCTACGGCCTGGGCCTCGGTCTCATCTACCGCGCGGGCGACACTACGGGCGGCATAGACATCGTGGCCAAGTTCGTGCGCCGGAAGTACCCCTACATCAACTTCGGCACCATAATCCTCATCCTGGACGTCATCATAATCGCGGCCTTCGCGCTCATCTTCAACCAGTACGAGGCGGCGATGTACGCCATCATCGGCATGTTCATCGTCACCCGCGTAATCGACCTCGTGCTCTACGGCATGGGCACGTCGAAGGTCTGCTACATCATCAGCGACGAGAGCGACAAGCTCAAAAACGCCATCACCGCCACGCTCGGCCGCGGCGTCACGCTGCTGCACGGCGAGGGCGCCTACACCGGCAAGGCCAAGAACGTCATCCTCTGCGTCATCAAAAAGCACCAGATCATGGACGTGCGGCGCATAATCAAGTCCATAGACACCCACG
Source organism: uncultured Eubacteriales bacterium (assembly GCA_900545405.1). Lineage (GTDB taxonomy): Bacteria > Bacillota > Clostridia > Oscillospirales > Oscillospiraceae > Scatomorpha. The sequence continues at coordinate 3,650 of UQYT01000019.1, read as the reverse complement.
CCTTCCTCATAGTGACGGAGGCGAAGAACGTCTACGGCAACGGCTTCGGCGATATATCGGAGGAGAACTGAGAAAGGAGATAGACAATGGACATCGAAAAACTCAAAAAGAGCCTCGAGGGGCGCGGCTTCACGTTCCGCTATTTTGAGACCGGCGCGGAGGCGGCGGACTACCTGACGGAGCAGCTCGCGGGCAAGACCGTCGGCATCGGCGGCAGCAAGACCGTCGAGGCCATCGGACTCTACGAGAAGCTGCAGGGCAAGGCCGCGGACGTGGCCTGGCACTGGAAGACCGAGCCGAACGAGGCGCGCGCTAGGGCGGCCAAGGCCCAGATATACGTCTCCAGCGCCAACGGCATAGCCGAGACGGGCGAGATCATAAACATAGACGGCGCGGGCAACCGCGTGGCCTCCAACCTCTACGGCCACGAGAAGGTCTACATCGTCGCGGGCGTGAATAAGGTGTGTCCCGACGTGGAGAAGGCCTTCTGGCGTGCGCGGAATGTCGCCGCTCCGCTCAACGCGCGCAGGTTCGGCAAGGACACCCCCTGCGTCAAGGGCGAGCTCAAGTGCTACGACTGCCGCAGCGCGGACCGCATCTGCCGCGGCGTGTCCATGCTCATGGAGCCGATGATGGGCATGCCGATAGAGGTCGTCATCATCAACGAGGAGCTCGGCTACTGATTTCTTGAGGGGAGGCGCGGCCGTGAAAAGGGCGCTTGCAGCAATACTGGTCCTCGCGGCGCTCGCGGCGCCGCTGAGCGGCTGCGCCTCCATCTTCGACCAGGAGTACCTCACCATAGAGGACTACGCCGAGTCCACCGCCTCGCCCCAGCAGCCGGAGGGCACCGTCGCGGTGCAGAACTATCTCGAGCTCAAGCTGGCCATCAACAAGCTGGTCACCGCACACGAGGAGCGCGGCTCGCTGGACTTCAGCGGCTACGACGGCGAGAACATCCGCGACGACCTCGCCTCCGCCTGCAACGACGTTAGGAGCGAGACCGCCCTCGCCGCCTACGCCGTGGACTACATCTCCTATGACCTCGACCGCCTCGTGAGCTATTATGAGGCCGAGGTGTTCATCTACTACCTGCACACGGCCGAGGAGCTGGACGCCATCGTCAGCACCGGCACGGTCAGCGGCCTCAACGACGCCATCAGCGCCGCGCTCGACGAGATGAGCACCGGCCTGGTCGTCATGGTGAACGCCTCCGGTGCAAGCGAGGCCGAGGTGGCGGACTACGTGACCGAGGCGTATTTTGCCGACCCGCTCTCCTGCGTGAACCGCCCCGTGGCGGACGTCACCATGTACACCGGCGGCGGATTGCAGCGCATATACGAGATAAGCCTTGACTACGGCGCGAGCTCGCCCACGCTCAGCTCCCGCAAGGACATCCTCGAGGGCGACCTGGAGGAGCTGGCCGCGCGCGTGACGGCGAAGGGCTCGGCCTACCGTGCGCTCCAGGCGGCCACGGTCATCATGGAGTCCTGCCGCTCGGACGCAGAGGCGGGGAACACCTTCTGGGACGCCGTGCACCTCGGCAAGGCAAACAGCGAGGGCATGGCCCTGGCCTTCAAGGCGCTGTGCGACAAGGTCGGCGTGGAGTGCCTGGTCGTCTCCGGCCGGCTCGACCGCGCGGAGCACTACTGGAACATCATAACCGTGGACGGCGCGAGCTACCATGTGGACGTCAGCGCCGCGGCGGAGCTCGGCCTCGCGGGGACCTTCCTCATCAGCGACTCCGATATGTGGGGCCACTACTGGTGGGACAACGAGCGCTATCCCCAGTGCGACGGCAGCCTGTCCTATTCCGCGCTGACGGAGGAGCCCTCGGAGCCCGATCCCGAGACCAGCCCGGACGCCGTCAGCCCCAGCCCGAGCCCCTCGGCAGAGCCGGATGCGGAAAATTCACAAAGCCCTTGACAAATTTCATAAACGTGCTAAAATAACAAACGTTTTGCGGGCATAGCTCATTTGGCAGAGCGCCACCTTGCCAAGGTGGAGGTAGCGAGTTCGAATCTCGTTGCCCGCTCCAGGCCATCTTCGGCTTTGCCGAAGATGGCCCACAACGACCGTATTTTTTAGCACGCTTTTCAGCGTGCTGTTTTTGTGTCTGGAGGTTATTATCAATGAATGCAGATGTCGTCATCGTCGGCGCGGGACCTGCCGGTATATTCACGGCGCTCGAGATGCTGCGCCGGGGCAGCAAGAAGAAGATAGTGATGGTCGAGAAAGGCCGCGCCCTTGAAAAGCGCAGCTGCCCCAAGGCCAAGACCGGCGTCTGCATGAACTGCAAGCCCGTCTGCCATATCACCACGGGCTTTTCCGGCGCGGGCGCGTTCTCGGACGGCAAGCTCTCCCTGGCCTGTGAGGTCGGCGGCGACCTGCCCACGCTCATTGGCGAGCGCCTGGCCCAGGAGACCATCGACTACGCCGACAAGATCTACCTCGAGTTCGGCGCCGACGAGCACATCGAGGGCATCGGCAACGAGGAGAAGGTCCGCCGCATCCGCGCCCGCGCCATCAAGGCCGGACTCAAGCTCGTGGACTGCCCCATCCGCCACATGGGCACCGAGAAGGCGCACGACGTCTACCTCGGCATAGAGCACTACCTCATGGACCACGGCGTCGAGATGTACTTCGACACCGAGTGCCGCGACCTCATCATGGAGGGCGACGTCTGCCGCGGCGTGTACCTCACGGACGGCAAGAAGGACTTTGAGATCCGCGCGGAGCACACCGTCGTCGCCACCGGCCGCCGCGGCGCGGACTGGCTGGAGAAGATTTGCTCCGAGCACGGCGTGGAGCACCAGCCCAGCACCGTCGATATCGGCGTCCGCGTCGAGGTCAGGAACGAGATCATGGAGGAGATAAACGACGTCCTCTATGAGTCCAAGCTCATCGGCTACCCGAAGCCCTTCAAGAACAAGGTCCGCACCTTCTGCCAGAACCCCGGCGGCGTCGTGAGCCAGGAGAACTACGACAACGACCTCGCCGTCGTCAACGGCCACGCCTTCAAGGGCGCCGACCTCAAGAGCCCGAACACCAACGTCGCCATCCTCTGCTCGCACAACTTCTCCGTGCCCTTCAACCAGCCCATCGCCTACGCGCAGAAGGTCGGCGAGCTGACCAACATGCTGGCCAACGGCCACATCCTTGTCCAGCGCTTCGGCGACATACTCGACGGCAAGCGCACCTGGGAGAAGGAGCTGGCCTACTCCAACGTCCGTCCCACCCTGGTGGACGCCGTCGCGGGCGACATCACCGCCGCCATGCCTTACCGCGCGATGATAAACATCATCAACTTCATCAAGTCCATGGACGAAGTCGTCCCCGGCTTCGCATCCTACGAGACGCTGCTGTATTCCCCTGAGCTGAAGTTCTACTCCAACAAGGTCAAGATGGACACCAGCTTCAACACCAATGTCCCCGGCCTCCATGCCCTGGGCGACTCCTCCGGCTGGACCCGCGGCCTCATGATGGCCTCCGCCATGGGCGTCCTCATGGGACGCGAGCTCGCGTAAGATAGAATGATGTCCGCCCCGCATACTGCGGGGCGGACTTTTTTTCACCGGTGAATTATACTATCAAGTGCAACACTTTAGGGGGATAAAAAGAAGTTCATACAGGCCCCTGGTAGAATGAAGTTA
>UQYT01000018.1 GCA_900545405.1 uncultured Eubacteriales bacterium | reverse complement strand
TTTTGCCCCGCTTTTTTACAAAAAAGCGGGCGCCGTCCAGGGGCCGCGCCCCTGGTCGCCCGCCGCAGCGGGCGAAATTCTTATTGCTCATCAAGCGCAGGAAAGGGGTTTGGGGGAAACCCTCGCCGGGGTTTCCCCCATATTCTGCTCAATGATGGAAGAGTCTAATCCCCGTGAAGCACATTACCATGCCGTATTTGTCGGCGGTCTCGATGACGTTGTCGTCGCGGATGGAGCCGCCGGGCTCCGCGACGTATTTTACGCCGCTCTGGGCCGCGCGCTCGATGTTGTCGCCGAAGGGGAAGAAGGCGTCGGAGCCGAGGGCCACGTCCGTGACCTTGGCGAGCCACTCGCGCTTTTCCTCGGCGGAGAGCTCCTCGCGGATGAAGCGGTCGATCTCGTTGTCGCGCTCGGCGCGCTTGAGCGAGGGGTCGAAGCTGAGCCCGAGCACCTTCGGGTGGCGGCGCAGATGCCAGAAATCGGCCTTGTCGCCGGCGAGGCGGGTGCAGTGGATGCGGCTCTGCTGGCCGGCGCCGACGCCGACGGTCTGGCCGCCCTGGACATAGCAGACGGAGTTCGACTGCGTGTACTTGAGCGTGATAAGCGCGAGGAGCAGGTCGTCCACGGCGCTCTCGGTGAGGGCCTTGTTCGCCGTAACGATGTTGCCGAGGCACTCGCGGGTGATGGGCAGGGAGTTGTAGCCCTGCTCAAAACGGATGCCGAAGATGTCGCGCTGCTCTATGGGCTTGGGCTCGTAGTCGGGGTCGATCTTCACGACGTTGTAACCGCCCTTGCGCTTCTGGCGGAGGACCTCCAGCGCCTCGGGCGTGTAGCCGGGGGCGATGATGCCGTCGGAGACCTCGGGCAGGAGCAGGCGGGCCGCCGTCTCGTCGCAGACGTCGGAGAGCGCCGCCCAGTCGCCGTAGGAGCAGAGGCGGTCCGCTCCGCGGGCGCGGGCGTAGGCGGTGGCTATGGGCGAGAGGTCGCCCTCGGCGAAGAAGGCGCGCCGGTCCTCGTCGGTGAGCGTGGAGGCGAGGGCCGCGCCCGCGGGCGAGACGTGCTTGAAGCTCGCCGCGGCGGGTCTGCCGGTGGCGCGGCGCAGGGCGCGGACCAGCTGCCAGGAGTTGAGCGCGTCCATGAAGTTGATGTAGCCCGGGCGGCCGTTCAGCACCTCGACGGGCAGGTCGCCGCCGTCGGACATGAAGATCTTTGCGGGCTTCTGGTTGGGGTTGCAGCCGTATTTGAGCTCGATTTCCTTCATTTACGCTTCCTCCTCATACTCGTTTATGATGGCCTCGACGCCGTCCACGCAGGTGTAGAGCGAGACGCGGTTCGCCTCGTTGAGCGCGCTCCAGATGCGCCGGGCGAGCTCCATCGCGCCGAGCTCGGGGACCTCAACGGCCACGGGCTCGCCGGAGAAGCTGGGCAGGGGCGAGCCGAAGCCCTCGTAGGTGCTGATGAAGCGGCCCTCGCCGGGGGCGGGCTCGTACTCGTAGAAGCAGCGGATGCAGCGCTGCCCCTCGGGGTCAGCCGCGCGGAGGATGGAGAGCTTATAGCTCCCGTCGCCGCCGAGGAGACCGGAGATGCGCGGCGTCCAGTTGGGCGCGTCGGGCTCGAAGGTGCGCGTGCGCAGCGCGGCGACAAAGCCGTGGCCGTCGCGGATGGTGTCCGTCTGGTCGCCGTTCGTGACGATGAGGCCGCGCTCCGTGCGGCGGACGGGGTGGTAGATGATGAGGCTCGGGTCCGTCATCTTCGCCTCGTCGTGGGCGCGGGTGCGTATGCCGTCTTCGGTCTTTTCAAAGACGCGGTTGCGGCTATTCTCGCTCCGGCCCATGATGAAGTACGCCGCGGCGGTCTTGCCGGAGGGCGTGGTGCCGAGCATTATGCCGCGGCCGGGATAGGGCCGCGCAAGGAGATATTCAAAGAGGTCCGTCACTGTTTTCCGCTCCTTTCAAGTGAGGAGGCCACGCGCTGGGCGGCCTCGGGCAGCAGCTTCCACTCCGCCTGCTCCATGACGCGCCGCTGCAGCACTTCCGGCGTGTCGCCGGGCTCGACCGCGACGGCTTTCTGGGCTATTATCTCTCCCCCGTCGGGGATCTCGTTCACAAAATGCACCGTCGCGCCCGTGACCTTCACGCCGCGCGCGAGGGCCGCCTCGTGGACGTGCAGCCCGTAGTAGCCGGGGCCGCAGAAGGAGGGGATGAGGCTCGGGTGGATGTTTATGATGCGCCCGGCCCAGCGCCGGGTGAACTCCTCGCTGAGTATTCTCAAGAACCCCGCGAGGATGACAAGGCCGACGCCCTCCTCGTCCAGCAGGGCGCCCAGCCGGTCCTCAAAGCCGGTCTTTTCAAGGTATTCCGCGCGTATGCCGGCGGCTTTGGCGCGCTCGAGCGCATAGGCCCCGGAGTTGTTCGAGACGACGAGGGCGAGCTCCACGTCCGGCATCTCGCCGCGCGCCGAGGCGTCTATGAGCGCCTGGAGGTTGGTGCCCCCGCCTGAGACGAGCACCGCCGTCTTTACCATAGCTCCACGCCGCCTTCCCCGCGCACGGTCTCGCCGCAGATATAGGCCTCGACGCCGCTTGAGCGCAGCGCCGCGACGGCCGCGTCGGCGTCCTCGGAGGCCACGACGGCCAGCATGCCGACGCCCATGTTGAAGGTGTTGAACATGTCGCGCTCCGGGATGTTCCCGGTGCGGGCGATGAGGTCGAAGAGGGGCGGGGTCTGTATCTTCGCCTTCTCTATCCGCGCCGTGAAGCCGGGGGCGAGGGCGCGGGGGATGTTCTCATAGAAGCCGCCGCCGGTGATGTGGCTGATGGCCGAGACCCGCGCGGCGCTGAGCATTGAGAGAACAGGCTTTACATATATTCTAGTGGGCTCGAGCAGCGCCTCGCCGAGGGTGCGGCCGAGCTCCGGCTCATAGCGCTCGAGGGAGCCGCTCTCCACGTCGAAGATGCGGCGCACGAGGGAAAAGCCGTTCGAGTGTACGCCGGAGGAGGGCATGGCGATGAGCGCGTCGCCCTCGCGCATGGCGGAGCTCGCGAGTATGCGCTCCTCGTCCACGAGGCCGACGGTGAAACCCGCGAGGTCGTACTCGTCCTCGGGGTAGAAGCCCGGCATCTCGGCGGTCTCGCCGCCGACGAGGGCGGCCCCGGCCTGGACGCAGCCCTCGGCCACGCCCGCGACGATGTCGGCTATGCGCTCCGGCACGTTCTTGCCGCAGGCGATGTAGTCGAGGAAGAAGAGCGGCGCGGCGCCGGAGCAGACGACGTCGTTGACGCACATGGCGACGCAGTCTATGCCCACGGTATCGTGCTTGTCCATGAGGAAGGCGATCTTGAGCTTGGTGCCCACGCCGTCCGTGCCGGAGACGAGCACGGGGGCCTTCATGCCCGCGAGGTCGGGCCGGAACAGCCCGCCGAAGCCGCCGAGCCCGCCTATGACGCCGGGCGTCACGGTGCGCGCCACGTGCTTTTTCATCAGCTCCACGGCCCTGTAGCCCGCAGTGATGTCCACGCCCGCGGCCTTGTAGCTTGCGCTCTCGCTTTTCATTCGTCGTCCTCCCTGCGGCTTATTTTCTGCTCGAACTTGGATTTCTGAGCCCGGCAGGGCGGGTCGCAGGGGTACTCGCCGGTGAAGCAGCCCTTGCAGAAGCCGATGTGGCTGTTGTCGGCCAGCTTGTCGAGGTAGTCCACGTTCAGATAGCCGAGGGTGTCCACGCCTATCATCTCGCGTATCTCCTCGAGGCTGTGGTTGTAGGCGATGAGGTTGTCGGAGGAGTCTATGTCCGTGCCGAAGTAGCAGGGATAGCGGAAGGGCGGCGCGGAGAGCCTCGCGTGGACCTCGGTGGCCCCGGCCTCGCGCAGGAGGCCGACTATGCGGGCGATGGTCGTGCCGCGCACGATGCTGTCGTCCACGAGGATGACGCGCTTGCCGCGGACGGTGGAGGCGATGGTGTTGAGCTTTATCCTCACCGCGTCCTCGCGCCGGGCCTGGCCGGGCTGGATGAAGGTGCGGCCGATGTACTTGCTCTTGACAAAGCCCACGCCGTAGGGGATGCCGCTCTGCTTGGCGTAGCCGAGGGCGGCGTCGAGCCCGGAGTCCGGCACGCCGATGACCACGTCGGCCTGCACCGGGTGCTCCAGCGCGAGGAAGGCGCCAGCGCGCTGGCGCGCCGTGTGGACGCAGCTGCCGTCGATGACGGAGTCCGGACGGGCGAAGTAGATGAACTCAAAGACGCACTCGGCCGTCGCGTGGCCGCAGTGGCTGCGGTCGCTCACGAGGCCCTTGTCCGAGATGGTGACTATCTCGCCCGGCTCCACGTCGCGCAGGAACTTGGCGCCGATGGCGTCGAGGGCGCAGCTCTCGCTGGCGACGACCCAGCCGCCCTCGATCTCGCCTATGCACAGCGGGCGGAAGCCGATGGGGTCGCGCACGGCGATGAGCTTGCGCGGGCTCATGACGGCGAGGGAATAGGCGCCCTTGACCTTGTCCATCGCTCGGGACACGGCCTCCTCGATGCTCTTTGCGCCGAGGCGCTCGCGCGTTATGGCGTAGGCGATGACCTCGGAGTCCGAGGTGGTGCGGAAGATGGCGCCGTCGAGCTCGAAGCTCTCGCGCAGCTCCGCGGCGTTGGTGAGGTTGCCGTTGTGGGCGAGGGCCATGCCGCCCTTGATGTGCCGGATGACCAGCGGCTGGGCGTTTTCGCGGCTCTGGCCGCCGGTGGTGCCGTAGCGGCAGTGGCCGATGGCCATGCGGCCGCGGGGCAGCTTGCGGAGGATGTCCTCGGTGAACACCTCGCTCAAGAGCCCCGTGTCCATGTGGCCGGTGATGACCCCGTCGTCGTTGACGGCGATGCCGCAGCTCTCCTGGCCGCGGTGCTGCAGCGCGTAGAGCGCGTGGTGCGTTATATTGACGACGTCGGCGCTGTCGTCGCGCATGTAGATGCCGAATACGCCGCACTCCTCGTGCAGCTTGCCGAAAATATCTGCTCCCATTGTTCTCTCCAGCGTGTTTTGAAAATTATTCCCCGATGAGGCGGCGCATGACTTCCTGATAGGCGTCCTCGACGCCGCCGAGGTCGCGGCGGAAGCGGTCCTTGTCGAGTTTCTCGTGGGTCTCGACGTCCCAGAAGCGGCAGGTGTCGGGGCTTATCTCGTCGGCGAGGACGATGGTGCCGTCCGGCAGGCGGCCGAACTCGAGCTTGAAGTCCACGAGCTCGATGCCGTGCTCGAGCAGCAGCGCCTTGAGCAGCTCGTTTATGCGGAAGGCGTAGCGCTTGATGGTGTCGATCTCCTCCGCCGTGGCGAGCTTGAGGGCCAGAGCGTGGTAGGAGTTTATGAGCGGGTCGCCCAGGTCGTCGTTCTTGTAGGAGAACTCTATGGTCGGCGCGTCGAAGACGATGCCCTCCTCTACGCCGTAGCGCTTTGCAAAGCTGCCGGCGGAGATGTTGCGGATGATGACCTCGAGCGGCACGATCTGCACCTTTTTCACCAGGGTCTCGCGGTCGGAGAGCTCCTCGACGAAGTGGGTGGGGATGCCGTTTTTCTCGAGCATGCGCATGAAGCTGTTGGTGAGGCGGTTGTTGATGACGCCCTTGCCCATGATGGTGCCGCGCTTCACGCCGTTGAAGGCGGTGGCGTCGTCCTTGTAGTCGACTATGCAGAGGCTGGGGTCGTCGGTGGCGAAGACCTTCTTGGCCTTGCCCTCATAGAGCTGTTCGCGCTTTTCCATGTCAGTTCCTCTCCTTTTCAAGCTTTTCGCGCAGGGCGCGGTCCTTTTCAAGCGTGGCCGCCTCCATGTCCCGGCGCATGGCGTCGAGGCGCGCGGCCAGGGCGTCGTCGTATATCGCAAGCATCTCGGCGGCGAGGAGGGCGGCGTTCTGTGCCCCGTCTATGGCGACGGTGGCCACCGGGATGCCGGAGGGCATCTGCACGGTGGAGAGCAGCGCGTCCAGCCCGTCGAGCGTGGAGCTCTTGACGGGGATGCCGATGACCGGCAGGGTGCTCGCCGCGGCGAGGGCGCCCGCGAGATGCGCCGCCTTGCCGGCGGCCGCGATGATGACGCCGAAGCCGTTCGCGCGCGCCGAGAGTGCAAAGCTGCGCGCCGCCTCGGGCGTGCGGTGGGCCGACATGACGTGTACCTCGGTCTCTATTTCCAGAGCCTGAAGCTGGCGCACGGCCTTTTCCACCACCGGCCAGTCGCTGTCGCTGCCCATTATGACGGCAGCCTTTTTCCTATCCATGCCCTCGCCTCCAAAGTGATTAAATAAAAATGTAACAAGGCCACGGCATACAGTCATGGCCTTGTTATTTACGAGTTTATGCTCTTCTTCCCTTGACGAAAGCCCAGGCCGGGCTGCGAATGGGCACACTGCGCCCCGGCCCATCCAAACGAAAGCCGAACCAAGGCTGCGCCACCTCCCGTAAGAAGATAACATTATGATATAGGCTTTTTCCGCAAAACACAACGGATTTTGCCCGGCAAAATTGAATTTCATCCAAAGCGACAAGTTTCGACCACTTCTGCCCCGGATTTTATGCGGATTTTACACGCCGCGGGCCCCGGACTTGTGAAATCCGGCCCGGCGTGGTAAAATACCCCTGTATCAGCGCACCGGCACGCAAATCTTTGAAAGACGTGATCAAATGACAATGGAAAACATGCGCCTTGCCGTGCTCATAGACGGCGACAATGCGCCGCGCGACTGCCTCAAGAGCATCATGGAGGAGATCGCCATATACGGCACGCCCATGATAAAGCGCATATACGGCGACTGGGCCTCCCAGGGCCTGACGAGCTGGAAGAACTCCCTGCTCGAAAACGCCGTGACACCCAAGCAGCAGTTCGCATACACGACGGGCAAGAACGCCACGGACTCCGCCATGATAATAGACGCGATGGACATCCTCTACACCGGCAAGACCGACGGCTATGTCCTCGTCTCCTCGGACTCCGACTTCACGCCCCTGGCCATACGCCTGCGCGAGAGCGGGATGTACGTCATCGGCATAGGCGAGGAAAAGACGCCCAAGGCCTTTGTCCAGGCCTGCGACAAGTTCATCCGCGTGGAGGTCATCCGCGACAAGTACAAGAAGACGACCAAGACCGCCGCCAAGCCCGCCGCCAAAAAGACCGCCTCCAAGACGGCCAAGACCGCGGAGAAGCCCGACAAGGCCCCGGCCAAGTCCGCCGCCAAAAAGGCCGCCGAGGAGAAGAAGCCGCCCGTCCCGGACGACATCATCAACCTCATCGCCGACTCCGTCGCCGATCTCGCGGACGACGACGGCTACATCGACCTCTCGAACCTCGGCAACCTCATCATAAAGAAACAGCCCGACTTCGACCCGCGTACTTACGGCTTCGGCAAGCTCTCGACCATGCTCAAGAACCTGCCGCGCTTTGAGGTCCAGGTCCGCGAGACCTCGGACCCCAACGTGAAGCCCATCTACATCCGCGACCAGGAGACTCAATGACAAAGCGCAGACGCATCGTCATCCCCGTGCTGCTCGTGCTCGCCGCCCTAGTCGCCGCGCTGCTGCTACTCTCGAAGTACGGCCTGGCCGTCACGCGGCTCTCGCTGGAGTTTGATGACCTCCCCCGGGGCTTTGACGGCTTTAAAATAGTCCAGCTCAGCGACCTGCACGGCTCCGAGTTCGGGCGGGACAACGCCCGGCTCATAAAGGCCGTGGCGCAGGAGGAGCCGGATATCATCGCCCTCACCGGCGACTTTCTGGACGAGGGCAAGGCCGGGCAGGAGCTCCCGGCGCTCGAGGCGCTGGTCAAGGAGCTCGTGAAGCTCGCGCCGGTCTACTTCGTCAGCGGCAACCACGACTGGGCCTCCGGCGCGGCGCCGGAGCTCTTCGAGACGCTGGGCGCGGCGGGGGTGAACTGCCTGAGGAACGACTTTGTCTACCTCGAGCGCGGCGGGGACGTCCTCGTCCTCGGCGGCGTGGACGACCCGAACGGCCCGGCCGACATGGAGACGCCGGACGAGTTCGCCGCACGGCTGCGCAGTGAGGCGCCCGGCGCCTTCACGCTGCTGCTGGCGCACCGCGCCTACTGGGCGGAGCGCTTTGCGGACCTCGACGTGGACCTCATCCTCTGCGGCCACACCCACGGCGGCATAGTCCGCCTCCCCTTCCTAGGCGGCGTGGCGGGCACGAACTTCGCCCTCTTCCCCGAGTACGACGCCGGGCTCTTCGAGACGGGGGCCTACAAGCTCTACATCTCCCGCGGCCTCGGCAACTCCGTGCCGCTCCCCCGCTTCCTCAACACACCCGAGCTCGTATCCATCACTCTCAAGTGCGCGTGAGCGCCCCTCCCGGGGCGCTCTTTTTTTACCTGTTGACAGCAAACTGTATTACGGCTATAATACAGTCAAGTAAACTGTATTACTCGACTAACACACTTTTCCGGGAGGTGAGCGCGTGATAACCTTCGAGGGCTTCCGCCCCGAGGACGGGGTGCCCATCTATCTGCAGATAATAAAGTACCTCAAGCAGGGCATAGTCTCCGGCGCGGTGGCGGACGGGGACGAGCTGCCGTCGCGCCGGGTGCTCTCGGCCACGCTGGGCGTAAACCCGAACACTGTGCAGAAGGCCTGCCGGATGCTTGAGGAGGAGGGGCTGCTGAGCTCCCACGCGGGGGCCAAGAGCTGCGTGTGCGTCACGCCCGAGCTGCGGGAGAGGGTGCGCGCGGAGCTCATCCGCTCGGACGCGCTGGCCGCGGCGTCGGCCTTCCGGCGCATGGGCGTGCCGCTTGAGGAGGCGCTGGAGCTTGTGAAGCTCGCATATGAGGAGGCTGGGGAATGAAAAGGCACTTATCCGTATTCGAACTCGCCGCGCGCGGCGCGGTGTACAAGACGCTCATCGTCTCGCTCATCGCGGCGGCGGCGATATTCGCGCTACTCTATGCGCTGCCTGGCGGGGCGCTGAACCTCACCGACCTGCTCTCGGGCAGCTACTTCAGCGCGGAGGCCGAGAACTACGTCGTGACCGGGGGCAGATACGCCTCCTACGTGTTCCCCGCGGGGCTGGCCGTGCTCTACGTCCTGCTCTCCCGCTCCGGCGCGCCCAAACGGGGCGTGAACCCGGACTACACCTGGCGGCGGCTGCGCATCACGGAGCGCCGGGCCTCGCTCATCCAGTCCGGCGTGCACGCGCTCTGCTTTGCGCTCTACATGGCCATAGTGCTGGCGGCCTGCGCCGCCTTTGCGGTGCTCTTTCTCTCGCGCTCCGGGCCCTACGACAACGACGGGCAGACGCTGTTTTTCGCGGCCTACACCACGATGCCGCTGCACGCCGTGCTGCCGCTCGGAGAGCCCTTCGAGTGGCTGGCCTTTGCCGCGACCTGCCTGGGCGGCGGCGTCGGCACCACGGCCATGGCCTTCTGGCTCAGGCGGGGCAAGACCTCCGGCCTCGGCGTCACGCTGCTCATAACGACAGCTCTGATGCAGCTGGGCTGGTCCGCGAGCTCGGGGTTTCGCACCATGTTGGTGCTGCTCACGGCGTTGCTTGCAGTCATCGGGCTGGTGAGCTCGTTCAGGGACACGGCCGTCGCCGAGCGCGAGGCGGAGCAGGCCGAGGGCATGGAAGGGTCGAAGGGAGGCAAAGCTGATGCGTCTGCGTGACATGGCAGCGCCGCCGGGCTTCGACTCGGCCCATGAGATAAAGCGCGTGAGAAACTGGCTGATCAGCTGCGTCGCGATCTTTGTCTTCCTCTTCGCCTGCGTCTATGTCGGCCGGCTCACAGTTGTCTACAACTCGATGAGGAACGGCGGCAGATTCGAGTCCATGGGGTTGTTCCCGGAAGTGGCGCGCAGCCCCTCGCTCGTGTGTTTTCTGCCGGTGTTCATAGGGCTGCTGGCGATGCTTATCCGCAACATCAACTATTTCCGCGCCTCGAAGAGCTATTACACCATGCGGCGGCTGCCGAACCGCTGGGAGTATCCGCTCCGCTGTGCGCTGCTGCCGGTGTCGGGCTTCCTTGTGCTCCTGGTCGTCTCGCAGATACTGCTCCTGCTCGCGGGGGCGGCCTATCTCTACATCACTCCCGACACCTGGCTGCCCGCCGGAGCCCGGGAGAGCGTTCTAAGCTTCGTTTTAGGAGGTATCCTAGCATGATCGAACTCAAAAACGTCAGCAAAAACTACGGCAAGCGTCAGGCCGTCCGGGACGTCAGCCTCACGATAGGCCAGGGCGAGATCGTGGGCCTCTTCGGCGAAAACGGCGCGGGCAAGAGCACGCTCATAAAGTGCATTCTCGGCCTGCTCAAGTACGAGGGCACGATAACTCTCGACGGCGAGCCGATAAGCCGCAAAAATATCGACCGCCTGTCCTTCGCGACGAGCGAGCACTCCTTCTTCCCCGCCCTCTCGCCCGAGGGGCACGCGGACTTCTACGCCGAGCACTTCCCGCGCTTCGACCGCAAGCGCTTCGACGTGCTCATGGACTTCTTCGAGCTGCCGCGCAAGGGCGCACCCTCAAAGCTGTCCACGGGGCAGAAAAACCAGTTCGAGGTCGTGCTCGCGCTCAGCCAGGGCGCGGACTACATCCTCATGGACGAACCCTTCTCCGGCAACGACGTGTTCAACCGCGAGGACTTCTACAAGGTCCTGCTCGGCATCATGGAGCCGAACGAGACGGTCATACTCTCCACCCACCTCATCGAGGAGGTCGAGGGCTTCATAGGCCGCGCGCTGCTCATCCACAAGGGCCGGCTCGTGGGCGACGTGCAGATGTCCGAGCTCGAGGAGACCGGCGAAGGTCTCATCGACTTTGTAAAGCGCAACTACGGCTACCGCGCCGAGCGTATCCGCAAGGCGATAAGCGAGCTTTCGGGCGACGAGTGAGAGGAGGGTGCGCATGAAAAGGGCGGGCATACTGCTCATAGTTCTGGCGGTGCTGGCCGCGGGCTTCATGGCCGCCGCCAACATAGTCGTCGCGGACACGGGCGACGAGGCACATTTCGAGTCCGCGCTGCTCTCCGGCTCGCGCGAGGGCGTGGACGGCGTCCGAGTCTCCGGCTGGCGCTCAACCAGGACGGTAAACGACGGCTACATGGATTTTGTCCTCGGCTACGACGCGGCCTCCGGCGTCTCGGAGAGCAGCTTCGGGCTGGGCGACAGAAGCAGCGGCGAGGTCCCCGTGGACTACGGCACCTATAATTTCGACATATTCGACGGCCTCAGCAGCGGCGGGAGCAGCAGCGGCGGGGACGGCCTGAGCAAGGACGAGCTGCCCCTGCCCTGCGCCGCCATAGCCGACGAGACGGCGGCGGGCCAGACCAAGACGGAGACAATGTATCTCCGGGACCTCTGCGAATATTGGCCCATCAGCGTCGACCGCTGGGGCAGGCAGGAGACCGAGGCGCGCTCCGAAGCGATATGCGAGCAGCTCCGTCCGCTGCTGCCCGTGCCTGAGGACACGCTCGTCAGAGCCTCGGTCACCAAGGACGAGGAGGGCCATATCCGCGAGTACGACTGCAGCGTCGTCGGCGGCTCTAACTACGAGCTGCGCACCTATAATTACAGCAGCTGCTACATCATCACCGTGGAGCTCTACTCCCGCGGCAAGGAAGGCGAGTATATCTGGCAGAGCGGCCGGATATACAGCCTGGAGACCGAGGCGGACGAGGAGCGTGAGGAGTACGTACCCATCCCGGAGAGCTTCCGCCTCGCGCTGGAGGGCTTTGAGGTGTATGACATCGTCGAGGCCCCGGTAGTCGGCGGCGTGCTGCTGCTCGAGCGCGGGGATACAGCGCTCCGCATAGTGCAGCTCTCGGGCGCGGGGGAGATATTGCAGGACCTGGAACTGCCCCGCTCCGAGGAAAACGTCGGCGCGAGCTTCGTTGCCGGCGAGGACTGGGTGCTGGTAAAGCAGCACGGCCTCGTGCACTCGCTCGTGCCGGACGCGGACGGCGTCTATGTCACGGGCCCGGCCTACGACCTGCGCGATACCGCGGGCTACGCCGGCGACTGGTGGAGCTATGAGGAGTACTTCGACTTCGACGGCGAACGGCTCGTCTCCCTCATCCCCGTGGATTTTCGCTACATCGGCTACTATACCTCCGTCAGCAGGTACGACTCGAACCCGGACGACGCGCGCGACGGGCTGCTCTACCTCGCCGTAGCCACGCCGGAGGAGATACTCCTCTCCGAGGAGCTCTACCCCTCGCTCTACATAAACGGTCTGAGCCTGTATTGGAGCGTGGAAATAGAATAAAAAAAAGAGGCCCCCGAGGGGGTCTCTTTTTTACTGCGCTGGCTCCTCGCCCATGCCGTCCCTCAGGCTGTCGCGGAAGCCTGTCAGGGCGGCAATCGTCCAGACGATTATCGCCAGCGTCAGGGCGAGGAAGGGCCAGATGAACCAGGTGTCGCCCTCGTCCAGCGGCAGGGGCAGGGAGAGCAGCGTCGTGAACACGACGTTCATCGTCCGGAGCACCAGCAGACCGCGTCGCTGCGGGCAGCCGAAGCGCCCCGCGGCGGAGGCGAGGTTCGTGAAGAGCTGAAAGTGGACGTAGAGCGTCAGCACCGCGGCTATGAGCCACAGGCCCCAGAGCTCCGTGGGCTCTCCCACTGCCGTCAGCAGCCAGGTGACGGCCTCCCAGGCCGCAAGCAGGCCGCAGAGCGGGCGCAGCAGCAACGCAGAGGGCTCCCCCGCCCCGGCGAGGCCGGGCAGGGCGGAATATATGAGCAGCCAGCCCGCCCAGTCGGGCAGAAGGTCTATGGTGTTTATATTGAAGTGCAGGTATATGAGTGCGTAGCCCCAGGCTATCTTGCCCAGAGAGCTGTAAAGGCCCTTACGCTCCTCCATCAGCCTCGCCCCCTTCCATGACGAACTCGTCCACCACCTCGCCGTCAAGCGATATGCGCACGGCGGCGGCCTTGAACTCAGGCTCCGGCAGCAACGGCGCGTCGTAGCGGAATTCCTCGGACATGGTATAGACCTTCCCGTCCCAGCTGTCGTTGCGCCACCCGCTGCTCTCATACTCCGTGCCGTCGATGGCATAGGCCTCGTCCACGGAGCCCAGCGGGAGCATCTCCAGCTTCGCCACGCTCCGAGGGAAGTTGGCCTCGTTGCAGGTATATTCCACGCAGAAGAGCTCCGCCATGGTGCGGAACACGGCGTCGGGCCTGTAAACGCTGTCGGAATAGCCCTGCGGCACGCCCGCGAGGCCAACACTCGAGTCCGAGGCCATGGCATAGATGTTCCGCCGGAGCGTAACCGTGCCGGTCTCGCGCTCCACGCTCACGGTGTCGCGCCAGGGCAGGACATCGTTACCCCAACGCGCGAGCGAGACGGGGTCATACACTATGGCGTCGGCGGCGATAAACTGCCGCTCGCCCGTCTCCTCCACGACCCAGCCCTCGGCCTCGTAGGCGCGCACCGGGATGACATAGAGTCCGGTGAGCGTGTCGCCGTCCGCGTCCTTGAGCCAGCCGCCGTTTTCGAGGTCTGCGACGTAGCTGACGGTGAGCACCAGCTCCGCCTCACAGCCGTTCTCCGTGCTCACGAGGTTGTTTATGAGATAGCCCGAGCCGGTCTCAATGGAGTACTGCTCGGGCACGGCCTCGTAGTGATAGGCCACCCAGCCCTCGGCGCCGCTCTCGCGCATGCCCTCGTACAGCTCCTCGTGCTTTTCAAAGGGCGAGGCGGCGGTGAGAAATACGCCGTTATCGTAGAGGAGCCCCTTAGCGTAGGTATCCAGCGCCGCGGCAGGGGTCCGGCAGCGCGTGGTGCGCGCGACGGCGAAGCTGCGGTCGAGCTCCCTCTGAGGGCCAGGGTGCATGTGCCCCGTGTCCGCGCTCGCCGTGCCGAGCAGCAGCGGCGTCGCGAGCACTACGGCTATGCAGACCGAGGCCAGGGCCATGCCGCGCGGATAGAGCTTGAAGCGCACGATGGCCGCGATGCGGCGGGAGATGTTCTTGCCGCCGTTGGAGATGGAGCTCGTCCCCGGCGCGCGGGCGTATTTCTCGTTCGCCATGCCGAGCAATATGCCGCCGTACTCGCGCCGCTCCTCGCCCTCGAGCCGCTCGAGCACGCGCTGGTCGCAGAGGGACTCGAGGTCGTTGCCCACGCGGTCGAGGACATAGTGCATGAAGGGGTTGCACCAGTGCAGCGCGCGGATGAGACACCAGAAGATACCCTGCGCCGCGTCGAAGTACTTGAGGTGCAGCAGCTCATGGAGCAGCACCTTGTCGTCCACGCCGCCCTTGGGCACGGCGAGCACGGGCCGGAAGACGCCGCAGACAAAGGCCGTGGGCAGGCCCTCGACCTCCACGGCGCGGCTCGCCCGCAGACCGTACTTTTCGCACACGCCGGCTATCTGCGCCGACACCGCCTCCGAGGCGGGCGCGCCCCGTCGCAGCGCCAGCCGCAGCCGGATATAGGCCGCGAGCTTCCAGAGCAGATACGCCGCCGCGCCGAGGGCGTAGGCTACAAACAGCCAGTCCGTGACGCTCTCCGGCGCGCCGGAGGGCCAGGGCAGAACGCTTTTGGCGTCCATGGCGTCCCAGGGCCCGGCATAGGCCGAGGCGAGGCCGCGCTCCGCCGCCGTCTTGCACATGTCCACCCAGGCGGGCAGAGGCAGCAGCACCTGCCTCGTCATCCCCGCGGGGATGAGCGCGCGCAATGCCAGCAGGCCCCAGATGCCGTACTGCCAGCGGGGCGAGAGCTTGTCCGCGAGCAGGTATTTCACGATGAGCAGCACCGCCGCTGTCAGCGAGACGGTGAGCGTCTGCAAAAGGAACTCCCAGATGTTCCCCACGGCTACACCTCCATCTCGTCGAGCATCCGCCGGAGCCGCGCCGCCTCGTCGGCGGAGATGTGCGTCTCCTTCAAAAATGCGGCGATGAGGTCCCCCGCCGCGCCGCCGTAGACCTTGTTGAGCAGCTCGTCCCTCTCCTGCCGGGCGCAGTCCTCCCGCGCCGCTGCCGCCGAATACGGCGCCGTGGAGCTGCGCTCTATCTTCACAAGGCCCTTGGCCTCCATGCGCGTCAGGTAGGTGTGCACCGTGTTCTTGCTCCAGCCGTGCTCAGGATAGAGCGCGCGCGTGAGCTCGCCGAGCGAGAAGCTCTCCCCCGCCCACAGCGCCTCCATCACCGACCACTCGGCCTCCGTCAGCTTCATGCGTTCCCCTCCTACAAGTGTAGTATGAAACTATACTACATGTGTAGGACAGGTTTGTCAATAGAAAAGCGGCCCTGACGGGCCGCTTTCCCTCCCATATCTCTCGTCCTCAACCCACTTCGGGCATGGACCAGTTCACTCTTGTGTAGGACTCTATCATCGCGGCGTAGTCGCTCTGGCAAGCGGTGAAGTCGCGGTTTTTGATGGACTCATAGATGCAGTAGTGTATGTCGCGGTGTCGGTCGAGCCTGAAATTCCGCACCAGCTCCGGCATCCACTTGGAGAGGCAGAAGAGCATGTACTGGTGTATCGGCTCGCGCGCGACGGCAAAGGCGTAGGCATAGAGCGGGTTGTGCGAGATGCGGCAGACGTGCTCGTGAAAGGCGAGGTCCGCGGCGGCGACGCGCTTGCACCACTCCTCGTGCGTGAGCCCCTCCGTCTCCGCCCAGGCCTCCCGGTGTCTGAGGGCGAGGCGCTCGAGCTCTTCGAGGTCCTCCGGCGTGGCGCGCTCTATGGCTAGGCGGGCGCACTCGATCTCAATGTGTATGCGGAACTCCTGCACGTTCTGCATCATGCCGCTCTGCTCGTAAAAGCGCGAGGCGGTCTTGAGGTAGCTCTCGAAGTCGAACTCTATGACAAAGGTGCCGCTGCCCGTGCGGGTCTCGACTATGCCGAGGGCGTTGAGCTTTTGCAGCGCCATGCGCACGGTCAGGCGGTTCACGCCGAATTTGGCGGCGAGGTCGCTCTCCGACGGGAGCTTGTCCCCGACCTTCCAGACTCCGGCGCTTATCTGGTCCTGTATCGCCTCGCAGACCTGCTCCGAGGCGGAGACCTTTTTGATCTTCATGTCCTCTTCCACAGGCCGACCGCTCCTTTCCGTTTCGTTTCGCCCGCGTGGGGCTTTTTATTAAAGTATAAAGCATGCTGCACGGCTTTGCAAGAGGGGATTTGTCGTTTCTGTCGTAAATATTTGTTATAATTTTATATCTCAAGCATATAATCGCTATTGACTTTTATAAATTTTAAATATATTATGAATTTGACCGGATTACTTAGCGAACAGGCTGCCGCTTCCCGGCGGCTGAACTTATGACTTGAAAGGGTGAGAACATGGCCAAAAACCTGATGACCGGCAACGAGGCCGTCGCCCGCGGCCTTTACGAGGCCGGCGTGGCCTTTGCCTCCGCGTATCCCGGCACCCCGAGCACGGAGATACTGGAGAATGTTGCCGAGAAGTACAAAGACTCCATAGCCTGCGAGTGGGCGCCCAACGAGAAGGTCGCCTTCGAGGCGGCGGTCGGAGCCTCCATCGTCGGCGGCCGCTCCTTTGCGGCGATGAAGCATGTCGGCCTGAACGTCGCGGCCGACCCGCTGCTGACCTTTGCCTACACCGGCGTCAACGGCGGCATGTGCTTCGTCTCGGCGGATGACCCCGGACTGCACTCCTCGCAGAACGAGCAGGACAACCGCTTCTACGCGCGCATGGGCAAGATAATTATGCTCGAGCCCTCCGACTCCCAGGAGGCCAAGGACATGGCCGTTCTGGGCTATGAGCTCAGCGAGCGCTTCGACTCCCCCGTCATGCTGCGCATGACCACCCGCGTCTGCCACAGCAAGAGCCTCGTCGAGTTCGGCGAGGTGCAGGAGCAGCGCAAGAAAGAATACGTCAAGAACCGCGCGAAGTTCGACCCCGTCCCCGCCATGGCCAAGGGCATGCACACCGCCGTTGAAAAGCGCTGGCAGAAGCTCAAGGAATACACGGAGGTCTGTCCCCTCAACCGCGAGGAGTGGCACACCGACGAGGTCGGCATAGTCTCCGCCGGCGCGGCGTACCAGTACGCGCGCGAGGTGTTCGGGGACAACGCCTCCTACTTCAAGTGCGGCATGACCAGCCCGATGCCGCTCGAGAGCATCAAGAAATTTGCCGCCAAGGTGAAGAAGCTCTACGTCGTCGAGGAGCTGGAGCCCTACATGGAGGACCTGATGCGCGCGGCCGGCATCGAGTGCGTCGGCAAGGCGCTGATCCCCATCGAGGGCGAGCTCAACCCCGACATCGTCCGCAAGTCCCTGACCGGCGAGGTCACGCCCACCCTCGAGTACGACAAGTCCGTCGTCCCCGGCCGCCCGCCGATGCTCTGCGCCGGCTGCCCGCACGTCGGCCTCTTCTACGAGCTGGGCAAGATAAAGGACGTCATCGCCATAGGCGACATCGGCTGCTACGCGCTCTCCGGCAACCCGCCGCTGAACGCCAAGGACTTCGCCCTGTGCATGGGCTCCGGCTTCTCCATGGCCCACGGCGCGGCGAAGATAATGGAGAAGTTCGGCGACACGAAGAAGATCGTCGGCGTCGTCGGCGACTCGACCTTTTTCCACACCGGCATGAACAGCATGCTCGACGCGGTGTATAACCACTCCAATGTCACGCTCATCGTCGTCGACAACCGCATCACCGGCATGACCGGACACCAGGAGAACCCCGGCTCCGGCTATACCATAACCGGCGAGCACGCCTACCCCGCGGACATCGAGGGCGTCGCCCGTGCCTTCGGCATGACCGACATCCACAAGGTCAACCCCATGGACCTCGAGGCCACGCGCAAGGCCCTCAAGGAGGCCATAGCCTTTGAAGGCCCCTCGCTGGTCATAACCCGCTACCCCTGCGCCCTCAAGAAGCGCAGCCCCGAGGACATCGCCGAGTTCGGCACGGAGAAGGCCAAGTACGCCGTCAACCACGACGACTGCATCGGCTGCAAGAGCTGCCTGCGCCTCGGCTGCCCGGCCATCAGCTTCGACGGCGGCGCGAAGAAGGCGGACATAGACCGCGTGGCCTGCGCCGGCTGCGGCGTCTGCGCCCAGGTCTGCCCGAAGAAAGCTATTGGAAAGGTGGGTGGCTGATATGTCAAACGTTAAGAACGTCGTCCTCTGCGGCGTCGGCGGCCAGGGCACCATCCTGGCCAGCAAGATACTTAGCTACGCGCTCATCGAGGCCGGCTATGACGTCAAGATGAGCGAGATACACGGCATGAGCCAGCGCGGCGGCAGCGTCACGACCCAGGTCCGCTACGGCGACAAGGTCTACTCCGCCATAATCGGCAAGGGCTCGGCCGACGTGCTGGTGGCCTTCGAGAAGATGGAAGCCCTGCGCTACCTCGACGACGTGAAGGTCGAAGGCGGCGTGGTCATCATCAACGACCACGCGATACAGTCCCTGCCCACGCTGCAGGGCATGGCCTCCTACCCCGAGGACTGCATCGACCGCGTCAAGGAGAAGGCCTCGGACGTCCGCGTCATCAAGGCCACTAAGATCGCCGGCGAGCTCGGCAACGAGAAGGCCGCCAACGTCGTCCTCCTCGGCGCCACCGTCAAGGCCCTCGGCCTTGAGGGCCTCAACTGGGATGCCGCGCTCACCGCCTGCGTCAAGCCCGCCTTCCTCGAGATGAACCGCAAGGCCTTCAAGGCCGGTCTCGAGGCCGTCTGAGAAAAGCAGTAAACATAGCCAAAGCGCGCCGCACAATGCGGTGCGCTTTTTTACGCTCAAAGGCCCGGAAATGCTAATATCTCTCTGGTATGGCGCGGAAGTTTGTGATAATATAGTGGAGTTTAAAAATTCTTGGTATCTGGAGTGTCGACTTTGAAAAAAGACAGGTACGAAAATCCCCTCTGCACGCGCTATGCGTCGGAGCGGATGCAGCAGATATTCTCCCCCGACTACAAGTTCACCACCTGGCACCGGCTCTGGCTATCGCTGGCGGAAAACGAGCGCGCGCTCGGCCTGCCCGTGACGGCGGAGCAGGTGGCCGAGCTCAGGCAGAACCTCGACGTCATCGACTACGAGGCCGCCGCGCGCTATGAGAAGGAGCTCCGGCACGACGTCATGGCCCACATCCGCGCCTGGGGCGACCACTGCCCCAAGGCCCACGGCATCATCCACCTCGGCGCGACGAGCTGCTTTGTGGACGACAACGGCGACCTCATCGCCTACCGGGACGCCATGGAGCAGGTGCGCGGGCTGCTCTTGAACGTCATCGAGGCCCTTGCGGACTTCGCCTGGGCGCAGAAGGACACGCCCGTGCTGGCCTACACCCACTTCCAGGCCGCCCAGCCCACTACTCTGGGCAAGCGCGCCTGCATGTGGATCCAGGACTTCATGCTCGACCTCGAGCGGCTGGACTTCGAGCTCGGGCACCTCGAGTTCTACGGCTGCAAGGGCGCAACGGGCACAGGCGCCAGCTTCCTCGCCCTCTTTGAGGGCGACGCGGCAAAGGCTGACGAGCTTGAGCGCCGCATCGCCGCCGACATGGGCTTTGACCGCGTGCTGCCCATCACGGGCCAGACCTACACGCGCAAGATAGACTCCTTCCTCCTCAACGTCCTCTGCGGCATCGCCCAGAGCGCGGCGAAGATGGCGACGGACCTGCGCCTCATGGCGCACGAGAAGGAGTTTGACGAGCCCTTCACCGAGGGTCAGGTCGGCTCCTCTGCCATGGCCTACAAGCGCAACCCCATGCGCTGCGAGCGCATCTGCTCCCTCGCGCGCCACGTGGTGGCCCTGGCGATGGACCCGGCGATGACCGCCTCCACCCAGTGGCTGGAGCGCACGCTGGACGACTCCGCCAACCGGCGCATCTCCATCCCCGAGGCCTTCCTCGCCACGGACGCCGTGCTCAGCCTCGCGGCCAACGTCATGCGCGGCTGCCGCGTCTATCCCGGCATGATGTCCCGCCACCTGAACGAGGAGCTGCCCTTCCTCGCCACGGAGAACATCCTCATGCGCGCCGTCGCCCTCGGCGGCGACAGGCAGGAGCTGCACGAGGTCATCCGCGAATACTCCGTGGACACCGCCCTGCGTATGAAGGAGACCGGCTGCGGGAACGATCTGGCTGAGAGGCTGCTCGCGGACGGGCGCTTCAAGCTCGACCGCGCGGAGCTCGACGAGATAATGGACGTGCGCAAGTTCGTGGGCATGGCCCCGCAGCAGGCGGAGCGCTATATCACCGAGCGGGTGCGCCCCGTGCTCGAGGCCAACCGCGGCCGCGAGGCCGCCGGACGCGAGATAAGCTGCTGAAGGCTGGTGCGATAAAACATGAGACTCTTTTTTGCCATACTGCTCTGCAAGCTGGTGCGCCTGGTGCTGAGGCTTGCCGGGCGCGGCGGCACGGCCCTGCCGGGCAAGATAGCCCTGCGCGTCTGCCCGGACATGCTCTCCAGGCTCTCCCGCGGCGTGACCGCCGTCATGGTCACGGGCACAAACGGCAAGACCACCACCTGCCGCATGCTTGAGCAGATGCTCCGCGACGCGGGGCGCGACTGCTTTGCAAACCGCTCCGGCTCCAACCTCGAGCGCGGCATAGCGGCGGACTTTGCCGCAAACGCCAACCTCTTCGGCAGGCCCAAGCGCCGCTTTGCCGTCATCGAGTGCGACGAGGCCGCCTTCCGCCGCGTCTGCGGCGAGGTCAAGCCCGCCGTCGCCGTCGTCACCAACATCTTCCGCGACCAGCTCGACCGCTACGGCGAGGTCACGCACACGCTCGCCGGCATACGCGAGGGCCTGACACACTCGCCCGAGACGCGCGTCTGCCTGAACGCGGACTGCTCGCTCACCGCCTCCCTCGCGCCCGACGCGCCGGACCGCGTCCGCTTCTTCGGCATGGACGCCGCCCTCGGCGAGGCCGCGGCGGTGTCGGACGCGCCCCGCTGCATCTTCTGCGGCGCTGAGTACGAATACGACTACCACACCTTCGCCCACCTCGGCGGCTTCCGCTGCCCTAAGTGCGGCTACTCCCGCACGGAGCCCGACGTCGCCGTTGTCGAGGTGGACTCGCTCGAGCCCGACAGCAGCCTCGCAGAGCTGCGCGTGGACGGGGAGTTCCTGCCCGCGGCGGTCAGCCTGCCCGCGGCCTACAACCTCTACAACGCCGCGGCCGCCGTCGCCGCCGCCACGGCCCTCGGCATAAACGCCAAGGCCGCCGTCCGCTCCCTCGCCCACATCGAGAGCGGCTTCGGCCGCATGGAGCGCTTTGAGCTCGGCGGGGCGAAGGTCACGATGGTCCTTGTCAAGAACCCCGCGGGCTGCGACCGGGCCATAGACTATCTCGCCACGCTGCCCGCCGGCGTGACGGCCGTGTTCTGCCTCAACGACGAGATCGCCGACGGCACGGACGTGTCCTGGATCTGGGACGCGGCCTACGAGCGGCTCTTCGAGCCCGAAAAGAAGCCGATGAGCATAATCGTCTCCGGCAGCCGCGCCGAGGACATGCGCCTGCGCCTCAAATACGCCGGGGCGAACGAGGACGACATCCGCCTCATCCACGGCGTCACCGAGCTCATGGATGCCCTGGCGGAGTGCAAGGGCTGTGTCTGCATCCTGCCCACCTACACGGCGATGCTCCCCCTGCGCGCCGCGCTTGCGGCCCGCTGCGGCAGAAAGGAGTTCTGGAAGTGATGGAGCTGCGTGTTTGCCACCTCTACCCCGATGTGCTGAACCTCTACGGCGACCGGGGCAACGTGCTGTGCATAAAAAAGCGCCTGGAGTGGCGCGGCATAGGCTGCACGGTGACGGAGCTGCCGATAGGCGAGCGCCGGCCGCTGGGCGGCTTTGACCTCTTCTTCGTCGGCGGCGGCCAGGACTTTGAACAGGGACTGCTGCTTGAGGACCTGCGCGGCGGCAAGGGTGCGGACATCCGCGCCGCGGCCGAGGACGGCGCCGCCTTTCTCTGCGTCTGCGGCGGCTATCAGCTCATGGGCCACTACTACGACACGGCCGCAGGCGTCCGCTGCGCGGGTGTGGACGTGCTCGACCTCACCACCGAGGGCGCCGAGGAGCGCATGATAGGCAACTTCGCCTTCGAGACCGAGTTCGGGAGCGTCGTGGGCTTTGAGAACCACAGCGGCCGCACCCGCCTCGGCCCCAACGCCAAGCCCCTGGGCCGCGTGCTGCGCGGTTTCGGCAACAACGGCGAGGACGGCGGCGAGGGCGCGAGGTACAAGAACGTCTTCGGCACCTACAGCCACGGACCCGTGCTGCCCAAGAATCCGGACTTCTGCGACGGCATCCTCCTCGCCGCGCTGCGCCGCCGCTATGGCGACGCGGAGCTCGAGCCTCTGCCCGACCGCTCCGAGCGCGAGGCGCACGACACCGTGCTCTCCCGGCTGCTGGGATAAAAATTTTTCTTCCTTAATCTTCGTTTAATCTTCGGCGCATATACTTGAGCCATACCAAGGAAGGGAGGCACAAGCATGAGCCTGTTGAGAATGAACGTTGGCATGGCGGTCACGATGGCCCGCACGGCGGGCTCGCGCACGGCCTTCGCCCTGGTGAGCGGCTCCTCCGCCCCCAAGGCACCGGCGGCGGAGAAGAGAAAAAAGTAAAATATATAAAATGAGGCGGGCCCTTTTCGGGGCCCGCCCTTTTTTGTCTATTCGGTTCCGCCGCCCGCGTCTGCGGGGGCTTCCGAAGTGCCGGAGCTCTCCGTGCCCACGGTGCCGCTCTCCTCGTCCTTGTGGAACTCGGAGTAGTCTATCGAGAGGTCCGGGCCGTCAAAGCTGCCGTCGAGCTTCGACATGGCGCGCTCATAATCCGCGCTGCCCTCCTCATAGGGCACGGGGCGGTAGTCGTTCACACCCTCCGTGCTCGAGAGGCAGCAGGGAATGGCCTCATAGCCCTCCACGCTCACCGTGCCGTCCAGGTCGCGCTTTACCGTGAACTGGACTATGGCCGTATCCCGGTCGCGCGGAGCGGTGTTGCCGCCGAAGGACCAGTTTCCGAGGCTGTTGACCATCCAGCCGCCGTTATACTCGTCGATGCGCTGCAGGACGTGCGGGTGCGAGCCGTAAACGATGTCGGCACCGGCATCTATGGCAGCGCGGCCGAGCTGCTCCTGTCCCGAGGTGACCTGATAGCTGCCCTCTATGCCCCAGTGCATGAGGCAGATGACGATATCGACATCCTCCCTCGCTGCCAGGGCCGAGACCCCGGCGCGTATCTCCTGCTCGCCGGCGCACCAGCGTGCGGCGTAGAGGCCGATGCTGATGCCGTCGCCGGTTTGATACACATAGCTGCCGTCGGGCGGCGCGTAGGCAACGCCCGCGTTGTCAAGCACCTTCTGCGTATTCTCCAGACCGGTCTGGCCGAAGTCCATGGTGTGGTTGTTCGCCAGGGTGACGAACTCCACGCTGCCGTCCTGGAGGATCTGAACATTCTCCGCCGCGCCGCAGAACTGGAATGTGCCCGTTCCCGACAGCGGCGTATCCGAAAAGCTGCACTCGAGGTTGGCTATCGTGAGATAGTCGTCCTCAAAATACTGAATCGTGCCCGAGAACGGCCAGCTCATGTCACCGTCCAAAACGGACTCAAAGTGGTCGTTGTACTGTGAGGACGTGAGCGTGCAGTCGCCCACCATGGAGATGGTGAAGTATTCGGGCTCAGGCTCCGGTGTCGGAGTAGGCGTCGGCGTCGGACTTGGCGTCGGAGTGGGCGTGGGCGTAGGGCTCGGAGTTGCGGAGACTTCCGGCGTCGGACTTGGCGTCGGCTCCGGAGCCGCCGTGACGCGCAAAAACAGCAGCCCGCCCAGCGCGGCCACAGCGATTATGAATATTAAAATGAGTGTAAATTTCTTTGCAGTATTCATAGCCCTGCTGAGACCGAAAAAACGGCTTGAATGTTCCCGCTATCCGGCTTAGGATCTCTCTTTTCCTACGAAAAATACAGATATGAGCCCCGGGCCGGTGTGGGCGCCTATGATGGGGCCTATGTGGGTGTAGAACACGTCGCGGAAGCCGCACTCGGCGACCAGCGCCGCGCCGTATTCCCTGGCCTTTTCGGGGGCGTCGGCCTCGGAGACAATGAGGGTCTGCTCTCCGGCATTCTCCACGAGCTCCTTTATGTCCTTGAGCACCTTCTTGAAGCACTGCTTGTCGCCGCGCACCTTCTGCCAGACCTCGAGGTGGCCCTCATAATCGAGGTGCATGATGGGGACTATGTTCAGCGCCGTGCCGAAGGCCGCCGCAGTCTTGCTCACGCGGCCGCCGCGGTAGAGATAGGTGAGGTCGTTCGTCGTGAAGATGGAGTTGACGTTGTGAATGATGCTCTCAAGTTCCCGGGCGTTGGCTTCCAGCTCCATGCCCTTGTCACGGTTATCAGCCGCGCGCAGGACCACAAGCCCGAAGCCTGCGGAGGCGTTCGCGGAATCCACGACTCGGCAGGTCCAGCCCGGGTACTCCTCCATGAGCATTGCCGCGGCGGAGCGTGCGTTGTCACAGGAGCCGGAGATGGCGGCGGCGAGGGAGATGTGCAGCACGTTCTTGCCCGCCTCGGCGAGGGGACGCCAGAACTCGGTGAATTCTCCAGGGTTTATCTGGCTCGTACGGGCTATGCCGCCCGCGCGCATGAGGTCGTAGAACTCGCGGAAGCTCTCCTCCGTCATGCCGTCTATCATGGGTTTGCCGTCCATCGTGAAGGGCATCTTATATGGAATGACCCCGCGCTCAGTGCACTTTTCAAGCGAGAGGTCGCAGCCGGAATCAGCAGTGATCTGGTAAATATAATCAGCCATAATACACCAACCTTTCTAACTCTTGCATTCAGATGTCTGTAAATTATATCTCTTTGGGAAAAGATTATCAAGTCCAATTCATCCCCGCAGCCGGCGAGAGGCCCCCGCCGGCGTACGACCGGCGGGGGCCTCTTGCTGGGTTTATGCGGATTTTAGAAGTACATCATGACCTTGAGCACGGGCTCGGGGCGCTTGTCGGCCATGTGCATGGCCTCGGCAAACTGCTCGATGGGATAGCGCTGAGTTACAAATTTACTCAGGTCCATCCTGCCCTCGTTTATGGCGTTGGCGATGAGCTCGAAGTCCTCGTAGGTGTACATGTTGTAGGCCTTGAAGTCCAGCTCGTGCTGCTGGTGCACGCGGTACGGGAAGGCGATGCCGTCCTCCATGAGGGCGTGCTGCACCAGCTGGCCGCCGCGGCGGCAGATCTCGACCGCCTGCTGGATGGTGGGCGCGTCGCCGAAGCCGAGGAACACGATGTCCGCGCCCACGCCGTCCGTGAGCTCCATAACGCGGTCATAGAGGTTCTCCCTGCGGCTGTTGCAGGTGAGCGTGGCGCCCATGTCGCGGGCCTTCTCAAGGTTGAAGTCGGAGACATCGACCATCAGTATGTTCTTGGGGCCGTGCAGCTTGGCGCAGAGGTAGTCGCCTATGCCTATGGGGCCGCAGCCGATGACGACGATGTTTGTCTCGGCGTCGATCTTGCTGTTGCGCACGGCGTACATGCCATTGGCGATGGGCTCGATGAGCGCGCCCTCCTCATAGGTGAGCTTCTCGGGCAGGCGCATCACGGTCTTTTCGGGGACGACGACGTACTCGCCCAGCGCGCCGCTCCAGTCAAAGGATCCGAGCACCTTCTTGTTCGGGCAGACGTTGTAGAGCCCGTGCTTGCAGTACCAGCACTCGCCGCAGCCGTAGTGCGGCTCGGCAGTCACGCGGTCGCCGACGCGGAATTTGGTAACTCCGCTGCCGACCTCGACCACCTCGCCGGACAGCTCATGGCCGGAGACGATGGGCGGGATGCGGAAGGGGTGCAGGCCATGGTAGGCGTGGACCTCGCTGCCGCAGATGCCGCAGTTGTGTATCTTTATCTTTACGTCGTCGGCCTTGCCGATTTGGGGCTCCGGCATATCGTCGCGGAACTCTGCGGCGCCGACGGCGGGCATATAGCCAGCTCTCATACTAATTCCTCCTTAGACTAAAGGCACGCCTCAGCCGGTGACACTGTTGCTGACCAGGTTGGGCAAAAGCATGGAAATGGGCTCGAGATAGGTGACGAGCAGCAGCGCTATGATGGCCGCCACTATCAGGGGCATGACGGACTTGCAGATGGACTTGAGCTTGATGTTCGCGATGCCGCAGCCGACGTAGAGGTTGACGCCGACAGGCGGGGTCACGAGGCCGATGGCCAGGTTGAAGACCATTATGCAGCCCAGGTGGACCAGGTCGATGTTCAGCGCGGCGGCGACAGGGGTCAGGATGGGGACGATGATGTACATCGCGCTGTTCGCGTCGATGAAGCAGCCCGCGATGAGCAGGATGACGTTCACGATGAGCAGGAAGATGTACTTGTTGCCGCCGGAGATGTCAATGAGCGCGGAGCTCGCGTCGGAGGCGATGCCGGTGAGGGTCAGGGCGTAAGAGAAGAGGCTGGCGGTGCCGACGATGAGCATGACGACGGCGGTCTGGCTGACGCTGTCGACGAGCAGGTCCCAGAGGTCCCTGAGCTTGAGCCGCCTGGTGATGAAGCCGACGATGATGCCGTAGATGGCGGCGACGGCCGCGGCCTCAGTCGGGGTGAAGAAGCCGCCGTAGATGCCGCCGAGGATGATGACGGGCATCAGCAGGCCGGGTATGGCCTTGACAAAGGCGCGCAGGCGCTCGCGGCCGGTGGCGCGGGGCAGGAGCTTGAGCTCGCGGCCGCGGTAGGTGAACATCATCGCGAGGATGAGCAGCACGCCCATGAGTATGCCGGGGATGATGCCGGAGGCGAAAAGCTCGCCGACGCTCTTGCCGGTTATCGAGCCGTAGATGACGAAGGTTATGCTGGGCGGGATGATTATGCCGATGGCGCCGGAGGCGGAGACCAGGGCGGCGGAGTCGCTCTTGTCATAGCCGACGTTGGTCATGGCGGGGATCAGGATCATGCCCAGGGCCGCGACGGTGGCCGGGCCGGAGCCGGAGATGGCCGCGAAGAAGCAGGCGACGATGACGGTGACAAGGGCCATGCCGCTGCGGCGGTGTCCGACGAGGGTGCGGGCAAAGTCGATGAGCTGGCCGGAGATGCCGCTCTTGTCCATGACGTTGCCGCCTAGGATGAAGAAGGGGATGGCGAGCAGCACGAACTTGCTGGTCGCAGCGTAGAGGTTGGACGCCACCGGGAGCAGGGGCAGGCCCTCATACATGAGGGTGGCGAGGCTGGAGATGCCGAGCGCGAAGGCTATGGGCATGTTCATGAAGAGCAGGAGGAAAAACACTCCGAACAGTATCAGTGCCGTCATTATTCGTTCTCCTCCTTTTTGGCCGCCGCGATGAAGTTCCTGATGGCGAGCTGTATCTCACGGATGAAGAGCACCGCGCCGCCGATGGGCAGCCAGATGCCGTAGAGCCACACGGGCCAGGACATGCCCATGCTGAGGATGTTGTTGTTGAGCTGGTTCTGGACCATGAGGTAGCCGAGGTAGACGATGGCCGCGCAGAAGGCGGCGCCGAGCAGGTCGCAGATGAGGGCGATCACTCTCTGGGCCATCTGGGGCAGCAGGTCGGTGATAACGCTCAGGCCGAGGTGGGCCTGACGCTTTGCGGCGGTGGCCGCGCCGAGGATGCTGAGTATCATGAGTCCGACGCAGTTGAGCTCCTCCACAAAGGGCATGGAAGCGAGAATTATATAGCGGGCAATGACGTTTATGAACGTCAGAATCAGCATGATGAGCAAGATGATAGCGCAGAAATCATCTTCGAAGGTGTTCAAGAACTTTTTCATGCCTCTCCTCCTCTTTATAGGCTTTTAACAGGCGCCTTTTCGGCATCCGGGGGTCCCTAAGGACCCCCGGATCAGATATGTTTAGGTTTTTAAGGCTTACTGAACGCCGAAGGCGGTGCAGGCCTCTTCGCCGTAGATGCCCTTGTACTCCTCGATGAGGTCGGTGATGACGGAGCGCCACTCCTCGACGTCATCCTCGGTGAAGTAGTAGAACTCAACGCCGTTCTCGTCTATGCACTTCTGGATGAGCTCTTCCTCTTCGGCCACGATCTGGGCGTTGACCTCCTTGCAGGCGGCCTCGACGCACTCGAGGACGAGGGCCTGATCCTCCTCGCTCAGCTTGGAGGTGAAGTTGGCGGTGTTGGCCATGAAGGTGAAGGCCTCGTAGGTGTGGCGGGAAACGGTCATGTAGGGCTGGATCTCCTGGACATTGTTGGAGACGATGGTGGAGATGGAGTTGTCGTGGCCGTCAATGGTGCCCTGCTGCAGGGCGGTGAAGACCTCGGACCAGCTCATGGCCTGGGGAGAGGCGCCGTAGGCTGAGTAGAAGTCCATGAAGAAGTCGCCGCCGGGGATGCGGATCTTGAGGCCCTGGAGGTCCTCAGGGTTCTGGATGGGGTGCTTGCTGTTGGTCATCAGCTTGAAGCCGTTGTGGACAGCGCCGAGGTAGGTGACGCCGCTCTCGCCGAGGATCTTGTTCATGTACTCGTCGCCGGTGCCGAAGAAGCAGTCCTCAGCCGCCTGATAGTCGGCGAAGAGCCAGGGCAGGGTCGCGACCATGGCGGACGGAGCCAGGCTGGAGATGATGCTGGTGGAGTGGACGTCGAAGTCGACGGAGCCGCTGGTGAGCAGCTCGAGGCCCTTGGTCATGTCGCCGCCGGCGAGCTGGTCGTTGTTGTAGACGGTGACCTTGAGGCGGCCGTCGCTGCGCTCGGAGAGCAGCTCGGCAAAGCGCCTGGCGGCACGGGTGTCGTTGCCCTGCTCGGTGCCGTTGCAGCTGAGGATGAGCTCAACGGTGTCGCCGGAGGAGGAGCCGTCGCCGGTATCGCCGGCATCGCCGCAGGCGGCGAGGGCGAAGACCATGACGAGAGCGAGGATGAGTGCAAGGAACTTCTTCATTTTTTGTCTCCCTTTCTCTTCGTTGTTATTTCTCTTCCTTATTTTCACCGTCACTGGATGGCTTTAGCCTGAGCGACGATGTTTTCCACAGTGATGCCGTTGATGGCGAGCAGCCTCTCATAGGGGGCGGACTGGCCGAACTGGTCCTGGATGCCGACGCGGCGGACGATACCGTGTCCCGCCTCGGCCACGCACTCGCAGACGGCGCTGCCGAGGGCGTTGAGGATGTTGTGGTCCTCCACCGTGACGATCTTGCCGATGTCCGCGATGCAGGCGTTCACCGCCTCGGTGTCGAGCGGCTTTATGGTGTGCATATCGAGCACGCGGGCCTCTATGCCCTGCTCGTGCAGGACCTTCGCCGCGTCGATGGCGAGTCGCACGGTGTCGCCAACCGCGATGAGGGCGACGTCCTTGCCCTCACGGAGGAGGTTGGCCTTGCCTATCGTGAACTCCGCGTCCTCGTCGTAGATGACGGGCACGGCGTCACGGGTGAAGCGCAGGAACATCGGGCCGTAGGTCTCGGCCGCGGCGCGGACGAGCTTCCTCGCGGAGACGTAGTCGGCGGGCTGGATGACGGTCATGTTCGGGATGGTGCGCAGCACGCCCATATCCTCTATGGCCTGGTGGCTGGCGCCGTCGTTCGCCGGGGTAAGGCCGCCGTGGGAGCAGGCGACCTTGACGTTCAGGTTCGTGTAGCACATCTCCTGGCGGATCTGCTCGCACATGCGCAGGGAGCCGAAGACGGCGTATGTAACCACAAAGGGGATCTTGCCGGTGGTGGCGAGGCCGGCGGCCACGCCCGCCGCGTTCTGCTCGGCTATGCCGACGTTGACGTGCTGCTCCGGCAGCGCCTTCATGAACTTTGCGGTCTTGCAGCTCTTGCTGATGTCGGCGTCCACAACATAGATGTCCTTGTTCTCGCGGCCGAGCTCCACTATCTCGTCGCCGAAGCCGTCGCGCGTTGCAATCATATCACCCTTGGCCATTGCTCATATCCCCCTCTCAAGCTGCTCCATCGCGTTCTTGTACTGCTCCTCGTTGGGAGCGTTGCCGTGCCAGTCGAGGCTGTTCTCCATGAAGTCCACGCCCTTGCCCTTGACGGTGCGGGCGTTGATGAACTTGGGCTTGCCGTTTCCGGCGTCGGCGCGGACGCGGTCGAAGACGTCGAGGATCTGCGCCATGTCGTGGCCGTCTATGTCGTAGGTGTCAAAGCCGAAGTCGGCGGCCTTTTTGGACATGTCGAGGCCCGGCATTATCTGGTCGGTGGTGCCGTCGAGCTGGAGGCCGTTATTATCAAGTATCATGACGAAGTTGTCAAGCTTGTACTTGTTGGCGCACATCATGGCTTCCCAGATGATGCCCTCGTTCATCTCGCCGTCGCCGACCATGTCGAAGACGCGGTAGTCCTTGCCGTCACGCTTGCCGGCGAGGGCCATGCCTACGGCGCAGGAGGTTCCCTGTCCGAGGGAGCCGGTGGAAATGTCTATGCCGGGGCACTTGAGCATGCTCGGGTGACCCTGGAGCGTGGAGCCCTCCTGACGGAGCGTGTGCAGCACGGACTCCGGGAAGTAGCCCAGCTTGCCGAGCGCGGCGTACTGGATGGGGCAGACGTGGCCCTTGGAGAGCACAAAACGGTCGCGATCCGGCCACTTGGGGTTCTTGGGATCCACACGCATTTCAGAGTAGTAAAGCGCCGTGACTATGTCAGCCGCGGAAAAAGAGCCGCCTGGATGGCCCGACTGCGCCTCGTATATCATGGTGAGCGCGGTTTTTCGCAGTTCCTTGGCCTTCTCCTTGAGCTCGTTGATCTTCTCATCCGGCACCGGAAATTTCCCCTTTCTCCCTTTGCCGCCAGGGCGGCGACAGATTGTTTAATAATTATCAAACGTCCAATGCTCAATGTTGGATGTTGTGGACTAATTGTAAACATCCGCCCGGCAAATTGTCAAGCGGATGTTTTGCAGGTTAATTCGATTTGTGCAACGTTCACCAATTATAAGCGTCTTTCCAGTAATAATAACTATAACGCAGGACCTCATCGACATCAGAGCCGGGTTTTTTCTCCAGCGCATCGAGGGCCATGCGGTGGGTCCTGATGAGGTATTCCCTGTCGTTTTCAGCAAAGACCTTTTCGATGGTGCGGCGTCTGGACTCGCTCGTCAGGTCCAGGACGAAGTCGTGGATCATCACCACGAGGGAGTTGTGCGTCGTCTCGGCTATGGCCTTGTGCAGCATCATATCGGTCTCGGAGATGTCGTCAACGTCGTAGTCGTCCATGCGGAGCTTCTGCTCGAGCTCGGTGTTTATCTGCTCCAGGTTTTCGACCTCCTCGTCGGTGAGTCCCTGGGCGAGGATGAGGTGGTAGATGCCGGACTCGATGATCTGTCTGAGACCGAGCAGGTCCTTATAGGAGTCCTCCTTCTGGAGTATGATCCTGTAGAGGATGGGGTTTATCATCTTGTTGGAAAAGCCGTCACAGATGAAGGTGCCCTCCGGGCGGCGTATTTCCACAACGCCGTAGGCTATCAGGGTGCGTATGGCCTCCCGGACCGTGTTCCGGCTCACGCCGAAGGCGGCGATGAGCTCCATCTCCGTGGGCAGCTTGTCACCGGGCTTGAGTTCCCCCGCCACTATTGAGTCTGTGATCTTGTTGATTATCCGCTGGACAAGAGATTCATTTTTTATCGACGTCATCAAACCTCGGGGCTCGCTCACGAAAATCGTCCGCCTTTTCCATTTTGGATTTCAGCCGCTCTCCACACGGGCTGATTTTATTTGATAGTATATTAATGCAATAATATTATAAAGGCATTTCCCATTTTGGGCAAGCGGTAATTTGATATTATGCTCAAACAGGGCCCGGGAGCGGCATTTGAGTTGAAAAGGCGCTGCTCAAATGCTATAATCGTGGACAGAATGAGTTTGCCGCAGCAGCGGCAGCATTTAACGACTGTCTGGAGGAAACACAATGACAAACAAAGAGCTGAAGCTCATCGCCGCGCGCGGGCGGTGCTTGGGCATGCAGATGGTTTTCCGCGCCGCCAGCGGGCATATAGGCGGCTCGCTCTCCGCAATGGACATCCTGACCGAGCTGTACTTCGAGCAGCTGCGCGTCGACCCCGAACGGCCCCAGGCCCCGGAGCGCGACCGCTTCGTCATGAGCAAGGGCCACTGCACCCCCGCGCTCTACTCCATCCTCGCCCTGCGCGGCTACTTCCCCGAAAAGCAGCTTGAGCTCTTCCGCAGCATTGAGGGCCACATGTCCGGCCACCCGGACATGGTGCACGTCCCCGGCGTGGACATGTCCACCGGCTCGCTCGGCCAGGGACTCTCCGCCGCCGTCGGCATGGCCATCGCCGGCAAGATGGACTCCGCCGCCTACCGCGTCTACGCCCTTATGGGCGACGGCGAGATCGAGGAGGGCCAGATCTGGGAGGCCGCTATGTCCGCCGCCAAGTACAAGCTGGACAACCTCTGCGGCATCGTGGACGTGAACGGCCTGCAGATCGACGGCCGCACCGCCGACGTAATGCCCTCGGAGCCGCTGGACGCCAAGTTCGCCGCCTTCGGCTGGAACGTCATAAAGGCCGACGGCCACGACTTCGACTCCCTGCGCGCCGCCCTCGCCGCGGCAAAGGCCGAGAAGGACCGCCCGAGCGTCATCCTTGCCAAGACCGTAAAGGGCAAGGGCGTCTCCTTCATGGAGAACGACCCCGGCTGGCACGGCAAGGCGCCGAACGCCGAGCAGTATGAGCAGGCCATGGCCGAGCTGAACGCCGCCGTGGAGAAACTGGAGGTGGAGTGAAATGGGAGAGAAAAAAGCTACCCGCGCAGTCTACGGCGAGATGCTCGTGGAGCTTGCGGAGAAATACCCCGAGCTCGTGGTGCTCGATGCAGACCTCTCGAGCGCGACGATGACCAAGAGCTTTGCCAAGGCGTACCCAGACCGCTTCCTGGACATGGGCATCGCCGAGGCCAACATGATAGGCGTCGCCGCAGGCCTCTCGACCTGCGGGAAGAAGCCCTTTGCAAACTCCTTCGCCATGTTCACGGCGGGCCGCGCCTATGAGCAGGTGCGCAACTCCGTGGCCTATCCGCACCTGAACGTCAAGTGCGTCGGCTCCCACGGCGGCCTCTCCGTCGGCGAGGACGGCGCCACCCACCAGTGCCTGGAGGACCTCGCGCTCATGAGCGCCATCCCCGGCATGATGGTGGTCAACCCCTGCGACGGCAACGAGATGCGCCAGGCCGTGATGGCCCTCATCGAGTACAACGGCCCGGCCTATCTGCGCCTCGGCCGCATGGCCGTTGAGACGGTCACGGACTCGATAGACGGCTACAAGTTCGAGCTCGGCAAGGCCGCCATGCTGCGCGACGGCAAGGACGTCACCATCGCCGCTACGGGCCTTATGGTCCAGCGCGCGCTGGCCGCGGCGGAGCTGCTCTCCGGCGAGGGCGTCTCGGCCCGCGTGCTCGACTTCCACACGATAAAGCCCCTCGACGGCGAGGCCCTTCTCGCCGCCGCCAAGGAGACCGGCTGCATCGTCACCACCGAGGAGCACAGCATCATGGGCGGCCTCGGCTCCGCGGTAGCGGGCTTCATCGGCGAGCACTGCCCCGTCCCCGTCGTGCGCCACGGCGTAAACGACGAGTTCGGCCGCTCCGGCAAGGCCGAGCAGGTCCTCGAGGCCTACGGCCTCACCCCAGCCGGCATCGCCACCAAGGTCAAAAAGGCACTTGAGATGAAGGCGTGATCGCTTAAAATCGATAGTTCGTTAAAATTAGAACAATATTGCTATAATTTGCTCCTGTTTTTGTGCATATTTACGTTTTTGTTGGGAAAAATTCATTAACAACATGCATTGCATTTATTGCTTTATCAGGATAAAATACAAGTAAATTAATATTGCACAAGAGATAGAGGTGCGAAATTACGGGCTTTGCCCGTGAATTTCGCACCTTTTTTATTTGGGAGTAGAGGAAAATGAATAAACGGCTTCACTTTTTTGAAACAGAGCCGATAATCGCTGCGGTCAAGACCGAGGAGCAGCTCATGAGGGCTCTCACTTCGGAGTGCAACATCATATTTTTCCTTTTCGGAAATATATGCAATATTCCGAAGCTGGTGGAAAGCGTAAAAGAGCGCGGAAAGCACGCCTTTGTGCACCTCGACCTGATAAACGGTCTTGCCTCGAAGGAGATCGCGGCGGACTACATCCGCAGCTTCACGCGGGCGGACGGGGTGCTGAGCACCAAGCCGCCCATACTGCGGCATGCCAAGGAGATTGGTCTCATAACAGTGCTGCGGGTCTTCGTGCTGGACTCGCTGGCACTGGACAATATAGAGAAGCTTCGTGCTGCCTGCAATCCGGACCTCATCGAGCTGGTACCGGGCCTGATGCCCAAGATAATCAGACAGGTACACTCGCTGCACCGGACCCCTCTCATCGCTGGCGGACTCATACGGGACAAGGAGGATACGATGAGTGCGCTCTCAGCGGGGGCGATCAGCATCTCCACCTCGTGCGAGGAGGCGTGGCAGGAGCTCGACGCCGGTGCGCCGGCAAGTGCGAAGCAATTTTTAAAAGGAAGGGATGTGAGAGGGTGAAATACATTATGGCCCTCGACCAGGGCACTACCAGCTCCCGCTGCATAATCTTCGACCGCACGGGCGCTATGCGCTCCGCGGTGCAGAAGGAGTTTCGCCAGCACTACCCCAAGCCGGGCTGGGTGGAACACGACGCGCTGGAGATCTGGGAGACGACGCTTGAGGTCGCCAGGGGGGCCATGGCAGAGTCGGGCCTTTCCGCCGCGGACATTGCGGCGATAGGCATCACGAATCAGAGGGAGACCACCGTGGTCTGGGACAGGTTCACCGGAAAGCCGGTGTGCCCGGCGATCGTCTGGCAGTGCAGGCGCACGGCGCCCATGGCGGATGCGCTCATAGCCGCGGGCTGGTCGGACAAGATCCGCGTCAAGACCGGCCTTGTCCCGGACGCCTACTTCTCCGGGACCAAGCTCCGCTGGATACTGGACAACGTTCCCGGAGCCCGTGCTCGAGCAGAGGCGGGCGAACTGCTCTTCGGCACGATAGACACCTGGCTCATTTGGAACCTCACCGGCGGCATGGCGCATGTGACGGACGTCACCAACGCCTCGCGGACCATGCTCTTCGACATACGGCGCCTGCGCTGGGACCAGGAGCTGCTTGAACTGTTCGGAATACCGGAGCAGATGCTGCCCCGAGTGCAGCCATCAAGCTGTGTGTACGGCGAGTCGGCTCCGGAGCTCTTCGGCGGTAAGATCCCCGTAGCCGGTGCGGCCGGGGACCAGCAGAGCGCCCTGTTCGGGCAGTGCTGCTTCGAGG
Organism: uncultured Eubacteriales bacterium; assembly: GCA_900545405.1. Taxonomy (GTDB): domain Bacteria; phylum Bacillota; class Clostridia; order Oscillospirales; family Oscillospiraceae; genus Scatomorpha. The sequence goes on along the minus strand of UQYT01000018.1, from coordinate 12,547 downwards.
CCGGGGACGTGAAGAATACTTACGGCACGGGCTGCTTTTTGCTGATGCACACCGGCTCAGAGCCCGTGTTCTCGCAAAACGGCCTGATCACGACAATAGCCGCCTCCGCGCCGGGAAAGATACGCTACGCCCTGGAGGGGAGCGTGTTCACAGCCGGAGCGGCGGTGCAGTGGCTGCGTGACGAGATGAAGCTCATACCGGACGCCGCAGCCTCCGAGGGCTGTGTACAGTCGGTCAGGGACACCGGCGGCGTGTACGTAGTCCCGGCGTTCACGGGACTGGGCGCTCCGTACTGGAATCAATATGCCCGGGGCACGATAACGGGCATAACCCGAGGTTTCACGCGCGATCAGCTCATCCGCGCGACGCTGGAGTCGCTGGCATATCAGACCTTCGACATCTGCCGGGCGATGGAGAGCGACGCGGGGGTAGCGCTCACCCGGCTGCGGGTTGACGGCGGGGCTTCAGCGAACGACTTTCTGATGCAGTTTCAGAGCAACATACTTGGCGCCGAGGTCCTGCGCCCGGCCTGCATAGAGACGACCGCGCTTGGCGCGGCGTATCTCGCGGGACTTGCCGTGGGCTACTGGAAGGACACTGCGGACATAAAGCAAAACCGTCAAACCGGCCGCATCTTCCTCCCCGAAATGCCCGAGCGCACCCGCGCAAAACTCCTGAAAGGCTGGAACCGAGCCCTCACCGCCGCCCTCACCTGGGCGGATATGGAAGATTGATTTTTTAGAAAAAGAATGGGGGAAAATATGAAAAAGAAAATTAAGAGTCCGTGGTTTTGGCTGGCGGTTGCACTTGTGCTCTGCTTTGTAAGCATGATCGGAACCAGCTGCATGCAAACCAACTGGGGTAAGACTGACGTTAAAGTCCACAACGTCACACTATCTGAGCTTGCTCAAACGATACGTGACAACAACGAAAAAAATGGGAAAGATGTTGAGATAACCTTCTCTGAAGACAAGGTGTACAACTTTAGTTTCATGACGCTTATACCATCAACTGCAACCGCGGATAATCCGGCACCTGCCATAATCTGCTGCCACGGTGGCGCAAACACTAAGGAAATGCAGATGCCTGGATATATAGAACTATCTAGGCGTGGATTTGTGGTCATCACAATGGACATGGCCGGGCACGGATATTCTGACAATGCAATTCATTCTCTGACCCAAAACACCTATGGCATGATTGCGGCGGTAGAATACGCTATGAGCTTGGATTGCGTAATTGAGGACGAGATAGGCGTAACTGGTCACAGCATGGGCAACGAAGCCTGCTTCTACACCATTTCCCTCATGAATGTCACTGGCTCTACGCAGAGAATAGCCGCCTGGGTCGAGGGCGCTGGCACAAAATTTGCCCCCTCCATGACGCCGGAATACGCTGAGGGCCTTATCTGGACAGCCTCCGTCGATATGTATGACGAATTTGATTCAGGTATCTTTAACTCGAGCAAATTTCTCGAAGGCGATGTAGCCCCTGGACTTGTCAGAGTTGTATATCCCGAATTCAACGAGTCCTCCGTTCCAGAAGGCCAGTGGTTCACTGCCTCTGGACCAGTAGACACCCCCACCGGCGGAGAAAAGCTTGACGCTGAAACGGCTTTCTGTCTCTTTAATCCGCCTATAACTCACCCAATGTTCCACTTCACCGATACCGGTACTAGGATTACAATAGACGGCTTCTATGCAGCCTTTGGCACTCCCACTGGCGCGTCCTTTATTGATTCCGACAGTCAAGTATGGCAGCTAGTTGTGGTATTTGAGGTTCTTGGACTGATTGGTTTCTTTATGCTTGTATTCCCCTTGGTGGCACTTTTGTCCAAAACCACGCTGTTTGCCGGCGTTGTCCGCAAGCGCAGCAACATTCAACTTCCCGCGCTCAAAGATGCCAGAGAATGGAGCCTGCTCATTATCACCCTTGTGGTGCTAATCGTTTTCTCTTTCTTCTCCTATATTAAGCTCTATCCTCAGGGAAATCGGTACCTTGACAGCTCCGTATATGCGGCAGACAGCTCTGCCAATGGAATTGGTCTTTGGTCCATTGCATGCGGCCTTGTGACTATAGCCATGATTATAATCGGCTACGGGATTAAGAAGCTTCTTTACAGGAAGAGCTCTTTTAAAGTGACCAATCCGTTTGCCCCCGTCGCTCTCGACAGTGTTTCGCAGTTTTTCCTCAGCGTGCTCTTTGTGATAACTGTTGTATTTGTGATGTTCATCCCGGTGTACATTGCCCGATATGTGTTTGCTGCTGATTTCAGGATCTGCTCTTTCATCGTGACGGCTCCCCAAATAGACCGCATACCGCTTGTGCTAATCAAATATGTTCCGATGTGGTTTGCCTTCTATATTCCAAATGCTATTATGAACGCAAATACAAAATATCGCGACGTGCCCGACTGGGTCACCACAATCATCTGCGCCGTAGCAAATTGTCTGGCCCTTGTGATATTCCTTTACATTCAGTATTCCACATTCTTCAAAACGGGATATCTGTGGAACGCGGATTGCGGCATGGCCGGTATCGTCGGATTTGCCGTGGCTCCATGCCTCGCATACGCCGCTTTCAGCGCAAGATATGCATACAACAAGACAAACAATGCCTGGATTGCCGGTATGATAAACGGCACCGTTATGTGCTGTGCCTTCCTGTTCTGTACAAGAATATCTACCGACTTCATCTTCACTTTCTAAAAGTTAATTTTTTGTGGACAGTATCTGTCTTCATTGCAAAACCAACAGTAATATGATACAGTAACTGCAAGGATTGGAGATGCAGGCGGCGGCGAGTCCCGCCGCCTGCTTTTTTGAAGGGAGACAATTCATGATCCTAGATTGCGCAAAATATTCCGGCCCCTGCACCTGCGGGCGGGAGCACCCGCTCGAGACAAAGATGGTCGTCGTCGAGTACGGCGCCCTCGAGCACTTTGACGACTACATGGCCCAGTGCGGGCTCACCGGGCGCCGCACCGTGCTCTACGACACGAACACCTACCACCTGCCCGGCATGGTCCACGTCCCGGCGGACAAGGAGATAGTCCTCGAGGCTAAGGGCCTGCACTCCGAGAAGAGCCTCATTGAGTCCATCATCCCCCAGCTTGAGGACCCCGACGTCATCATCACCGTCGGCAGCGGCACGCTCATGGACTTTGCGCGCTACAACGCCTTCCACATGGGCATACCCTTCGTCGCCATCCCCACCCTCGCGAGCTCGGACGGCTTCACCGCCAACATCTGCTCCGTCGTCATAGACGGACACAAGCGCTCCATCCCCATGTCCGCGCCCGCGCTGGTCCTGGCCGACCTCAACATCATCGCCGGCGCGCCCATGTTCCTGACCGTCAGCGGCGTGGCCGACATCCTCTCAAAGCACATTTCCCTCGCCGACTGGAAGATCGCCCACCTCGTCTCCGGCGAGTACTACTGCGAGCGCGTGGCCGGTATGGCTCAGCAGGCGCTGGACATGATGGTATCCTGCGCCGAGGCCCTGCTCGACGGCGATCCCCCGGACTTTGAGGCCATGACCATGGCGCAGATGATCTCCGGGCTCTCCATGCAGATGATAGGCAACTCCCGCGCCGCCTCCGGTGCGGAGCATCTCATCGCCCACCTCGTGGAGATGAAGCCCCCGCGCTTCGAGTCCGCCCGCGGCATCCACGGCGAGTGCGTCGGCGTCGGCTCCGTCATCTGCGCCGGGGAATATCACCGCATGATAAAGAAAGTCCCACGGGCCAAACCCTTTGAGCCGCTCTCCGAGGAATGGATACGTGAAAAGTTCGGCCCACTGGCCGACGGCATAATCAAGGAGAACGAAAACGACGTGCTCGCGGCCTTCGACCCCCAGAACATAGTCGACAACTGGGACGCGATACGAGAGATAGTCTCGAACATACCCACAGCCGAGGAATTTGCGGACGTGTTCCGCGGGCTCGACGGCAAGTACCGGCTCTCGGACATCGGCATCGACGAGGCGCTCGCGCCCGAGGTGCTGGACATCTCCGCGGCCATCAGAAACCGCCTCACCTTTGCGCGGATGCGCAGGGTGCTGGACTTTGAGGAGTGATTTTTCAGCATGAAGATCTGCGTATTCGGCGCGTCCAGCCGGGAGCTCGCCCAGGGCTATTACGACGCGGCATTCGAGCTCGGTGCTGAGCTGGCCCGCCGCGGGCACGAGCTGGTGTTCGGCGGCGGGACGAGCGGGCTCATGGGAGCCGCCGCCCGCGGCGTCACCAGTGTGGGCGGGCGTCTCACCGGCGTGGCCCCCCGCTTTTTCGACGAGCCGGGCATACTCTATGAGGGCTGCACGGAGATGATCTTCACCGAGACGATGTCGGAGCGTAAAAAGACCATGGAGGACATGTCCGACGCCTTTGTCACCCTGCCGGGCGGCATCGGCACCTTTGAGGAGTTCTTCGAGGCCCTGACGCTAAAGCAGCTGGGCCGCCACGCCAAGGCCATGGCCGTGCTCAACACCCTCGGCTATTACGACGCCATGGAGGCCATGCTCGTGAAGGCCGTGGACGAGAAGTTCTTCCCGGAGGACGGCCACGCGCTCTACGCGATCTTCACCGACGCCGCCGCGCTCCTCGACTACATAGAGACCTACAAGGCCGAGCCCGAGGACGTGTGGAAGGAAAAGATCTTCGGCAAATACAACGTGGAAAAGTGAAAAAACTCCCCGCCGTTTCCGGCGGGGAGTTTTTTTGTTCTATTCGTCCTCGGGGACGAGGATCTCCTTGATGTTGAATTCCTCGCCGCAGAGGACGTCCTTTCTGTCCGAGCCGCAGTCCGGACAGCGGCCGCGGTTCGCAACGATGTTGTACACCTTGCCGCAGTCGAGGCAGATGCCGTTGCCCGGCACCGTGTCTATGCGGAGCTTCGTGCCTGCGAGCATCGTGTGCGGCACGGCGGCGTAGTATGCGTCCTCCATGTACTCCGGCACTACCAGCGAAAGCTCGCCTATCTCGAGCACGACGGTGTCTATCTTCTCTATCCCGTTATCCTCGGCGAACTCGATGACGCTCTTGATCGCCTGGATGGCCAGTGTCATCTCGTGCATATCACTTCCCCACGGGCCGGCTTATCTTGCGCACGGCGATGTCCTTTATGCGCTTGGCGACGTTCTTGCCGCTCTCAATGAGCAGCTTTTCGTACTTCTCGCCCGAGGCGTCGGTGACGCGCTTGAGCTTTATGGCGTCGAACTTGCACATCGTGGTGCAGATGCCGCAGCCCACGCAGGCGGCCTGGTCGACGACCGTGGCGCCGCAGCCGAGGCAGCGCTCAGTCTCCTTGAGCACCTGCTTTTCAGTGAAGGTGCCGCGCAGGTCGCGGAAAGTCTCCTTCTGCTCCTTGGCCGGGGCGCTCTTGACCTTCTGGCGCGGGGCGTTGTCGTAGCCGTAGATCCTGGCACCGGCCTTGTCGAACTCGGCGTAGTCCTTCTTGCGGCGGCCGATGGTCAGGCTCTGGCCCGGCTGGACGAAACGGTGGATGGAGATGGCGCCCTCCTTGCCGGCCGCGATGGCGTCGATGACGAACTTGGGCCCGGTCATGACGTCGCCGCCGACGAAGACGTCGGGCTGGGCGGTCTGGAAGGTGGTGCTGTCCGCGATGGCGACGCCGCCGCGGCCGGTCTCGACCTTGGAGCCCTCGAGCAGGCCGCCCCACTCCACGCTCTGGCCTATGGCGGAGATGACCGTCTCAGCCTTGAGCGTCTCAAACTCGCCCTCGACCGGCACGGGCTTGCGCCTGCCGCTGGCGTCGGGCTCGCCGAGCTGCATGACCTGGAGCTTGAGCGCGTCGGCCCTGCCGTCCTTGCCCTCTATCTGCACGGGCGCGGCGAGGAACTTGAACTTCACGCCCTCGGCCCTGGCCTCGGCGACCTCCTCGGCGTCCGCGGGCATCTCGGCCTCGGTGCGGCGGTAGACCACCGTCACGTGCTTGGCGCCCAGGCGCACTGCGGAGCGCGCGACGTCTATCGCCACGTTGCCGCCGCCGATGACCGCGACGTTCTCGCCCACGGAGGGCTTGCGGGTGGAGTTGGTGCGGCGCAGGAAGTCTATGCCGGCCATGACGCCCTTTAGCTTCTCGCCCGGGACGCCGATGGGCGTGCTCTTCCACGCGCCGATGGCGACGTAGAACGCCTCGTAGCCCTCTTTCCGCAGCTCGTCGAGCGTCACGTCCTTGCCGACCTCGACGCCGGTTTTGAACTCGACGCCCAGGTCCTTGAGTATCTCGATCTCGGCCTTCACGACGTCCTTTTCGAGGCGGAAGGAGGGGATGCCCATGGTGAGCATGCCGCCGAGGTTCTTGAGCTTTTCAAAAACGGTGACGGGGTAGCCCTGGAGCGCGAGGTAATAGGCGCAGGAGAGGCCCGCGGGGCCGGCGCCGATGACGGCGATCTTGTTGGTATAGGGCTTGCCCGTGGTGTTGAGCATCTTGGGCTTCACACGGGTGGCGGGGTCGAGCTCGCGCTGGGCGAGGAACTTCTTGACCTCGTCGATGGCGACGGGGGCGTCCACGTCGCCGCGGGTGCAGGCCTCCTCGCAGAAGCGGGGACACACGCGGCCGCAGACCGCCGGGAAGGGGTTCTCGCGCCGGATGAGCTCCAGAGCCTCGTCAAAGCGGCCCTGGGAGGCGAGCTTTATGTAGCCCTGTACGGGGATGTGCGCCGGGCACTTCGTCTTGCAGGGGGCGGTGCCGTCGGAGGCGACATAGCCGCGGTCGGTGCGGTAGTCGGCGTCGTAGTTCTTCTCGCCGAACCAGAGCAGCTTCTCGTGCGGGGTCTCGTACTTCGGCGGATGCGAGGGCGAGGCGCAGAGCTTCTGGCCCAGCTTGAGCGCGCCGAGGTTGCAGTTCTCGACGCAGATGCCGCAGGCGACGCACTTTTCCGTGTCCACCTCGGCGACGTAGTTGGAGCGGATGACGTCCGGGGTCTTGAAGTACTGCGCAATGCGCAGCGAGAAGCAGGAGCAGCCGCAGCAGTTGCAGATGGCGGCGGCGCCGTCCGGCGGGTCGAGGTTCGATATCTCGTGGACGAGGCCGTTTTCCTCGCAGCGCTTGAGTATCTCATAGCACTCCTCACGGTCTATCTCCCGGCCGTGGCCGCTGCGGATGTGGTACTCGGCGGACTCGTTGAAGAAGATGCAGACGTCCTTCTCGAGGTGGCCGCAGCCCTCGCCCATGATGCGCCTCGTGCGGCGGCAGGAGCAGTCCGTGACCGCGATGGAATAGGCGTTGTCCACTATGCGGTGTATCTCCTCATAGGTGCCGCGGCGCGCGTCGTTGTGTATGGCCATCTCGACGGGGATGACGCGCATCATGCCCTGGCCGACGGGGACGAAGGGCGCGAGCGGCGCTATCCTCTTGCGGGTGTACTCCTCAAAGCACTCGGCTATGACGGGGTACTTCTCGCACATCTCCTTGTTGCCGACCATCATCTCCATGACGCCCGGCACCCAGATGGGCAGGAAGAACTTGTCTCCGCCCTCCTTCTTGGCATAGCGGCAGACGCCGAGGTCGGAGAGCTGATAGAGGACCTCGGTCACGCGGTCCAGCGGCTTTTTGACCTTCTTCGCCACCTCCTCCGGCGAGACGAAATGCCTGACGCGCAGGCCCATGGCTATCTCGGCCATCTCGTCCGTCAGCACGGGGTCGAGGATCTTGTACTCGGGGTCGTTCGGCGTCACGCCGGTATAGGTGCCGCTCTCGAGGCTGATTTTCGTCGCGAGCTTCAGGATGACAGGTCTCATCTTGTGGAATTCCCCCTCTTTCTTCGTTTTTCGCTATGTCTAACAACTTACGCAAATTCAACGGCCGTGGTCTCGCCCCACAGCCGCGCCGCGCTCTCGCGCATAGCGGCCCGCTCCCGCTCCCCGGCCTGGGAGAAGAGCTCAATGGAGAGCTTCCGCCCGCGGCGCTTCCACCTTCCGGCGACCTGGCCGTGCAGCAGCACGGCCGGCAGGACTATCCCCGCCAGGTTGAAGATGCCGCGCAGATACCCGGGACTCAAAAAGAGGCTCTCCTTTTTCTCATAGCCCAGCATGAGCTGGTCAAAACCGGCGAGGAAGATGCACTCCGGCACTCCGCAGCCCAAATGCCTGCCGCTTTCTGTGTAGTAGTAAGTCCTGCCCCCGCACTCGGCCGCCTCTACGGGCAGGGCCGCCAGCCAGCGCCTCACCTCGGCTTGCGTCGTGCCGAAGAAATACGCCGCGTCCTTGATAGTGGCGGGGCCGTAGTTTTCAAAGTAGCGCCTTGCGAGCTCGAGCTTCGCCTCGCCCTCAGGCATGGGCTCGAACACCGGCGTGAGGCGAAATTCCTTCCTCTCGCTCGCCGCGTAGTGCATGAAGCCGCGCTCGCAGAGCTGGCGCACGCCTCCGCCCCAGGGATGGAACATGCTCTGCTCCTCCTCCGGCGTCATGCCCTCCGCCCGGCAGGTCTCCTTGAGCTCCTCGCGCGTGCGCGCTCCCTCGCTCAGGGCAGCGAGAACGACGTCCGAAAGGTACCGCTGCCGCTCCGGAGTCAGCGTCCAGTCGGGGCGGGAGTTCCACCAGTTCGTGGCGCTCCACTCGTTTTTGCGGTAGTCCTCCGGGCGGATGAAGAGGGGCAGGTCGCTCTCCGCAAAGACGTGGACGGTGCCGCGGAGGGTCCAGTTCTTCACCAGGCCGTCCGCCGCGGCTCCCTCGTCAAAGCCTGAGCAGCGTATCCGCAGCGCGTGCAGGGCGTTCGACATGAACTGCGCCTGAACCCCGCAGAGGCTGCGCGCCGCGCTCAGCTTGTCCTCCGGGGCGATGAGGCGCTGACCCGCGAGTCGGCGGAGCCTTATCTCCTCTCTGTCCATCAGTCCGGGGCCCGCTCGCCCATGCGCCATGTTGCCTGGCGGCGGGGCCATCCGGCCCGGGCGGAGCGGGGGTTTATCTCGAGGTGCCTGCGCATCGTCTTGCCCCTTTCGATGTTTTGCACAAAATTTTTCGGCTCAAGGGCCTTTTGCTGTCCATTTCCGAACGTATTTTCGTTTACAGTTTAACACACAGCCGCCTTGTAGTCAAACCTCATTTCGCTCCCCGCCGCGCCTTGGGAAAGGTGCGCAAAACTCCTTTGACATATTGCAAAAACGTGATAAAATCCATGTGATAAGAGCGTATTTTGAAAGGGGAAATCGAAGTTGCTTAGCTTTCTGAGGAGCGAAGGCGTGAGCGAGGACATCGTCTCCGCCATAGAGGCCTTCCGGTCAGAGCACAAGGTCAGTCCCGAGGCGCAGCACCGGCTCACCGAGAAGCCGAGGTTCGAATACTACGGCAAGGAGGTCTGGGAGGCCGCGGCGACGGCGCTGCTCTGCGGCGAGAACCTGCTGCTGGTCGGTCCCAAGGCCACCGGCAAGAACGTCCTGGCCGAGTGCCTGGCCGCCGCCTTCGGCCGCCCGAGCTGGGACATATCCTTCTATATAAACACCGACGCGGCGTCCCTCATCGGCACGGACACCTTCACCGGCGGCGAGGTCAGCTTCCGCCAGGGCCCCATCACCAAGTGCGCCAAGCTCGGCGGCTTCGGCATCCTCGACGAGATCAACATGGCGAAGAACGAGTCCCTCGCCGTGCTGCACGCGACGCTTGACTTCCGCCGCATAATCGACGTGCCGGGCTACGACCGCATAGACATGGACGAGGCCACGCGCTTCATCGCCACGATGAACTACGGCTACGCCGGCACGCGCGAGCTCAACGAGGCGCTGGTCTCCCGCTTTGCGGTCATCGACATGCCGCCCATCAACGCCGAGAATCTCAAAAAGCTGCTCAAGCGCGAGTATCCCACGCTGCGCGACCAGTGGGCGGAGCAGTTCGCGGGCCTCTTCGAGGACATCCGCAAGAAGTGCGACAGCGCCGAGATCTCCACAAAGGCCCTCGACCTGCGCGGACTCATGAGCTCCGTGCAGCTCATGCACCGCGGCCTCGTCGCGGGCGAGGCGCTCAAGCTCGGCGTAGTGAACAAGGCCTTCGACCCCTTCGAGCGCAAGCTGGTGGAGGACGTCATAACGGCGCGCATCCCCTCCTCGCTCGGCCGGGACAAGCTCTTTGACGAGTGATGCAGCTCAGTCAGCGTGAGGCCGAGCGCCAGGAGCGCCGGGCAACCAACCTGATATGGAACTCGGCGAGGGACTACTCCCTCGCCCCGGCAGTCCGCGCCTACGACACGGATGGCTTTGCGGACATCTACATGAACAGCATCATAGGCGCGGTCTACAAGTACTACGACTTCCCCAAGATAAAAGAGGTGCTCGACAGCTTTGCCCGCACTCCCAAGGGGGACGAGTTCGAGGAGCTGGCCTGGGTCGCGCTTGAAAACTGCGCCTTTGAGCGCGCGGCGTCGGAGCGCCCCGCGCTTCGGGAGCTGCGCCTCGCCTACGCCCAGCGCATCGAGGCCGAGGCCCAGCGCAAGGGCGGCGCGCGCGAGCTGGACGAGGCCTACCGCATAAAGCTCGAGCACTACGAGCGCGCGCTGGGCATGGAGCCCGAGATGCCGGAGCGGGACCGGAAGATCCTGAACGCCCTCGAGCTCTCGCCGGAGCTCACGACCGACGAGGTCGTGCAGAGCATCCGCGCGGTGCTGCGTGAGTATTACATGTTCGTCGCGACGACCTCGGCCGGGCGCGGCGGCGGACTGCCCACGCTTATAAACTTCCTCCGCCGGCGGCGGGGCGGCATAGGCGCCGCCGTGCGCAACGAGGATGAGGGCTCTGGCAGCGACAAGCAGGCCAAGCGCGTCAAGGAGCGCCTCGTGGGCGAGCGGAGCGAGACCGAGATGCGCGAGTACGTCGAGGACTGCTTCGGCGTCTCGATGTACGCCCCCGGCGAGCTCAAGCGCATTGAGGAGCGCCTGTGCACCGGCGCGCACTGGGACAGCATCCTCCACTTCACGCGAGGCGAGATGAAGCCCCTCGACCGCAACAACCGCGAGGCCATAGTCCAGCGCAGCGCGGCGAAGCGGCAGTCGGAGCTCAACCGCAAGTTCTACACCGACGACATCGTCCGCAACCGCCTCACGATAGCGCGGCTCTCCGAGAAGATACGCAACTGCATGCTGGTCCACCTGGACGACGCGAGGATAAAGGCCCGCGCGGGCTCCCTGGCACCGGAGAAGGTCTGGCGCGCCGTGGTCCTCGGCGACGAGAGCGTGTTCACCCGCCCGGAGCGCGGCAATGACACGGAGCTCTCCGTGGACATCCTGCTCGACGCCTCGGCCTCGCAGATACAGCGTCAGGAGAGCGTCTCGACCCAAGCTTACATGATAGCCGAGAGCCTGACCCGCTGCGGCATCCCCACGCGCGTGTACTCGTTCTGCACGCTCAACGGCTGCACCGTGCTCCGGCTCTACCGCGACTACGAGGAGACGAACAAAAACGAGGCCATCTTCGATTACAGCGCCGCGGGCTGGAACCGCGACGGCCTCGCCTTCCGCGCGGCGGGCTGGATGATGCGCTCGAGCCACTGCGAGCGGCGGCTCTTGATGATACTCTCGGACGCGAGCCCGAACGACGACCGCAAGCTGCTGGTGCAGGAGACGGGCAAGCAGGAGCTCTACCGCGGCCAGCCCGGCGTGCTGGACTCCGCCGCCGAGGTGGAAAAGCTCCGTCGCGAGGGCATCTCCGTCATGTGCATCTTCACCGGCGAGGACGCCGACCTGCCGTCCGCCCGGCGCATCTACGGCCGGGACCTTGTAAGAATACGTTCGATCGAGCAGTTTGCCGACGCCGTGGGCGGCGTTGTGGTACAGCTCATAGGAAATATGTAGGAGGCGCATCATGTCCAATATCTGGCACGACATAGACCCCAAGCGCATAAAGCCCGAGGAATTCATCGCAGTCATCGAGATAACCAAGGGCAGCAAGAAGAAGTACGAGCTCGACAAGGAGACCGGGCTTATAATACTCGACCGCATCCTTTACACGGCGACGCACTACCCGGCCAACTACGGCTTCATCCCCCGCACCTACGGCGACGACGGCGACCCGCTGGACGTGCTGGTCATCTGCTCTGAGGGCATAGAGCCCATGACCCTGGTGCGCTGCCGCCCCATCGGCGTCATCGCCATGAAGGACAGCGGCAAGATGGACGAGAAGATCATCGCCGTATGTAAGGACGACCCGAACTACAACATGTACAGCGACATCTCCCAGCTCCCCAGCCACACCTTTGAGGAGATGCGCCACTTCTTCTCCGTCTACAAGACCCTCGAGGTCAAGGAGACCGTCGTGGACGAGGTCCAGGGCCGCGAAAAGGCCGTCGAGATCATAGCCCACTGCATCGACAACTATATAAACTGCTTCTGCAAATGAGGCAGCGCGCCAAGTGAATTGTCAAACTAAGTGCAACAGGAGTTGAGTTCGAAGTCCCATAATTCCTGAGCAGAAGAAAGTTAAGAACTTTACGAGGCCTGGCGTTAATTAACGCCAGGTTTCGTTTCAGTGTGGCAGGAGCAACGCGGGAGAGGTTTCTGCCTTTGGGATAAAACTCCCGGAGCAAACCATTGAGGTTTTCGTT
>UQYT01000017.1 GCA_900545405.1 uncultured Eubacteriales bacterium | reverse complement strand
GGGGGGGCCTGTGGTTTTGCCTGTGTACTCCACCACTTTTTAATTGGTGTACTAAATTTTCAAACGGGCGCTACGCGCGCAACTGTTTTAGAAATTCAGCGTTGCGAAGTAGTCCTCGGGGGTCTCGGCGCGTCTTATGAGTTTGGCTGTGCCGTCCTCGCACAGCAGCACCTCAGCGCTGCGGAGCTTGCCGTTGTAGTTGTAGCCCATCGCGTGGCCGTGCGCGCCCGTGTCGTGGATTATCAGGAAGTCGCCCGGGCAGATCGCCGGCAGCCAGCGGTCTATCGCAAACTTGTCGTTGTTCTCGCACAGGCCGCCCGTCACGTCGTACAGGTGGTCGCAGGGCGCGTCCTCCTTGCCCGCCACCGTGATGTGGTGGTACGCCCCGTACATCGCAGGACGCATCAGGTTGCAGGCGCAGGCGTCCACGCCGATGTACTCCTTGTGGATGTGCTTCTGATGCAGGCACTTCGTCACCAGGCAGCCGTAGGGCCCCAGCATGAAGCGGCCCATCTCCGTAAAGATCTTCACGTCGCCCATGCCCGCCGGGACCAGTATCTGCTCGTACACGCGGCGCACGCCCTCGCCTATCGCCATGATGTCCGGGTGATGCCCGTCCGGACGGTAGGGGATGCCCACGCCGCCGGAGAGGTTGATGAAGCCGATGTGTGCGCCCGTCTCCTCGTGCAGCTCCACCGCCAGGCGGAAGAGCTGCATCGCCAGCGTCGGATAGTAGTCGTCCGTCGTCGTGTTCGAGGCCAGGAAGGCGTGGATGCCGAACTCCTTCGCGCCCTTCTCCATCAGGATGCGGTAGGCCTGGAACATCTGCGGCTTCGTCATGCCGTACTTCGCGTCGCCCGGGGAGTCCATGATCGTGTTCGAGATCTCAAAGTACCCGCCGGGGTTGAAGCGGCAGCTGATGACCTCCGGGATGTGGCCTATCGTGCGCTCCAGAAAGTCGATGTGCGTGATGTCGTCAAGGTTGATGGTGGCGCCGAGCTTGTCCGCGAGGGCAAAGTCCTCCGCCGGCGTGTCGTTCGAGGAGAACATGATCTCCGGCCCGGTTATGCCCTGGCGCTCGCAGAGCATCAGCTCCGTCAGCGAGGAGCAGTCCATGCCGCAGCCTTCCTCATGCAGGATGTCCATGATGGTCGGATTGGGCGTGGCCTTGACCGCAAAATACTCCTTGAAGCCCTTGTTCCACGCAAATGCCTCACGTACGAGTTTCGCATTGCGCCTGATCCCGCGCTCGTCGTAGAGATGGTACGGCGTCGGGAACCGCTTGTCCAGCTCCAGAAGCTGCTCTTTGGTCACAAACGGTATTTTCTTTTCCACGTTATTCTCCGCCCTTTCCGTCGAAAATTATGGTTATCCGCGTGCCCTTTTCGGGCTCGCTTTCCGCCTTGAGCGAGGCGTGGTGCCAGGCCGCGGCGTGTTTAACTATTGAGAGGCCGAGTCCCGTGCCGCCCGTCTCCTTGGAGCGGCTCTTGTCCACGCGGTAAAACCGCTCGAACACCCGGTCTAGGTGCTCCGGGGCTATGCCTATGCCGTTGTCCTCCACCCGGATGAAGGGGGCCTCGTCCTGCCGTCCCACGGTCACGCGCACGTGGCCGCCGGGGCGGTTGTATTTTATCGCGTTGTCGCAGAGGTTGGTTATCATCTCGTCTATGAGCTGCTCGTAGCCCGTGACCGTCTCCTCCGTGCCCTCGACCTCCACCGCGACGCTGCACGCCGCGGCCTTGTCCATCAGCCGCTCCGCGCAGTGCCTCGCCGCCGAGAGCAGCTCCACCCGCTCCGCCGGGGCCTCCACCGCGCCCTCGTCCAGGCGCGAGAGGTTAATGATGTCGTCGATGAGCGCGATCAGGCGCTGGGCCTCCGTGTAGATCTTCTCCGCCAAAAGAGGAAGGTCCTCGCTTGGAGCGAGGCCCGTCATCATCATCTCCGCGTAGCCGGAGATGGAAGTTATAGGCGTTTTCAGCTCGTGCGAGACGTTGGCCGTGAAGTTCCGGCGCATGTTTTCAGAGATGGATGAGAGTTTCTTTTCCATGTCACGCCTCCGCCATGTAGCCCACGCCGCGCACCGTGCGTATCATCGCCCCGCTCTCGCCCAGCTTCAGGCGCAGGGAGCGGATGTGCACGTCCACCGTGCGGGTCTCCTCGCCGCCGGAATAGCCCCAGACGGCCTCCAGCAGCTCCTCTCGCCTGACCACCGTGCCGGCGCGGCGCATCAGGTATTCGAGCAGGTCGAATTCCTTGGCCGTGAGCTGCACCTCCGTACCGGCGGCCTCCACCCGGCGGCCCGCCGGATAGAGCACCACGCCGCGCACGGCCAGCTGCTCCCTGGGTTCGCCCCGGCGCAGCAGCGCCCGGACCCGGGCCAGAAATTCCATTATGCCGAAGGGCTTGGCGATGTAGTCGTCCGCGCCGAGGTCCAGGCCGCGGACCTTGTCGAGCTCCGTGCCGAGCGCCGACATTATCATGACAGGGATGCCCGCCGTCTCCGGCGACTCGCGCAGCCGGCGCAGTATCGCCAGCCCGTCCTCGCCCGGCAGCATGATGTCCAGCAGCACCAGCCGGGCCCGCCCGGCGTCCAGCGCCGCGAAAAACTCGCCCGAGGAGGTGAAGCTCTCCGTCTCGTACCCCGCCGAGCCGAGCGCGTACGCCACCAGCTCCCTTATGCTCTTGTCGTCCTCGACAACGTATATCATAGCCAAAACCCCACAAAAAACGCACTGATAACAGTATATAATAGCCTTATCCGATTGTCAAAACGCCATATGAGAAAAAATGCTTTTATTCGCGAAGCAAAAATTGTATAATAGGTCAGAGACGGGTCCGGAGCCGAGGGCTTCCGGCAGGGTAGTAACACAGGAGGCGGATATATGGAACAGAGAGAACTTATAGAGAAATATGTTTCCAATGACGACATCTATCTGTACAACACTGGCAACGCCCAGCGGGCCTATCACGCATTTGGATGTAGGTACATACCCGACTGCGGGCTCCACCGCTTTGTGGTCTGGGCCCCGCACGCGAGGGAAGTCTCGGTCGTAGGCGACTTCAACGGCTGGGACGGCTATGCCTCGCCCATGTACCGGCGCGAGGACGGCGTCTGGTGCGCCTTCCTGCCCAACGTAAAAAACGGCGACATCTATAAATACCGCATCGTCGGCGCGGACGGGAACACCGTCCTCAAGGCCGACCCCTTCGCCTTCCACGCCGAGACCGGGCCCGCGACCGGCTCCAAGGTCTGGGATATCGAGGGCTACGGCTGGACCGACGGCGGCTACATGTCCGCCCGCAGCGGCCGGGATGCGATACACTCCCCCATGTCCATATACGAGGTGCACATAGGCTCCTGGCGCAAGCGGGAGGACGAGTTCTTCCCCAACTACCGCAGCGTGGCCGACGAGCTGGCCGACTACTGCAAGCAGATGAACTACACCCACGTTGAGCTGCTGCCCATCACGGAGTACCCCTACGACGGTTCCTGGGGCTATCAGGTCACGGGCTTTTTCGCGCCCACGAGCCGCTACGGCACGCCGCAGGACTTCATGTACTTCGTGGACAAGCTCCACAGCGAGGGCATCGGCGTCATCATCGACTGGGTGCCCGCGCACTTCCCGCGCGACGAGCACGGCCTGCGCATGTTCGACGGCGCGCCCTGCTTTGAGGGCGACGAGCTCCGCATGGCCGAGCATCCGGACTGGGGCACCATGATATTCGACTACTCCCGCCCCCAGGTGCAGAGCTTCCTCACCTCCTCGGCCATGTTCTTCTTCGACAAATACCACGTGGACGGCATCCGCGTGGACGCCGTCAGCTCCATGCTCTACCTCGACTACGGCCGCAGGCAGGGCGAGTGGACGCCCAACAAGGACGGCGGCAACATCAACCTCGGCGCGGTGGACTTCCTGCGCAAGATGAACTCCGCCGTGCTCAGCTCCTTCCCCGGCGCAATCACCATCGCCGAGGAATCCACAGCCTTCCCGCTGGTCTCCCGCCCGCCCGAGGTCGGGGGGCTCGGCTTCGTGTTCAAGTGGGACATGGGCTTCATGCACGACACGCTCGACTACATGGCCATGGACCCCTATTTCCGCAGCTACAACCACAGCCGCATCACCTTCTCGATGATGTACGCCTTTTCCGAGAATTTCGTCCTCGCCTTCTCCCACGACGAGGTCGTGCACGGCAAGGCCTCCATGGTGAACAAGATGTGGGGCGATTACGACACCAAGTTCGCCTCCCTGCGCGCGCTCTACGGCTATCAGTTCGCCCACCCGGGCAAGAAGCTCATGTTCATGGGCGGCGAGTTCGCCCAGTTCATAGAGTGGAACTACAACCAGCAGCTAGACTGGAACCTGCTCGAGTACCCCAGCCACGCCGGGATGCAGAGCTACGTCCGCGAGCTGGGCCGCCTCTATCTGAGCATCCCCGCGCTCTCGCGCATAGACGACTCCTGGGACGGCTTCACCTGGCTGAACGTGGACGACAACGAGCGCAGCTCCGTGGCCTTCATGCGCATGTGCCAGCGCTCCTACGTCGTATGCGCGCTGAACTTCACGCCCGTGCGCTATGACGACTTCACCATCGGTCTGCCGAGGCCCGGCGTGCTCAAGGAGCTCATAAACTCCGACGACGTGAAGTACGGCGGCTCCGGCATCCACAACGCGCCGGAGATAGCCTCCGAGGACGCGCCCTTCCTGGAGCACCCCTGCTCCGCGAAGATAACCCTGCCGCCCATGTCGGCGGTCTGGTTCCGCTTCACCCCCGCGCCGAAAAAGGCGAAGAAGGCCGCAAAGCCCGCCGCCAAAAAGCCCGCCAAGACCGCCGAAAAGGCCCCCGCCAGTGAGGGCGGCAAGGCCCTGGTGAAGGCCGGCGAAAAGGCCGTGGCCAAGCGCGGCGAGCGCGCCATCGCAAAGCGCGGCGAAAAGGCAATAGCCAAGAGGGGTGAAAAGGCCATAGCCCACCGCGGCGAGAGGGCCCTCGCCAAGACCGGTGACGAGCCCGCGGCCAAGCCCAAAAAGACGGCAAAGAAGAAATAGTCCCCCGTCGCTCCGGCAACAGCAACAACCTTCCAAGCGAAAGGACTGGTCAACATGAAACGTGAATTCCAACAGCTTCTCCTTGAAAAGGGACGCGACAGGATGCCCAACGTGCTCATAGCCGCGGCGGAGTGCGCGCCCATCTCCAAGACCGGCGGCCTGGCCGACGTCGTCGGAACGCTGCCCAAGAGCCTCGCCGCCCTCGGCGTGGACGCGCGCGTCATCACCCCGTACCACCGCGTGGTAAAGGACAAGTACCACGACAAGGTAGAGCACATGTTCAGCTTTTCGGTGGACCTCGGCTGGCGCAGCCAGTATGTTGGAATTGAGCGCCTCGTCGTCGACGGCGTCACCATCTACCTCGTGGACAACGAGTACTACTTCGGCGACAAGATATACAGGGGCGGCCAGGCAGAGGGCGAGCAGTACGCCTTCTTCACCCGCGCGGTGCTCGACGCCATCCCCAACCTCGGCTTCTTCCCCGACATCCTCCACTGCAACGACTGGCACACGGCCATGCTGCCCATGCTGCTGCGCACCCAGTACGGCTACTATGTCCACGGCAAGATAAAGACCCTGCTCACCATCCACAACATCGCCTATCAGGGCAAGTTCGGCTTCGACTTCTTCCGCGACCTGCTGCGGGTGGAGGACAGGTATTTCACCAGCGAGTTCATGGAGCTCAACGGCTGCGCCGCCTTCCTGAAGGCCGGCTGCGTGTTCGCCGACCGGCTGAGCACCGTCAGCCCCAGCTACGCGGACGAGATCTGCACCCCCTATTTCGGCGAGGGGCTCGAGGGCATCCTCTCCGCGCGGCGCCACCAGCTCAGCGGCATACTCAACGGCATAGACAAGAAGGTCTTCAACCCCTACACCGACCAGCTCATCGCCAAGCGCTACGACAAGGGCCACCTCAAGGGCAAGCAGGTCTGCAAGGAGAGCCTGATGTTCGACATGGGCCTCCAGGGCGGCGCGGACACCCCGCTCGTCGCCATGGTCTCCCGCATGACCGACCAGAAGGGCTTCGACCTCGTGGAGCGCGTGCTCGACGAGATGATGGACTTCGACATCTGCTTCCTCCTGCTCGGCTCCGGCGAGGCCAGGTATGAGGACTTCATGCGCGAGGCCGAGAGCCGCCACCGCGGCCGCCTCTGCGCCTACATCGGCTACAACGAGGAGCTCTCGCACAAGGTCTACGCGGGCGCGGACATGCTGCTCATGCCCTCCCGCTTCGAGCCCTGCGGCCTCTCCCAGATGATAGCCATGCGCTACGGCGCGCTGCCCATCGTCCGCGAGACCGGCGGGCTGCGCGACTCCGTCGTGCCCTACAACCAGTACACCGGCGAGGGCACCGGCTTCACCTTCGCCAACTACAACGCGCACGAGATGAAGGACGCCGTAGAGCGCGCCGTCCGCGTCTACCGCGAGCAGCCCGAGGTCTGGACCGCGCTCATGCGCAGCGCCATGACCGCCGACTTCGGCTTTGAGCGCTCCGCCGAGGAGTACGCGCGGCTCTACATAGACATTCTATGAGCGAAAACGGGACGGGACCCGCAAGGGTAAGCGTATATTTCGGCGGCACTGCCCACGAGATATGGACGAACAGCGGCCTCTCCGTGAGCTACACGGGGCGGCATGAGGTCTGCGCCGTGAGGGACGGCGCGGAATATCGCGCCGAGGCGCCGGTGCCGGCGCGCTCCGGCGACGTGAAGGCGGACTACAACGAACTGGCGAAGAGCGAGGAGCTGGCCGTGAGCCTCAACAGCGGCACGGCTCCTCCGCTCACGCGCGCCTATTTCAACGCGGCCGCGGCCGCGGCGGAGGCCTTTTCGGGCCTCTGGGACATCCGGGACCTGCCCGGGCGGCTCCCGCGCGAGCTCTCCGGCGGCTATGAGGCGCTGCTGATCCCGGAGACGATGCGCCTGCTGCTCGACGAGCGCGGCGCCTCCTGGGAGGCGGCCTGCGACATAACGGCGCGCTGCTTCACTCTCCGCGTGCCGGAGGGCGTGAGGGACGCGCGCGTCCCGCTCGGCGCGGTGTCCGCATTGCAGCCGAGGGACGCCGGGCTCATCCGCGCCATAAACGAAAAGCTCTGCGGCCGGCTCTGGGACGCCTATCCCGGCGACTGGCAGCGCATAGGCGAGAGCGCCGTGGTGCGTGACGGCGAGGTGGACCTCGTCACGCTCTGCGCGGCGTGCTGCGGCACAATAATCTGTACGAAGGAGCGGCGGGCCGGGTCTCTGCGCGCGATGTACACCCTCATGCCCGCCAGATTTGCGGATATATGATAATCTCCGAGCTGACTCCACACATAACCCACGACGCGGCGCGCGAGAGCTGCCGCTGCCCCATCGGCGCCGTCACCACCGGCAGCGCCGTGACCCTGGCCTTCACCGACGGGCTCGCCTCCGTGCTGGATGCCGAGCTCGTGCTCTACGGCGACGGCTTTGAGTCCCGCCACGAGATGGCCCTCTCCGACGGGCGCTGGTATGTCAGCGTCACCATGCCGGAGGAGCCCGCGGCGCTCTGGTACGTCTTCCGCATCAGCCTCTCCGGCGGGGAATACTGGCTCTGCGCCGGCGAGGGCGGCCGCTTCGGCCAGCTCATGAGCGCCCGGGGCGAGGGCTTCCGCCTCACGGTCTATGCCGGGGGCTTCGAGACCCCGGCCTGGTTCCGCCGGTGCATAATGTATCAGATCTTCCCGGACCGCTTCGCCCGGGACTGGAGCGACACCGCGCGCGAGGGCATTGAAAAGCACCGCGCCATGGGCCGGCACGTCAAGTACCACGAGGGCTGGAACGAGCCCGTGGACTGGCAGCCCAACAGCGCCGACGGCTTTTACTTCCCGCTCGATTTCTACGGCGGCACGCTCAAGGGCGTCGAGAGCCGCCTCAACTACCTCAAGAGCCTCGGTGTCGGCGTCATCTACTTCAACCCCGTGTTCGAAGCCTGCTCCAACCACCGCTACGACACGGCGGATTACCTGAACATCGACCCCATCCTCGGCACCAACGCGGACTTTGAGGACCTCTGCACCGCGGCCGAGCGCATGGGCATACGCATAATGCTCGACGGCGTATTCTCCCACACGGGCGCGGACAGCATCTACTTCAACAAGTTCTCGCACTACCCGGACGCCGGAGCCTACAACGCCGGGGCCGCCTCGCCCTACTACGGCTGGTACGACTTCCGGCACTACCCGAACGACTACCGCTGCTGGTGGAACTTCCCCGACCTGCCCGAGGTGGACGAGGGCAACGCCGACTGGCGCGACTTTGTCATCACCGGGCGGGACAGCGTGGTGCGCACCTGGATACGCCGCGGCGCGGCCGGCTGGAGGCTGGACGTGGCCGACGAGCTGCCGGACGAGGCGCTCTGCCTCATCCGTCAGGCTGCGAAGGCTGAGGACCCGGACGCCGTCGTGCTCGGCGAGGTCTGGGAGGACGCGGTCATCAAGCACAGCTACGGCTCGCGCCGGAAATACGCCCTGGGCGAGTCGCTGGACTCCGTCATGAACTACCCCTTCCGCTCGGCGGTCATCGACTTTCTCTGCTTCCGCACGGATGCGCGAGCGCTGGCGGCCTTCCTGCTCGGGCAGAGGCTCAACTACCCCGCGCCGATGTACTTCTCGCTCATGAATCTGCTCTCCTCGCACGACGTGGAGCGCGTGCGCACCGCCCTGGCCACCCGGCTGGACGCGCGCAGCATGAGCCGTGAGCAGCAGGCGGGCTTCATAGTCGGCGACGCGCAGGACGCGCGCGGCGCGGCGATGCAGAGGCTGGCCGCGGCGATACAGTACGCCATTCCCGGCGTCCCCTGCGTCTATTACGGCGACGAGACCGGCATGGGCGGCATGCTCGACCCCTTTGACCGCGCGCCCTTCACCACCGGCGCGAGGCCGCTGACCGACTGGTACACCGCCCTCGGCAAGATACGCAGCGCGCACGACGCGCTCTCCACCGGCGCGGCCGCCTTCTTTGCGCCGGATGCGGACGTCATCTGCATACTGCGCTGCATCTCCGGCGGGGCGGACGCCTTCGGCGAGGCCGCGGCGGACGGGGCCTTCCTCGCCGTCATCAACCGCACCGACTGGGAGAAGGACCTGGTGCTCGACCTCTGGCTGGACAACGCCGGGCTCACCGCGGCGGAGCTCGCCGGGCTGCGCGCGCAGGGCCACACCCGCGCCGAGTGCCTGCTCACGGGCGAGACCGCGGAGATAAGCGAGGGCCTGCTCAGGCTAAAGGTGCCGCCGGAATCCGTCCGGATATTCGAGCTCAAATAAAGACCACGGCGGGCGGAGCATTTCCGCCCGCTTCGCATGGCTGCGGCAATATTGTATATGTATACGGGAGGACTGTATGAAACAGGAGAGAAGCTTTCCCTCTGTGGTTATAACCAGAAAGGCCGAGAACGCCGCGCGCGCCGGGCACCCCTGGGTCTACGCCGAGGAGATCACCGAGCGCCGGGGCGAGCTCAGGCAGGGCTGCATAGCCGACGTGTTCTCGCAGAAGGGCGCCTGGCTGGGCGCGGGCTTTTACAGCGAGACAAGCAAGATCGGCGTGCGCATCCTCTCGGACAACGCCAACGAGAGCTTCGGCCCCGAGTTCTTCGAGCGCCGGGTGAAATACGCCCTCGAATACCGCCGGGCCGTCATGGAGGACCTCGGCTGCTGCCGGCTCATCTTCGGCGAGGCCGACGGGCTGCCGGGGCTGACGGTGGATAAATTTTCAGACATTCTCGTCGCCCAGGTGCTCTCCTACGGCACGGACAGCGTTAAGGACGTCGTCTACCGCGCGCTCTGCGAACAGCTGGAGGCCATGGGCGAGCACGTCTCCGGCGTCTACGAGCGCAACGAGGCCGCGCTGCGCGACCTCGAGGGCCTGCCCCGGTACAAGGGCTGGTACGAGGGCCTGCCGCACGGCGAGAGCACCGTCACGGAGATCTGCGAAAACGGCGTGCGCTACGCCGTGGACTTTGAAAACGGGCAGAAGACCGGCTTCTTCCTCGACCAGAAGCTCAACCGCCTCGCCGTTGCCAAGCTGGCGCGGGGCCGCCGCGTGCTCGACTGCTTCACGCACACGGGCTCCTTCGCCCTCAACGCCGCGCTGCACGGGGCGGAGCACGTCACCGCCGTGGACGTCTCCGAGTCCGCCGTCGAGATGGCGCGGCGCAACGCCGTGCTCAACGGCCTCGAGGGCCGGATGGACTTCCTCGCCGCCGACGTCTTTGAGCTGCTGCCCCGGCTCTGCGAGGAGCGGGCGAAGTACGACCTCGTCATCCTCGACCCGCCTGCCTTCACCAAGAGCCGCCGGACTATCCACTCCGCCGAGCGCGGCTACCGCGAGATAAACTACCGCGCCATGCGATTGCTGCCCCGCGGCGGCTACCTCGCCACCTGCTCCTGCTCGCACTTCATGGAGAGCGAAAATTTTGAATATATGCTGAAAAATGCGGCTAAAGATGCAAACGTCCGCCTCCGCGAAGTGGAAGTCCGCAAGCAGGCGCCGGATCATCCCATCCTCTGGAACGTGCCTGAAACCTCGTATCTCAAGTTCTACATCTTCCAGATAGTGTGATTTTTTGTGCAATGCCCACAAAAACTGCGTCCAGGATTCTGCATAAAAATATAATACGCCGAAACTGAAAAATGCCCTTGCATATTTATTCATCCGGGTATATACTTAGCGCATATTAAGCGGTACGCAAATGAATATGGAGGCATCGTTATGAATAAATCGGACATCAAGAAAGTCGTTCTCGCCTATTCCGGCGGCCTGGACACCTCGATAATCATCCCCTGGCTGAAGGAGAACTACAACAACTGCGAGGTCATCGCCGTCTCCGGCAACGTCGGCCAGGCCGACGAGCTGGAGGGCCTCGAGGAGAAGGCCCTCAAGACCGGCGCGAGCAAGCTCTACGTCGAGGACCTGACCGACGAGTTCGTCGACGACTTCATCATCCCGGCCGTGAAGGCCGGCGCGAAGTACGAGGACTACATGCTCGGCACCTCCCTCGCGAGACCGGTCATCGCCAAGCGCCTCGCCGAGATCGCCATCGCCGAGGGCGCGGACGCCATCTGCCACGGCTGCACCGGCAAGGGCAACGACCAGGTCCGTTTCGAGCTGACGCTCAAGCACTTCGTCCCCAACATGCCCATCATCGCCCCCTGGCGTGAGTGGTCCATCAAGTCCAGGGAAGAGGAGATAGAGTTCGCCGAGGCGCACAACGTGCCCCTGAAGATAAACCGCGAGACCAACTACTCCAAGGACAAGAACCTCTGGCACCTCAGCCACGAGGGCCTCGACCTCGAGGACGCGGGCAACGAGCCGCAGTATGAGAAGAAGGGCTTCCTCGAGATGGGCGTCTCCCCCATCGACGCGCCCGACACGCCGACCTACATCACCCTCGACTTTGAGGCGGGCGTCCCCGTGGCGCTCGACGGCGTGAAGATGAGCGCGAAGGACATCATCCTCAAGCTCAACGAGCTCGGCGGCGCGAACGGCATCGGCCTGCTCGACATCGTGGAGAACAGGCTCGTCGGCATGAAGTGCCGCGGCGTCTACGAGACCCCGGGCGGCACCATCCTCTACGCCGCGCACGAGTACCTCGAGACGCTCTGCCTCGACAAGATGACCATGCACAAGAAGCAGGAGCTGGCCATCACCTTCGGCGAGCTGGTCTACGACGGCCAGTGGTACACCCCGCTGCGCGAGGCGCTCTCCGCCTTCGTCGACAAGACCCAGGAGCACGTCACCGGCAAGGTCAAGCTCTGCCTCTACAAGGGCAACGTCATCAAGGCCGGCGCCTGGAGCGACTGGAGCCTGTACAGCGAGGAGATCGCCACCTTCGGCGAGGACCACGTCTACGACCAGACCGACGCCAAGGGCTTCATCAACCTCTTCGGCCTGCCGATAAAAGTTCAGGCGCAGGTTGACGCGAAGAACGCGAAGAAGTAAGATATTATAGTTTGGCTTTCACTAAGGGGCGGGGGCTATCCCCCGCCTCTTTGGAGGATATACAGGGGGAAACGGAATTGGAAAAGCTCTGGGCCGGACGCGCGCACGGCGCGCTGGACAAGGCGGCGGACGACTTCAACTCGTCCATCTCCGTCGACAGCCGGATGTACCGGCAGGACATAAAGGGCAGCATGGCCCACGCGGCGATGCTCGCCAAGCAGGGCATAATCTCCGCCGCGGAGGGCAAGGCTCTCATAGAGGGCCTGGGCGGCATCCTCGCCGACATCGACGAGGGCAAGCTCGCCATAGACCCCGCCGCGGAGGACATACACAGCTTCATAGAGGCCGTCCTCACCGAGCGCCTGGGCGACACGGGCCGCAAGCTGCACACCGCGCGCAGCCGGAACGACCAGGTGGCAGTCGACACGCGGCTCTACCTGCGCGACGCGGCCGCGGAGACCATAGAGCTCATCGCAAAGCTCATCTCCGCCCTCTGCGCCCAGGCCGAGAAGAACTCCGACGCCATAATGCCGGGCTACACGCATCTGCAGCGCGCACAGCCCATCACCTTTGCGCACCAGCTGCTCGCCTACGGCATGATGCTCTCGCGCGACATGGGCCGCCTCTCCGACGCGGCAAGGCGCATGAACTACTCCCCCCTCGGCGCCTGCGCCCTCGCCGGGACTACCCACCCCATAGACCGCGAGTTCACCGCCGCGGAGCTCGGCTTCGACGGGGTCTGCCTCAACAGCCTCGACGCCGTTTCCGACCGCGA
Source organism: uncultured Eubacteriales bacterium (assembly GCA_900545405.1). Taxonomy (GTDB): domain Bacteria; phylum Bacillota; class Clostridia; order Oscillospirales; family Oscillospiraceae; genus Scatomorpha. The sequence continues at coordinate 36,284 of UQYT01000017.1, read as the reverse complement.
CTTCTGCGTGGAGCTGACCTCGGCGCTCGCGCTGGTGATGATGCACCTCTCGCGCCTGGCCGAGGAGCTCATACTCTGGACCAGCTGGGAGTTCCGCTTCGTGGAGCTCTCGGACGCCTACACGACGGGCTCCTCCATCATGCCGCAGAAGAAAAACTCCGACATGGCCGAGCTCGTGCGCGGCAAGACCGGCCGGGTCTACGGCGACCTCATAACCCTCCTCACCATGCTCAAGGGCCTGCCCCTCGCCTACAACAAGGACATGCAGGAGGACAAGGAGGCCGTTTTCGACGCCTTTGACACCGTGAACGCCTGCCTCGGCGTGTTCGCGCCGATGATAGAGACGATGACGGTGAAGAAGGAAAACATGCTCGCCGCGGCGAAGGGCGGCTTCATAAACGCCACCGACCTCGCCGACTGGCTGGCCAAGCGCGGCGTGCCCTTCCGCACGGCCTACAAGCTCACGGGCGAGATCGTCGCCTGGTGCATAGAAAACGGCAAGGACCTCGAGAGCATGACGCTCGAGGAATACAAGAGCTTCTCCGACGAATTTGACGAGAGCCTCTACGACGACATTTCCCTCGCCGCGTGCGTGGCGAAGCGCACCTCCCTCGGCGGCGCCTCCCCGGCGAGCCTCGCGGCGCAGATAGAGTATTTAAAGCAGGTGACGGCATGACAAAGGTATTCATAGACGGCAGCGCCGGTACGGCCGGGCTGCGCATACACTCCAGGCTCGAAAACCGGGCCGATCTCGAGCTCATCACCCTCACCGGCGAGGCCCGAAAGGACCCCGCGGCGAGGAAGGCGGCGCTCAACTCCTGCGACCTCGCCGTGCTCTGCCTGCCCGACGCCGCGAGCCGCGAGGCCGTGGCGATGATCGAAAACCCCGCCGTCCGCGTTGTGGACACCTCCACGGCCCACCGCGTGGCCCCCGGCTGGGCCTACGGCTTCCCCGAGCTCTCCGCCGCGAGGCGCGAGGCGATAGTCTCCGGCGCGCGAGTGGCCTCCCCCGGCTGCCACGCCGGCGGCTTCATCGTCCTGGTGCAGCCGCTCATAGAGGCCGGGCTGCTGCCCAGCTCCGCCAAGCTCTGCTGCCACTCCCTGACCGGATACTCCGGCGGCGGCAAGGGCATGATCGCCGACTACGAGGCCCCGGACAGGGACGTCAAGTTCGACTCCGCCCGCCCCTACGGCCTCGGCCAGACGCACAAGCACCTGCCCGAGATGCAGGGCATCACCGGGCTCGACTGCCCGCCCGTCTTCTGCCCCATCGTCGCGGACTACTACTGCGGCATGGTCGTCACGGTGCCGCTCTTCGCCGAGCAGCTGAACCCCGGCTTCGGCATCGAGGACGTCAAGGCCTGCTACGCGGCCAAGTACACCGGCCCCGTCGTGAAGTACACGGAGGCCATGGACCAGGGCGGCTTCATAGACTCCAACGCTCTCGCGGGAAAGGACTCCATGGAGGTGGCGGTGTTCGGCAACGCCGAGCGCATGCTGCTCGTCTCCCGCTTCGACAACCTCGGCAAGGGCGCCTCCGGCGCCGCCGTGCAGTGCATCAACCTCATGCTCGGCGCGGATGAGACCACGGGCCTTGTGCTCTGAGAAGGGAGTTTTCGAAATGACAGAGATAAAGCTCATACCCGGCGGCGTCTGCGCCGCGCAGGGTTTCACCGGCTCCGGCATACACTGCGGCATCCGCAAGAACCGCACCAAGCGCGACCTCGCGCTGATCCTCAGCTCCGTCCCCGCCTCCGCCGCCGCGGTCTACACGACGAACCTCGTCAAGGGCGCGCCGCTGGAGGTCACCAAAAAGCACCTCGCCGACGGCAAGGCCCGCGCGGTCATCTGCAACAGCGGCAACGCCAACACCTGCAACGCCGACGGCATCGAGATCGCCGAGGAGACCTGCGAGCTGCTCGCAAAGGAGCTCGGCATCGCCCCGGAGGACGTCATCGTCGCCTCCACCGGCGTCATCGGCCAGCGCATGAGCATAGAGCCCTTCAAGACCGGCATCCCGCCGCTCTGCGCCGCGCTCGGCAAGAACAGCGAGGACGTGGCCGAGGCCATCATGACCACGGATACCCGGCTCAAGGAGGTCGCCGTGGAGTTCACCGCGGGCGGCAAGACATGTAAGCTCGGCGGCATCGCCAAGGGCAGCGGCATGATACACCCGAACATGGCCACCATGCTGGTGTTCATCACCACGGACTGCGCCATCTCGCCCGAGATGCTGCAAAAGGCCCTCTCCGCCGACGTGCAGAACACCTTCAACATGATAAGCGTCGACGGGGACACCTCCACCAACGACATGGTCGCCGTCATGGCCAACGGCCTCGCCGGGAACGCGGAGATCACCGCCGAGGGCGAGGACTTCGAGAGCTTCATGAAGGCGCTCAACACCGTGACCGTCCACCTCTGCCGCTGCATAGCCGGCGACGGCGAGGGCGCCACAAAGCTGCTCGAGTGCCTGGTCACCGGCGCGCTCGACGAGGCCGCGGCCAAGACCGTGGCCCGCAGCGTCATCTGCTCCTCCCTGCTCAAGGCCGCGATGTTCGGCACGGACGCCAACTGGGGCCGCGTCCTCTGCGCGGTGGGCTACTCCGGCGCCCAGGTGGACATCCACAAGGTCGGCGTCGCGTTCCACTCCAAGGCGGGGACCGTACATGTCTGCGAGGACGGCGCGGGCATCCCCTTCTCCGAGGAGGAGGCCAAAAAGGTGTTATCGGAGTCGGAGATCGACATCCTCGTCACCCTTGGCGACGGGGAGGCCTCGGCGACCGCCTGGGGCTGCGACCTCACCTACGATTACGTCAAAATAAACGGAGATTACAGAACCTGAGGGAGAGAGACTATGGACGGACTCATTTCAAAAAGCCAGAGGGCGCAGGTGCTCGTACAGGCCCTGCCCTACATCCAGAAGTACTGGAACCGCGTCGTCGTCATCAAGTACGGCGGGCACGCCATGGAGAACGAGGAGCTCAAGGCCCAGGTCATGCAGGACATCGTGCTGCTGCAGCTCGTAGGCGTCAAGGTGGTGCTCGTGCACGGCGGCGGGCCCGAGATAAACGAGGCCCTGGGCCGCTACGGCGTCCAGTCCGAGTTCGTGAACGGCCTGCGCGTGACGGATGAGGACACGATAAACGTCGTGCAGATGGTGCTCGCCGGCAAGGTCGGCAAGAGCCTCGTCAACCTCATCGAGACGACCGGCGGCAAGGCCATGGGCATCTGCGGCATAGACGGCAGGCTCATAGAGGCCAAGGCGAAGAGTCCCGCCCTCGGCTACGTCGGCGACATCACCCACGTGAACGTCGAGCCGATAAACGACCTGCTCGAAAAGGGCTACATCCCCGTCGTGTCCAGCCTCGGCTGCGACGCGGAGGGCAATGTCTACAACATCAACGCGGACACTATGGCCGCGCACATCTCCGGCGCCATGGGCGCGGAGTGCCTCATCTCCATGACCGACATCGCCGGCATCATGGAAGACCCCGACGATCCTTCGTCCCTCGTGCCCTTCGCCGACATCAACGACGCGGTTGACCTCTTCCGCCGCGGCATAATCAAGGGCGGCATGATCCCGAAGGTCGAGAGCTGCATAGAGGCCCTGCTCTGCGGCGTCAAGAAGGTATTCATCCTCGACGGACGCATCCCGCACTCGATACTGCTCGAGATGCTCACCGACGAGGGCAGCGGCACCATGATGGTGGGGGAGAAAAAATGAACGTTAAAGAACTTGACGGCAAATACGTAGCGGGCACCTACGCCCGCTTCCCGGTGGTCCTCAAGGAGGGCAAGGGCTCTCTCGTCTGGGACGAGGACGGCAAGGAGTACATCGACATGGGCAGCGGCATCGCCGTGAACGCCTTCGGCATCGCTGACCCGGTCTGGGCCGCGGCGGTGTCGGAGCAGCTCGGCAAGCTGCAGCACTGCTCCAACCTCTACTTCTCCGAGCCCTGCGCCAAGCTGGCGGAGGCGCTCTGCGAGAGGACCGGCATGAAGAAGGTCTTCTTCGGCAACTCCGGCGCCGAGGCCAACGAGTGCGCCATAAAGGCCGCGCGCAAATACGCCGCGGACAAGTACGGCCCGGAGCGCTGCAAGATAGTCACCCTCATAAACAGCTTCCACGGCCGCACGATAGCCACGCTCACCGCCACCGGCCAGGAGGATATGCACCGCGACTTCCAGCCCCTCGTCCCCGGCTTTATCTACACGCCCGCCAACGACTGCGAGGCGCTGCGCAAGCTCGTCGCGGAGCACGACGACATCGCGGCCTTCATGTTCGAGCTCGTGCAGGGCGAGGGCGGCGTCATGCCGCTGGAGCAGAGCTTTGTCGACTGCATGGTGGAGATAGCCAAGGCAAAGGACATCCTCCTCGTCTGCGACGAGGTGCAGACCGGCAACGGCCGCACGGGCAGCCTCTACGCCTGGATGCAGTACGGCTTCAAGCCCGACATCATGTCCACGGCCAAGGGCCTGGGCGGCGGACTGCCCATCGGCGCCTGCCTCTTCGGCGAGAAGACCGAGCACGTCCTCACGGCCGGCACCCACGGCTCCACCTTCGGCGGCAACCCCGTCGTCTGCGCCGGAGCCCTCACGATACTCGACAGGATAGACGACAAGCTGCTCGCCGACGTCAAGGCCAAGAGCGCGTATCTCTTCGAGGCCTTCACCGGCGCGCCCGGCATAAAGGCCGTCACCGGCATGGGCCTCATGATAGGCCTGCAGACCGAAAAGCCCGCGGCCGAGGTCGTCGCCGCGTGCATGGCGAACGGCGTCCTCGTGCTCACCGCCCACGGCAGGGTGAGGCTGCTGCCCGCCCTGAACATCCCCATGGAGCTTGTAAAGAAGGCGGCGGAGGTGATCCGCGCCGCCTGCGCCTGACAGGAGGGTTATAAAATGGACTTCAAGGGCAAGGACTTCCTCAAGCTGCTCGACTTCACCCCCGACGAGATAACCGCGCTGCTCGACCTCGCCGCCGAGCTCAAGGCCAAGAAAAAGGCCGGCATCCCGCACAAGCTCTGCGACGGCAAGAGCGTGGCGCTCATCTTTGAAAAGACCAGCACCCGCACCCGCTGCTCCTTCGAGGTCGCGGCTCACGACCTCGGCATGCACCCCGTCTACCTCGACCCCACGGGCTCGCAGATAGGCAAGAAGGAGTCGATCGCCGACACGGCCCGCGTGCTCTCGCGGATGTTCGACGGCATCGAGTACCGCGGCTTCGGCCAGAGCATCGTGGAGGAGCTGGCGCAGTACGCCTCCGTGCCCGTCTGGAACGGCCTCACGAACGAGTTCCACCCCACGCAGATCCTCGCCGACATGCTCACCATCCGCGAGCACTTCGGCACGCTCAAGGGCATCAAGCTCGTCTATATGGGCGACGCGCGCTACAACATGGGCAACTCCCTCATGATAGGCTGCGCCAAGCTGGGCATGCACTTCGTGGCCTGCGCGCCGCTGGAGTTCTTCCCGGATGAGAAGCTCATCGACCAGGCGCAGGAGATCGCCGCCGAGACCGGCGCCATCCTCGAGTTCTGGACCGAGCCCGAGACCGCGCTCAAGGACGCGGACGTGGTGTACACCGACATCTGGGTCTCCATGGGCGAGCCGCCCGAGGCCTGGGCCGAGCGCATCGGCGCCATGCTGCCCTACCAGGTGAACGCCACGGCCATGAGCTATGCCAAGCCCACGGCCGTATTCATGCACTGCCTGCCCGCCTTCCACGACCTCAAGACCACCATCGGCAAGGAGGTCGGCGAGCAGTACGGCCTCGACGCGCTGGAGGTCACGGACGAGGTCTTTGAGGGCCCGCAGTCCATCGTCTTCGACGAGGCCGAAAACCGCATGCACACCATCAAGGCCGTCATGGCCGCCACCCTCGCCGGGCTGGAGATCTGAATAAAGCGCAAAAAAGCGCCCGCCGTCAAAAAACGGCGGGCCTTTTCGCCGCCCGTATCAGGAGTATTTCAGCCGCGCCCCGGCGGCTTTAGCGAGCGCAGGGAAGCCCGGAGACACGGTCTCCGGGCTTCCCTCATTTCGTGACGAGCCGCGCGAGCAGGGGGCGGTGGACGCTCACGGCGCCCTTGGGGCAGAACTCCTGGCAGCAGAAGCAGCGGATGCAGATCTTGCTGTTTATGTGGGCCTTGCCCTTCTTCACCACGGCGGCGCCGGCGGGGCAGACCTCGTGGCACTTGCCGCAGCCGATGCACTTTTTCGTGTCCACCTTCGGCCCCGTGCCGAAGTTCCGGCGCAGGAAGGTGTTCAGCAGCGGCAGGGTCTTTTTGAAGGTTATGTCCGTGGAGATGGGCTGCTTTTCAAAGTCCGGCAGCGCGAAGGCGGCCGGGTCGCCGCTTATGTTGAGCTCCGAGGCGCTCGCGGGGCAGAGCCCGCGCTTTATGGCCGCGGCCACCGTCGGCGCGTCCTTCGCGTCGAGGCCGATGAGCCCGGCACAGACGAGGTCGGCGTTGAAGGGCGTGTCCGCCGCCAGCAGCGCGCCCATGTGCCGGGGCTTGCCCTGTGTTGGGCCGTTGCCCTCCATGCAGAGCACCGCGTCCACCAGGGTCAGCCGCGGCTTGACGTAGGCCGCGAGGTCGCAGAGCATATCGCAGAAGTCCGCCGTCTTGGGGTGCATGTAGTGGAACTCCGGCTTGCGCGTGCCGGGGATGACGCCGAAGAAGTTCTTCACCGCGCAGGTCATGCCCGCCATGGCGTGGGTCTTGAGCTTGGCGAAGTCGATGACGGCGTCGGCCTTCTCCAGCCAGGCGGTGTAGGGGAAGCTCTTGACCGTGTTCCCCTCGGGGAAGGAGACCTCGCTGGTGGAGTAGTCGGAGTTGAGCTGCGCGCCCGCGGCCTCCACGGCGCGCATGCCCGTGCCGGTGTAGATGCTGCCCACCCAGGCGGCAGTGAACGGCCCTCCGGGGCTGTCCCCGACGACGACCTCCGCGCCGCGCTCCGTGAGCATGCGGCAGAGCTCCGTTACGAGCGCCGGGTGAGTCGCCGCCGCCGTCTCCGGCTTCATGCGCGCGACGAGGTTGGCCTTTACGGCGATCTTCATCCCCGGCTCCACCCAGGCTAGTCCTCCCAGCGGCTCGAGCACGGCGGCCAGCGCTCTCCGCGCCGTCTCCGGCTCGTAATTCGGACAGGGTACTATGGATACATTAACGCACATTACGGATACCTCCGTGGGTTTTTGTATATTTTAGCCTAAAATTGTTTTTAGCGCAAGTTTATCTATTGCAATATCCCCAAAACATGATAACATTATAAAGGGGGAGCCTCCGCGCGGGAGATCATCGCGGAGCGCCCGCCGAAACATTGAGGGAAGGAACGATAAAATGGAAGAAATTAAAATAACAAGGACCACCACCCCCAAAGAAAAGACCCCGTCCGACAAGCTCGGCTTCGGCAAGGTTTTCTCCGACCATATGTTCCTCATGAATTACGACGAGGGCCAGGGCTGGCACGACCCGCGCGTCGTCCCCTACGGTCCCATTGAACTCATGCCCTGCGCCAACGTCCTGCACTACGCGCAGGAGATATTCGAGGGCCTGAAGGCCTACCGCACGGCTGAGGGCACCGTTCAGCTCTTCCGGCCGACGGAGAACATCGCGCGTATGAACAACTCCGCCGCCCGTATGTGCATCCCGCACATCCCCGAGGACCTCTACCTCGAGGCCCTCAAGACCATCGTCACCGTGGACGCCGACTGGGTCCCCAGTGAATACGGCACCTCGCTCTACCTGCGTCCCTTCGTCATCGCGACCGACGCCGTCCTCGGCGTGCACGCAGGCCACCACTACCTCTTCTGCATCATCTGCTCCCCCTCCGGCAGCTACTACGCCGAGGGCATCAACCCCGTCAAGATCATGATCGAGAGCCGCGACGTCCGCGCCGTCCGCGGCGGCACGGGCTTCGCCAAGTGCGGCGGCAACTACGCCGCCTCCATGCGCGCCGGCGAGGAGGCCGAGAAGAAGGGCTTCTCCCAGGTCCTCTGGCTCGACGGCGTGGAGATGAAGTACATAGAAGAGGTCGGCGCGATGAACGTCATGTTCAAGATCGACGGCAAGATAGTCACCCCGGACATCTCCGGCGGCACCGTCCTGCCCGGCATCACGCGCAAGAGCTGCATCCAGGTGCTCAAGGACTGGGGCTACGACGTCGAGGAGCGCAAGATCTCCGTCGACGAGCTCATCGACGCCGCCGAGAGCGGCCGGCTCGAGGAGGCCTGGGGCTGCGGCACCGCCGCCGTCGTCTCCCCCATCGGCCTGCTGAGCTACAAGGACAAGGACCACATCATCGCCGACAACAAGATCGGACCCGTGACCCAGCGCCTGTACGACGAGCTGACCGGCATCCAGTGGGGCAAGGTGCCCGACACGCGCGGCTGGATCGTCAAGGTCTGCTGACTGAACTGAAAGGGACCGGCCGAGGGCCGGTCCCGGGCCGCACCCCCGGGAGCTTCCCCGCTCCCGGGGGACTTTTTTGCCCTTGGCAGCGCAAAGGGGGGACCCCCGCGGGGTCCCCCCTTTGACCTTCTCCCGCGTTATCAGCCGAAGAACTTGTTGTGTATCGCCTGGACGGCCTGGTCCGCGTAGCCCTTTTCGATGAGGACGGAGACCTTTATCTCGGAGGTCGAGATCATCTGGATGTTGATCTTGGCGTCATACAGCGCCTCGAACATCAGCGCCGCTATGCCGGAGGCGCTCATCATGCCGGCGCCGACGATGCTGACCTTGCAGACGTTCGTGTCCACGCTCAGGTGGTCGAAGCCGATGGACTCCTGCAGCTCGGAGAGGGCCTCCGCCGCCGCCTCGGCGTCCTGCAGCGGCACGGTGAAGCTGATGTCGTTCGTGCCCTGCTTGCCGTAGGACTGGAGTATGATGTCAACGTTTATCTTGGAGCGCGCCATCGTGTTGAACACGCGGAACGCTATGCCGGGCTCATCGGGCACGCCCACGACAGCTATGCGCGCCACGTCATTGTCCTTTGCTATGCCGCTTATCTTCATCTCTTCCATCTTCTTTGCGACCTCCTTAACTTTTGTGCCGGGCTTTCGCACATAGCTCGAAAGCACCTCGATTATTACGCCGTAACGTTTCGCAAGCTCCACAGAGCGGTTCATGAGCACCTGCGCGCCGAGGCTCGCGAGCTCGAGCATCTCGTCGTAGGTTATCTCGTCGAGCTTCTTTGCGCCCTTGACCTTGCGCGGGTCGGCGGTGTAGACGCCCTCGACGTCCGTATATATCTGACATTTGTCCGCGTGCAGCACTGCGGCTATGGCCACCGCCGTGGTGTCCGAGCCGCCGCGGCCCAGTGTGGTTATGTCGTCGTTGCGGTCTATGCCCTGGAAGCCCGCCACGACCACGATGCGGCGCTTGTCGAGCTCGCGGCGGATGCGCTCCGTCGAGACGCGGACTATGCGCGCGCTGCCGTAGGTGGTGTTCGTCTCCAGGCCGACCTGCCAGCCCGTAAGCGAGACGACGGGCAGGCCCATCGCCTCCAGCGCCATGGACATAAGCGCCACGGACTGCTGCTCGCCCGTTGAGAGCAGGACGTCCATCTCCCTCTTCGAGGGGCGGGGGTTGAGCTCCTTGGCCTTCTCTATCAGGTCGTCCGTCGTGTCGCCCTGGGCCGAGAGGACGACCACGACGTCGTGCCCCTCAGAATAGTCGTCCGCGATTATGCCGGCGACGCGCCTGACCTTTTCCGCATCGGCGACCGAGCTGCCGCCGAATTTCTTTACTATGAGCATGGGGTATGTCCCTCCAAAAGCTGACTAAGTTAGGGCTTTGCGCCCGGTTTATTATATGCCGTCAGTCGAGCACGCGGTATCTCGCGCGCACGTCCATGCCGGCCGTCCTGGCCGTGAGCTCCTCGCCGGGCATATAGGGCGTGACGAAGGCGTATTCGTCCGGCTCCGCGTTCGGCGCGGGGATGAAGCGCACGCCCTGGAAGGACGCGCCTATCTTCGCCAGCGGCGCCACGAGCCGCACCATCCAGCGGCAGGAGAGCGTCTCCGGGCCCGTGACGTAGCCGGGCTCCGAGGGCCACCAGCCCATGTAGGTCCTGGTGGAGGGGTCGCGCACGCAGTCAATGATGTCGCCGGCCACAGCGCTCGCCGTGGGCAGGGCGCCCGCGCCGGGGCCGAAGAACATCGCCTCACCCACCGCGTCGCCCTTGACGGAGATGCCGTTTATGACGCCGTCCACGTTCGCCAGCGGGTTCGACTTGGAGACCAGGTGCGGCGCCACGAAGGCCGACACCGCGTTGGGGCCCGTGCGCATCGCGCGGCCCAGCAGCTTTATCTTGTAGCCGAGCAGGCGCGCGCACTCTATGTCCGCCGGGGTGATGTGCGTTATGCCCTCGGTCGTGATCGAGGAGGGGGACACGTTCTTGCCGAAGCAGAGGTCCGCCAGGATGCAGATCTTGCGCCCGGCGTCGATGCCCTCGACGTCGGCCGTGGGGTCGGCCTCGGCGTAGCCCTTCTGCTGCGCCTCGCGCAGGGCCTGGGCAAAGCTCTTGCCGCACTGGATCATCTCCGTGAGGATGTAGTTCGTCGTGCCGTTGAGTATGCCGCAGACGGAGCTTATCTCGTTCGCCGCCAGGCACTGGCAGATGGGGCGCAGTATCGGGATGCCGCCGCCCACGCTGGCCTCGAAGAGGAAGTTCACGCCCTTTTTCCGGGCGAGGGTGGTGAGCTCCAGGCCCTTTTCCGCCACCAGCTCCTTGTTGGACGTGACCACGTTCTTGCCCGCCTCCAGGCAGCGGCGGACGTATTGATACGCCAGCGTCGCGCCGCCGATGCACTCGGCCACGACGCCTATCTCGTCATCGTTGACGATGGTGTCGATGTCGTGCACGATGAGGTGCGCAAAGGGGTGGTCCGGCCGGGGCTTGCGGCAGAGGATGTATTTGAGCTCTATCTCCTGCCCGGCTCTGCGGGCGATGAGCTCCCTGTTTTTCGTCAGCACCTCGGCCGTGCCGCCGCCGACCGTGCCGATGCCAAGTATTGCGACCTTTACCATTTTATCTCTCTCCTATTGCCTCTCGCTTTCTCTCAGCCCGCCAGAGCGTCAAAGCGGATGACGCCCTCGAGCTCCCGGGCCTTGGTTATGAGCTCGTCCGTGCCTATGGGCATGTTCTCCGTCGTCGCGGAGATGGTCACCAGCGCCGTGCCGTTTGAGGGTATGCTCTGGTTTATCGTCAGAATATTAGCGCCCGTATCGGCAAAAATAGCAAGCAGGGAGGAGAGCACGCCCTTCTTGTCGCGCAAGAGCGCGTGGAAGGTGACTATGCTGCCCCGCTTCATGTCCCGGAAGGGCATGACCGAGTCCTTGTACTTGTAGAACGCGCTGCGGCTTATGCCCACTCGCTCCACGGCCTCTGCCACCGTCTTGACCTCGCCTGTCTCCAGCAGCTCCCGCACCTGGGTGACCTTTATGAACACCTCGGGCAGGACGCTCGATTCCACGAGATAATATTTCGGCAGTGCCTTTTCTTCCATATTAAAAAACACCCCCGCTGCGGCCGGTTGGGCCTGTCGCCCCGTGACGGCCACATGTATTTTGACCAAGTACAATAGTTATAGCATATCCACGCCTCGCGCACAAGTGGTATTATTCCGAAAACACCGCTTTTGCCGGGGGCGGTATCCATCGTTTTGACGAAAGGCGGCGTTTTTGAGCATGATGGGATTTATTTGGTGCGCCATAGCGGGCGCGGCGATGAGCGTGCAGGGCGTTATGAACACGCGCCTGGGCGAGGGGATAGGCACGATGGAGGCCAACGCCTTTGTCCAGTGCACGGCGGCGCTGCTCTCCGCGGCGGCGCTGATATTCTACCGCACGGGCAGCTTTTCGCAGCTGGGCGGCGTGCCCTGGCACTACATGCTCGGCGGCGTGCTGGGCCTGGTCATCACGGTGACGGTCATGCTGGGCATAGGCGCGCTCTCGCCCACGGTGGCGATAAGCGTCATACTCATCAGCCAGCTGCTGGTCGCGGCGCTCATAGACGCCTTCGGCCTCATGGGCGCGGAGCGCGTGAGCTTCGGCTGGACCAAGTTCGCCGGGCTGGCGCTGATGATAGGCGGGGTAGTTATTTTTAAAAGATAGGGGCTGTAATCGGCGTGGGATGTGTGGTAATATATATGGGATATTATTCTGCAACGGAGAGAGAACATGTATACACACATTGAAGGCAACATTTACAGCATATTCGTCCCTCTGCCGGACAACCCGCTGCGCAATCTGAACGCCTACCTCATCAAGGACGACAAGCGCAGCCTGCTCATAGACACGGGCTTTCGGCGCGACGAGTGCCGCGAAGCGCTGCTCGGCGGGCTCGCGGAGCTGGGCGTCAGCATGGATAATACGGACATCTGCCTGACCCACCTGCACTCCGACCACACGGGCCTCGCGCCCGAGCTCGCCGGGCCCAACAGCAAGATCTTCATGAGCCGCGAGGACAGCCGGCGCCTGCGCGAATTCCAGCGCAGCGCGAACACGCACCGCACCGAGGAATACACGCTCCAGGGCTTCTCCCTGGACGAGACGGCCTTCCTGCGCGATTCGCCGATGCGCAAGTACAACAGCGTCCAGCCCATGGACAACACCTATGTCGACGAGGGCGACGTGCTCGAGTACGGCGGCCGCCGGCTGCGCGTCATCATGACGCCGGGCCACACCCCCGGCCACATCTGCCTCTACGACCCCGACGCCAAGGTCATGTTCCTGGGCGACCACGTCCTCTTCGACATCACGCCGAACATCACCACCTGGCTGGGCTTTTCCGACCCGCTGGGCACCTATGTGCACAGCCTCATGGACATCAGCATCTTCGACGTGCGCCTGCCCCTGCCCGCGCACCGCGGCGTCTCCGGCACCATGGCCGAGCGCGTCGGCAAGATAATCGAGCACCACGGCGCGAGGATACGCGAGATGATAGGCATACTCGAGAAGAACCCGAAGCTCACGGCCTACGAGCTCTCCGGGCTCATGACCTGGCGCGTCCACGGCAAGAGCCCCTCCTGGGCGGACTTCCCGCTGCAGCAGAAGTGGTTCGCCGTAGGCGAGACGGCGGCGCACCTGGAGTATCTGCTGGTGCGCGACCGCGTCCGCCGCGAGCTCGACAACGGGGTCTACCGCTATTACATCTGATATATAAAAAACACAGGAGGCGGAGAAATGGCAAAAAAGCTGCTCAAAGTCCTGCTCATAATCGTGCTCGTCATCGTCGTCGCGGCGGGCGGGCTCGTGGGCTTCCTCACGGCGACGGAGTACAGGCCGAACGACGTGGAGTACATAAGCGCGAACACCCTGGGCGAACCGGAGAGCATCGGCGACACGGTCCGCCTCGTCACCTGGAACGTCGGCTACTGCGGCCTCGGCGAGAACGAGGACTTTGTCATGGACGGCGGCACGGGCGACGGCAAGCCTGAGCGCGAGGACTTTGACACCTATCTCAACGGCGTGTCCTCCACTCTCGACGAGCTGGACGCCGACATCTACCTCCTCCAGGAGGTGGACGAAAACTCCACCCGCAGCTACGGCACGAACGAGATGCGGAGCTTCTCCGAGGGCCGGAACGCCCACTCCTCGGTCTACGCGCTCAACTACTCCTGCCCCTTCGTGCCCTTCCCCTGGCCGCCGATAGGCAAGGTCAACAGCGGCATACTCACCACCGCGGACTACGCCGTCCAGGGCGGCTCGGCGGAACGCATAGCGCTGCCCTGCCCCTTCTCCTGGCCGGTGCGCACCGCGAACCTCAAGCGCTGCCTGCTCGTGAGCCGCTACCACATCCCGGACCTCGATAAGGAGCTGGTCGTCGTGAACCTCCACCTCGAGGCCTATGACGACGGCGAGGGCAAGGCCGCGCAGACGGCGATGCTCTTCGACATCCTCGAGAGCGAGTATGCCGAGGGCAACTACGTCATCGCGGGCGGCGACTTCAACCAGACCTTCCCCGGCACGCTCGACAAGTGGCCCATACGCGCGGGCGAGGCCTGGACCCCCGGCGTGCTGGAGGCCGAGAGCCTGCCCGAGGGCTGGAGCTATGTATATGACGACAGCTCGCCCACCTGCCGCCTGCTCGACGAGCCCTACGACGCGCAGACCAGCCAGCGCTACGTGCTCGACGGCTTCATCGTCTCGCCGAACATAGAAGTCAGAAGCGTCGAGACCCAGAGCCTCGGCTTCAAATACTCCGACCACAACCCCGTGGTCGTTGAGATAGGCTTTAAGGAGGTTTGATAAAATGAAAGTTCTGCTCATAAACGGCAGCCCGCACGAACACGGCTGCACACGGGCGGCGCTCGACGAGGTCGCGCGCACGCTCTCCGAATGCGGCGTGGAGACGGAGCTCATCAACCTCGGCGCCGGTCCGTTTTCGGGCTGCCGGGCCTGCGGCGGCTGCGCCAAGACCGGCCGCTGCGTCATAAACGACGGCGTGAACGAGGCCATAGAGGCCCTCGCCGCGGCGGACGGCCTCATCGTCGGCACGCCGGTGCACTACGCCTCGCCCGCCGGGGCGCTGCTGGCCTTCCTGGACCGCATGTTCTTCGCGGGCGCGGACCGCTTTGCCCACAAGCCCGCGGCGGCCTTCACCAGCGCGCGCCGCGCCGGCACCACCGCCACGCTGGACGTCATCAACAAGTACTTCACCATCTCCGAGATGCCGATCGTGTCCTCCACCTACTGGAACATGGTCCACGGCGCCCGCGCCGCGGATGCCGCCGAGGACGCCGAGGGCATGCAGACCGCGCGCAACCTTGCCCGCAACATGGCCTGGCTGCTCCGCTGCATAGAGGCCGGCCGTGCCGCCGGCATCGAGCCGCCCACAGCCGAGCTCGACAAGCGCACGAACTTCATACGATAAGCCCACTATATGACAAGGGGCGCGCCCTTCGGTGCGCCCCTTGTCGTTTGTCAGGCCGCGATGGCCATCGTCTGGGCGCTCTCGGCGGCGGAGAGCATGGAGCTTATCGTGATGCCGTAACCCCGGGTCGGGTCCGAGATGAGCACGTGCGTCACGGCGCCGCAGAGCTTGCCGTTTTGCAGTATCGGGCTGCCCGACATGCCCTGCACTATGCCGCCCGTCGCGGCCAGCAGGGCCGGGTCGGTCACGGTCACCATCAGCCGCCCGCCGCTCTGCGCGCGGGAGATCTCCACGGAGTACTCGCGCACCTCGCTGTCCGCTACGTTGGCGAGTATCGTCGCCGGGCCATTTTCTATCTCCTCGTCCGCCGCCACGGGGACGGCCGTTCCGGCAAAGCCGCAGTCGGTAGTGCCGAAGATGCCGCTCGGCGTGTTCTGCTGCACGCAGCCGAGGCGCGAGCCGGTGTCAAAGGCCCCGTGCAGCTCGCCAGCGCGGCCCTTTTCGCCCTTGAGCACGTCGGACACTGTCGCCGTCGTGATGAAGCCCTCGCCCAAAGGCAGCAGCACGCCCGTGTCCGCGTCGTTTATGCTGTGGCCCAGCGCGCCGAAGAGGCCCGTCTCGGGGTCGTAAAACGTCACGGTGCCTATGCCCGCTATGCCGTCGCGCAGCCAGAGCCCCAGCCGCCAGCAGCCGTCCTCGGCCGAGAGCGCGGGCGTCACCGTGTACTGTATGAGCTCGCCGCCGCGCATGAGCTGCACCGCCACGGGGCTGCCGTCAAGGCAGGCCGCGGCCTTTGCAAAGTCCTCCGAGGTCGAGACCTCGCAGTTTCCCAGCCGGACTATCATGTCTCCGGGCTGTATGCCGCCCTCCGCCGCCGGACTGACCTTGCCCTCCGCCGTCTCCACCTCGGAGAGCGAGACCACCAGCAGCCCGTCCGTCGAAGCCTCTATGCCCACGGTCCGGCCCACGGGCACAAGCTCCCTCGTGCCCTCGGCCAGCGCCGGCGCTGCCAGCACCGATAGCGCCAGCAGCAGCGACAGCGCTGCCCGAGGGCATATCCTTCTCGTTTTTTCCATCTCTTTCTCTTCTCCCCCCGCTCTTTTTCCGCCCCGCGTATGCGGAAAAATTTTTTCATCCGCACTGCTTCGGCTCTATCATTATGTGCCGGGCTCCGAAAATTAAAGGCGGTTTTTTCATGCATCATTCCCACCTCGGCGAGATACCATTATAGCGCGGGAAGTTTGAGCGAAAGGAAAATTGAGCCATGAAAAATTCGACGGAATGGAGTCCGCGGAACATAGGGGAGCAGGTGTTGCGGACGGCCTCGCGGGGGCCGAACGGCGCGGCGGGGATATACGGCCGGAGCGTCGCGGGGGCGGCGCTGCGCTGGTTCGCCATGGGCCGGAGCGGCGGGCGGCGGGTGCTGCTCACGGCGGCGCACCACGCCAACGAGTGGATAACGGCGCCGCTGCTGATGCGCTTTGCCGGGGAGCTGGCCGCGGGGGTCTGGCCGGGGGCGCTGGACGACACGCGCGTGTGGTTCGCGCCGCTGGTGAACCCGGACGGCGTGAGCCTCGTGACGGGCCAGCTCGCGTCCGGCGCGCTCTATGAAAACGCGCGGCGCATAGCGGAGCAGTTCCCGGCGTTGCCCTTCCCGGACGGCTGGAAGGCCAACATCCGCGGCGTGGACCTGAATCTCCAGTACCCCGCGGGCTGGGAGGAGGCAAAGGAGATAAAGTATGCCGCCGGCTGGGACCGGCCCGCGCCGCGCGATTACGTGGGCTCGGCGCCGCTCTGCGCGCCCGAGAGCCGCGCGCTCTACCGGCTGACAAAACGGGTGTCGCCCGACCTCGTCGTCGCGCTGCACACCCAGGGCCGGGTCATCTACTGGCGCTACCTCGACCTCACGCCTCCTGGGGCCGAGTCGTGCGGCGAGGCCATGGCCGCCGCCTCGGGCTACGCGCTGGAGGATACGCCCTACGCCTCCGGCTACGCGGGCTACAAGGACTGGTTCATCCTCGAGTACGACCGCCCGGGCTACACCGTCGAGTGCGGCGAGGGCGAAAACCCGCTCCCATATTCCGACATCGACGTCATTTACCCGGATGTGCGGGCTCTGCTGGCTCAGGCGGTCCTCGGATGTTGACTTATTTAAAAGTTGGGATATAATATCGGTACTGACTGAAACTATTGTTTGCAAAAGAGGTAGAAATAATGAGCGAAAATTGCAATCACGACTGCTCCTCCTGCGGCGAAAACTGTGAGAGCCGCCAGCAGAGCTTTCTCAAGCCCCTGCACGAGGGCGCTGCCGTCGGCCGCGTCATCGCCGTTGTCAGCGGCAAGGGCGGCGTAGGCA
Source organism: uncultured Eubacteriales bacterium (assembly GCA_900545405.1). GTDB lineage: Bacteria > Bacillota > Clostridia > Oscillospirales > Oscillospiraceae > Scatomorpha. The sequence continues at coordinate 19,057 of UQYT01000017.1, read as the reverse complement.
AGAGCCTCGTCACCAGCCTGCTCGCCTGCGAGATGCAGCGCCGCGGCCACCGCGCCGCCGTGCTGGACGCGGACATCACCGGCCCCTCCATCCCCCAGCTCTTCGGAGTGCACGAGGGCGCCCGCGGCGGCGAGAACTTCATCCTGCCCGTCGAGACCAAGACCGGCATTCAGATGATGAGCATGAACGTCCTGCTGCCGAAGGAGACCGACCCGGTGGTCTGGCGCGGCCCCGTCATCGCCGGCGCCGTCGAGCAGTTCTGGACCGACGTCATCTGGAACGACGTGGACTACATGTTTGTCGACATGCCCCCCGGAACGGGCGACGTGCCGCTGACCGTGTTCCAGTCCCTGCCGGTGAACGGCCTTGTCGTCGTGGCCAGCCCCCAGGAGCTCGTCGGCATGATAGTCGAAAAGGCCGTGAACATGGCCGGCCTGATGAACAAGCGCGTGCTCGGCCTCGTGGAGAACATGAGCTACTACGTCTGCCCCGACTGCGGCAAGCGGCACAGCGTCTTCGGCGAGAGCCACATCGACGAGACGGCGAAGCGCTTCGGCATAGAGCACGTGGCGAAGCTGCCCATCGATCCCGCCTACGCCGCCGCCTGCGACGCGGGCCAGATAGAGTCGCTCAAGGTGCCGGAACTCACGGAGCTTGCCGACTACATCGAGCGCGGGGCCTATTGAGGGTCCGAATTAAATCAAAAGCACCGGAAGCGGCCTCAGTTCGGGGCCGTTTTCGGCGTATTGGGGAGGTTAGAACTTGATAACCCTGCTTGCAAGGCTGTTCATCCGCGACAGGGACAAGGTCGCGGACGCCGGGGTGCGCCGCGCCTACGGCATGCTGTGCTCGCTGACGGGCATAGGCCTGAACATCCTGCTGTTTCTCGGAAAATATCTGGCCGGACGGCTGTCCGGCTCCATCGCGATGACCGCGGACGCGTTCAACAACCTGTCGGACGCGGGCTCCTCGGTCATAACGCTGCTGGGCTTCCGCATGGCGGCGAAGAAGCCCGACCCGGGCCACCCCTTCGGCCACGGGCGCATCGAATATCTCTCCGGCGTGGCTGTGTCGCTCATCATCATAGTCGTGGGCGTGCAGCTGGGCCTGGAGTCCATCGACAAGATCATGTCCCCGGAGCCGGTGGACGCGGGGCTGGTTCCCATGCTGGTGCTGGTGGCGTCCATCTGCGTGAAGGGCTACATGTTCGCGTACAACCGCGGCATCGGCCGCAAGATAAATTCCCCCGGCATGTCCGCAACGGCGCTGGACTCGCTCTCCGACTGCATAGCGACGGGCGTGGTCCTCATCTCGATGCTGCTGGCGCGGTTCGCGGACGTGAATATCGACGGCTGGGGCGGCGCCGCGGTGGCGATCTTCATCATCTTCTCCGGCTTCAAGGCCGCGAAGGAGACGCTGAGCCCGCTGCTGGGCAATCCGCCCGACCCCCAGCTGGTGCGCGACATAACGGACATCGTCATGAGCCACCCCGAGGTGCTGAACGTGCACGACCTCATCGTGCACGACTACGGCCCGGGCCGCCTTATGATCTCGCTGCACGCCGAGGTCCCCGGCGACGGCGACATCTACGCTCTGCACGACGCGATAGACACGGCGGAGTACGAGCTCCAGCAGAAGCTCGGCTGCTCGGCGGTCATACATATGGACCCGGTGAGCCCCGACGGGACCAAGACGGCGCACATGCGCGAGGAGCTGGCGGAGGCGGCCAAGGCCATAGACCCGAGGCTGACCATCCACGACTTCCGCATAGTCGACGGCCCGACGCACACCAACGTCATCTTCGACGCCGTGCTGCCCAACGACAGCTCCGTCACCGAGGACGACGCCAAGGCCCAGCTCGAGACCATCGTGCACAGCCTCTGGCAGAACTCCCACCCCAAGGTCCACATCGACCGCCCGTTCGTGTGAGCCCCATGCAAAGAAAAAAGACCGCCCCGGACGGGGCGGTCTTTTTGCGCTTATTGCGGGGCCTTGCGGAGGCGGTCGAGATATTGCTTCCTCCGCTCGGCAACGGCGGCTTCGTATTCGGCGCCGCCGTCGGCGTGGAGGCTCTGGAGATAGGCGTGGTGGTTTTTCTTGATGCTCTCGTTCTCTCGGGCGAGCATCAGCAGCGCGATGCTCGAGCACTGGTCCGCCGCGCGCTCCAAGTAGGTCAGCGTCTCCAGGAACACCAGGCCGCCGTTTACGGTGCAGATGCCGCGGCGCAGGCGCTCAGTGTGGTTGTCGCGCAGCTGCAGGACCATGTCGTCTATGACCTCCTCCAGCGGCTCCACGCGGCGGGCCGCGGCGTTGTCGTCGCTGGTGAAGGCGTTGACCGTCAGCTTGACTATCTCGCTCACGGCCTCGCCTATGACGGTCAGCTCGCCCTTGGCGTAGTCGGAGAGCGTCACCTTCTGGGCGCACAGCCGCTCGGCCAGCTCGTCTATGTTCGTCGCGTAGTCGCCGATGCGCTCAAAGTCCGGCACGGCCTGCATCAGCAGGTTCATGCGCGCGTCGTCGCCTTCGCTCTGGAGGCTGTGGGAGAGCTTGATGAGGAAGTTGTCCGCGCGGTCGGCAAAGCGGTCGATGCGCTCCTCGCGCGCGTTTATGGAGGCCGTCATGCCCACGTCGTAGCTGTGCAGCTGCTTGAGGGAGAGGTCTATGTTCTCGGAGGCCAGGGAGCCCATGCGGCCGATGGCGCCCGCGGCCTCAGCCATGGCGAGGGCCGGGGAGACTAGCAGCTTCTCGTCGAGCATGGCGAGCTCGGCGGCCTTCGTCTCCTCCTCCGCGTCCGCGGGGATGAGCTTTATGGAGAGCTCCATGAGCTGGTTCACGAAGGGCAGGAGCACTATGGCCGTCGCGATGTTGAAGAAGCTCTGGAAATTCGCGATGTCGCCGCTGTTGACGGTCTTGGCCATCAGCTCCGTCACCACGCCGGTGCGCTCGAGTATGCCCATGACTATCATGAACATTATCGTGCCGATGACGTTGAAGAGGATGTGCGCGATGCCGGTGCGCTTGGCGTCCCTCGAGGTGCCGAGGGAGCAGAGGAAGGCGGTGACTATGCAGGTGCCTATGTTGATGCCCATGATGAGCGGATATACGAGCTGGAAGGTCATGGCGCCCGTGACCGAGAGCGCCTGCAGCATGCCGACGACGGCGGAGCTGCTCTGAACGATGACGGTGACGGCCATGCCGACGATGATCTCGAGCACCGGCATCTCGGAAAAGCGCGTGAGCAGGTCCACGAAGGTCTGGGACTCCGCGAGGGGCGCGACGGCGTTGGTCATCGTCATCATGCCGGTGAAGAGGATGCCGAAGCCCATGCAGATCTCGCCCGGGCCCTTGACACTGCTCTTTTTGACGAACATGACGAGGATGATGCCGACTATCAGCGCGGCGGGAGCGAGGGTAGAGGGCTTGAATATCTCGAGCACGATGTTGCCGCCGGACTCTATGTCCATGAGGCGGATGATCTGCGCCGTCACCGTGGTGCCGATGTTGGCGCCCATGACTATGCTGATGGCTTGGCGCAGAGTGAGTATGCCCGCGGCCAGCAGGCCGACCGTCAGGACGATGGTGGCCGAGGAGGCCTGGATTATGGCCGTGACCAGCATGCCGGTCAGCAGTCCCGTAAAGGTGTTCCGCGTCAGCTTCTGCAGCAGAACGCGCAGCGTATCGCCCGAGCTCTTTTTGAGGCCCTCGCCCATGACCTCCATGCCGTAGAGGAACATGGCCAGGCCGCCAAACATGGTTATGACGCTGAAAATATCCACACATACACCCCATTATAATTCTTATGTACTCTGAAATGATAGCACGTTTTTTGCCGCTTTGGGAGTTCAAGACCGAAATTATAACAGTTTTTTTACCTTTGCTTAACATTGGCTCTTGACAAACCGGGTTTTGGGGCTATAATAGGACACAATTTCATATGGAAGATAGAGGCGCGGCTGACAAGAGTAGCTCCCGAGAATACGGCAGAACACCGTGGGGGCGAAAGGGGATGCCGCCGAGGGGCCGTCAGGTTGTCTGACCTTGCGGTTGCCGGGCCGTCGGAGAATATCCGCCGGACTGTCACTGTTGTGGAGCGCTATCGTATTGTGGAATGTACAAGTTTTGCATGCCATGAGTCCTTCACACAGGGGCTCATGGCTTTTTTGTTTTGCCTGAGCCTTCTACCCCGCATCTCCCAGCAAACCCCAGCACACCCCAGCAAACCCCGGCAAAATCGAAGAAGAGAGGTAAAACAAAATGAGAAAGATCCTTGCACTCGTCCTTGCGCTATGCATGGTGTTCGCCCTCGCCGCCTGCGGCAGCGAGGCCTCCGAGCCCAGCGAAGCCCCTGTGAGCGAAGCCCCCGCCAGTGAAGCCCCCGAGAGCGAAGCTCCGGCCAGCGAAGCCCCGGCCAGCGAAGAGCCCGCGGCTGACCCGCAGGCCGCCGCCGAGGCCGTTATCGCCTCCCTCACCGTCCCCGAGGACATCGACCCCGCGGCTGTCCAGGGCGTTGAGGACGGCGTTCTCACCGTCGCGATGGAGTGCGCCTACGCCCCCTACAACTGGACCCAGATCGACGACTCCAACGGCGGCGTGCCCATATCCAACATGTCCGGCTCCTACGCCAACGGCTACGACGTCATGATCTCCAAGATCATCTGCGACCTCTACGGCTGGGACCTCGAGGTCGTCTCCAGCGCGTGGGACTCCCTGGTCCCCGGCGTGCAGAGCGGCATCTATGACGCCGTCATCGCCGGCCAGAGCATGACCGCCGACCGCATGTCCCAGGTCGACATGGCCGGCCCCTACTACTACGCCGACATCGTCGTGGTCACCACTAAGGACAGCGAGTATGCCAACGCGACCAGCATAGCCGACCTCGCCGGCGGCACCGCCACCGCGCAGAGCGGCACCATCTGGTACGACTCCTGCCTGCCCCAGATCCCCGACGTCAACCTCATAGCCCCCGCTGAGACCGCGCCGAGCATGATAATGAGCCTCACCACCGGCCAGGTCGACTACATCTGCACCGACGTCCCCACCGCCACCGCCGCCGCCCAGAAGGACGATAACCTCGTCATCCTGAACTTCGCCGGCACCGACGGCGACTTCCAGTTCGCCACCGAGGCCGAGCGCGCCGAGAACGTCAACATCGGCATCTCCGTCCAGAAGGGCAACACCACCCTGCTCGACGCCATGAACGCCGTCCTCAACCAGATGGACGCCGACGACTTCAACACCATCATGGCCTACGCCATCTCCGTCCAGCCCGAGATCTGAGCCCGGGGCTCAAACTAAGGAAGGGAACACCGCCACATGGACAGATTTTCCGCACTCATAAGTGATATAGGAGACCTGCTAGCGGTCTATTGGAAGTCCTATCTCATCAACCTGGGCAACACGCTGCTGCTCGCCCTGGTGGCGACGGCCATAGGCTGCCTCATCGGCCTCATCTGCGGCATCCTGAACACGATTCCGTACACCAAGAACGATCCGCTGCCCAAGCGCTTCCTCCTCAAGCTGATCCGGATCATCGTGCGAGTGTATGTTGAAGTCTTCCGCGGCACCCCCATGGTGCTGCAGGCGGTGTTCATCTTCTACGGCCTGCCCTATTTCTCCAACAACCAGTACAGGTTCGACAGCATGTGGGCGGCCGCGATACTCATCGTCTCCATAAACACCGGCGCGTACATGGCTGAGAGCGTGCGCGGCGGCATCATCTCCATAGACCCGGGGCAGACCGAGGGCGCCAAGGCCATCGGCATGAACCACTACCAGACCATGACCAGCGTCATTCTGCCCCAGGCCCTGAGAAACATCATGCCTCAGATAGGCAACAACTTTATAATCAACGTGAAGGACACCTCGGTCATGTTCATCATCGGCTTCATGGAGTTCTTCGCCTTCCACCGCCAGCTCGTGGGCCTCAACAACATGTACTTCCCCAGCGCGACGATAGAGATGGTCGGCTACCTCGCCGTCACGCTGACGGCCTCGTTCATCCTCCGCTGGGTGGAGCGCCGCATGGACGGCAAGAGCAGCTACGAGCTCGTCCAGTCCGACCAGCTCACGATGTCCGCGGGCACCTACAACTACCCCGACCGCGGCACGCCCTTTGACGAGCGCAGCCCCGAGTATCGGGAGCGCATACGCCAGAGCCTGCGGAATCGCAACGGCAGCATGAGGGGGGATCGCTGATGGGACCGATACTTGAGGTGCGCCACCTCTCCAAGAGCTTCGGCAAAAACGAGGTGCTGCGCGACATAGACTTCACCGTCTCCAAAGGCGACGTGACGAGCATAATCGGGGCCTCCGGCTCCGGCAAGAGCACGCTTTTGAGGTGCATAAACCTCCTCGAGACGCCGACGAGCGGCGACGTGCTCTTCCACGGCGAGAGCGTCATCTCCGGCAAGGTGAACGCCTCCGCCTACCGCGCGAAGGTGGGCATGGTGTTCCAGAGCTTCAACCTCTTCGCCAACATGAGCGTGCTTGAAAACTGCATGATAGGCCAGGTCAAGGTGCTCAAAAAGAGCAAGGCCGACGCCAGGGCCAACGCCATGAAATACCTCGAGCAGGTGGGCATGGCGCCCTATATAAACGCAAGACCGCGGCAGATATCCGGCGGCCAGAAGCAGCGCGTGGCGATAGCCCGGGCGCTGGCCATGGAGCCGGAGGTGCTGCTCTTTGACGAGCCCACCAGCGCGCTCGACCCCGAGATGGTCGGCGAGGTGCTCTCCGTCATGCGCACTCTGGCGCAGGAGGGCATGACGATGCTGGTCGTCACGCACGAGATGGCCTTTGCGCGCGACGTCTCCACCCACGCCGTGTTCATGAAGGACGGCGTCATCTGGGAGCAGGGTGCGCCGGGCGAGCTCTTCAGCAACCCCCAGCACAGTGAGACGCGGGACTTCCTCTCGCGCTTCATGGAAAACTGAAACGGAACCGATATCCACAGGCGCGCGCCGTCTGTGGATATCGGTCTGTAATAAACAATCAGAGAGTGGGAGAAAAATGCACAAGAAACGAACGCCCCGCGCGCTGCCCGCGCTCATCGCGGTGCTGGCCGCCATCTTCTGCACGCTCGTTGTCGGCGTCCTGGCCGACGGCGGGGATGCGGCGGATGCCACGAGCAGCTTCTACGGCACGGCCTGGTCGCTTCTGCCGCCGGTCATCGCCATCGTCCTCGCGCTCATCACGAAGGAGGTCTACTCCTCCCTCTTCGTCGGCATACTCGCCGGCGGACTGCTGTACTCGAACTTCAGCTTCGAGGGCACGGTGCTGCACATCTTCAACGGCGGCATAGTCTCCGTGCTGTCCGACGGCTACAACGTCGGCATCCTCATCTTCCTCGTCATCCTCGGCGCCATGGTCTCGCTCATGAACCGCGCCGGAGGCTCGGCGGCCTTCGGGCGCTGGGCGGCAAAGCGCATCAAGACCCGCGTCGGCGCCCAGCTCGCCACCACCGCGCTCGGCGTGCTCATCTTCGTGGACGACTATTTCAACTGCCTCACCGTGGGCAGCGTCATGCGTCCCGTGACCGACAAGCACAACGTCTCCCGTGCCAAGCTCGCATACCTCATCGACGCCACCGCCGCGCCCGTCTGCATCATCGCGCCCATCTCCTCCTGGGCCGCCGCCGTGGCCAGCTACGTCGAGGACGGTCAGGGCCTCACCGTGTTCATCAAGTCCATACCTTATAACTTCTACGCCTGGCTGACCATCATCATGATGATAGGCCTCGCCGTCATGAAGATCGACTACGGCCCGATGGCCAAGTTTGAAAAGAACGCCCAGAACGGCGACCTCTTCTCCGGCAAGAACCCCTACGCCGGCATGGAGGAGGACGTGCCCGAGGGCAAGGGGCGCGTGCTCGACCTCGTGCTGCCCATCGTCGTGCTGGTCATCTGCTGCGTGCTCGGCATGCTCTACTCCGGCAACTTCTTCACCGGGACGAGCTTTGTCGACGCCTTCTCCGGCTGCGACGCCTCGCAGGGCCTCATGCTGGGCAGCGCCTTTGCGCTGGTGTTCGCCATTGTCTACTACCTCTGCCGCCGCTCCATGAGCTTCCGCGAGATCATGAACAGCATCCCCGAGGGCTTCAAGGCCATGGTCCCCGCCATACTCATCCTCACCTTCGCCTGGAGCCTCAAGGCCATGACCGACTCGCTCGGCGCGACCGCCTTCGTCGACACCACGCTGCGCGCCTCTGCTGAGAGCTTCAAGGCTCTGCTGCCGGCCATCGTGTTCCTCATCGGCTGCTTCATCGCCTTCTCCACCGGCACCAGCTGGGGCACCTTCGGCATACTCATCCCCATCGTGCTCGAGGTCTTCCCGCTGACCGACCCGCACGGCGTCGTCTGCGTCTCGGCCTGCATGGCCGGCGCCGTCTGCGGCGACCACTGCTCGCCCATCTCGGACACCACCATCATGGCCTCCGCCGGCGCCCAGTGCGACCACGTGAACCACGTCTCGACCCAGCTGCCCTACGCCATAACCTGCGCGGCCGTCAGCTGCGTCAGCTACATAATCGCGGGCTTCGTGCCCAACGCATACATCGCACTGCCCGCGGCCGTCGTGCTCATGCTCGGCACGCTCGTGGTGATAAAGCTCATAAACAACAGGAGGCCCCAAAATGACACTTGACGAAGTCTGGAACCGCGCGCGGGAGATAATGCGCCCCAACTGCCGCGCATGCAAGGTCTGCAACGGCGTCGCCTGCCGCGGTGAGATCCCCGGCGTCGGCGCGATGGGCGACGGCTCATCCTGGACCAACTGCACAGAGTTCCTCAGCCGCGTGAAGATAAACATGGACACGGTCTATGAGGACCGCGGCCAGGACACGACGCTGAACATCTTCGGGCGCAGCTTCAAGTACCCCATCTTCGCCGCGCCCATAGGCGGCATGAACCACAACTACAACGGCGCTATGACCGACCGCGACTGGACCTTCGCCCTGGTGGAGGGCGCCCGGGCGGCGGGCATCCTGCCCTTCACCGGCGACAACGCCAACCCAGAGCAGTATTACCGCGGCGTGGAGGCCGCCAAGGCCAACGGCGGACTGAACGTCGTCACCCTCAAGCCCTGGGCCGACAACGAAAAGCTCATCTCCCGTGCCAGGGAGATGGAGGCCGCCGGCTGCATAGCCTTCGCCTGCGACGTGGACGCGGCGGGCTACGCCAACATGGGCGCCGCCGCGAGCCAGCTCGCGCCCAAGAGCGAGGCCGACCTCCGCGAGATAACCAGCGCCGTCAGGATTCCCTTCCTGCTCAAGGGCGTCATGACCGCCGCGGGCGCGGAGAAGGCCGCGCGGGCCGGCTGCGCGGGCGTCATAATCTCCACTCACGGCGGGCGCGTCATCCAGTCCGCCCCCGGCACCTGTGAGGTCATCCCGGAGATAAGGGCCGCGGTGGGCGACTCCATCAAGATCATCGCCGACGGCGCACTCCGCACCGGCACGGACATCTTCAAGGCCCTGGCACTCGGCGCTGACGCCGTGATGATAGGCCGTCCCTTCGTGGTAGCCGCCCACGGCGGCGGGGCCGAGGGCGTGACGCTCTACGCCGAGAGCCTCGGCGCCCAGCTCAAAAACGTCATGCTCATGACCGGCGCCGCGAACCTCGCGGAGATAACCCCCAGCAAGATACGGCTGTAAAAGCAGCGCCCCGGCCTGAAACCAGGCCGGGGCGTTTTTGCGTGCGGGCTCACTCCCGTTCGAATCCGGATTTGATAATAAAAAACCTGTCTGCGGTGCAGACAGGTTTTTTGGCACGCCGTGAGGGATTCGAACCCCCGGCCTTCTGGTCCGTAGCCAGACGCTCTATCCAGCTGAGCTAACGGCGCTCATCCAGCGCCTTAATATATTAGCACAGCCGGACACGCTTTGCAAGTACTTTTTCGCCTTTTTTGCCGATTATTTCATCATCGCGTCCGTGATGTTCTCGGCCAGCTCGCCGGCGGCCTTCAGGGCCTTGCCCACGACGTTGGTGTTCTTGCGCTTCGGCGCGAGCGCCATGCCCACCGAGGCGCCTATCGCGAGACCCATGCCCATGCCCTTGAGAAATGACGTGTTCTGCATCTTTTCGCCCTCCGTTTCTTTGTTTGCGCTCTTATTATGTCCCGGCCGTGGAATAATATTTGCCCCCGCGCGCGGCTTGTGTTATACTTCTTTATTATTGATTTAAACTATGGTCAAAAAGGAGCGATACCAACATGCTCTTTCGCATACTCGCAGTCGGCGACGTGGTCGGCAATCCCGGCCTCGATTTCGCCGCCAAAAATTTGCGGCGCATCAAAAAAGAGGTCGGCGCCGACTTCGTCGTCGTCAACGGCGAAAACGCAAACGTCGTCGGCGTGACGCCCAAGCAGTGCGACTCGCTGCTCGCCGCCGGGGCGGACGCCATCACCCTCGGGAACCACACCTGGACCCGCTGGGAGCTCCAGCCCTACCTGGACGAGAGCCCCTCCGTCCTGCGCCCGGCCAACTACGCGCCGCAGTGCCCCGGCCGGGGCGCGGCCAGCTTCCGGACACCCTTCGGCCCCGTGCTCGTGGTGAACCTGCTCGGCCGCTTCACGCTCGACCCCAACACCGACAGCCCCTTCCTCACCGCCGACGCCCTGCTCGAGGGCGCGGAGGCGAAGATGATACTCGTCGACTTCCACGCCGAGGCCACCAGCGAGAAGCTAGCCATGGGCTATTACCTCGACGGCCGCGTCTCCGCCGTCTGGGGCACGCACACCCACGTGCAGACCTCGGACGCGCGCATCCTGCCTAACGGCACGGGCTATATCACCGACCTCGGCATGACCGGGCCCGCCGAGTCCGTCATCGGCATAAAGCCGGAGCAGTCGATAGGCAAGTTCCTCGGCGACGTGCCGCGGCGCTATGACTGCGCGCCCGGCCCGGCCAAGCTCGAGGGCGCGGTGTTCGAGCTCGACTCCGAGACGGGCGCCTGCCTCAAGGTCGAGGCGGTGAGGTACACATGATACGCATACTCCACGCCGCGGACCTGCACCTCGACTCACCCTTTGAGAGCCTGCCCGAGGAGAAGGCCGCGCTGCGCCGCTCCGAGCAGCGCGCGCTGCTGCGCTCCCTCGCCCAGCTGAGGGCGGAGACGGGGGCAGAGCTGGTGCTGCTCTCCGGCGACATCTTCGACAGCGACCGCACCTGGCCCGAGACGGAGGACGCGCTCCGCCTCGCGCTGGCCGAGATGGAGGTGCCGGTGTTCATCGCGCCCGGCAACCACGACTTTTTCCGCCCCGGCGGGCGCTGGCAGAGGCTGGCCCTGCCGGAAAACGTGCACGTCTTCACCTCCCCGCGGCTCGAGGCCGTGGAGCTGCCCGAAAAAGGCGTCCGCGTCTGGGGTGCGGCCTTCACGGACACGGTGTCCGGGCCGCTGCTCTCGGATTTTCGCGCGCCGGAGGCCGGGGACACGCTCGAGCTCATGTGCCTGCACGGCGAGGTGGGCGTCCCGGGCTCGCGCTACGACCCCATCTCCGAGGCCGAGCTCGCGCAAAGCGGCATGGCCTACATAGCCCTCGGCCACGCGCACGCCTTCAGCGGACTGCGCCGCACCGGGGACAGCTTCTACGCCTGGCCCGGCTGCCCCGAGGGGCGCGGCTTTGACGAGACCGGCGACAAGGGCGTCATCGTCGCCGACGCAGAGCCGGGGAACGTCTCCGCCCGCTTCGTCCCCGTCTGCACGCGGCGCTATGAGGTGCTGCACGCGGACGCCGCGGAGCTCGAGAGCTTCCGTCTGCCCGAGGGGGCGGAGCGGAACATATATAAGGTGATAGTCGAGGGCGAGACGGACTCGCCTCCCGACCTCACGGCGCTGCGCCGAGCCCTGGAGGACGGCTGCTTTGCCCTGAGGCTGCGCGACGAGACGCGCCTGCGCCGGGACGTCTGGGCCCGGGCCGAGGAGGACTCGCTGCGCGGGGCCTTCCTGCGCCGGCTGCGCGCAAAGTACGACGCTGCGGCCGACGACGCCGAGCGCGAGGCGATAACCCGCGCCGTGCGCTGGGGGCTCGCCGCGCTCGACGGCGGAGAGGAGGCCGAGGCCATATGATCATCCGCAAGATGCAGGCCGACTTCGGCTGCCTGGAGGGCAAGTCGCTCGAGCTCGAGCCGGGCCTCAACATCATCCGCCAGCCCAACGAGAGCGGCAAGAGCACCTGGTGCGCCTTCATCCGCGCGATGCTCTACGGCATCGACACGGCCGAGCGGCAAAAAGCCGGGTTTTTGCCGGACAAGCTGCGCTACGCCCCCTGGTCGGGCGCGCCGATGTCCGGCTCGATGGAGCTGGAATACGGCGGGCGCGAGATAACGCTCACGCGCTCGACGCGGACGGCCTCGGCGCCCATGCGGGAGTTCAAGGCCGTGTATACGGGCACCGCCGAGCCCGTGCCGGGGCTGACCGGCGCGACGGCGGGCGAGACGCTCGTCGGCGCGGGGCGGGAGGTGTTCCGCCGCAGCGCCTTTATCGGCCAGGGCGAGGCCGCAGTCACCGGCTCGGCTGAGCTGGAGCGGCGCATAGCCGCCGTGGTGTCCACCGGCGAGGAGGGCACCAGCTGTTCCGAGGCGCTCTCCCGGCTCAAGAGCTGGCAGAACCGCCGCCGCAGCCGCAGCCGCATGGGCGCGCTGCCGGAGCTCGAATCCGCGCTGGCAGATCAGGAGCGGCAGCTCGACAGGGTCTCCGCCGCCTCGGAGCGGCGTGAGTGCCTGCTCGCCGAGCTCGACCGCGCCGAGGCCGAGGCCAAGGCCCAAACCGAGGCCGAAGCCAGGGCCAGAGCCGAGGCCCGCGCCGCCGCGCGCGAGGCCGTGGACAAGGCCGGGGAGGACGTGCAGCGTCTCGAGGCCGCGCACGCCGCCGCCGTGGCCGAGCGGGCGAGGCGCGAGGCCGCCGCCCAGACCGGGCCCTTTGCCGGCATGGACCCCGACGAGGCCCGCGAGGAGGCCGAGTCCGGCGCGGCCCAGGCGGAGGAGCTGCTCTCCGCGTCCCGCGCCGCGGTGTCCCGGACGCCTGCTTATATTCTCGCGGCGCTCTGCCTTGCCTGCATAGTCGCGGGCTTCTTCGCCTGGTACGCCTTCATAGGCGCCGCGGTGTTCGCGGCGCTGGCGGTCTGGCGCTTTATGGCCTCGGCCAAGGCTGCGGCCGGCGCGCGGGAGGCCGCGGCGGAGCGGCACCGCCTGCTCTCGGAGCTCGGCGCCGCAGACGAGGCGGAGCTCACGGAGTCCGCGCGCGAATACGCGGAGCTCTGCGCCGCCGCCGACAAGGCCGCGGGCGCCGAGGAGCGCGCCGAGCGCGCGCTGTATGAGGCGCGGGAGCGCCGGAAAAAGGCCGAGGCCCGGCTCCTGGAGGAGCCGGAGGTGTCCACGGCCGGGAGCCGGGCCGCCGCGCTGCGCTGCGAGCGGCTGCGCGCGGCCATAGCCGAGCTCGGCGGCACGATAGCCGCGACGGGCGGCCCCATGGTCCTCGAGAGCGGCATCCTCGAAAAGCGCGAGCGCATCGCGGAGCTGGAGGCGCAGTACGAGGCCATCAGCCTCGCGGCGCAGACGCTCAGCGACGCGGACGCGGAGCTGCAAAGCCGCTTTTCCCCCGCGCTGGGCCGCCGCGCGGCGGAGTATCTCTCCCGCATGACCGGCGGCAGGTACACGGACGTGGCCGTGTCGCGGGACTTTTCGGTCCTGCTGCGCCGCTCGGGCGAGGCCGTGCCGAGGCAGGCGCTCTATCTCAGCGCGGGCGCGGCGGACCTCATGTACCTCGCCGTGCGCCTCGCCATAGTGGACTTCACCCTCCCCGGCGACGAGCCCTGCCCCATCGTCCTGGACGACGCGCTGGTGAACCTCGACTCCGGGCGGCGCGAGGCCGCGATGGAGCTGCTCGGCGAGATAGCAAAAGAGCGGCAGGTCATTTTGTTTACGTGCAGTTGAAAAAATTTTTATATAGTTTGGAGATGTCAGTTATGAGATTCGAAGTTTCCCCCGCAGTGTTTGAGCTTTTGCCCGACGCCTGCTTCGGCGTCGTCGCCGTCAAGGGCGCGGACAACAGCAAGCCGATCCCCGAGGTCTCGGCCCTGCTGCACGAGAGCATCGCCGCGTGCGAAAAGGCTCTCGAGGGCATCAAGGTCAAGGAGTCGCCCGAGATCGTGCCCTACCGCGACGCCTTCCGCGCGCTGAACATAAACCCCAACAAGTTCATGTGCTCCATCGAGGCCCTGCTGACCCGCATCGCCAAGGGCAAGGGCTTCCCGGAGATCAGCCCCGTCGTGGACTTCGGCAACGCCGTGTCGCTCAAATACCGCCTGCCCATCGGCGCGCACGATATGGGCACCGTGAGCCGCGCGCTCGAGGTGCGCCACGCCCAGCCGGGCGACAGCTTTGTCCCCTTCGGCGGCGGGGAGGCAGAGATCCCTGAGCCGGACGAGGTGGTCTATGTCTCCGACGGCCAGGTCCGCACCCGTCGCTGGACCTGGAGGCAGAGCGAGATAGGCAAGATCACTCCGGAGACTACCGACCTGCTCTTCCCCATCGACGGCTTCACCAGCGTGAACCTCGACCGCGTCCTCGCAGCCCGCGCTGAGCTGGCCGAGGGCCTGGAGCGGTACTTCGGCGCCAAGACCGCCGTCGGCCTGGTGGATAAGGACCACTGCGTCTTTGAGGCCGAACTGTAAGCAAAACGCAAAACGCGCCATCGGCGTATCCCCATTGGAGGACCCACATGAAGAAACGACTTCTTTCGCTGCTTCTCGCCGCACTGATGCTGTGCGGTGCGCTCTCCGGCTGCGGCGCTATCGACGCGCTCTCCCCCCTGCTGGACGACCCGTCTTCCAGCGAACCTGCCACGGGCAGCGGATCAACCCTCGACACTCTGACGCAGGAGCGCTATTTCACCGACTGCTGGCGTGCGGACACGGACTTTGCGGATATGTACGCCGAGGCCGACCTCGACTACTTCCGCAGTCTCGGCGACGAGCTGCTCTCCGTCGCCTCCGGCAGCCCGGACAGCGACAGCTTTGACGACGCCGCGTTCTATTTCATCGACGAGTACTACTACATCTGCACCGCCCACGACCTGGCCAACCTCAGGTATTACCGCGACCCCTCCGACCAGGAGGCGCTCGCCGCCATGAACCAGGCCTATGCCGACAGGGGCGAGGCCGACGGAATATTCTGGGACATCATGCACCAGGTCGCGCTGACGGACAGCTATGACCTGCTCGCCGACTACTGCGGCGAGTCGCAGGCCCAGGTTTTCTCGGCCTATGACCCCGACGCGTCGTCGGACAGCTCGCTCAGGAACAGGGAGACGGAGCTGGTCAACAAGTATTACAGCCTCTCCGCCTCGCCGGAGCCGGACTTTGACGCCTGCGCCGACGTGTTCGTAGAGCTGGTGAACGTCCGCCGCGAGATAGCGGCCGCCGCGGGCAATGACAGCTACGCCGATTACGCCTACTACCAGACCTATTCCCGGAACTACACCCCCGAGGACTCCCGGTCCGTCTGGGCGGCGGTCAAGGACTATTTCGTGCCCATACGCACCGAGCTCAAGGCAATGCTGCAGGACAACTATGCCAAGCTGATGGAGTCCGGCATCGAGGTCTCGTCCCAGGACGCGCTAGACGCGCTGGGCACAGTCGCCCACGGCCTCTCGCCCGAGGCGGCCAAGGCCTATGACTACCTGGTCGAGCACGGGCTCTGCGACAACGAGCTGCTGTCCACCAAGGCGGGCGTGAACTTCACCAGCACGCTCTACTGGTACAACGAGCCCTACATCTTCCTCACGCCCGACGGCAGCTATTACGACTACTCCGGTATCATCCACGAGTTCGGCCACTTCCTCAACAGCTACGCCGTGCCGAGCGACCTGATCTTCGGCGCCGCGGACTATGAGATTTGCGAGATGCAGTCCATAGGCATGGAGTTCATGGCAACGCACTGGTACGAGGAGCTGTTCGGCCCCGATACCGCGCGAATGCTCCTGCTCGACTCTTTCTTCAACTCCATAATAAACGTGATGGACGGTGCCATGTTCGACGAGTTCCTCCAGCGCGTGTACGCCGAGGAGGACCTCACCAAGGAGCGGGTCTGCGAGATATACGCCGAGCTGTATAAGGAGTACGGCAACGACGTCTATGACGGCTATGATAAGGAGTGGATCTCCGTTCCCCACAACTTTGACAGCCCGTTCTACTATATCAGCTACTGCATGGCCACCATCCCGGTGCTCGGGCTGTACAGCGAGCTGCAGACCTCGCCGGAGGCCGCAGCCGACACCTACATGCGCCTGGTGTCCATGGACCCGGAGATATATTACAGCACCGAGGTCGTCTCCGAGCTCGGCCTCGCCGATCCACTCGACCCCGCCGCCTACGCCTCCGCCGCCGACACCATAGCCAAAACCGTCAACGGCCTGAGCTGAAAAGCAAAACCCCGCGCACCAGAAACGGTGCGCGGGGCGTTTTTTTATTTGGCGTGGATGTCGATGAACTCTGCACGGAGTTTGGAGTACATTATCTTTTGGCTGCTGTAGAGGCCGGTGTAGCCCGAGAGCATATAGGATATTGCACAGGCCACGGCGAAGTATACGACTCCGCCTGAGCCGAAGAGCTCCACGGCGAGAACTATGGACGCCACAGGGCAGTTCACCGCCCCGCAGAAGAGCGCCACAAGACCCACCGCCGCCGCAAAGCCCGCGGGTATGCCCAGCAGCGGACCCAGCACGCAGCCGAGCGTGGCTCCGATGAAGAAGGTCGGCACCACCTCGCCGCCGCGGAAACCGCAGCCCAGGGTCACCGCAGTGAACAGCAGTTTGAGCACAAAGGCCGCAGGCCGGGCCTCTCCCTCCGTGATGGCCCGGGCGATGACCGCCGTGCCCGCGCCATTGTAATCCGTCGTGCCGCAGATATAGGTCAGAGCGATTATGACGGCGCCGCCCGCCACCGCGCGGAGATATGGGTTGCGGAGCGTCCTGGAGATGAACCGCTCGCCCTTGTGCATGACCTCGCAGAACACTATGCTCATGAATGCGCAGGCTATGCCGAGCACGGCGATGCGCCACAGGAGGTCCGCCGAGAGCGCGGGCGCCTCGATGGCAAAGCGTGTGGGCGCTATATCAAAGAGCCGGGTCACGCCGAAGGCCGTGAGCGCCGCCGTGAGGCAGGGCACCAGGCCGGAGTAATACACCACGCCCACGCTGATGACCTCCAGCGCAAAGATCGTGGCCGTCAGCGGCGTGCCGAAAAGGGCGGAGAAAACCGCGCTCATGCCGCAGAGCGTGGCAAGGCGCATGTCCTTGTCGTCAAGGCGGAAGAGCCGGCCCAGGCTCCAGCCTATGCCGCCGCCTATCTGCAGCGCCGCGCCCTCTCGGCCTGCGGAGCCGCCGCACAGGTGCGTCAGCACCGTCGAGGCGAAGATGACCGGCACCAGCGCCAGCGGTATGCGCTCGCCGAGGTGGATGGAGTCTATGACGGCGTTGGTGCCCTCGCTCTCCATGTGCGTGTAGCGGTAGATGAGCGCTATGACGATGCCGGCGGCGGGCAAGAACCACAGCAGCAGCGGAAAACTCTCGCGCAGGGCGTTCGCCCCGCCGACGCTGAGGTAAAAGGCCGTGCCGATGAGTCCGCCCACGGCGCCGGTGACCGCGGCTATGACCAGCCATTTTATAAATGTGCGCAAAAACCCGGCGGCGGCGCGGAGCCTGCCGGACAGTTCTTCGGACAAGGAGCAGCCCTCCCAAATGCGGATACTCGACAGTATATAATGTCCGCGGCAAAAAATCCAGCGCCTATTTTCGCGCCTGCCTGCGCACGCGGAGGTAATTTGCGGCAAAGCGCCCGAGCTGCGCCGTAACGTAGGCCGTGAGCGCCGTGAAGAGCGCCAGGGCCAGCCAGTCGTCCCAGCCCGCCGTCAGCTGCCTGTACGGGTCCGTGAGGAAGCTCCAGCAGAACACGGCGTAGCCGAGCAGTATCACCATGCCCGGCAGGAGGCGGGCAATGAACATGCGCCTCATCATGTCGAGCCGGGAGGCCGCGTCGCTGAAGATGCCCTCCTCCCCTCCGCGCAGCTCCGAGGCGGGCTTGCGGAAGTAGGAAAAGCCCGCGAAGTACTGCACGAACTCCCAGCCGCAGTCCCGGAAGAGCTGAAAATACTCGTCGCTGTGCCTCGCCGCGCCGTCCTCGTTGTAGTCGAGCTGGTAGACGACGTCCTCCGGCTCGCAGCTCTCGAAGCAGTAGAAGCAGGGCAGGATATACCGCACAAAGCGCCAGCCCTTTCTGTGCATGGCGCGCAGATAGTCCTGTTCCTTTTCCCATTCCGGGACGGTGAAGAATCTCAGAGTCAGCTTAGAGCTCATCTCCGCGTACCTCCCTCATGTTGCGGTATAGCCTCTCGATGCGCCGCGACTCCAGCTCCAGCACCTGCCGGCCCAGGTCGGTGAGGCGGTAGAGCTTGCGCTTGTCCTCCTCGCGCACGAAGGCGATGAGGCCGTCCTTTTCCATCTTGGAGAGGCTGCCGTACATCGTGCCGGGGCTCAGACGTATCTCCCCGCCGGTGAGCCGCTCCACGCGCTGGATGATGCCGTAGCCGTGGTTCTCCTCCCCGAGGCAGAGCAGGATATAAAAGCCCGTCTCCGTCATGGGCACGTATACCTTTTTGATATGCGCGTTCATGCCGTCCTCCCTTTCACTGCGATATATCGCACTGCGATGTTCTAAAGCCAGTATAGCACTGCGATATACCTCTGTCAAGGCGGGAAAAATGAGCCTTGATTTTTCATTTACCATTGTATATAATAAACGGTACTGTGCAGCGGTATCGAAGTGGTCATAACGGGGCTGACTCGAAATCAGTTTGATGGAGACATCACGTGGGTTCGAATCCCACCCGCTGCGCCATAGGCGCCGGGAGCTATGCTCCCGGCGCCTTTTTCTGCCGTTTTTCTCCTGCGGCGGGCGCTTCGGGCCCGCGTCGTTTTAAGGTAAAAAATCGCTTTGTCAATAGATAAATGCTAAAAAACGCAAAATATTTTTTTACGAGTGTATCAAGGCGGCGACTTCAGCCTCA
>UQYT01000016.1 GCA_900545405.1 uncultured Eubacteriales bacterium | reverse complement strand
ATGACGACGCAGATGCCGAGCACGAGCCAGGTGAGGATCTTGGAGAGCTGGCTGAGCTTGATCTGCAGCGGGGTCTGACCCTGCTCGGCGCGCGCGAGCGCGTCGGCGATCTTGCCCATCTCGGTCTCCATGCCGGTGGCGGTGACGACCATGGTGCCGCGGCCGTAGACGACGGTGGAGCCCATGTAGCACATGTTCTTGCGGTCGCCGAGGGGCACATCGGAGCCGTCCTTGAGGTCGATGATGTCGATGAACTTGTAGACGGGGACGCTCTCGCCGGTGAGGGCGGCCTCCTCTATCTGGAGGCTGGCGCTGTCGAGTATGCGGCCGTCGGCGGGAACGGCGTCGCCCGCCTCAAGGTGGACTATGTCGCCCACCACGAGCTCGGCGCTGGGCACGACGCAGAGCTTGCCGTCGCGCACGACCTTGCTGGTGGCGGCGGACATGGCCTGCAGGGCCTCTATGGCCTTTTCCGCCTTGTTTTCCTGATAGACGCCGAGCACGGCGTTGATTATGACGACGGCCATGATGATGATGACATCTGCAAAGCCCTCGCCCTCGGGGCCAAAGACGCTGGTTATGGCGCTTATCGCCGCGGCGGCTATGAGGATGATTATCATCGGGTCGGCCATCTGCGCGAAGAAGCGCTTTATGAGCGAGTCCTTCTTCTCAGCGGCCAGCTCGTTCCTGCCGTCGCGCTCCAGCCGCTTTGCGGCCTCGCCGGAGCTCAGGCCCTCTTCGCTGCTGCCTACCTCGCGCAGTACGCTTTCGGCGTCCTCGCAATAGTACTTCAACATTACCATCCTTTCATTACATAAAGAAAAACTCATGGATAGGGGTATCCTATCCATGAGTCTTGTCTTTTAATGCAAGCCAGGCGAAACCCAATTTCCGCCATGCTGTTGACTTGCCTCCGCCGTATGCGGACGACTACTCCCTCACGGGTAAAAGCATGTTACCACGCCATGCCCGCCGTGTCAAGTGGCTGGCCGCAAAACCCTCTTCGCATTTGGACGAAAAGGTGTTAAAATATCGCTACAATACACTAAGGGGTGCTGTAATGTACGAGAGGATCACGCTGCCCAACGGGGCAAGGATAGTCTGCGAGCATATGGACGCCGTGCGCTCGGCCTCCCTGGGCATCTGGGTCGGCGCGGGCTCGAGATACGAGAAATACTCCGAGGCGGGCAGTGCGCACTTCATAGAGCACATGCTCTTCAAGGGGACCTCGCAGTACACCGCCGCGCAGCTTGCGGAGCGGATGGACGCCGTCGGCGGGCAGATGAACGCCTATACGACGCGGGACAACACCTGCTTTTATGCCCGCGTGCTGGACACGCACCTGTCCCTCGCGACGGACACGCTCTGCGCCATGTTCTTCGACTCCCGCTTCGACGAGGCGGACGTGGAGAACGAAAAGGGCATAATACAAGAGGAGATAGACATGTACGAGGACACGCCCGAGGACGTGGCGGCGGAGCGGCTCATAGGCGGCTGCTTCCCCGGCGCGCTGGGGCGGCCCGTGCTCGGCCGGAGCTCCAGCTTGGCACGCCAGACGGGCGAGAGCCTGCGAGACTTCATGTCCAGGCACTACGCCGCGCCGCGGGTCGTGGCGGCGCTCTCCGGCAGCTTTTCGGACGCGGACGTGGAGGAGCTTGCCCGGCGCTTTTCCGCCATGCCCGCCGCAAAGCCGAAGAAGCCGGAGCGCTCGGCCTACCGACCCTGCCTCACGGTCAGGCGCAAGGCCACGGAGCAAAACCAGCTGGTGCTGGGTTTCCCCGGACTTGAGACGGCGAGCGGAGAGCGCTTTGCCATGCAGCTGCTCTCCGGCATACTCGGAGGCAACGCCTCCTCGCGCCTCTTCCAGACCCTGCGCGAGAAGCACGGGCTCTGCTACTCGGTCTATTCCTTCACGGCGGGCTTTGAGGACACGGGCCTCTTCGCCGTCGCCGCGGCGACGAACCGCGACACCGAGGCGCGCGCCCTCGGCGTTATAATGGACGAGCTGCACCGCCTCCTGGACGAGGGCGTCACCGAGGACGAGCTCTCCCGGGCCAGGGAGCAGGTGAAGGCCTCCATACTCATGAGCCTCGAGTCCACGGGCTCGCGCATGAACCGCCTGGGCTACGGCGAGCTCTTCCTCGGCGGCGCGCTCAGCCCGGACGAGCTCATAGAGCGCTACGACGCCGTCACGCGCGAGGATGTCCTCGCCCTCGCCCGCCGCTGCCTCGCGCCCGAGACCATGTCCTTTTCCGCCGCCGGCCGCGTGAGCGCGGCGGAGGATTACCGCAAATTGCTCGGCATGCCTGAATAAAGAAAACAGCCGCCCTCGGGCGGCTGTTTTTCATTTTAGCGTGAGCTCCGGGCGGTCCATCACGCCGGGGCCGAGGGCGTATTTCTGGAACACCAGCACGGGCGCGCCGGTGGAGTCGAGCTTGAACTGAGCCTCGTCCAGCACGGCGTCGAGGTCTATGTCTTCCAGCGCCCAGTAGGTCTCGCCCTCGCCGGGGTTCGTGACCAGCTCCACGAGCGCAGACATGGCCCGCTCGCGCCAGTCCGGCCCCGCGGCGTCCTCGATGGTCAGCTCCTCGCCGGTCTTGAGGTAATAATTATAGTAGTGGAAGGTCTCATAGGCCGAGGCGAGCGTCTCGGTCTTTATGACGGCGAAGGAGATAACCTCGTCCGAGGCGTAATAGACCTCGTAGTCGACATCTATGCCTATGGGCTGATATTCCTCCGGCGTGCCGCCTGTGGCTATGAAGGCGTCGTAATACTCCTCGGCGCGGGCCTCGGACTGAGCCACCTCGGCATTCACCGTGGCCTGGATGAGCTGATTTACGCTGTCGGCCCAGTCGGCGCCGCCGAGCTGCACGTCTATGGCCGGGACCTCGATGTCCACGTTCTTCTTGTCGTCCTCATAGTGATCGCGGCGGACGGTCAGCACCCGGCAGACGTCGCCGAGCACGGGCACCTCGTACAGGGCCCCGGCAAAGGTCGGCACGGTGTTGAGCATGAGCACAAAGACCGCGCAGGCCGCAAGTATGGGCGAGGCTATCCTCACCGCCGCCCTACGGCGCCGGGCGCGCCGCGTGCCGCGCCTGATCGCGCCCTCCACGAGGCCGGGCAGTTCCTCGGGGATCTCCGTCTGCATGTATATGTCGCGAAGTTCGTCCTTCACCGCTCACACCTCCCCGTCGTCAAGCTCCACGCGCAGCAGCGCCAGGGCCTTGTAGAGCCGGGATTTCGCCGTGCTGAGCGTACACCCGGCGGCCTGTGCCACCTCCGAGAGCTTCATGTCCTCGAAAAACCGCAGCACTATGACGGTCTTGAGCTTGGGCGGCAGCGCCGCCACAGCGTCGTACAGCGCAAGCGCCTCCGTGCGGCCGCTGGCGTCGTCAGGACCGGGCAGGCTCTCGTCCGCGGGCTCCGTGTCCCGGCGGCGGCGGAGGCGGTCTATGCTCTCGTTCACCAGTATGCGGCAGAACCAGGGCTTTATCCGCTCCGGGTCGCGCAGAGTGGGCAGCTTGCGCAGGCCCTTTTCAACGGCGTCCTGCACGATGTCCAGCGCGTCCTCGCGGCTGCGCACATAGCTGTATGCGATGCGGTAAAAGCTCTCCTCGTTCCGACGGACAAAGTTGGCGAATTCCTCGCCGCTCATATCAGCCGAGGGCCTTCTCTGCGGCCTCGCGCACGGCGGAGGCGTCCTCCGCCACGCAGAGCACCACATAGCGCCCGCCGGAGAGGATGACCGCGTTTTCCAGCTTCGGCACCTCGGCGGGGATGTAGCTCGAGTAGTTCTCTATGCGGTCCGCGTTGCGGGTCTCGAGCTTCTTTACCAGCGCGGCAGCGGCGTCGGCGTCCTTCGTCTCAAAGACGGCCAGCTCCTCGGCGGTAGCGCCCGAGCCGGCGCGCACCCAGCAGCGGGTGTCCGCATCCGTGCCGTAGAGCCCCTGGGCCACGGATTCGTCCAGCGGATAGAGCGTCTCGCCGAAGGTCCCGGCGGCGTAGAGCTCCTCGCCAAGTTCGTCAATGTTCAGCTCCGGCTCCGAGCCCTTCCCGCAGGCCGCGAGCGCAAGCGCCAGGCAGAGCGCCAGCAGCGCGGCGGTTATCCTCTTTGTCATGCTATCTTCCTCTTTCTGTCTATTGTGCGGTGTGCGTTCTCAGGTAATCCGTCCACTTGACGCAGTACGGCGGCTCCAGATGCACGCCGTCGCCCGTGGCCTCGTAGGGCAGATAGCCCTCGGAGTCCATCAGGGCCCCGGCCACGTCCAGATAGTGGACCTCCTTCTCGTCGGCGAGGTCGCGCAGCTGGGAGTTCAGGCGCTCCACGTTGGCGTTTGTATAGACGTCGTTGCTCGAGTCCTTCCACTTGCTGACGGGGATGATGGACTGTATGTATATGACCGCGTCCGGGTTTATCTCGCGTATCTTGTCGATTATCTTGCCGTAGTCGTCCTTGAACACGCTCTCATACACCCAGCCGAGCTCGTTCATGCCGAGCATGATGTAGACCTTGCTGAAGCTCATCCCGGCGAGCGCGTCGAAGGCGCGGCTCTTGTAGCCTCCGGAGATGTCGCAGTAGTCGCGGAAGATGTTGTCCACCGTGAGGCCGACCTCGGTTATGAAGGTGGCGTTGGAGAGGCCGGAGAACTTCTTGAGTCCCTCGGTGCGGGAGTTGCCGATGAACACGGCGTCGTCAAAATAGCTGTCGTCCACGGCTTCGCTCTCGGGCACCAGCATGTCGCAGTCGTTGGGCGTGGGCGAGGGGCGCGCGTCCTCCGCGGTCTCGGCTCCGCCGGAGAGCTCGCCGCCGGCAGCGTCCTCGCCGCCGGACTTATCATCGGGCCGGGTGCTCTCAGCCGCCGGGGCCTCGGAAGCCGGCGGGGCGCTCTCCCGCGCGGGGCCGTTGTCCGCCGAGACGTGCGAGCCGTGGCCGATGAAGAAGGTCGAGCCGCCTATGAACATGCAGACGACGACCGCGAAAACGGCCAGCGCCGTCTTTAATCCGCGCCCGAAGCGCGCACCCCGGCTTCCGCGCCGGCTGCTCTTTCTGCTCATGTCCTGGCTCATCCCCTGTCTGTCTATCTGTATATAATGACGCGGCTGGCTGGCGAAAAGTTGATTGAAAAGAAAATTTTATATGATATAATCCGGGCAGAAGGGAGGCGGTACGTGTGAACGACACTCTCAAAACCGCGATAGGTATTTTGATACCCTTCCTGGGCACGGCGCTCGGGGCCTGCTTTGTGTTTTTCCTCAAGCGGGAGGCGAGCCCCTGGGTACAAAAGCTGCTGCTCGGCTTCGCGTCGGGCGTGATGATAGCGGCCTCGGTCTGGTCGCTGATAATCCCGGCCATAGACATGGCAGAGGGCCAGGGAGTGACGCCCTGGGTGCCGGCCGCCGTGGGCTTTATGGCGGGTATAATCTTCCTGCTCATCCTCGACAGCGTTATACCGCACCTGCACCTCGGCTCCGACTGCCCTGAGGGCAGGAGCTGCTCCCTCGGCAAGAGCACGATGCTGGTGTTGGCCGTGACGCTGCACAACCTGCCGGAGGGCATGGCCGTCGGCGTGGTGTTCGCGGGCGCGCTCTCGGGCGAGACGGCGGTCTCCGCCGCCGCGGCCTTCACGCTGGCCGCAGGGATAGCGCTGCAAAACGTGCCGGAGGGCGCGGTGATCTCCATGCCGCTCGTCGGCCAGGGCGTGAGCCGGGGCAGGGCCTTCGGCATGGGCGTGCTCTCCGGCGTGGTGGAGCCCATAGGCGCGCTGCTCACGATACTCCTGACCGGCCTCGTGACGCCCGCGCTGCCGTACATACTCTCTTTCGCCGCCGGGGCGATGATCTATGTCGTCGTGGAGGAGCTCATCCCCGAGGCCCAGGCGGGCGAACACTCCAACGTCGGCACGATAGGCGCGGCGCTGGGCTTTGTGATAATGATGATACTGGACGTCGCGCTCGGTTGAGCGGGCGTCAGTCCTCGATGCCGACGGCACGCACTGGTGCGCCGTCGGCGTCTTTGTACTTCAGGGGCAGCGCCGCAAAAAACACGCGCCTGCCCGCAATTTCCGTAAGATTGCAGAGGTTTTCGACGATTACGAGGCTGTTTTCAAACATTATGTGGTGCCTCGGAAAGCCCTCGGCGTCCATGGGGTCAATGCCCATCGTGTCGAGACCGATGCCCTTGACGCCGAGCTCCACGGCGCGGCGCACGGCGGCCTCGGAGAGCACGGGGAAGCGCCCGAAATACTCCGGAGTGTTCCAGAAGCTGTCCCAGCCCGTGCAGACGAGCAGGAAATCCGCGCCCGCGGCGCCTTCCACGGCCTCTGCGGGCACCTCGCCGCCGGGGGCGCAGCCGCGCGCGTCGAGCACCCAGGCCGTGCCGCAGAAGGCGGAGGCGGGCAGCTCGTCAAGCTGCGGCCGGTCAACGCGCATGTGCGCCGGGGCGTCCATGTGCGTGCCGACGTGGGAGAATATCTCCAGCCGCGTCTCGCGGAAGCCGTCGCGTTCGAACGTGCTGCCCTCGGAGAGTTTGGGCTGCTCCGTGCCGGGCCAGACGAGGATGTCTTCGGTTATGGTGTGAGTGAGGTCGTGAACGAGCATGACGGCACCGCCTTTCTATGATCATCTGTACTGCCTATGATAACACGCCGAATCACGCCCCGTCAACGCGCAAAGGCGGCGTAAAAGAGCTCCGTGTAAGTGAGAATGCCCTCCGGCCGCTCGGAGAGCATGAGGCTCATGCCGGAGACGCGGCAGGGGACGGGCTCGGCGAGGAGCGAGCGCGGATCGGCCGCGCCGAACACCCGCCGCGCGAGCGTGAGATGCGGCGAAAAGCGCCGGTCCTCGAGCGCGAAGCCCCGCGCCCTGAGCTCCGAGGCGAGGCGGCTTTGCAGCGCTGTGAGCGCCGGGCAATCGGCGGCGCCGAGCCACCAGATGTCCCCGCCCTCGCGGCGAAAGCGCCCGGCGTGGTCGAAGCTGAGCGTGAAGGCCCCGGCCCCCGCCGCCGCGGCGCTCATCGCGGCCTCGATGTCCGCCAGCCGCGAGCCCGGCAGCTCGCCGAGGAAGGCGAGCGTGAGGTGGAGGTTCTCGCGCCGCGAGTAGTTGGCGCGCCCGGCCTGAGCGCGCAGCCTCTCCCGCGCCGCCTCAAAGGCGTCGAGCGCCCGGTCACCGAAGTTTATCGCAATGAACAGCCTCATAGTAATTACCCGCCCTGAGTGTAAAAGTTTTTTGCCCCGCTTTTTTACAAAAAAGCGGGTGGAGTCCAGAGGCAAAGCCTCTGGCTGCCCGCCGCAGCGGGCGGAATCCCCTTGTGCTTAAAAGGTCAGGATGGTGGTCAAAGGGGGAAACCCTACCAAGAAGTTCCCCCTTAAATATTTACGTATTGCTGAACGCCCCCGCCGGCTCCAGCCTCTCGCCGCCCAGGATGTCGGCCGCGGCGGAGACGTATTCCTCCGGGCGCCGCGTCTTGGCGAGGCGCTTCATCGCCTTGGCGGAGTCGGGGAAGAGATACCGCAGATAGCCCCAGAGCTCCTTCATGCGCAGCATGGCCGAGCCCGCGGAGCCGAAGTCGCGGCAGCAGGTGTCGTATATCTCGTCGTGGAAGGCCCGGAGCGCCTCGCGCTCAACGCCGCCTCCGCCCCGGATGAGCGAGAAGAGCGCCGGGTTCGCCGCCGCGCCGCGGCCCAGCATCAGCGCCGACATGCCCGGAAAGCGCGCTTCAAGCGCCCTCGCGGCCTCCGCCGTGAAGACGTCGCCGTTGTAGCAGAGCGGCCAGGGGCCGTCCTCCGGGAAATACTCAGGCCTCGCGGGCAGCTTGTACATGTCCCGGCGCACGCGGGGGTGGACGATGAGCTCGGAGATGGGGAAGCGCCGGTAGATGTCCAGCAGCGCGGCGAACTCCGCCGGGTCCTCGACGCCGAGACGGGTCTTGACCGAGACGCGGGGCATCCCCGGCTCGGAGAACACGCGATCGAAAAACGCCTCCAGCTCCTCCGGAAAGGCCAGAAAGCCCGAGCCCTTGCCCTTGGCGGCGACGGTGCCGGAGGGGCAGCCGAGGTTGAGGTTCACCTCGCCGTAGCCCATGTCCGCGAGCAGCTTTGCCGCCCAGATGAAGTCGCCCGGGTCGCGGCAGAGGAGCTGCGGCACGAGGGGCACGCCCTCATTTCGGACGGGGTCGAGCTCCCGGGCCGCGCGCGGCGGCAGGACGTGCTCGCGCGTGGGCGAGTAAAAGGGCGCAAAATATTTGTCCGCCGGGGCAAAATACCGCATGTGGGCCCGGCGGAAGGCATAGCCTGTGACGCCCTCGAGGGGCGCAAAATAGAGCTGCAAGACCGGTTTCTCCTTCCCGCGGGCCTATTCGCCGCCGAATACGGCGGTGACACGTGCACCCGCGCCCACGTTTTCTATGACCAGCCGCCCGCCGTGGCGGCGGCAGAGGATGTCGCAGATGTTCAGGCCCAGGCCCAGGTGCTCCGAGCCGCCGCCCTCGCCCTTGTAAAAGGGCGCCGCGGCCTTTTCGAGCCCCTCGCGCGTGAAGCCGCCGCCGTCGTCCGTCACGGCGACGCGCATGGCACCGTTCACCAGCGAGAGGTCGATGTCCACGCGGGAGCGCGCGTAGCGGGCGCTGTTCGAGAGGATGTTCCCGCAGACCTGCATGACGACCTCGATGTCCACCTCCGCCGTGCCCTCCGCGGACGTGACGCACACCTCGCGGCCCGCGAAGAGTATCTCCGCCGTCTCGCGCAGGCCCTCGGCTATGGCCGAGAGCTGCATCGGCGCGCGCTTCACCTCCACGTCCTCCATGCGCTGGAGGTTCGACATGGCGTCCGCATAGCGGACAAGGCGCTCGATATGCGTCTTCATGACGCCGACGTCCGCGGCGGCCTCGCTGCCCGGCGGCAGTTCGGCCTCCAGCAGGGAGGCCCGGCCGCGCAGGACGGTAAGCGGGGTGCGCAGGTCGTGGGCGAAGGCGGCGTTAAGGCGGCGGCGCTCCTCCATCTGCGCCCAGTGCTCGCGGTTGAGCTCCAGCAGCGCGGCGCGCATCTTCTCAAAGGACTCGCACAGCCGCCCCAGCTCGTTGCCGCAGGGGACCTCCACCGTGAAGCCCAGGTCGTTTTCCGCGATCTTCTCCGACGCGGCGTTGAGTATCTCTATGGGCCGCCTGAGCTTGCGCCGGTAGAAGATGACGGCGCAGAGAATTATGGCGCCGAGGTAGGAGACGGGTATGGTCAGGGCCTGGAGCAAGCGGCACACATAGTCGATGGACTTGTCCTCGGCGCTGTACTCGGGCATGATTATCACGCCGCCCACGTCGCTCACCAGGCTGCCCTCGTCATAGGGGACGCTGCCGCTGTCCACGGCGTGGTCGTCCGCGTCGTATATGACGTAGACCTCGGCGTCGTTCGTGTAGCCGTACTCGGCGTGCCCGCCCTCGGGTATGGGTATCTGCTCGGCCTGGTCGCGGTATTTATAGTAGAGCTCGATCCGCGTGTTGTCCAGCCCGTTTATGATGAGGGCGCAGACGGCGGTCGCGGCGAGGGCGGTGACGACCATGTAGAGCACGAAGCTAAGGCGCAGCGGCATATTTTTGAGCCTGCGCCGGCGGCGCTCGTTTGCGGCCTTTATCTTGCCCAACGGTAGCCGACCCCCCAGACGGTCTCAATGTACTGCCTCTCGCAGCCTGCGGCGGCGAGTTTGGCGCGGATGCGCCGGACGTGCTCGGAGATTACGCTGGAGTCGCCCTCGCCGTCTATGCCCCAGACGCACTCGTAGATGCGCTCGCGGTCGAACACCATGCCGGGGTTCTGCGAGAGGAACTCCACTATGTCGAATTCGCGCCGCACGAGGCCCAACTCGTGCCCGGCCCAGGTGACCTTGCGGTCCGTGTAGTTTATTACGAGCTCGCCGTCAAAGCGGAGCTCGGAGGCCGAGCCGTGGCGGCGCTCGCGCCTCAGGTGCGCGTCCACGCGAGCGGCCAGCTCGTCGAGCGAGAAGGGCTTGACGACGTAGTCGTCCCCTCCGGCGGCAAAGCCGCGGAGCTTGTCGCTCTCCTCTACGCGGGCGGTGAGGAAGATTATGGGGCAGGCGACGTGCTGGCGGATGCGGCGGCAGACCTCGAGCCCGTCGAGGTCCGGCATGTTCACGTCCAGCAGTATGAGGTCCGGCGCGCGGCCGGCCTGGCGCACGGCCTCCTCGCCGCTCGAGGCCCGCATGATCTCGTAGCCGCGGGAGGCAAAGCAGCGGGCGAGGGTGTCTACTATATCGGGCTCATCGTCGGCGATGAGCAGCTTATCGGCCATTTTTGGGACCCTCCTCGGTCTTGTGGTGCTGTTTGTGCTCCAGGTGCTCCTGATGCACGAGACAGATGCGGCGGTAGATGAGCAGGCCCACGCCGCTTATGAGCAGCGTCACGCCCAGGGCGACGCCGGCGAAGACGTAGTTCTGCACGCCGAGCGCGCTGCCGCCGATGGTGGAGGTGACGATGGACGGAATGCGCGCCACGGTGGTTATCCAGAACCAGGTCCAGGGCCCCATGCCGGTGAGCGGGACAAAGTAGCTGAGCAGGTCCTTCGGCGTGCCGGGGATGAGCATCAGCAGAAATACCAGCGTGTTGCGCCGCCGCGTGTCGCGCAGGAAGCGGAGCGACTCTATCTTCTCCTTAGAAAAGAATATCTCCACCGCCCGGACGCCGAAGCGGCGGACGAAGAAATACACGGCCATGCTGCCTATCGTCGTGCCCGCGAGGCAGAGCAGCGTGCCCTCCACGGCGCCGAAGGCGTAGCCCGCGCCAATCTCCATGGGCTCGCCCGGGATGATGGCGACGAACACCTGCAGAAGCTGCATGCCCAGGAACCAGACGCGGCTCATCAACCCGCCGGAGTCCACCCATGCACGGAAGTGCTCGGGCTCGGAGACGAATTTAAGCATGGGCCGCCCCACGAACCAGGCTATGGCCGCCGTCAGCAGGACGAAGACGGCGATGGAGGCCGCGGCTATTATTTTCTTGGCTTTTTCAGACAACTCAGGCCGGTCGTGAGACGGCATAGTCCTCTCCCCTGTGGAAAATATTTCTGACGCAGGGCGCGCCGGAGAGCGGGCCCTTGTAGATGAGTTCGGCCCCGGGCAGGCGGGTGAAGTCCTCCGGCCGCATGAGCGAGGGCGCCTTGGGCAGCTCGACGGCGCCGGACCTTGCCAACACGTCGCCGACGAACTGGGAGCAGAAGAAATGGTAGCCCCGCTCGTGCGCGATGTCAAGCCTGCAGAGCGCGGTGCCGAGGATGCTGTAATGATAGAGCTCGCGCTGGAGCAGCATGGAGCCCACGCGGGCCTCTATGGCCTCACGCTGCCCGGGCGTGACGGCGAGGCGGTAGACCGCGCAGGGGATGTCCGGGTGGCGGGCCATGTAGCTCCGCGCGCAGTCCTCCCTCACCAGACCCGCCGGCAGGGGGCGGCGCGGGTGCAGCCGCGCAAAGCTGTATATCTCCCCGCCGGAGCCGAGCCCGAGCGAGATGTGGGTGTACTCGTCGCCCGTCAGCGCGCGGATGAGTCTTGAAAACGCTGTCCCGGAGCGGGACAGCAAGAGGTATACGCAGTTCATTTTGTTCATCTCCCGCAACAAACATAACGGCGGGAAATCAACATTTCATCTATTCGCCTGAAAATTCATTACAGTAGCGAAAAAACCTTGTAATTCCGGAAGCGCGGTGTTATCATTTGTTGTATTATCTCGGATAATATATCCATACGCGAGAGAGAGTTAAGTTGCTAAGAGGAGGAACAAGAAATGAAGCTCAGGATCTCTGAACGCATGTCCAAGCCCGATTTTCAGGGCGATTTCACCGCTGCCATACTCAAGGCCGCCGCATCCCCGGACGTAATATCCTTTGCCGGCGGACTTCCGAACCCCGACTCCTTTCCTGTAAAGGAGATGGAGGCCGCGGTCACGAAGGTCCTTGAGCGTGACGGCGTGCGCGCCCTGCAGTACAGCAACACCGAGGGCTATCTGCCGCTGCGCAAGTTCATCTCCGACCGCTATAAGAAGCAGGGCATAGACTTTGCGCCCGAGAACATCATCATCACCAACGGCTCCCAGCAGGCGCTGGACATGGTCGCCGCGACGCTCATCGACCCGGGTGACCCCATCGCCGTTGAGAAGCCCAGCTATCTCGCCGCTCTCCAGACCTTCCACCTCTACAGCCCGAAGGTCTGCTCCGTCAGCCTGAACGAGGACGGCATCGACTGCGACGAGCTGGAAAAGGTCCTCGCCGAGAACGACCCGAAGTTCATCTACGTCATCCCGAACTTCCAGAACCCCACCGGCCTCACCTACACCCAGGCCGTCCGTGAGCGCGCCGCCGCCATACTCAAGGCCGCCGGCACCCCGGTCATCGAGGACAACCCCTACGGCGAGCTCCGCTTCCACGGCGAGGGCGGCAGCTCCTTCGCCGAGCTGCTCGGCGAGCAGTGCGCCGCGATGGGCACCTTCTCCAAGATCGTCGCCCCCGGCATGCGCATCGGCTGGATAGCCTGCAAGCAGCCCGAGCTCTACGCCAAGCTGCTGGCCTTCAAGTCCACCATGGACCTGCACACCAACATCTTCGGCCAGATGGTCCTCGCCGAGTACCTGCTCGACAACGACCTCGACGAGCAGATCGAGAAGATCAAGGTCATGTACCGCGAGAAGGCCGAGAAGATGATGGACTGCATGGCCAAGGACTTCCCCGAGAGCGTCAGCTACACGAAGCCCGAAGGCGGCATGTTCATCTGGGCCACCATGCCCGAGGGCCTCAAGGCCGTCGACGTCATGCAGGCCGCCGCTGCCAAGGGCGTGGCCGTCTGCCCCGGCGACCCGTTCTATGAGGAGGAGCGCGGCGTGCGCACCATGCGCATCAACTACTCCAACAGCTCCGACGAGGCCATAGAGAAGGGCATCAAGATCCTGGGCGACACCATCAAGGAAATGCTCGCGAAGTAAGCAGAATATAACACAAAAAGCCCGCCTGCGGAAGAGATTTTCCGCGGGCGGGCGATTTTTTATGCTTACTTCAGGTAGTGCTCCATCCACTCGGTTATCTCGCGCAGCCGCCTTATGCGGTTTTCCGGCTTGCCGGAGCGGGAGAGCTCGTGGTTCTCGCCGTGGAAGATGCAAAGGCGCGACTCCACGCCGTGTTCGCGGACGGCGTAGAACATCTGCAGGCCCTCGGAGAGCGGGCAGCGGTAGTCCTCGTCCGAGTGCAGGAAGAGCGTCGGCGTCGTGACGCGGTCGGCGTACTTGAGCGGGGACTGCTCCCAGATCTTCTCGAGGCCGTTCCAGGGGCTGCCGCCCACCTGGTCCTCGGCGAAGTACCAGCCGATGTCGGAGGTGTTGTGGAAGCTGGTCCAGTTCGCGATGCTCCGCTGGCTGGCCGCGCACTTGAAGCGCCCCGTGTGGCCTATTATCCAGTTGGTCATGAAGCCGCCGTAGCTGCCGCCCGTGACGCCGAGTCTGTCGGGATCGATGAAGCCGCAGCGCTCGAGCGCGGTGTCCACGAACTGCATGAGGTCGGCGTAATCCTGCTCGCCGTAATGGCCGCGGATGTCGGCAAACTCGTCCCCGCCGCCGTCGCCGCCGGTGGGGTTGCAGAACATGACCGCAAAGCCCTGCGAGGCCCAGAACTGCATCTCGTGGAAATAGCAGCTGCCGTAGACCGTCTTGGGCCCGCCGTGGACGTCGAGAATGGCGGGGTACTTTTTGCCCGGCTCCATGTCCACGGGCTTTATCACCCAGCCCTCGATCTCGCGGCCGCGGGAGTTCACAAAATTCAGCGGCTCCGGCGCGGAGTAGGCGTACTCGGCGCAGATGGCGGCGTTGAAGTCCGTGAGGGCGGTCTCCGTGCCGTCCGGGGCTATGTACATTATCTCGCAGCCGGAGTTACCGCGCATGGCCGAGACGGCAAAGCCGTCCTTCCAGAGCGCCGCCGCGGCTATGTTGAGGCCCGGCCTGGTGACGCAGCGCGCCGCGCCCGTGGCCTCGTCCACCGCGAGGATGTGGGCGGAGCCGCCCTGAGTGTCGAGGAAGAAGAGCTCGCCGCCGCGCTCGTGCTCGTCGCCGGAGAAGCTGGCCCCGGCCTTTATGTCGCTGCCCACGCTGTTGCTGAAGCAGCGCGCGCCGTCCCCGAGGACGAGGCACCAGGCGCCGTTTTCACGCAGATAGAGCGAGGGGTTCTGGTTGAGGCCGTACCTGTCGCGGGTGTTCACCAGCGCGGCGATGCGCCCGCCCTCGAGGGGCGCGGACCAGTAGTGCGAGGCGCCCTCGGCCACGGTGATGTCCTCGATGGCCAGCGTTTCGGTGTCGAGGAGGCAGAGCCGGTCGCTGAGCGGCATGGTGCCTGTCCAGTCCACGGCGGTGAAGCTCAAAAGCCTGCCGTCGGGGGAGAGGCCGCCGAGCTCGGCGTCGGTGTTCTCGCCGGTGAGGAAGCGGTAAGCGCCGTCCTCCCAAATGCCGAGGCGGCTGCGATTGCCGTTCACAAAGCCGCGGCCGTTGAACCAGAAGGGCAGCTCGTCCACAACCGTGCACGCGGCGCGCTCCTTCTTGAGCGCCTCGGCGGCCTTTTTGGCGTCGCCGCCGGCCTCGGAGAGGGCCCGCTCCCAGTCGCGGGAGACGGTGGCCGTGAAGAGGAAGCGGCCGTTGCCGAGGAAGCGCACCTCGCCCACGGAGCAGTCGAGGCGGCAGAGCTCGCGCGCCTCGCCGCCGTCGTAGGGCAGGACGTAGAGCACCGTCAGCGGCTCGCCCGCCTCGGCGCGCTCCTTGTCCTTCTTCTCACGCAGGGCGGAAAAGACCACGCCCTCGTCCGTCAGCCAAAAGCCCGAGACGTCGCCGGCGGAGGTCAGCCGCTTCGCCTTGCCGTCCCGCAGCACCCAGAGGTCCGAGGCGTAGCGGTTCTCGTCGAGCACCGCGCGCTTCACGCAGAAATACAGCTCATCTGCGCGCGCAGCGACGCTGTGCGGCATCAGAAAGCGGGAAAAATGCTCATAATCGACCTTTTTCAAGTCTCTCTATCCCCTTTATCCAACAGTTTAACGGCGAGCAGACCGAAGGGAAAACCTATCGACGCGCCGCAGAGGTTCAAAATGAGGTCGTCCACGTCCGCCCAGCCGACGGTGAGCAGCACCTGCGCCGTCTCCACGACGACGATGACCAGGGCGCAGACGAGGAGAAAGCGCCAATACCGCCGCAGCCTCCGGAAAAGCAGCGGCAGAAACAGCCCCAGCGGCACGAACATGACGACGTTGCCGGCGAGGTTCACGACGGCGTGGCGGACGAGGTAGTCGTTCCCGGAGGCGATGTTCTCGAGAAAGTCCGCCACGGTGCGGAAGGGCACGAGGTTAGTGGTGCTGCGCACCAGCGACCAGTAGATGCCGTTTTCCACATAGCCCCGGAGGAACTCCGGGTGCCGCCCGCGCAGGAAGAGCAGCCAGAGCATGACGAGGCCATAGAGCACAAAGAGCGCCCAGGCCGCGGCCTTTACGCCGCGCCTCATAGCCGGAGGCTCCGCTCTGGCCAGGGCTCGAGGCACTGGCCGGAGACGAGGAAGGCCCGCTCCGCCAGCCGCGCGAGCGGCGTGTCCGAGAGGGAGTCCGAGTAGAACTCAGCTATCTCCACATTGGGGTACTCCTTGTAGAAGCGCGTGACCTTCTCCTCGCCGTGGTTGTTCTCGCCCAGCGTCCAGCCGCTGTGCTTGTCCACGCGCGAGGCCATGAGCCGGAAGCCGAAGCGCTCCGCCACCGGCCGCAGCAGGAATTCCGGCGAGGCGGAGGAGACGATGTCGTCCGGCCGCCGCCTCGCGAGATACCAGGCGTTGATATCCGCGACGTGCGCCTCCCAGAAGCGCGCGACCTCGGCGTCTATGTCCGGGATGAGGGCGAGAAAGCGGTAAAATACCTCCTTCACCCGCGTCTTGGACACGAGTCCGAGCGGCATGCCCGCCGCCAGCGGCACGGCGCCGAGCGCGGGGGCCAGCACCCGGGGGTACCTCCTCAGGCAGTGGAGGAAGAAAGCCTCGGTGCTGTCGTAGGGCAGTATGGTCTTGTCGAAATCGTAGACGTTTACCTTTTCCATATCAGGCTCCAAATATCCGGTAGTAGGTGACCGCGAAGGCCTCGCGGATGAAGTAGTTGAGCATGAGCGTGGGCCAGGTGGTGTGCCCCGCCACGCCCCAGGCCTCGACGCCGAGGTCGGCGGCCATCATTTTGGCGCGGCAGAGGTGGTATTCGCTGGTCACGATGGCGCAGTTGCCGTCCGGCTCGCCGCCGGCGGCGCGGATGAGCTCAAAGGAGAACTGGAGGTTCTCCATCGTGGAGGTGGCCTTGTCCTCGACTATTATGCGCGAGGGGTCTATGCCCCTGGCCTCCAGCCAGACGGACATGGCCTCGCCCTCCGTCATCGTCTCGCCAGGGCCCTGGCCGCCGGAGACCACGGCGACGCAGTCCGGGTGCGCCTCCAGCCACTCGAGCGCGGCGTCCAGGCGGTTCCGGAGCGAGAGCGAGGGCACGTCCCCGTGCAGGCCCGCGCCGAGGACGATGATGTAGTTGCAGTCGTCCGGTGCGTCCGTCCGCGCGGCCCTGACTATGGGTATCTCGATGATGACGAACACGACGACGCCGATTATGAGCAGCACCGTGACGACGATGCGGAGCACCCGCCCGGCAAAGCGGTAAAAGACTATGAGCGCCGCGATGAGCGCGAGCAGCGCGGCAAAGTAGGTGTGCCCCGTCGCGACAAAGGCGAAGACCGCCGCCGCGGCGAGCAGGATGATTACGACTATGAGCCAGAGCTTATTCTTCATCTTGCAGTTCCTCCCATCTGGAGTAGAGCGCGTCCAGCTCGGGCGAGAGGCGCGCCTTTTCGTCTTCCAGTTCCATTAGACGCTGGTAATCCGAGGCGTGTTCCCCCTCTTCGCTCTCGATCTCCTTCAGACGGGATTCGATCTTTTCAATCTCCCGCTCGCAGCGGCGGGCCTCCTTCTCGCGCTCGGGCGTGCCCTTTTTGCGCTGGGGCTTCTTCTCGGGCTTGGGCGCGGCGGCCTTCGCCGCCTGGGCTATGGCCTCCTGCCTGGCCCGGTAGGCGCGGAACTCGGAGAAAGTGCCGCGGAAGTCCGTGAGCGCGCCGTTTTCGAGGCACCAGATGCGCGTTGCGAATTTCTCTATGAAATACCTGTCGTGCGAGACGAAGAGCAGGGCCTCGGAGTAGTCCGAGAGCGCGGCCTCCATCCACTCGCGGGAGGCGAGGTCGAGGTGGTTCGTCGGCTCGTCGAGGATGAGCAGGTTCACGTCCCCGCGCATGAGCATGCACAGGCGCAGCCGGCTCTGCTCGCCGCCGGAGAGCGTGCCTACGGCCTTGAGCGCGTCCTCGCCCGAGAAGCCGAAGGCGCCGAGCGAGTCCCGAGCCTCCTGGGGCTGGCACTTGCAGTCGTAGATGAGCGTGTCGAGCGCGGAGCGGGAGGGCTCCGAGAACTTCACGTGCTGCGGGAGGTAGGCGCACTTTACCGCCGGGCCGCGGCGCACCCAGCCGGCGTCCGGCTCCTCCTCGCCGACTATGAGCTTCACGAGCGTGGTCTTGCCGCTGCCGTTTTCGCCGATCACCGCGATGCGCTCCCCGCCCGTGACCTCGAGGGAGAGGCCGGAGAAGAGCACCCGGCCGTCGAAGCCCTTGGTGAGCCCGTCCATCGTGAGCACCTCGTCGCCGCGGAACTCGCGCTCCTTGAATGCGGCGTGCAGCTTTCGCTCCGTCTTGGGCTTTTCGCTCTGGCTGAGCTTTTCTATACGCTTTTCCATGGAGAAGGCGCGCTTGTGCAGCTTGTCGTTGCCCATGAAGGCCCAGAGGTGCAGCTTTGCCGCCGCGGCCTCCAGCTGGGCGATCTTGGCCTGGTCCTTCTCGTATTTCTTGAGCTTCTCCTCAAAGCGGCGCTGCCGCTCCACGATGTAGAAACTGTAATTGCCGGAGTAGAGCTCCGCCTTGCCGTCCGTTATCTCCACGCAGCGCTGGGCCACGACGTCGAGGAAATAGCGGTCGTGGCTGATGGCCAGCACGGTGCCGCGGAAGTGGAGAATGTAGTCCTCCAGCCACTCCGTGGCGCGCATGTCGAGGTGGTTAGTCGGCTCGTCCAGCAGGAGGATGTCCGTGTCCTCGAGTATGAGCCGCGCGAGGTTCACGCGGGTCTTTTCGCCGCCGGAGAGCAGGGCGAACTCGCGCTTGCGCATCTCGGCGGGGATGTCGAGTCCGTTGGCGACGCGGTTGCGCTCGTAGTCCATGTCGTACCCGCCGAGGCGGCGGAAGTCGTCCGCGAGCTTGTCATACTCCTTGAGCAGCGCCTCGCTGCTGTCGGCGGCCATGAGGCCCTCGAGCTCCTGCATTCGCGCGGCCATGGCCCGCAGGCCGGAGTGCGCCTCGCGCAGCACGTCCTCGGTGGTCCAGCCCTCGGGGTAGACGGGGATCTGGCTTATGAGTCCCACGCGCCGCCCGCGGCGTATGGCCGCCGTGCCCTCGTCGGGCTCCAGCTCGCCGGAGAGGATGCGGAAGAGCGTGGTCTTGCCGCAGCCGTTGGCGCCGAGTATACCCACGCGCTCCCCGGCCGCGACTTCAAAGGTCAGCCCGTCCAGCACCGGATGGCCGACCTCGAAGGATTTTTTCAGGTTTTGTACGCTTATGTCAGTCATTTTTCAGTCCCTGCCCGCTTCATTTCTATATAGTGGTTGATAAACCCTCCGAGCAGGAGGAAGTAGAAGCAGTAGAATATCCAGATCATCGCGATCATGATGGTGCCGATGTAGCCGTAGGCACCGAACTTGTCGGAGAACGAGACGTAGAAGGAGAAGATGAAGGAGAACGCCGCCCAGGCCACGGAGCTGAACACCGCCCCCGGCACCTGCCGCCGGAATTTGAGCGGCCGGGCGGGCATCCACTTGAAGAGGAAGCAGAACACCAGCGCCAGCAGCGCCAGGATGATGACGAAGCGCAGATACTTGGCCAGCGTGAAGAGAAAGTCCAGCGAGTGGTTCACCGGCATGCTCTGCTCTATGAGGTCGAGTATGCGCCCGCCGTAGACCATGACGAAGAAGCTCAGCAGCAGCAGCACGACGAAGATGACCATGTAGACGCAGGCGCGGATGGAAAAGCGGATGTAGTCCTCGCGCCGCTCGGCGTCGTAGACGGAGTCCATCCCGCGCAGGAGCGCCTTCATGCAGGCGGAGGCGGACCACAGCGTCAGCAGTATGGACACGGTCAGCGCGACGCGGCCGCCGTTATATATGCTCGAGACGATGAAGTCCACTATCTCGTAGAGCGACTCCGGCACGTACTCGGCCACGGCGCCGAGCACTACGTCCCTGGTGAGCGGCGTATACTGCAGCACGGAGACGAGCAGCATTATGACCGGCACGAGAGACATGAAGAGGTAGTATGCGCAGGCGGCCGAGTAGGTGGTTATCCTCCGGCTGCCGAGCCCGCCGAAGAACTCGTCAACGGCGTCGTAGATATCTCTGAGGGTATCCTTCACTCCCCACGCCCCCTTTCCAAAACATCATTTTCTCACATCGGGCAGGAAATATCAAGTCAAAGCCCTCGACAGGGAGATTCGAGCGCTTTTGCTGTTGCCAAAACGTGAAAACTGCGCTATCCTGTGCACTGGAGGCGAATGACATGAAATTTACCTTTTATCACTTCAATTTCAACGTGCTCGACCTCGAGCGCAGCATCAGATTCTATGACGAGGCCCTGGGCCTCAAGCCCGTCCGCGAGAAGGCCTCGGAGGACGGCTCCTATAAACTGGTGTTCCTGGGCGACGGCGAGACCGGCTTCCAGCTGGAGCTGACCTGGCTGCGCGACCACAAGGAGCCCTACGACCTCGGCGAGGGCGAGATCCACCTCGCCATGCGTGTGGACGACTACGAGGCCGCGCGCAAAAAGCACGAGGAGATGGGCGCCGTGTGCTTTGTGAACGAGAAAATGGGCGTCTATTTCATCGAAGACCCGGACGGCTACTGGATAGAGATCCTGCCCGAGAAGAGATGAGCAAGAGCCTCGGGAAACCGGGACTTTTTGCTTGCATATGGAATATAAGGTTGTTATAATAATCAGGTTATGAAAATTCGACAGCTCTCATATGTCCAGACCATTGCTCTGGGCTTCCTCACCGTCATCGCGGCGGGGACGATACTGCTCATGCTGCCGGTGTCCTCGCAGAGCGGGGGGACGACGGGCTTTGTAACCGCGCTCTTCACCGCGGTCAGCGCCTCGTGCGTCACGGGCCTCGTGCTGGTGGACACGGCGACGTACTGGTCCGGCTTCGGGCAGGTGGTGATACTCCTGCTCATCCAGATAGGCGGCCTGGGCTTCATGACCATCGCCACGCTCTTCTCCCGGCTGCTGCGCCGCCGCATGAGCATACGCGAGCGCGGCGTCATGGCCGAGAGCATAAACACGGTCCGCGTCGGCCGCATCATGGAAATAACCGGCACCATCGGCCTCGGCACGCTCATCTTCGAGCTCTCGGGGGCGGTGCTGCTGTCCATACGCTTCATCCCCGAGTTCGGGCTGGGGCGGGGGATATGGTACTCCGTGTTCCACTCCGTCTCCGCCTTCTGCAACGCGGGCTTCGACCTCATGGGCGTCAAGGCGCCCTTCTCCTCGCTGGTGTCGTATTCCGACGACGCGCTGGTGAGCATCACGATAATGCTGCTCATCGTCCTCGGCGGCATCGGCTTCCTCGTCTGGGACGACATACGGCTCAAGGGCCTGCACTGGCGCAGGTACGACCTCCAGACCAAGCTGGTGCTGGTGTCCACCGCGTCGCTCATACTCGGCGGGGCCGTGCTCTTCTTCTTCATTGAGCGCAGCCGCATGAACGCGGACATGCCCCTCGGCGAGCAGATTCTCGTGAGCTTTTTCTCCTCCGTGACGCCGAGGACGGCTGGCTTCAACAGCGTGGACACCGCCGCGCTCTCGGACGCCTCAAAGCTGCTCACGGTCATACTCATGTTCATCGGCGGCAGCCCCGGCTCCACGGCGGGCGGCATCAAGACCACCTCCGTCGCCGTGGTGCTCATCTTCCTGTTCTCGGGCATCCGGGGCAGGCGCGGGGCCTATGTGTTCGGCCGCCGCATCCCGGACGACGCCATGAAGCGCTCCGGCATGATAGCCGGCACCAACCTCATCCTCGCGCTGCTCGGCGCGCTGGTGCTCTGCGGCACGCAGTCGCTCCCGCTCGCGGACGTGCTGATAGAGGTCTTCTCCGCGATAGGCACGGTGGGCATGTCCACCGGCATAACCCGCGAGCTCTCCACGCTCTCGGCCCTGGTGGTGACGCTGCTGATGTACCTCGGCAGGGTGGGGAGCATATCCTTCGCAATGGCGCTGCTGGAGCGGCGCACCGACCCGCCCGTGACCTACCCCGAGGAGCAGGTCACCGTAGGCTGACAGGAGGTTAAAACATGAAATCCTTCCTCATAATCGGAATGGGCACCTTCGGGCACCATCTGTGCCGCGCGCTGTGCAAGATGAAGTGCGAGGTCATGATCGCCGACCAGAACGGCGAGGCGCTGGAGGACATGCTCCCCTACGTCGCCGCCGCCAAGATCTGCGACTGCGCCAACATAGAGGTCCTGCGCTCCTTCGGCGTGCAGAACTTCGACGCCTGCTTCGTCTGCGTGAACAAGAACTTCCAGGCCTGCCTGGAGATAACCGACCAGCTCAAGGAGCTGGGCGCCAAGCGGGTGTACAGCAAGGCCGACCGCGACCTCGAGGCCAAGTTCCTCATGCGCTGCGGCGCGGACTTCATAATCTACCCCGAGCGGGACGCGGCGGAGCGCATCGCGGTGCGCGAGAGCTCGGACCGCATCTTCGACTTCATCGGCCTCTCCGAGGGCTGCGCCATCTGCGAGATAGACGCACCGGACGAGTGGGTCGGCCACTCCGTCGCCGAGGTCGGGCTGCGCAGCCGCCACGGCCTCAACCTCATAGCCGCGAGGCGCGGCGAGAGGCTCCACCCCGTACTCGACCCTGCCTATGTCTTCGTGAAGGACGAACACGTCCTCGTGCTGGGCAGCCTCGAAGATATACGCAAAGCCACCAGGGAATGAGTTTCCCGCGCAAAGCTGAAAGGATCTGTTGAAACCTTGCTCACACTCAGGAACATCACAAAGGACTACCTCGCCGGGGACATGAGCGTCCACGCGCTGCGGGGTGTAAGCATCAGTTTCAGGGAGAGCGAATTCGTCTCCATCCTTGGCCCCTCCGGCTGCGGCAAGACGACGCTGCTCAACATCATCGGCGGCCTCGACCAGTACACCGACGGCGACCTCATCATCAACGGCCGCTCCACCAAGGAGTACGGCGACAAGGACTGGGACACCTACCGCAACCACTCCATAGGCTTCGTCTTCCAGACCTACAACCTCATCCCGCACCAGAGCGTGCTCGCGAACGTCGAGCTCGCGCTGACCATCTCCGGCGTGCCGCGCGCCGAGCGGCGGGAGCGGGCGGTGAAGGTGCTCGAGAAGGTCGGCCTGGGCGACCAGCTGAATAAAAAGCCCAACCAGATGTCCGGCGGCCAGATGCAGCGCGTCGCCATAGCCCGCGCGCTCATAAACGACCCCGACATCCTCCTCGCCGACGAGCCCACCGGTGCCCTCGACTCCGAGACCAGCGTGCAGATAATGGAGCTGCTCAAGGAGATAGCCAAGGACAAGCTTGTCATCATGGTCACGCACAACCCGGACCTCGCGGAGCGCTACTCCACCCGTATCGTCCGCCTGCTCGACGGCGAGATAAAGGGCGACACGAACCCCTTCGACCCGGACAGCGCCCCCGCAAAGGCCGAGGACACGGGCAAAAAGCGCCCCTCCATGAGCTTCCTCACGGCGCTTTCCCTCTCGCTCAACAACCTCATGACCAAAAAGGCCCGCACCATACTCACGGCCTTCGCAGGCAGCATAGGCATAATCGGCATCGCGCTCATACTCTCGCTCTCGAACGGCATCCAGACCTATATCGACCGCGTGCAGGAGGACACGCTCTCCTCCTACCCGCTCACGATAGAGGCAGAGGCCGCGGACCTCGGCTCCATGGTCGAGGCGCTCAGCGGCGCACACAGCGAGGCGGCCTCCGGCGCGCAGCACGACCGCGACGCCGTGTACTCCAACGTCGTCATGTACGACCTCATGGACAGCCTCAACACCATGGACGTCAACACCAACAACCTCAAGGCCTTCAAGGAGTTCATCGAGTCCGGCAGCAGCGGGCTCGAGGACTACGTCAGCGCCATACAGTACGGTTACGACCTCGGCTTCGACGTCTACACCAAGGATTCCGACGGCAACATCGTCAAGAGCGACGTCGTCTCCCTGCTCAACGAGATGATGAGCAGCGTCTACGGCGGCGACTACTCGAGCTACTTCAGCACGATGGGCGACTTCTACTCCAGCTTCGAGGTCTGGGAGGAGATGCTCCCCGGCGAGAACGGCGAGCTCATAGACGACACGCTCAAGAGCCAGTACGACGTCATCTACGGCTCCTGGCCGCAGAGCTATGACGAGGTCGTGCTCATAGTGGACAAGAACAACGAGGTCAGCGACCTCGTGCTCTACTCCCTCGGCCTGCGAACCGAGGAGCAGATGGCCGAGGGCTTTGAGGCCAGCATGTC
Source organism: uncultured Eubacteriales bacterium (assembly GCA_900545405.1). Classification (GTDB taxonomy): domain Bacteria; phylum Bacillota; class Clostridia; order Oscillospirales; family Oscillospiraceae; genus Scatomorpha. Next base: position 27,764 of record UQYT01000016.1, on the reverse strand, counting down.
CGGCGAGACCCTCAACGCCGAGGTAGAGAGCTGGAGCTATGAGGAGCTCTGCGGCCTCTCCTTCAAGCTCATCGCCCGGCCCGAGTACTACGTCTACGACGAGGCCACCGGCCAGTACACCGACCTCACCGGCTCCACCGCCGGCATGGAGTATCTCTACGACTCCAAGGACACCGGCACCACGCTGCGCATAAGCGGCATAGTCCGCCAGAACGAGGACGCCGTCGCCGGCATGCTGTCCGGCGCGATAGGCTATACCTCCGCCCTGACCGACAGGATAATCGACCTCGCCAACGACTCCGAGATAGTCCAGGCCCAGCTCGCGGACCCGTCCACCGACGCCATCCTCGGCCTGCCCTTCGCCACCGGCGACGAGCCGGAGCCGACCATGGACGAGATCAAGGCCGATGTCGACGCCTATATAGAGGGCCTCGACGTCTCCGGCCGCGCCGCGCTCTATTCCGACATCGCCGCGCGCGCCCCTGAGGACTATGTGACCGCCGCCGTCGACCAGGCCACCGAGGGCATGACCCGCGAGTACATTGAGGAGATGATGCTCGAGGGCTACGCCGCGGAGATGGGCGTCGAACCCGACACCATACGCGACTACATCGCGGACATGGACGACGAGACGCTCATGAACTACGTCCGCGAGATGACCGCCGAGGCCGTCCGCGAGCAGTACGCCGACGCCGCCCGCGCCAGGCTCGCCGCCATGAGCGCCGAGCAGCTCTCCATGGCCCTGACCATGACCCCGCTCACCGACGAGCAGTATGAGTACGTCTACGACGAAAAGCTGCCGCCGAAGTACTCGGACAGCACCTATGAGGAGAACCTGGAGCTCCTCGGCTACGTTGACAAGGACAGCCCCAGCTCCATCAGCCTCTACGCCGCCAGCTTCGCCGACAAGGACGAGATCGCGCGCATAATCTCCGAGTACAACGCCTCCGTCGAGAATGAGGAGGACGAGATAAGCTACACGGACTATGTCGCCATACTCATGAGCTCGGTGTCCACGATAATCAACGCCATCAGCTATGTGCTCATAGCCTTCGTGGCCATCTCGCTGGTCGTTTCCTCGATAATGATCGGCATCATCACCTATATCTCCGTGCTCGAGCGCACGAAGGAGATCGGCATACTCCGCTCCATCGGCGCCTCGAAGCGCGACGTCTCCAACGTGTTCAACGCGGAGACACTCATCGAGGGCTTTGCCGCCGGCGTGATAGGCATAGGCATAACGCTGCTGCTCATCATCCCGATAAACGCCATCGTGCAGAACCTCACCGGCATCGAGAGCCTGAGGGCCATCCTGCCCGTGCAGGGCGGCGTCGCTCTCGTGCTCATATCCATGATTCTGACCTTCATCGCCGGACTCATCCCCTCCGGCTTCGCCGCGAGGCGCGACCCTGTGGAGGCACTGAGGACTGAATAAAATGCACTACCTGAGACAGGGCCGGGGCTTCTACCGGAGCGCCATAGCCCTGATGCTCCCGATGATTCTGCAAAACCTCGTCACCAACTTCATGGCGCTGGCCGACTCCTTCATGGTCGGCGCCCTGGGCGAGACTGAGCTCGCCGCCGTGACGATGGCCAACTCCGTGTTCTACGTCCTGTCGCTCATCATTTTCGGCATCCAGAGCGGCACGGGCGTGCTCGTGGCTCAGTACTACGGCAAGGGCCGGCTCGACGCGATAAGCCGCATCATGGGCATGGGCTACTATGTCTCGCTGGGCCTCACGACGCTCATTGCGCTGCTCGCCTTCTTCTTCCCCATGCAGCTCATGCAGCTAGTGACCAACAACCCGGACCTCTGGGCGCCGGGGGCCGAGTATGCCCGCATCGTCGGCTTCTCCTATGTCTGCATGGCCTTCTCCGGCGTGTACATCGCCGTGCAGCGGAGCATGGAGAATCCCAGGCTCGGCGCGCTGCTGCTCACAGCGTCCGGCGCGCTGAACATCGTGCTCAACTACATGCTCATCTTCGGCAAATGGGGCGCGCCCGCCATGGGCTGCGCTGGAGCCGCCGTCGCCACGCTCATAAGCCGCGTGTTCGAGGTCGTGGTCGTCCTCGGCTGCATGCTCTGGGGCAGACGCCTCCCCGTGAAGCCGGACCTGATGGTCAGGCCGGGCCGGATAATCGCCGGGGACTTCATCCGCTACTCCCTGCCCGTCGTGCTCAACGAGGGCATGTGGAGCCTAGCCATGTCGCTCTTTTCCATCATCATGGGCCACATGCCGAACAGCACGCCCATCCTCGCCGCCTACACCATCGCCGGCAACATAGACCGCATGGCCGCCGTCGCCCTCTTCGCCTCGGGCAACACCGCCGCCGTCATAATCGGCCGCGAGATCGGCTGCGGCGACACCGAGGAGGTCTACGGCAAGGGCGTGGCGCTCAACTTTGTCTGCTTCGTCACCGGCGTCGTGAGCATGGGCATACTGCTGGTCATCCGCGCGACGCTGCTGGACAGCTTCATCTTCCCGCTCATGGACATCTCCGCTGAGGCGGGGGACATGGCCAAGATGATGCTCGCCTTCATCGCCGCCATCATGCCCTTGCGCTCGCTGAACCTCTGCAACATCGTGGGCGTGTTCCGCGGCGGCGGGGACGTGCGCTACGCGCTCGTCTGCGATGTGGGCCCGCTCTACTGCATCTGCCTGCCCGCCGCGGCGCTCTGCGGACTGGTGTTCGGCCTCGGCATCGTCGCCGTCTACATCTGCATCAGCCTCGACGACGTATGCAAGGTGTTCCTCTGCCTGCCCAGGCTCCGCTCCGGCAAGTGGGTCAACTCCGTCACAAGAGAAAACCTGTAATAAACCGCCCCGGCTCAAAGCCGGGGCATTTTTAACGGACAAAATGTAAAATATACTTGATAATATGTCGCGCACATGCTATGATGCAGCCACAGGAAAGGAAGTGCGCGGAATGAACGACTATGATGAGAGGCAGGTACTGGCGAGGGGCCGGGCGTTCATGTGGGGATTTTTCTCGCTGATGATATGCCTGATGGTGTACGGGTTTACGGACATGCTGATCGAGCCGTGGTGCGACACGCTGACGGGCTGCATAATCTGCTGCTGCGTTTCGCTGATCGTGTTTGCGGTCATCTGCATAAGGCAGGACGCGTTTGCGGGCATAGGCAGGAACCGGAAGCGGAACCTGACGGTGCTGCTGGTGGTGACGCTGGCGAACCTGCTGTTCGGCGTGTCGCATGTCATTGACGGGGACCTGCTGAGGGACGGGGTGCTGAGTTTCCGCTCGGTGAGCCTGATAGTGGGCGCCACGACGGGTATCGTACTGGTGGTGTACTATGTGCACGGCCTGCATGAGCAGGGAGAGGCAGAATGAAGAATCTGCGCCTCAAATCCGCGCGCGCGGCGCTGGACATGTCGCAGCAGCAGCTGGCGGACGCCGTGGGCGTCTCACGGCAGACCATAAACGCCATAGAGAAGGGCGACTATAACCCCACCATCAAGCTGTGCATCGCCATCTGCAAGGTGCTGGGCCGTACCCTCGACGACCTCTTCTGGGAGAGCGAATAAAAGTTTTTTGCCCCGCTTTTTTACAAAAAAGCGGAGCGCGAAACCCCTAAATGTACAAAAGAGACAGCGCCCCATACGGAGCGCTGTCTAGCTTTTTCAAAACCCTATCGTCCACATGTAGGTGTAGGCCTGAGCCCAGGAGCCGAAGGTCTCGTGCTGGACCATCTCGCGCAGCTCGTCGCGGGAGTACCAGCGGGCAGTGATCTCCTCGCCGGTCTCCTTGCAGGGGCTGATCTTGCCGCCCGCGATGCCGAAGACGCAGATGCACTGCTCGTTGGAGAGGCCCACGGCGCTGTATGCCGGGGGCATGACGTGGCGGATCTCCAGCAGGTCCAGCCCCGTCTCCTCCTTGAGCTCGCGCCGGGCGGCGCTCTCCGGGGTCTCGCCCGGGTCGATGAGCCCCGCGGGCAGGCCGTAGATCTCGCGGTCCAGCTCGAGGCGGAACTCGCGGATTAGCAGCAGGTGCTCCCGGCTCTCGTCCGTCATGATTATCATGACGGCGTCGGTCCTGGGGTGGCGCAGCTTTTCCTCGGTGCTTATGCCTGGGTCGCGGGAGAACATCTCGTAGACCTTCTCCCCGCCGGCGGGGGTCTCGTAGTGGATGTCGTAGCGGCTGAGATAGTCGCCGCTGCCCTTTTTCTCTATGCTGCGGAACTTCATCTGAGCTTGAGCACCACCGTGCGCGGCTCACCGAAGTCCGGGAGCTCTATGCTGCTGCCCTCGGCAAACTCCACGTTCTTGGAGAGCTTCACGAAGGGCTCCACCGTGTCGATCTCGTCAAAGCCGAAGTCCTCGCCGCGGTAGTGCATGGGGATGACGAGCTGGGCGTCTATGGCGTCGGCCAGCTCGCGCGCGGTCTTGGCGTCGATGGTGTAGAAGCCGCCGACGGGGATGAGCAGGGCGTCCACATGGCCGATGGCCTTAATCTGGCCCGGGGGCAGCATGTGGCCCACGTCGCCGAGGTGCGCCACGCGCGCGCCGCCGCCGGAGACTATGCGGATGAGGTTCTCGCCGCGCTTCTTGCCCTGCACGTCGTCGTGGAAGCAGCAGAGCGTCTCGACGGTGTAGTCCGTCTGCTGGCCAGTGAGGGTGACCTTGTCCTCGGCGTTGTGGTCGCCGTGGCCGTGGCTGCAAAGCACAAGGTCCGCCGTGAGCTGCGGCAGCTTCAGACCGCGGGGAAAGCCGTCGGCATAGGGGTCGAAGACGACCGTGCCGGCGCGGGATTCAAGCATGAAGCAGGAGTGTCCGTACCATGTAAGTTTCATAAGAGTCCGCCTCCCGAAAAATCTTTTGTACAAGTATAGCACAGCCCGGAGCGGGCCGCAACAGGCCGTTGACCGGCGCGGGCAAAAGTGGTAATATCCGAATTGGTGATGAAAAATGAGGATAAACAGAGTGATACGCGTCATCGTCGGCGTGATTTTGCTGGCGGTGCTCGTGTTCTGCATATATAAGCGGCTGGAGGCATCCCCGGCGACGGAGGACCCCGCAGGCGAGACCGAGACCGTGGAGACGCAGCCCGCCGAGAGCGCGGAGCCCACGCCCACGCCGACCCCCGAGCCCACGCCGACGCCCACCCCCACTCCCACACCGGAGCCGACGCCCTCGATACCGGACGTGGACATCACGAGCTGGGAGTTCCGCATCGCAAACCTCGACAACAACATCGGCGACTACGCCCCGGAGCTGACCGAGATGGAGAACGGCCAGTATTTCGACAGCCGCGCGGCCGACGCGCTGGCCGAGTTCATAGCCGCCGCGCGCGAGCAGGGGCTCTCCGTCTACCTCTCCTCCACCTACCGCGACTACGCCACGCAGACCTACCTCTACAACCGCAAGGTCTCCCAGTACGGCGAGGAGGTGGCCAAGACCATAGTTGCGCCCCCGGGCACGAGCGAGCACCAGCTCGGCCTCGCCGCGGACATAACCGACAAGTACTACGAGTTCAAGGACGAGAGCCTGGAGAACACGGAGCTCTTCCAGTGGATGAGCGCCAACTGCGCCGATTACGGCTTCATCGTCCGCTATCCGAAGGACAAGGAGGACGTGACGGGCATCATGTACGAGCCCTGGCACTTCCGATACGTCGGCAAGGAGGCCGCGGCGTACATCATGGAAAACGGCCTCTGCCTCGAGGAGTTCGTGGCACTGTATGAATAACGAAGAAAGTCCCCGGAGCCTGCACTCCGGGGACTTCCTGTTTCTTGCGGATCTGTCGGGATGTTCGGGAAAGTGTGGATGGATAAACCGGGATCAGGGAATGAGGGAGAGAATGCTGCTCTTGGGCCTGGCACCGGTGGCGCGGTTGACCACTTCGCCGCCGCGCAGGACCACGAGCGTCGGGATACTGGTTATGTTAAAGGCCGAGGCGAGGGCGGGCTCTTCGTCCACGTTCACCTTGCCGACCAGGATGTCGGAGCGCTCGCCGGCGATCTCGTCCACCACGGGGGAGACCATGCGGCAGGGACCGCACCAGCTGGCCCAGAAGTCCAGCAGCACCGGCTTATCGCTGGCCTTTACCACGCTTGCATAGTTGGCAGAAGTTATCTTTACGGCTGACATCTTTAATTCCTCCTGTGTTTTTTCTTGGCCCTATACTAACACAGGGGAGGGGGGCCGTCTGTGACTATGTCACGTTTTGTGCCAGAGCAGGCGGTTTTCCTCGATGAGCGCCTCGGCGCGCCCGGCGTCGAGGTGCCAGGAGAGGATGGACTTCACCGTGCTGCCCACGAGGACGTACTGCTCAATCGTCAGCTGGATCGCCCAGCGGTCAAAGACGCGCTTGAGCAGCTCGTCAAAGACCAGCGGCTCGGCGCAGAGCTCGAGGACGCCCTCGCACAGGGCCTCGACGTGGCGGAGGTTCAGCTCCGCGAGCGGGGCGATGTCCTCCACCGCCTCGGCGTGGGCCGGGACATAGAGCCTGGCCTCCAGCTCCGGCAGCTTTCGCAGCGTGTCGAGGTAGGCGGCGACGTCGTAGATGAAGGGCACGCCGTATTTCTCCAGCGTCGCGGCGCTGGAGAGGCAGTCGGCAATGTAGGCCGTGCCGTCCGGCGTGCGGTAGCCCGTCATGTCGAAAAAGTGGCCCGGCAGGGGCAGAATGTCGACGCCGGCGGGGAAGCCGGGGGCCGAGACGTCCTCGGCGGGGGAGGGCTGGGCCATCAGGAACTTGTGGCGCAGCGGCTTGGGCGGGAAGCCGCCGTAGAGAAAGGCCGACTCCAGCACGGGCGAGCGCGTGAACGCCGCCTCAATGCCCGGGGCGAACACCCGGCAGCCGGTCTGCTTTTGCAGGTACTGGCAGCCGCCGATGTGGTCGGCGTTGGAGTGCGTCACCAGGATGGCGAGCAGCTTCCAGCCGTTCTTGTCGAGGATCTGGCGCACCTTGCGGCCCGCGTCCTTGTCGTTGCCGCTGTCCACCAGGCAGACCCCGCCCTCGACCTCGAAAAGGCCGATTTTCGCGGGGCAGTCTATATAATAACTGCGCTCACCGGCGCGGATGAGTTCATACATATGGCGACCTCCTTTTTTTGATACTTTACATCATTAGGGAACGAAAATCAATATGGTATCTTGCTGAAAGCGGCCGGGATGTTTTCGGCGCCTTCCCTCTCGTCAGGGCCGGGGTTTTATGGTAGAATATGCACAGGTGATCTTCATGCTTTTCAACGACCCCGAACTCCTCAAATACTACATCCAGACCTGGAACGTGCAGGACCTCTTCTCCACCCCCGTGCTTGGGGAGCTGCGGCTCCACCGCTTCCGCCGCGGCGACTTCATCTACCTCGAGGGCGAGCCGCTCAGGGAGCTCTATCTGCTCGTCCGGGGACAGGTCAAGGTCTTCCGCACATTTAACAACGGAAAGGTCTCCGTGGTCGAGTTCTCCTCCGCCTTCGACGTGCTCGGCGAGGTGGAGCTGGTGGAGGCCCGCGGCACCACCATCGCCGTGCAGGCCATGCGGGAGTGCGACTGCCTCGGCCTCTCCATGGCCGCCTGCCGGGAGCAGCTGCTGCGGGACTACACCTTCCTTGCCTTCATCGCCCGCCGCCTGGGCGAGAGGCTGGGCAGCATCAGCAACCACCAGTCGCTCAACGCCTCCTATTCCGTGGAGGTCCGGCTGGCCCGGTACATACACTTCACCCGCCGCGGCGACATGTTTGAAGAGCGGCTCACCGAGGCCGCCGAGTACCTCGGCGTCAGCTACCGCCACCTCCAGCGCATCATTGCCCGCTTCTGCGACGAGGGCATCCTCGAGCGCACCCGCGGCGGCTACCGTCTGCTCAAGGGCGACTATCTCGAAGACCTCTACAAAAAAACGCTTTGAATTTTGTGAATATCCTATAATTTGAGAACAACACGACATTTGTCGTGTTGTTCTTTTGTGTATCCGTGTAAAATCCGCCTAAAAAGATCCCTCGCATTGTGGATTTTGTGCAAGGAGGAAGTTAAAATGAGTATGCACATCAGCGCGGCGCCCGGGGAGATCGCCGAGAACGTCATCCTGCCCGGCGACCCGCTGCGGGCGAAGTACATAGCCGAGACCTATCTTACCGACGCCGTGCGGGTGAACGAGATACGCAACACCTGGGGCTACACCGGGACGTACAAGGGCCAGCGCATCTCCGTCATGTCCACCGGCATGGGCGCGCCGTCCATGCTCATCTACGCCACCGAGCTCTGCCGCGAGTACGGCTGCAAAAAGCTGCTCCGCCTGGGCACCGCCGGGGCCACTCAGGAGCACATCCAGCTCGGGGACATCATCCTCTCCCAGGGCATCTCCACCACCTCCGCCATCAACGACTACGCCCTGCCCGGCCACTTTGCCCCCATCGCGGACTTCGGCCTGCTGGACAAGGCCTATCACCTCGCCCGTGAGCGCGGCTGCCCGGTCTACGTCGGCAACACGCTCACGAATGACCACCTCTATGTGGAGAATAAGCTGGAGTACAGCAAGCTCTGGGCCAAGTACGGCATCCTGGCCTCGGAGCAGGAGGGCGTCGCCCTCTACACGGCCGCGGCGCTCTATGGGGCGCGCGCGCTCATGCTGCTCTCCATCGTCGTCAACATGTACCGCCCGGACGAGAGCGTGTCCGACGCGGTCAAGGAGTCCGGCCTCGACAGCATAATCCAGCTCGCGCTAGACACGGCGCTGGACTGAAAACGTGCAGCCGTCCGGCGGGGAACGCCGCCGGGCAAAACATAAAATCTGAATGTAAGGAGAGACAAAAATGAAAAAAATCATCGCTCTTGCCCTCGCAGCGGTCCTGGCCCTCGGCCTGATGGCCGGCTGCGGCGCCGAGGAGACGACGGGCGGCGACACCGTCAACGTCTGCGTCGTCGTCAGCAGCACCTTCGGCGACCGTTCCTTCAACGACTCCGCCAAGGAGGGCGCCGACAAGCTCGCCGCCGACTATGAGAACATCAGCGTCTCCACCATCGAGTGCAACAACGAGAACTTCGACGCCCAGATGCAGAACGCCGCGGACACCGCGAACATCGTCGTCTGCGTCGGCTGGGAGTTCTACAACGTCGAGACCATCGCCCTCGACTACCCCGACGTCTACTGGATCTGGGTCGACAACGCCACCGGCGCGCCGGTCTCCAACGTCCTGAACATCACCTACGCCCAGAACGAGGGCTCCTACCTCGCGGGCTACATAGCCGCCGCCATGTCTGAGTCCGGCGTCATCGGCGCCGTCGGCGGCGAGGACAGCGACACCATCAACGACTTCATCGTCGGCTACAAGCAGGGCGCCGAGTACTACGCCTCCCAGAACGGCAGCACCATCAGCGTCGAGGTCAACTACACCAACGACTACGACGACCCCGCCAAGGGCAAGGAGTGCGCGCTCGCCCTGAACGACAAGGGCGCGGACGTCATCTTCCAGATCGCCTCCAAGGCCGGCGACGGCGTGTTCGAGGCGGCGCAGGAGCGCGGCTTCTGGGCCATCGGCGTCGACTGCGACCAGAAGTACATCGCTGACGACGTCATCATCTGCTCCATGAAGAAGGAAGTCGGCAACTCCATCTACGAGGCCGTCAAGCAGTACATGGCGGGCGACACCTCGCTCTGGGGCACCACCTGGAACGCCGACCTCGCCACCGGCTATGTCGGCATCGGCTACGGCGAGGAGGGCTCGACCCAGCAGGTCTCCGACGAGATCAAGGCTGAGGTCGAATCCCTTGCCGAGAAGATCGTCTCCGGCGAGATAGTGGTCGACACCGTCAGGTAAATCGGCAATAGAGTCCCGAAACCAGCCGCGGTAAGCGCGGCCCGGGGGAGCGTCACGCGAAGCCGGCGCTCCCTCCTTACATATTCTTCTCCGAAGGGAGTGTTACCGCTTGCAGGAGAGCGTCATCAGGCTTGAACACATCACGCGGGAGTTCCCGGGTGTGCTGGCAAACGACGACGTGTCGCTCGAGATCCGGCGCGGCGAGGTCTTTGCCCTCGTCGGCGAAAACGGCGCCGGAAAGAGCACGCTCATGAACATAATCTACGGCATATTCCCGCCGACGGACGGCAGCGTGTATATCCGCGGGAAAAAGGTGGAGACCTTCAGCCCCAAAAACTCCATCGAGATGGGCATAGGCATGGTCCACCAGCACTTCATGCTCGTGCCGTCCTTCACCGTGGCTCAGAACATCGTCATGAGCCGCGAGCCGCGCCGCGCCGGCATCTTCTTCGACAACAAGCGCGCCGAGGAGATCACCCGCGAGCTGGTGGATGAGTACGGCCTGTATGTGGACCCCTCCGCGCCCGTGCAGGACGTCAGCGTCGGCGTCCAGCAGCGCGTTGAGATCCTGAAGGCGCTCTACCGCGGCGCGGACATACTCATCCTCGACGAACCGACGGCCGTTCTCACGCCTCAGGAGACGGCGGAGCTCTTCCGGGTCATCCGCCACATCATCGAGGAAAAGAACATGACCGTCATCCTCATAACCCACAAGCTCGGCGAGGTCATGGCCATCTCCGACCGCGTCGGCATAATGCGCCAGGGCCGCCTCGTGGGGCTCTCGGACACGAAGGACATAACCGAAAAGCAGATAGCCTCCATGATGGTCGGCCGCCCCGTGCTCTTCGACAAGCTGGAGAAGACCGGCGCGCCGGGCGAGACGATGATCTCGGTCGAGGACCTCTATGTCCGCGACAACCGGGGCCTCGTCGCCGTCAACGGCGTGAGCCTGCAGGCCCGCGCGGGCGAGGTGCTGGGCATCGCCGCCATCGAGGGCAACGGCCAGAGCGAGCTGCTGGAGGCCATAACCGGCATGCGCCCCGCCATCAGCGGCAAAATAACCGTCCGCGGCCAGGATTCGACCGGGCTCAGCCCCGGGCAGATACGCGCGCTGGGTCTCGCCCACGTCCCCGAGGACAGGCTGGCCACCGGCGTTGACCCCCTCGCGGACGTCTCCGACAACCTGCTCGCGGGCAGGCAGAGGGACAAGGAGTTCAACGCCCTGGGCTTCCACCTACGCCGCTCCACCATCGAGCGGTACGTCTCCGGCATCTATGAGAAGTTCGACATCCGCGGCGCGGGACTGCACGGCAAAGTCGGCTCCATGTCCGGCGGCAACATGCAGAAGGTCGTCGTCGCGCGCGAGTTCTCGCACGACACGCCCGTGCTCGTCATATCGAACCCCTCGCGCGGCATAGACATCGGCGCCATCGAGTTCATACACACGGCGATAATCGACAAGCGCAACGAGGGCTGCGCCGTGCTCCTCTCCTCTGCGGACCTCGACGAGATCTTCCGCCTCTCCGACAGGATAATCACCATGTACGAGGGGGAGATAACCGGCGAGTTCCGCGCGGACGAGATAACCAAGGAAGAGATCGGCTACTACATGACGGGCAGCCGAAGGAAGGAGGCCGAGGAAGCGCATGAAACTACGCATTAACTACTCTTACATAGCGGCGCTTGCGGTCAGCATAGTCGCCGCGCTGCTCATAGGCGCGATAATCCTGCTGATCTCGGGCTTCAATCCGCTCACGGCCTATGCCGCCATGCTCAGCGGCGCCTTTTCAAACGCGAGGCACATAGGCGACGTGCTCGAATACGCCATGGTGCTCTGCCTGTGCGGCGTGGCCTGCGACATCGGCTCGCGCGTGGGCATCTTCAACGTCGGCGGCGAGGGCCAGCTCCTGCTCGGCGCCATCGTGGCCGCCCAGATCGGTGTCGTGCTCAACGGCCTCTCGGCCTGGATAGTCATCCCCGTCGCGGCCATAGGCGCCGCGGTGGTCGGCGGCATCTACGCCCTCATCCCCGGCTGGCTCAAGGTCAAGCACAACGTCAACGAGGTCATAACCACCATCATGCTCAACAACATCGCGGAGTTTGTCTGCGAGTTCCTGGCCAAGGGCCCCTGGAAGAACCCGGACAACAACATCGTCGCCGGCACCGGCAACCTGCCCCAGACCTACTGGTTCACCAAGCTCGCCACCGGCTCCAACCTCACGACGGTGTTCTTCGTCGCCACGGCCATGACCATCCTCACCTGGTACATCATGCAGAAGACCTCCACCGGCTATGAGATGCGCCTGACCGGCGACAATCCGCGCTTCGCCCGCTTCCTGGGCCTCAAGACGGACAAGATAGTCATCGTCGCCATGCTCATCTCCGGCATGATGTGCGGCCTCGTCGGCATGTTCCGCGTCTACGGCGCCGAGCACATCTACAAGGCCAGCATCAGCAACGACTACTACTTCGAGGGCCTCATGGTCGCCATGATCGCCAAGTATCAGGTCCTGCCCACGGCCATCATAAGCGTGCTCTTCGCCATACTCAAGATCGGCGCCCAGGGCATGGAGACGGCCGCCGGCGTGCCGAACCAGATCTACCTCATCATCCAGACCGTCGTCATATTCTGCATGGCTGCCGAGAGCGGCATCGTGAGCGACATCAAGGCAAAGCTCGCGGACAAGGCCGCCCGGCTCGCCGCCAGAGAACGCTCAAAGGAGGGTGCGGCAAATGAATGAGATACTGTCCCAGGTGTTTTCGGCCGGCACCTTCACGCAGATGCTCCGCAGCGCAACGCCGGTGGCGCTCGCCGCCATGGGCGGCTCCATGACCGAGCACGCAGGCATCATGAACATCGGCATGGACGGCATGATACTCATGGGCGCGCTCATCGGCGTCCTGGGCAGCTATGTCATAGGCTCCGCCGCGGGCGGCGTGGCCGTCGCCGTGCTCTTCGGCATACTCGTGGGCCTCTTCTTCGCGCTGTTCGTCGTCAAGCTCAAAAGCGACGAGTTCATAATCGGCTGCGCGCTGAACATCTTCGCCTCCGGCTTCACGGCCTATGTGTCCCGCGCCGTGTTCGGGCTCTCCGGCACCTCGGGCTACGAGATCGACTACATGCGCCCCATCGAGATCCCCGTCATCAAGGACATCCCCTTCCTGGGCGAGATCATAAGCGGCAACACCGCCCTGGTCTACGTCGCCTGGGTGCTGATACTCGTCATGTGGCTCTTTGTGTACAAGACGCCCTACGGCTTCTGGATGCGCGCCTCCGGCGAGAAGCCCGAGACGCTCCGCACCGCGGGCATCAGCCCGGAAAAGATGAAGTGGCTCTCCAGCGTGCTGTGCGGCATACTCTGCGGCCTCTCCGGCGCTTATCTCTCGCTCGGCTACCTGAACGGCACCTTCGTCGAGGGCATGTCCGCCTCCCGCGGCTTCATCGCCTTCGCCTGCGTCATCTTCGCCGCCGCCAACCCGGCCAAGGCCTATCTGGCCGCGCTGATGTTCGGCTTCTTCGACGCCATAGGTCTGAGACTGCAAAACTACATCAGCTCCGACCTCACATCCGCCATCCCCTACGCCATCACCGTTATCATGATGGTCTACGTCGTGACCAGCAAGGAGCGCAAGCGCAGGGCCATGCAGCCGAAGCACGAGCCCGCCGCCCCGCCCCCCGCGGCCGGCGCAGAGGGCTGACGCATGGACACCCGCTCCGCCCTGAGGACGGCGCTGGTGCGCGGGAGCGCCTTCACCCTCGTCACGGCGGCGTATCTGCTGATAGGCGGGACGCTCGGGGGATATCTCTGGTGCGTGTACGTGGGCTTCTTCCTGACCATGGCCTTCGGCGCGAAGGGGGAGGACCTGCCGCGGTATCTGTGCAGCTTCCTCGCGGGCTATGTCTGGGCCGCGGTGTATGTGTACCTGCCGGAGCTCCTCGGCGGCTTCATACCGGGGGCCGCGGCGACGGTGGTCTCCGAGTTCGTCGTGACGGCCGGGCTGCTGTTTTTGCACCTGCGCTTCCTCTCCGGCACCTGGCTGGGCAAGATACCCGCGGTGTTCGCCGCCGTGGCCACGGTCTTTGCCTCCGGCGGGCTGCAAAACGCCCCGCCCGCGGCCCTCTCCGGCTGCATAGGCATACTCATGGCCTGCGGCACGGGCTGGATAATAGCGCGGCTGGAGCGCTCCGGCCGGGCGAAAAGTTGATAAGAAAATGCCCCGGTCCACGGACCGGGGCATTTTTTGCTGTTTTCGGAGGGTTTTCAGCCCTTTTTGAGCACCTGCGCTTCGTAGGGGCGCAGCGTCTCGGCGGCGGGGTCGGCGGGCATGTTCGAGAGCACCGGCTCGCCGAAGTCGCCCAGACGGCAGGGCAGCGGGGCGCTTTCCCGGCTGAGGTTGCACAAGACGGCGTACTCCTCTCCGTCCAGCCCGCGGGTATAGGCTACGACCTGGCCGCTCTCGGGCAGGAGCTCCCGCCAGTCGCCGCGCAGCAGCGCCGGGGTGGAGTTCCTCAGGGCGATGAGCGCGCGGTAATAGTTCAGGACGGAGTCCGGGTCGCCCTCCTCGGCCTCGGCGTTTATATCGGTGTAGTTCGGGTTGAGCATTATCCAGGGCTCGCCGGTGGTGAAGTCCGCGTTCTCGCCGGCGCTCCACTGCATGGGCGTCCTCGCGTTGTCGCGGCCCTTGGCCTTTATGCCGCGCCAGGCCCATTCGAGCTCCGCCTCGCTGCTGCACAGGGCCAGCAGGTTCAGCTCCTCCACGTCTCGGAGCTGCTCTCGCGTCTCGAAGGGCGCGTTGGTCATGCCGAGCTCCTCGCCCTGATAGATGAAGGGCGTGCCCCTTTGCAGGTACATCAGCGTTGCCAGGCATTTTGCGCTGCGCTTCCAGAGCTCCTCGCTGCTCGTGTCGCCAAAGCGCGAGACGACGCGTGGCTGGTCGTGGTTGCCCAGAAAGAGCGTGTTCCAGTCTATCGCGCCCTGCCAGGCGGCCACGATGCGCTTGAGCTTCGGCACGTCCAGGGGTATGGCGTTCCACTTGGAGCCCTCGCCGTCCATGTCCATGAGGTCGAACTGGAAGAGCAGGTCGAGCTCCCGTCCGTCGCCGACGAGGCTGTTGGCGTTTTCGGTGTTGACGAAAGAGGTCTCGCCCACGCACATGCAGTCGCGCCCGTCAAAGCAGCGGCGGCGCATCTCGCGCAGGTATTCGTGCAGCTTGGGCTGGAAGGCGAAGTGCTCCGGCGAGAACACATAGCCGCCCGCGCCGGGCGCGCCCTTGCCGTCCGGCAGCCCCGGGGCCTTGGCTATCACGGTGATGACGTCCATGCGGAAACCGTCCACGCCCCGGTCGAACCAGCGGTTGATCATGGAGTAGACCTCCTCGCGCAAGGAGGGGTTCTCCCAGTTGAGGTCCGGCTGCTTCTCGGAGAAGAGATGCAGATACCACTGGCCCGTGCCCTCGTCGTAGCTCCAGGCCGAGGGCATGAAGAAGGAGGCCCAGTTGTTCGGCTCCCGGCCGTCCTTCCCGTCGCGCCAGATGTAGTAGTCGCGGTAGGGATTTTCGCGCGAGGAGCGGGACTCCACGAACCAGCGGTGCTCGTCCGAGGAGTGGTTCACCACGAGGTCCATGACGAGCTTTATGTCCCGGCTGTGCATCTCGCGCAGCAGCTCGTCGAAGTCCTCCATCGTGCCGAACTCGGCCATTATCTTCTCGTAGTCGCGGATGTCGTAGCCCATGTCCGCGTTAGGCGAATCGTACACCGGGCAGAGCCACACGGCGCCGACGCCGAGGCTCTTGAGATAGTCGAGCCGCGAGATGATGCCCCGCAGGTCGCCTATGCCGTCGCCGTTGGAGTCCTGAAAGCTCCGGGGATAGATCTGATAAAATACGCGCTCCTTCCACCATGCCTCGGGCATGGGATCACTTCCTTTCGACAAATTCGCACACGGCGGGCAGCGTCCCGCGCGCGGCGGCGAGGCCGCTTGCCGAGATCAGCAGCAGCGCCAGCAGCGGCACCGAGTGCGGCAGTAAAAACGCCCCTGCAAGCGGCAGTATAAACGCCAAAAGCAGCCATGTAAAGAGCGGCCGCGGGCACATGAACACCAGCGCAAACGAGTTGCGCAAGAGCCCCGCGAAGCCCAGCTCGACCCGCGCGAGCATGTTGAAGCAGTACGCCCCCGCGCAGAACACGATATAGGCGCACACGAGGCAGAAGACCGAGAGCACCGTCGACAGCAGCCCGGCAAAGCACCGGTAAAAGAGGCAGCCCCAGACCGCCGCGGCCCCGAGCAGCAGCATGACAAGCCCCGCGGGCATCGCGCGGAAGAGCTCCCGACGGAACACCCGCAGAAAGCGCCGCAGCGCGCCGCCCTCGCCCTCGAGCAGGGCCTGACCAGCCCCGGCCAGCGCCGTCAGCGCCGCCGGCAGGGTGACGAGCGGCACGCAGCAGATAAGAAAGAGCAGGTTCAGCCCGATGAGTGTCAGCAGATTGTCCCAGCAGAGCCGGAAAAAGCGCGGGTACTCCATCTCACTGCCCCCTCGCCTTTTTGTAATACTCCGTCGGGCTCATGCCGGTCAGCTTTTTGAAGAGGCGGGAGAAATAGTACCTGTCCCGTATGCCGACGAGGTAGGCTATCTCCGAAAAGGCGAGGTCGGTGCTGGCGATGAGCTGCTTGGCGTTGTTTATCCTCAGTATGTTGATGTACGAGAAAATGGAGCTGCCCGTCATCGCCGAGAAAACGCGGTTGAGATAGTCGAAGTTCATCTCAAAGCGCTCCGATATCTCGCCGCTCGTGAGCTTCTTGGTGTAGTTTCGGTTGAGATACTGCACGAGCTGGTCCACGGCGGCCTCGGAGCGGTTGAGGCGGCGGTCCCGAACGGCCATCTCGGCCATGAGATGCTCGTGCGCGGTCTGCAGCAGAAAGCTGTGCAGAAAGGTCGAGGCCCGGCGCTTTTAGTGCTCCTCCCGCGCCTCGTAGCAGGCGACGGCGGAGCGCAGCAGGCTCCGGTGCTCGCCGCCGGAGAGGTGGAAGTGCTTGGGCAGGTAGGTCACGCTGTCCGTGGGGTCCGCGGCGTCGAGGTTGTAGCTTATGAGGCTCTGGCGCCGCTTTTCGGCCAGCTCCGCCATCGCCGCGGCCCCGTCCTCCACGCGGCGCAGCTCCGGGTGCGTGAAGTGGGTGTAGAAGTAGTCGCAGGAGGCCTTCCGCGTCCCGACATGCTGAAGGCCGGGCTCCAACAGGAAGAAGTCGCCGGCCTTCAGATGATATTCCAGCCCGTTTTCCCGCAGATACATGCTGCCCTCGCGTATGACGTAGAGCACATACTCGTCCAGCCGCCGCGCAAAGTGTATCCACGGCTGGCTGTACCGGATGTGTCCCGTCATCCTCAGACGGGGCAGCAGGTCCGCGCTATAGGAAAAGAGCATTTTCAGTCCCCCAGTCGTACCCAGACGGCGGCCCAGTAATCGAGGGGCGGCAGGGAGGCGGTGTAGACACGTCCGTGCTCGGAATTCGTCCAGCTGTGGGCAAGCTCCACGGGCCCGAGGCTCTCCCCGTCCGGCGAGGCCCACCAGATGCCCCTGACCGGCCTGTCAAGCCGGAGGCTCAGGCTGATGCCCTCGGCCGGGATGGGGCGCGCCTTCGGCTCGTTCCAGCGCGCGTCGTTGCCGCGGAGGTTGATGAGCTGGATGCTCATGAGCTCGCGGGATTCGCGTATGATGCTCCAGACCGTGCCGCCCGCCCCGTCCGTCGAAAACTCGCAGCCCTCGCCGGAGAAGCAGACGTCCTCGTTTATGCCGCCGGATGCCGTCCGGCTTATGTCGGTCCCTCTGTCATCATACAACAGATCCGCGTATCTCACAAGAAAATCGCAGTATTTCTGCGCCACAGGGCAAAATTCGTCCCGGAGCCGGGCGTGATTGACGTAGTAGCTGTCCCTGAGCGCGCAGCGGTCCTCGCCAAGGACGAGCTGGGTGCCCCCGGAGGCCGAGATGGCCGCCCAGGCCAGGCGGAAGGCGTTCTCCGCCGCCTCGCCGCCGGTCTCGAAGGGCTTCAAATAGGCCGCGAGCACCACGCTCTTGCCGCCCGAGAGCAGCTTTGCCTCGAGGACGAGCGCATAGAGGTCGCGGTAGCTGTCGTTCGGCGGCCAGACCTCGATGTACACGGCGTCCTGCGGGGCGGAGGCGACGTCGGTCACGGGCCAGTTGTTGACGCAGTTGAAGATGACGCCGCCCTCCGGCCGCTCCGAGCGCACCGCCTCCGCCGCGCGCGATGAGGCCGGGGAACTCCTCCGCCAGCTCGACGGGTCTTCCCTCCGCGTCCCAGACGTGCTTGGGCAGGCCGTAGGTGTCCATGTGTATGCCCTCAAAGCCGAAGCGCGCCGCCTCGAGGTACTGCCCCACGATGTGCCCGCTCCAGGGCGAACCGGCCGCGATGTTCATGAAGTACAGCCAGCTTGCGAAAACGAGGGGCTGCCCGTCCATGGAGTACATGGCCCAGTCCGGGTGCGCCTCGCAGGTCGCGGCGGTTGCGGCGTAGACCGCCCCGTAGGCGAAGGGGCGCATACCGAGCTTTTTGCAGGCGGCGATCTTGCCCTCGATGACCGCTAGGCTCGTGGGCCGGCCCATGGGGTCGGAATAGAGCTCGGAGTCCGGCAGCAGCTTGTCGTGGCGGTACATCCAGTCGTAAAACTGCACGGCGTTGAGGTGCAGCGCGCACATCCAACGCAGGTCATCCTCCCCCGCGTCGTCCGGCGCGAAGTCGGTCAGAAAGCCGTAGCGCGTGACGCGCCGCCGCTCCGGCACCACGTCGAAGGCGCCCTCCCAGCGCAGCTCCCCGTGCCGGATGGTCACTCCGTAATTCCCCTCGCCCAGCCCGGAGAGGACGAGCGCCGCCCCCTCCCGGTGCGCGCGGCAGGGCACGGGCCTCTCGAGCCGCGTAACTTGCGCCTCGCCGCCTATCAGCTCCGGCGGCAGGTCTATCCTCACGTCCTCGCCGCAGAGATACTGCGCCTTGTCGAACGTGCAAATGAGCGTATTTTTCTCCATAATTACCCCTTGACCGAACCCTGTGTGAGCCCGCCCACGACCATTTTCTTCTGGAACACGATGAACAGCGCGATGACCGGGATGAGCGCGAGTATGCTCGCCGCGAACACCCACTCCCAGCGCGTGGCGTACTGACCGTTGAGCCTCTGCAGCAGCAGCGGCAGGGTTATCATGTCCTCGTTTGCGCCGACAAGCACCTTGGCGGTGAAATACTCCTCCCAGAAGCCCTGGAAGGCGAAGATGGTCATCGTGCCGACGGCGGGCGTCGAGAGCGGGAGCATGACCTTGAAAAATATCGTGCCGTGGCCGCCGCCGTCGAGCATCACCGACTCAGAGAGCGAATCCGGCAGCCCGCGGAAGAAGTTCCGCAGGAAGAAGGTGTGCCCGCAGACGTTGGTGGCGGTGTAGACGAGTATGAGGCCGAGCCGCGTGCCGATGAGCCCGTTCTTGAGCCAGGGCAGCTCTATGCCCCGGAGCACGAGGAACTGCGGGATGATGTTCAGAAAGCTCGGCATCATCAGCGTGAAGAGATAGAGCTTGAAGATGGCCTCCCGGCCCGGAAAGTCTATGCGCGCAAAGCCGTAGGCCGAGAGCGTAGAGATGAGCACCGACGCCGCGACGGTGAGGCAGGTGTTTATGACGCTGTTCTTCACCGCCGTCGGGAAGATGTCCATGCCCAGGATGTGCGCGTAGGCTGAGAAGTCCAGCCTGTCGGGCAGGAGCTTCGGCGGGTACGGCAGCACATAGCTGAACTCCTCGAAGGAGTTCGTTATCATGAAGATGAACGGCACCGAGAAGATGAGCAGCGCCGCGATGAGAAAGACCCAGAGCAGTATCTGGCCTATCGTCTCCGACATTTTCTTGCCGCGTCTCATGTCAGCCCTCCTTCTCCACGTCGTCGAGCCTCAGCCTGCGGTTGAGCAGGAAGGTGATGGCCACGATGGTCACGGCCGAGATGAGGCCGATGGCCGAGGCCTCGCCGAACTCGAACTGGTTGAAGGCCCGGTCGTAGAGCAGATATTGCAGCGCCGAGGTCTTGCCGTTCGGGTTGCCGCCGGTCAGCATCATGACCTGGATGAACACGTTGAAGGAGCCGATTATCATGTTCACCATGACGTAATACGTCGTCGGCCGGAGCGCCGGGACGGTGATGTACACGAACTTCTTCCACAGCCCCGCGCCGTCGAGCTCCGCCGCCTCGTAGAGCTCACGGGGTATGCTCTGCAGGCCCGCAAGGTAGATTATCATGGCCCAGCCCATGTTCTTCCAGATGCCCATCAGCCAGATGGCCGCGTTGCCGGACCACTCGCGCAGCAGCCAGGGGACGTAGTCGTCCATGACGTGCAGCACGTCCACGAGGAAGTAGTTGATGAGGCCGCGGCTGGAGTTATTGAACATGTACTGGAACACCAGGGACACGATGACCCAGGAGGTGATGACCGGCAGGTAAAAGCCGACGCGGAAGATGCCCTGGCCGCGGCGGAGGTTGTTGATGAGATAGGCGAAGAACATGCCGCCCAGTATGATGAAGGGCACGGTCACGATGGCGTAGAGGAAGTTGTTGCGGTAGGCGTACCAGAAGCGCGAGCCGCCCTCAAGCACGTTTTTGAAGTTCTCCAGCCCGATGAACGTGATGTCGCCCTGCACGATCTTGTACTCCGAGAGGGATATCCTTATCGTGAACAGCATCGGGTAGACGACAAAGACGGCCACGAGGATGAGCCCGGGCAGGATGAACGGCAGGGCCCTCAGCCAGCCCTGCGCGCCTTTTTTCAGCCGTTTTTTCCTCGTTTCCGCTGTAATGGCGGTGTCCATGCCTCAAGTGCCTCCTCTCATCGGGCGCGGAGCCCGAAGGCCCCGCGCCCTTTGCCGTTTTTTGCGTCAGGCGAGCTGCTCGTCTATGAGCGCCGCCGCGTTCTGCAGCTCCGCGGCGATGTCCGCGCCGTTTACGAAGATGTTTGTCACCATGTCGCTCCAGATCTGCTGGATGTTGGAGTTGTTGGGCGAGGGGATGCGGGCCTTGGCCGACTCCATCTGGGCCATGTAGACGGACCAGACGGGGTTGCTCTGCACCTCGTCGCTGTCCACGAGGGACTTGAGTATCGGGAGCTGGCCGGCCTGGAGCAGCGCCAGCTGCGCCTCGGTGGAGGTGAGGAACTTTGCAAACTCATAGGCCGCGTCCGGGTGCTCGCTGGTGGAGAACACCGCGACGTTCTCGCCGCCGACGACGGAGGCGCTCTTGCCGTTGTAGGTCGGGACGGTGGCGGCGACTATGCCCTTGGCCTCGCTGTCCTCGTAGGAGCCGAAGTACCAGGGGCCCTCCAGAAACATGGCGTACTCGCTGTTGATGCCGTCCCAGGCGTCCACGGAGCCGTCCACGTCGCGGATGGTGAAGATGCCCGCGTCGTGCAGCTCGGCTATCTTCTCCATGGCGGCGATGCTCTCGGCGCTGTCGAGATAGCCCGTGGCCTGGGTGAAGTCGTCGTTGGTCAGCACGCCGCCGAAGAGCCAGAAGTAGGGGTACATATCCCAGTCGCCCACGCCGGAGACGTTTATCGTATAGGTGCCGCGTCCGGCGGCGGCCTCGATGAGCTCCTCCATCGTCTCGGGCACGGCGTCAAGGCCGAGCTCGGCGAGGACGTTCATGTTCATGACCGCGGCCTTGCAGTTGGTGTCGAGCGGCAGGCCGTAGTACTTGCCCTGATAGAGGTTCGTGGAGAGCGGCGCGTCCATGTAGTCGGCGGAGATCTCCGCAAAGTCGGGGTAGTCCGAGAGCGCCACAAGTCCGCCCTGGGCGGCGTAGGCGGCGATGTTCGCTATGTCCACGCGGGCGACGTCCGGGCTCGCGCCGGTGCCGAAGGAGGTGACGATCATCTCATGGTACTGGCTGCTGTCCTGGCGCACGGCCTCGACCGTGATCTCGGGGTGCAGCTCGTTCCAGAGCGGGAGCACCACGTCGAGCAGCTGTGCCTCCTCGCTGTCGCTGTAAGTGTGCCAGAAGGTGATGGTGACGGGTTCCGCCGGGGTCTCGGCGGCGTCCGACGCCGGGGCGCCGGACTCGGGCGGCGCCGAGGGCTCCTGCGCGGCCTCGCCGCAGCCGGCAAAGCTGCCGAGCACCAGCACCGCCGCAAGCAGCAGGGCAAGGGTCTTGAGTGCGTTCTTTTTCATTTTTTCAAACCTCCATATCGTATTACATAATAGTGAATTTACACAATTTGCGCAAGCGCTCTGCTCCTATTTATATGCAATATTACGCCGCCGCTGCCGCCTTTGTAAATCGACGCCGGCGACTTCGTTTGCACAATAGCGACTTTTTGCCCCTGCAGGCCGCACGAGGCCCGGCCGGGCGGGCGCAAGCGCCTGTGAGCTGATAAAAGGGCAGAAAAAAGGCGGGGCCCCGAAACGGGGCCCCGCCCTGGATTTGCACGTGTGCGTTCTTATTCGCTCAGGCCGAGGGGAAGTATGGCGCAGTAGTCCTCAACGGTGCCGCGGTTCTTGAAGCACTCGAGAATCTGCTTGCCGACGGGGTGCAGCTCGTCGCAGTCGTAGACGGCGAGCTCCTTGTCGAAGAACTTGTAGAGGATCTCGGCGCCCTTGTCGTAGCCCTCCTCGCCCAGGGACTCCTGGAGCTCGGGGCGCAGGAAGCGGCTGGAGATGCGCTGGCCGTCGACCTTCATCTCGTTGAGCGCGTAGCCGAAGAGCGGGCAGCGGGCCGGGGAGAGCCTATCCATCTTCATGTTGACGCCGCCGCGGCGGGCGAGGTATTCCCTCGCTATCCACTCGGCCGCGAAGCCGACCTTGAAGCTGCCGATGTGCTGGTTCGGGATGAGGACATAGTGCGTGGCCGTGCAGCGTATGATCTGCTCGAGCAGGAGGTTCGCCTGCACCACGCGCTTGCCGGTGGCGAAGGGCCAGTAGGAGCCGACGCCCTCGCTGGCGAGCGGGCTGCCGCCGCTGACGCTGGGGTTCTTGAAGCCGCGCGGGGCGACCAGGCGCCACAGCCAGGCCAGGGCGGGCGGGATTATGTGCATGAGGCCCATGATGCCGTAGGTCGGCTTCTTGGCCGTCGCGGGCGGCATGCGCACGCCGAAGGAGCGCACGTCCACGTCCACGGGCGTGGTGACTATGTTCTCGATCATGCGGCGCGGCACGATGATGCGCGGGTTCGGGCAGGGCTTGCCGTCGGAGTCGAGCACGTGCTCCCAGGGCAGGCAGGTCGCACGGGGCACGGCCTCCAGGTTGAAGAACATCAGCGGCTCCTTGGAGTGGATGGCGATGCGCTCATACATCGGGTCGCAGCCGTAGGAGGTGATGCCGTCGACGCGGACGAACCAGCCGTCCTCGCCGTCCACCAGGCTGAGCTTGCCGCCGTTCTTCTGGATGCTGGGCGGGCACATGGCCATGTCGTCGGTCACGGGGGCTATGGTGCAGGTGTCGCTCATGCTGATGTAGCGCTCCTCGCCCGTCACCAGGTCCACGCCGAGCAGCACGCGGCCGTCGGCGCAGCGCATGACGTCCTGCAGCAGCTCGCTCTTGCCGCCGCCGGAGGCGCCCTCGTGCATCATGACCATCTCGTTCTCGTACGGCGTGATTATCCTCGCGGAGGAGGCGTGCGCCGTGACCCAGCCCTCCTGCTCGCCGATGTCGAGCAGCACGCTGTATATGCCCTTCTTGGCGGAGGGGCCGGGGTAGAGGTTGTAGGAAAAGACCTCGTGCAGGTCCGGCATGCGGTTGTGGACGACTATCTGCTTGCCCTTGAAGTGGGTGTGCCGGAAGGGGGGCGCGACATAGACTATGGCGCGGGGCTTGAAGTGGTCCACGGTGCGTATGTCCACAAAGGCCTGCAGCTGGGCCATCGCGAAGCCGAAGAAGGCCGCGTTCCTCGGGCAGACCAGCACGGCCTCATAGCCGTAGTCATAGCCGCCGGCCTTGAAGGGCACGAGGATCAGCTCCTGCTTAGTCAGCCACTTGAGAGTCTCGTGGCGAAGTGTGTCGAACTTGTAGCCGTAGACTTCCTCGAATCTCGGCTTATCCGTGGGCTGGTCGTCGGCGATACGCATACAATCGGGGTCGCGGCGGCGCATGTAGTCCTCCGGATAGTTGACCGCGGCGCCATTTTTGCAGCGGACGACCTCGGCCTCCTTGACGGGCTTGCCGTTTACGTCGTACAGCACCTCGATCTTATCGGTATGCTCATTGCCGAAGATCAGCTCGAAGAGGACTTCTTTGCTGGTGGGGATTATGACGCTCGGGCTGTTGTAGATCACCCGGCTGAGCTGCTCAGGCAGGGTGAACCTCTCAAAAAGTACATTCATTGCTGATTCCTCACTTTCCGCGTCCGCCGGAAAAGGCGTGCACTACAATACATTACTTTATTATCACTCCGGCGGTTTGTCAATAATTAAACTCATGTCAATCTTCGGGAGGGCGGTGGGCGTGGCCCTGCTGCTTCATCCAGATCTTCATTATCAGCCTGTGCGGCAGCAGCTTGACGAGCAGCACCTGACGGCGCACGCTGTGGCCCAGGATGGAGAGGTCCTTGCCCTTCTTGTAGTCCTTGAGCGCCTGCTTGACGACGTCGGCGGGCTCCCAGAGGATGTCGTAGTAGTTGACGGCGCCGTTGTCGGAGACGGCGTGCTCGAAAAACTCTGTCTTGACCCAGCCGGGGGAGACGGCCATGACCCGGATGCCGCGCGGCTCGAGCTCCACGTTCAGCGCGCGGGAGAAGCTGAGCACAAAGGCCTTGGTCGAGCCGTAGATGCACTGATAGGGCACCGGCTGGAAGGCCGAGAGCGAGTCGAGGTTGATGACGCGGGAGCCGCGCTTCATGTACGGCAGCGTGAGCTGCGTCATGGCGACGAGGGCCTTGTCGTTTATATCTATCATATTCAGATTGACCTCAAGCGGCGTCTCCGTGAAGAGCGCAAAACGCCCGAAGCCCGCGACGTTGCAGAGCGTCGAGACGAGGGGCTTTTCCTGCTCGAGCAGCTTTTTGTACTCGTCAAAGCTCGCCGCGTCGCCGAGGTCCATGGGCAGGATGCGCGCCGGGGTGCGCAGCTCCTTGGCGAGGTCCTCCAGCCTCTCGCGCCGGCGGGCGATGAGCCATATCTCGTCGAGCGTCTCCTCTGCGTCGATGGCCTTTGCAAACTCCAGCCCCATGCCCGAGCTGGCGCCGGTGATAACTGCTATTTTCACTGTGAATTCCTCCATTCGGAATTGAATAGGTCCTCAATGCGCTCCGCAGTCTCCTCGGGGCTGAGGGCGCCTGTGTCCAGTTTCCGGGTGCCGAGCGCTTCATAAAGCGGCAGATAGGCAAGGGAGCGCTCCGTGACGTCAGGCTCCCGGAGTCCTGCGGCGATGTCCAGCGAGAGCCGGCGCTCCAGCTCTACGGCAGGGCAGATCAGGGATACGGCGCGCAGCTCGCAGTCCGGAAGCCCCTCCGTCAGTGCGTCTATTATGCTCTGCTCATGCATCACCCATGTAAAAACGACATTTTCATACTCGGAGCAGCGGAGGAAGCCCGAGAGCAGAAAGCGTATGTTCCGCAGGACCATGGCCTTTGTCTCCTCCGTCACGACAAAGGGGCGGGCGTCCCAGCACCAGTCGCCGTCCAGATAGACGCAGCGGGGGAGCCGCGCCTGAAGCAGCCTTCCCACCGTGCTTTTTCCGACGCCCATGGGCCCGCCTATGAGCCAGAGCCGCTTCATATTTCGGCCCCCAGCGCGGCTATGACCGCTTCGGCGCATTTCATGCCGTCCACGGCGGCGCTGGTGATGCCTCCGGCCCAGCCCGCGCCCTCGCCGCAGGGGTAGAGCCCGCGCACGGCGGAGCAGAGCGTCCCGTCGCGCGGTATGCGCACGGGGGAGGAGGAGCGCGTCTCCGGCCCGGTCAGCACCGCGTCTGGCGCGTCGAAACCGTGGAGCTTCCGCCCCAGCAGCGGCAGGGCCTCGGCCATGGAGGCGCTCACGACCTCCGGGAGCACGCAGCGCAGGTCGCCCCAGAACACTCCCGGGCGGCAGCTCGGCTCCACGCGGCCCGGCCCGGACGACGCTTGTCCGGCGAGGAAGTCCCCCGCAAGCTGCGCCGGGGCCAGATACCGCCCGCCCGCGTACTCAAAGGCGCGGCGCTCTATCTCCCGCTGCCACATCGCGCCGCCGAGCGGCCCGGCGTAGGGGAAGTCCTCCGGAGAGACGGAGACGAGCAGGGCGGAGTTCGCATTTTTTCCGGCCCGGCCGGAGTAGCTCATGCCGTTGGTGACAACGCCGCCGGTCTCGCTCGCGGCGGAGATGACCTCGCCGCCGGGGCACATGCAGAAGGTGTAGACCCCGCGGCCGTCGGGCAGGTGGACGTTCAGACCGTAGTCCGCGGCGGGCAGCTTCTTCCCGCGCGGGGCGCCGTATTGGGCGAGGTCGATGTCCGCTTGCAGGTGCTCTATCCTCGCGCCCATGGAAAAGGCCTTGGGCTCGAGAGACAGCCCGGCGTCGAGCAGCATCTTGAAGGTGTCCCGCGCGCTGTGGCCGGTGGCGAGTATCAGGCTCTCCGCGCCGATATACTCGGAGACGCCGCCGGAGGTGACGGTGACGCCGCGGAGCGCGCCGTCCCGGACGTCGAGCCCGTCGAGGCGGGTGCGGAAGCGGACCTTGCCGCCGAGGGCCTCGATCTCGCCGCGGATACTGACGACGACCCTGGAGAGCACGTCAGTGCCGAGGTGGGGCTTGGCATCGTAGGCGATGGACGCCTTGGCGCCGTGGTCGATGAGCCGGGCGAGGACCCAGGAGATCCGGCCGTCGTGGGTGCCGGTGCCGAGCTTACCGTCGGAGAAGGCCCCGGCGCCGCCCTCGCCGAACTGGACGTTGGCCTCGGGGTCGAGCGGCCCGCCGGAGCGGAAGGCCTCGACGGCCTTTTGCCGCTCGTCCATGCGCGGCCCGCGCTCGAGGACGATGGGGCGCAGTCCCGCGCGGGCGAGGACGAGCGCGGCGAAGATACCCGCGGGACCAAAGCCCGCGACGAGGGGCCGAGGCCCAGAGGCCGAGAGCCGCGGTATCTCGTACCCGGCCTCGGGCTCCGGGGCTTCGCCGCGGAGGCGGACGCGGACGGAGTAGACCCAGCGTATCGCCCCACGCCTGCGTGCGTCAAGACCACGGCGGAGGATGACGAGTTCCTCTATGTCCCTCGCACGGACGCCGAGCCGCTCCGCCGCGAGGGCGTAGAGCCGCTCCTCGCTCTCTCCGGGTTTTAAGTTGAGGTTAGTGAGCTTGACCATGTTTCCAACTCCAGCGCGCTTTGCGCGCGTTTGAAAGTTTCGTCCACATTTTCAAAGGCGGCAGGGTGCAGGGGCAGAGCCCCTGCCCGCGCTCCGCAGAGCGCGGAACTCTCCTTTATGCTCATAAAAGATCAGGAAGGGGGTTTAAGGGGGAAACCCTATCAAGGGGTTTCCCCTTTTTCTTTTGGTTTGTACGTGTGCGCCGATACTTTGGGAGGTAGTCGTTACCCTGTCCTGCGATTCGACCCCATTTCTTTGGTGCTTGCCCAAAGAAACAGTGTCGAGCCGCCAAAGAAAAGCGCTTTTTTAGCCTGGTGGCTCCACCGGCCGCGTGAGCGCTACAAGTCGGTGGACTATACGTTCCTCGCCCGACTTGGGGAGGGGCTGGTGCGGGCTTTTGGCGCATCGCGCGAATGAAAGTTTCGCCCGCCTTTTCAAAGGCGGCGGGGTGCAGGGGCAGAGCCCCTGCCCCCGCTCCGCAGAGCGCGGAACTCTCCTTGTGCTCAAATGAGATCAGGAAGGGGGTTTAAGGGGGAAACCCTATCAAGGGGTTTCCCACTTTTATTTTCGCACTTACTGCGTGTGCGCCGATACTTTGGGAGGTAGTCGTTACCCTGTCCTGCGATTCGACCCCATTTCTTTGGTGCTTGCCCAAAGAAACGGTGTCGAGCCGCCAAAGAAAAGCGCTT